>NZ_FYDW01000002.1:0-881785 GCF_900187555.1 Pseudomonas sp. Irchel s3f19 | reverse complement strand
GGCTTGGATGAGTACATCCACTACTACAACCATGACCGCATCAAGCTGAGGCTCAATGGCCTGAGCCCTGTCGAGTACAGGACCCAGGCGGCAGCATAGAACTGTCCAACTTTTTGGGGGCAGTCCACAAATGTGGGAGCGGGCTTGCCCCGCGAACCAGGGCGAAGCCCGGGCTATACACACTGGCCGCCTGGGCTGGCCTCTTCGCGGGGCAAGCCCGCTCCCACAAGGAGGTGTATTGGCGCTTGGCAATTTAGCCCGGACGAACGACTTCGCCAGTCGCCAGGTTGCGAATCACACTCGGGTTCTTCCGCCCGCCCAGCGCCCCGCCCAGTACCAGATCCAACTGCCCATGGAAGTACTGCTCCACCCGCAACCGGGTTTTCGCCGCCGGGCGCCCGCCGGGGTTGCACGAGGTGGAAATCAACGGCCCAACCAATGCACACAACTCACGCACCTGCGGGTGGTCGCTGACCCGCAGTGCCACCGTGTCGTGCTCACCTGTCACCCACTCGGGCAACAGGTCCTGGTGCGGCACCAGCCAGGTATTAGGGCCAGGCCAGGTGCTGCCCATGCGGTCGATCCAGTCCTCGGGGAAATCCTCGAACAGGAAGTCGAACTGGCGGATGTTATCGGCGACCAGGATCAGGCCTTTATCCACAGGCCGCGACTTGAGCGCCAGCAGGCGGTACACCGCGTCCTCGTTCCACGGGTCGCAGCCCAGGCCCCAGACCGCTTCAGTCGGGTAGGCAATCACCGCGCCCGCCCGGATCTCACGTGCGGCTTGTTGCACACGAAAACTGCTCACCATTTCTCTCTCTCCGCCTATGAACCTTGCTTGCGCGCAGTGTACTTAGCCCGCACGGGCAAACCAACGCCCGGCTTCATTGCTGACCTGGCCTTGCAGCTCCAGTTCGGTCAGTTGCGCCAGCACGTCGGCCAGCGGCTGCTCGCTGCACCGGGCCAGGCTTTCGGTAGTCTGTGGCGCAGCATGCAGCAGAGCAAGCAGGGGGTGGACATATTCGTCCACTATCGCAGGGGGCAGGTTCTGCCAGCCTCGCAGGCTTTCCAGAATCTGCTCCACGCTTTCCACCAGTAGCGCGCCATCACGGATCAACTGGTGACAGCCTTTGGCCCCTGGGTGGTGGATCGAACCGGGGATGGCGTAAACCTCACGGCCCTGCTCGGCCGCCAGCCGCGCGGTTATCAACGAACCACTGGCCAGGCTCGCCTCCACCACCAGCACGCCCAGCGACAAACCGCTGATGATGCGATTGCGCCGTGGAAAATTGCCCGGCAGCGGCCCGGCATCCAGCGGGTACTCGGAAACCAGTGCGCTACCGCTGTCGATGATCGCCTGGGCAAGCTCGCGGTGGCGCTGTGGATAAAGTTTTTGCAAGCCCGTGCCGAGCACACCGATCGTCCCCCCGCCAGCCTGCAGAGCAGCCCGATGAGCGGCACCGTCGATGCCCAACGCCAGCCCACTGGTAATGGTGAAACCGGCCTGCGACAGGTAACGGGAAAATGCCCTGGCGGTGTCGAGCGCGGGGGGTGAAGCACGCCTGCTGCCCACAATTGCCAGCTGTGGCCGCTCAAGCAAAGCAGGGTCACCGGCGACGAAAAGCAACGGCGGTGGATCGTCGATTTCACCCAGCAACGCTGGGTAGCCAAGGCTGTCCCACATCAGCAAATGCTGGCCGGGATGCTCTAGCCAGGCCATCGCAGCCAGTGCGCCGTCGCGTACTTCGGCGCTGCGCCGCGCGTCGATGGTGGCCTGCGCCATGCCCAGCGCTCGCCAGGCGCCGGCCGGCGCACTCAGCGCTGAAGAGGCGCTGCCGAAGGCTTGCAGCAAGGTGTGAAAACGACGCAGCCCGGTCTCGGGAAGGCGGTGCAGGCGTAATCGCGCTTCCAGTTCGGCAGGCGGGCAAAGCGACGAGTGGGGGATCGGCATCGAGATCATCCTTGATCGAAACAGGGCCATTTACGTGGCACAACCTGTGGATAAGTTTGTGGGTAACACTTTGAAAAGCTGTCCATTAATCGGACGCTATCAAGCCCATAGACACCCTAGACGAGCTTGCCAGGTGCCGAAATCGCCGATTACCTTTATTATGTGTGTTCAGTTTTCAACCGAACGCACAGTGACTGCCCGACCTTATGGCCATCTTGAACATTCTCGAATTCCCGGACCCGCGCCTGCGCACCATCGCCAAACCGGTGACGGTGTTCGACGACGCCCTGAGCCAGCTGATCGACGACATGTTTGAAACCATGTACGAGGCGCCTGGCATCGGCCTGGCGGCGACCCAGGTCAACGTCCACAAACAGCTTGTGGTGATGGACCTGAGCGAAGACCGCAGCGAGCCACGGGTTTTCATCAACCCGGTGGTCGAAGAGCTGACCCACGACATGGGCCAATACCAGGAAGGCTGCCTGTCGGTGCCTGGCTTCTACGAGAACGTCGACCGCCCTCTGCGGGTGCGCGTCAAAGCCCTGGACCGCGACGGCAAGCCCTTTGAGCTCGAAGCCGAAGGCCTGCTGGCCGTGTGCGTGCAGCACGAGTTCGATCACCTCAACGGCAAGCTGTTCGTCGACTACCTGTCCACGCTCAAACGCGACCGAATCAAGAAGAAGCTGGAAAAGCAGCACCGCCAGAACGCCTGATCCCCACCTTCCAGAAGGCTTGCTCCGGCAAGCCTTCTTCTTTTTTGCAGCGAGAACTCCATGCGCATCGTCTTCGCAGGCACTCCAGAGTTTGCCGCCGAACACCTCAAGGCACTGCTCGACAGCCCCTATGAGATCGTGGCCGTCTACACCCAGCCAGACCGCCCCGCCGGCCGTGGCCAGAAGCTCATGCCGAGCGCGGTCAAGGCCCTGGCCGTGGCCCACGACATCCCGGTGCTGCAACCGCCGACCCTGCGCAACGCCGATGCCCAGGCAGAACTCGCCGCGCTCAAGCCCGACCTGATGGTGGTGGTCGCCTACGGCCTGATCCTGCCCCAGGCCGTGCTGGATATTCCCCGCCTGGGCTGCATCAACAGCCACGCCTCGCTGCTGCCACGCTGGCGCGGTGCTGCGCCGATCCAGCGCGCCGTGCAAGCCGGTGACGCCGAGAGCGGCGTAACCGTGATGCGCATGGAAGCCGGCCTGGACACCGGGCCGATGCTGCTCAAGGTGGTCACCCCGATCAGCGCCGAAGACACCGGCGGCACCCTGCACGATCGCCTCGCCGAAATGGGCCCACCGGCCGTCCTACAGGCCATCGCTGGCCTCGCCGCCGGCACGCTGCAAGGTGAAGTCCAGGACGACACCCTGGCCACCTATGCACACAAGCTGAACAAAGACGAAGCGCGCATCGACTGGAGCCGCCCGGCCGTGGAGCTGGAGCGCCTGATCCGTGCCTTCAACCCGTGGCCGGTGTGCCATAGCACCCTGGACGGCGAAAGCGTGAAGGTGCTGGCGGCCAGGTTGTCCACAGGCAAGGGCGCCCCCGGCGAGATCCTGTCTGCCAGCAAAGATGGCCTGGAGGTCGCTTGTGGTGATCAAGCCTTGAGCCTGACCCGCCTGCAACTGCCCGGCGGCAAGGCGCTGAACTTCAGCGACCTGTTCAACAGCCGCCGCGAGAAGTTCGCCAACGGCAAGGTGCTCGGCCAATGAACCCACGCCTGGCCGCCGCCCGTGCCCTTGCCGCTGTGCTCAGCGGCAAGGCCTCGCTGAACAGTTCGTTGCCGGCGCAACTGGACAAGGTCGATGAACGCGACCGTGGCCTGACCCAGGACCTGGCGTTCGGCACCGCCCGCTGGCAGCCGCGCCTCGACCTGTTGGCCGCGCAGTTGCTGCAAAAGCCGTTCAAGGCCGCCGATGCCGATGTGCAGGCACTGCTGCTGGTCGGCTTGTACCAGCTGTTCTACACGCGCATTCCGGCACACGCCGCCATCGGCGAGACCGTTGGCTGCGCCGACAAGCTGAAAAAACCGTGGGCCAAGGCCCTGCTCAATGCCGTGCTGCGCCGCGCCCAGCGTGAAGGCGAAGCGCTGCTCGCCAGCATGGAGCGCGACCCGGTGGTACGCACTGCGCACCCTCGGTGGCTGCAGAAAGCGCTGAAAGCCTTCTGGCCAGAGCAATGGGAAGCCATCTGCGCCGCCAACAACGCCCACCCGCCGATGATCCTGCGGGTCAACCGCCGCCGCCACAGCCGCGATGCCTACCTGGCCTTGCTGGCAGAGGCCGGCGTCGGCGCCAGCGCCTGCCAGTTCAGCCGCGACGGTATCGTGCTGAATGAGCCCTGTGATGTGCGCAGCCTGCCGGGCTTCGCCGAAGGCTGGGTGAGCGTGCAGGACGAGGCCGCGCAATTGTCTGCCGACCTGCTCGAACTGGCCCCCGGCCAACGCGTGCTCGACGCCTGCTGCGCCCCGGGCGGCAAGACCTGCCACTTGCTCGAAGCCGAGGCCGGCCTTGCACACCTGGTGGCCATCGACCTGGAGGCCAAACGCCTGACCCGCGTGCGCGAGAACCTCGAGCGCCTGCAACTGGACGCCGAACTGATCGCCTGTGATGCCCGCGACACCGCCGGCTGGTGGGACGGCAAACCTTTCCAGCGCATCCTGCTCGACGCCCCGTGCTCGGCCACCGGCGTGATCCGCCGCCACCCGGACATCAAGCTGACCCGCCAGGCCGACGACATTCCGGCCCTGGCCACGCTGCAAGGCGAGCTGCTCGATGCCCTGTGGCCAACCCTGGAAGTAGGCGGCATGCTGCTCTACGCCACCTGCTCGAGCCTGCCGACCGAAAACACCGAGGTGATCGAGGCGTTCCTCGCCCGCACCCCGGGCGCCCGTGAGCTGGACCTGGCCACCGAGGCCGGCTTGCGCCAGCCCCACGGCCGCCAGTTGCTGGCCCAGGAAGGCGGCCACGACGGTTTCTATTATGCCAAGCTGATCAAGATCGCCGCTTCACGCGGATAAGCACAACGGTTCAGGGAGTAGCGGATGAAGATCATCATCCTCGGCGCAGGGCAGGTGGGCGGTACGCTGGCAGAGCACCTGGCCAGCGAGGCCAACGACATCACCGTGGTCGACACCGACGGCGAGCGCCTGCGCGACCTCGGCGACCGCCTGGACATCCGCACGGTGCAGGGCCGCGGCTCGCTGCCGACGGTGCTGCGCCAGGCCGGCGCCGACGACGCCGACATGCTGGTGGCGGTGACCAACAGCGACGAGACCAACATGGTGGCCTGCCAGGTCGCCTATTCGCTGTTCCATACCCCGACCAAGATCGCCCGGGTACGCGAATCAGCCTACCTCACCCGCGAAGAGCTGTTCCACAACGACCACATCCCGGTGGACGTGCTGATCAGCCCCGAGCAGGTGGTGACCAACTACATCAAGCGCCTGATCGAGCACCCGGGCTCCTTGCAGGTGATCGACTTCGCCGAAGGCAAGGCGCAACTGGTGGCGGTCAAGGCGTACTACGGCGGCCCACTGGTGGGCCAGCAGCTGCGCCAGATCCGCGCGCACATGCCCAATGTGGACACCCGCGTGGCGGCAATCTTCCGCCGTGACCGGCCGATCACCCCACGCGGTGACACCGTGATCGAGGCCGATGACGAAGTGTTCTTCATCGCCGCGAAAAAAGACATTCGCGCGGTGATGGGCGAGCTGCGGCGCATCGACGAGACCAACAAGCGTGTGGTGATCGCCGGTGGCGGGCAGATCGGCGAGCGCCTGGCCGAGGCCATCGAAAGCCGCTACCAGGTGAAGATCATCGAGATGAACCCGGCCCGCTGCCGCCACCTCTCCGACACCCTGGAAAGCACCGTGGTGCTACAGGGCAGTGCGTCAGACAAAGACCTGATGCTCGAAGAGAACATCGCCGACGCCGACATCTTTCTGGCCCTGACCAACGACGACGAGGCCAACATCATGTCGTCGCTGCTGGCCAAGCGCCTGGGTGCGCGCAAGGTGATGACCATCATCAACAACCCGGCCTACGTGGACCTGGTGCAGGGCGGTGAAATCGACATCGCCATCAGCCCGCAGTTGGCCACCATCGGCACCTTGCTGGCGCACGTGCGGCGTGGCGACATCGTCAGCGTGCACTCCCTGCGCCGCGGCGCGGCCGAGGCCATCGAGGCCGTGGCGCACGGCGATTCGAAATCGAGCAAGGTGGTGGGCAAGGCCATTGAAGACATCGCCCTGCCACCGGGTACCACGATCGGCGCGATCATCCGCGACGAAGAGGTGATGATTGCCCACGACGACACGATGATCGCGTCGGGTGACCACGTGATTCTGTTCGTTGTGGATAAAAAACACATTCGGGATGTGGAGAAGCTGTTCCACGTCGGCTTGAGTTTCTTCTAGGAGAAGTGGGCATGCGCGAGTCGCTGGAGAAAATGCTGGCCAAGGGTGTGGATAACCCACTGCTGAGATTTGGCCTGGGCAAAGGCTGGCTGGATGAGGGCAACGGGGCTGAGGCGGCGGTGCACCTGGCACGGTGCGTGGAGCAGGACCCTAAGTATTCGGCGGCGTGGAAGCTGCTGGGCAAGGCGTATCAGTTGCAGGGTGATTTGGCGGCGGCGCGCAAGGCCTGGGAGGACGGGATCGTGGCGGCGCAGGCCCATGGGGATAAGCAGGCCGAGAAAGAGATGGCGGTGTTCCTCAAGAAGCTGAATAAAGTCTGAAATTGCCGGGGCTGCTTTGCAGCCCATTCGCGGGGCAAGCCCGCTCCCACAAGGTACAGAGTGACCCTCAGGCTGCGCAGGACTTGTGGGAGCGGGCTGGCCCCGCGAATGGGGCGCAAAGCGCCCCCAAAAAATCTCAATACCAGCGCGGCTCACCGGCCGGGCGCTTCTTGAAGCGCTTCATGCTCCACATGTACTGGCTCGGGTACTCGCGCACATACCGTTCGACCACCTTGCTCATGGCCGCCGCCGATTCGGTCACATCCGTGCTGTACATCGCTTCAGGCGCCGCTTCCAGAATCACCCGGAACCCAGAGCCATCCGGCAGCCGCAGCGCATGCAGGAACACCCCTACCGCCTTGCCACCGGCCAGCATGTTCGGCACGAACTTGCTGGTCAGCGCTTGGGTACCGAGAAATGGCACGAACACCCCGGCCGATTCCGCCGGCTCCGGGTCGGCTGGGATGCCCACTTGCCCACCGCGGCGCACTTCCTTGATCACACTGAGGATGCCTTCCTTGGTCGAAGGCGCGACGCGGTTACCCATCTGCACCCGCTGCTCACGCAGCAGGTCATCCACGGCCTTCAGTTTCGGCGGGCGGTAGAAGATGATCGGTTTGCACTGGTTGCAGTAGAAGTGGTTCAACACTTCCCAGTTACCCAGGTGGCTGGTGATGCCGACCACGCCCTTGCCCGAGGCAAGGGCCTGCTCCAGCACTTCCAGGCCTTGCACTTCCTTGACCAGCTCCAGCGAACGCTGCGGTGGCCAGATCCAGGCGCACGCACTCTCGACGAAGGACTTGCCGATATCTCTGAGCGCATGGCCAACCAGCTGCTCACGCGCGACCGGGTCCATCTCGGGGAAACACTTGGCCAGGTTGATACGCACCACGTTGCGCGACCCGTTCGGGACCTTCCACATCAGCCAGCCGATACCGGCGCCGACGCGCTGTACCGCGCCCCAGGGCAACTTGGCGAACAGTCGAAGCACCCCGACCATCAGGGCGCCCTTGAACTTTTCCACAGGCGAATTCCTTATTTCAGCAAGGCGCGCATTGTACCCCTTCAGCGCGCCAAGGCGGCGTAGCGATCACAATCGGTGGTGTGGTCCATGACCATGCCGGTGGCCTGCATGAAGGCGTAGCAGATGGTCGGGCCAACAAAGGTGAAGCCAGCTTTTTGCAAGGCCTTGCTCATCGCCTTGGCTTCGTCGGTGACCGCCGGCACGTCGCTGCGGCCCACGAAATGATTGACCTTGGGCTTGCCGCCGACAAACGACCAGAGCCACTCGGCGGGGTTATCCACAGCCAGCCAGGCCTGGGCGTTGCGCCGGGCGGCCTTGAGCTTGAGGCGGTTGCGGATGATGCCGGCGTCGAGCATCAGCGCTTCGATGCGTTCATCGCTCATCTGCGACAACTTCAACGGATCGAAGCCGTGCAGCACCTCGCGATAGCGCTCGCGTTTACGCAAAACCGTGATCCATGACAGCCCAGCCTGGAACCCTTCGAGCAAAAGCATCTCGAACAGCAACGCCGGATCACGCTGCGGTGTTCCCCATTCCTGGTCGTGGTAGGCCTGGTACAACGGATCGTCGGTACACCAAAAGCAGCGTGGCATAAGGCTCCAATGAGTAGAGGGCGAGGCGAATCAGGTTATACTCCCGCTCTTTACATCCGCATCCCCAGATACAGGTGAATTTCGTGAGCCAGCCTACGCCAGCCGTGCGTACCTTCCAAGACCTGATCCTCGCCCTGCAGAACTACTGGGCAGCTCAAGGTTGTGTGGTGCTTCAGCCCTACGATATGGAAGTAGGCGCCGGCACTTTCCATACCGCCACGTTCCTGCGCGCCGTTGGCCCAGAGACCTGGAACGCCGCCTACGTGCAGCCTAGCCGTCGCCCTGCCGACGGGCGGTATGGCGAAAACCCAAACCGCCTGCAGCACTACTACCAGTTCCAGGTAGTGCTCAAGCCGAACCCGGCCAACTTCCAGGAGCTGTACCTCGGCTCGCTGAAAGCCATCGGCCTGGATCCGCTGGTCCACGACATCCGTTTCGTCGAAGACAACTGGGAATCGCCGACCCTCGGCGCCTGGGGCCTGGGCTGGGAAATCTGGCTGAACGGCATGGAGGTGACCCAGTTCACCTACTTCCAGCAGGTCGGCGGCATCGAGTGCTACCCGGTCACCGGTGAGATTACCTATGGCCTGGAACGCCTGGCCATGTACATCCAGGGCGTCGACTCGGTCTACGACCTGGTCTGGGCCGATGGCCCGTTCGGCAAGGTCACCTACGGCGACGTGTTCCACCAGAACGAAGTGGAGCAGTCGACCTACAACTTCGAACACGCCAACGTCGAGAAGCTGTTCGAGCTGTTCGATTTCTACGAAAGCGAAGCCAACCGCCTGATCAAGCTGGAGCTGCCGCTGCCGACCTACGAAATGGTCCTGAAGGCCTCGCACACCTTCAACCTGCTCGACGCCCGCCGCGCCATCTCGGTGACCGAGCGCCAGCGTTACATCCTGCGTGTACGTACCCTGGCCCGGGACGTGGCGCAAAGCTATCTGCAAGCCCGCGCACGCATGGGCTTCCCGATGGCGACCCCTGAACTGCGTGACGAAGTGTTGGCTAAGCTGGAGGCTGCACAATGAGTGCTCAAGATTTCCTGGTAGAACTGGGCACCGAAGAGCTGCCACCCAAAGCCCTGGCCACCCTCGGCGACGCCTTCCTGGCCGGTATCGAGAAAGGCCTGCAGGCCGCAGGCCTGAACTACGCCGCCAAGTCGGTGTACGCCGCGCCGCGCCGCCTGGCCGTGCTGATTCGCCAGCTCGACGTGCAGCAGCCTGACCGCAGCATCAATATCGATGGCCCGCCCCGCCAGGCGGCCTTCGACGCCGAAGGCAACCCGACCCAGGCCGCCCTGGGCTTCGCCAAGAAGTGCGGCGTCGAGCTGGCCGAGATCGACCAGAGCGGCGCCAAGCTGCGCTTCTCCCAGCACATCCCGGGCAAGGCCACCCTCGGCCTGCTGCCGACCATCGTCGAAGACTCGCTCAACGACCTGCCGATCCCCAAGCGCATGCGCTGGGGCGCCAGCCGCGAAGAGTTCGTGCGCCCGACCCAGTGGCTGGTGATGCTGCTCGGTGACCAGGTCGTCGACTGCACCATCCTCGCCCAGCAAGCCGGCCGTGAGTCCCGCGGGCACCGTTTCCATCACCCGGAAAACGTGGTCATCACTACCCCGGCCAACTACGTTGAAGACCTGCGCAAAGCCTACGTGCTGGCCGACTTCTCCGAGCGCCGCGAGCTGATCGCCAAACGCACTGCGGAACTGGCCATGCAGCAGGAAGGCAGCGCCATCGTGCCGCCCGCGCTGCTGGACGAAGTGACCGCCCTGGTCGAGTGGCCAGTGCCGCTGGTGTGCTCGTTCGAGGAGCGTTTCCTCGACGTGCCGCAAGAAGCCCTGATCACCACCATGCAGGACAACCAGAAGTACTTCTGCCTGCTGGACAGCGAAGGCAAGCTGCTGCCGCGCTTCATTACCGTGGCCAACGTCGAAAGCCGCGACCCGAAGCAGATCGTCGAAGGCAACGAGAAGGTCGTGCGCCCACGCCTTACCGACGCCGAGTTCTTCTTCAAGCAAGACAAGAAGCAGCCGCTGGAAACCTTCAATGAGCGCCTCAAGAACGTGGTGTTCCAGGCTCAGTTGGGCACCGTCTACGACAAGGCCGAACGCGTTTCCAAGCTGGCCGCATTCATCGCGCCACTGATTGGCGGGGATGCCCAGCGCGCCGGCCGCGCCGGCCTGCTGTCCAAGTGCGACCTGGCCACCGAGATGGTCGGCGAATTCCCTGAAATGCAGGGTGTTGCCGGTTACTACTACGCGCTCAACGATGGCGAGCCGCAAGACGTCGCCATGGCCCTGAATGAGCAGTACATGCCGCGTGGCGCTGGCGCTGAACTGCCGCAGACCCTGACCGGTGCTGCCGTGGCCATCGCCGACAAACTCGACACCCTGGTCGGCATCTTCGGTATCGGCATGCTGCCTACCGGTAGCAAAGACCCGTACGCCCTGCGCCGCGCCGCACTGGGTGTGCTGCGCATCCTGATCGAGAAGCAGCTGGACCTGGACCTGACCGGTGCCGCCGAATTCGCGGTCAAGCAGTTCGGCGCCAAGGTCAAGGCCGCTGGCCTGGCCGAGCAAGTGCTGGAGTTCATCTTCGACCGCCTGCGTGCGCGCTACGAAGACGAAGGCATCGACGTTGCCACCTACCTGTCGGTACGTGCCCTGAAGCCGGGCTCTGCCCTGGACTTCGACCAGCGCGTGCAGGCCGTGCAGGCTTTCCGCAAACTGCCGGAAGCCGAAGCCCTGGCGGCGGTGAACAAGCGCGTATCGAACCTGCTGAGCAAGGCCGAGGGCGCCATCGCCGAACAGGTCGAGCCGAAGTACTTCGACAACGCCAACGAGTTCTCCCTGTACTCGGCCATCCAGCAGGCCGACCAGGCTGTGCAACCGATGGCTGCCGCACGCCAGTACAGCGAGTCGCTGGCCCGCCTGGCTGCCCTGCGTGACCCGGTCGACGCCTTCTTCGAGGCGGTGATGGTCAATGCCGAGGACGCCAAGGTCCGCGCCAACCGTTATGCCCTGCTCAGCCGCCTGCGCGGTCTGTTCCTGGGTGTAGCCGACATCTCGCTGCTGGGGTAAGCCTTGAAACTGCTGATTCTCGATCGTGACGGGGTGATCAACTACGACTCCGACGCCTACATCAAGTCGCTGGAAGAGTGGGTCCCCATCCCCGGCTCGGTCGAGGCCATCGCGCAGTTGAGCAAGGCGGGCTGGACGGTGGCCGTGGCCACCAACCAGTCCGGCATTGCCCGTGGCTACTACTCGCTGGATACCCTGGAGGCCATGCACACGCGCCTGCGTGCGTTGGTGGCCGAGCAGGGCGGTGAAGTGGGCCATATCGTGTATTGCCCGCATGGGCCGGACGAGGGCTGCGCTTGCCGCAAGCCCAAGCCGGGCATGCTGCTGGCAATTGCCGAGCATTACCAGGCCGCCCTTGGCGGCGTGTGGTTTGTCGGCGACAGCCAAGGTGACCTTCAGGCCGCCCTGGCCGTCGGTGCACGACCTGTGCTGGTGAAAACCGGCAAGGGTGAGCGGACCCTGGAAAAAGGCGTCCCTGAAACTACACTGATTTTCGACGATCTGGCAGCTATCGCCAGAGAACTAATTTAAACAGTGCGCCTTCTGGCGCATTTTTCTCAAGCGGGCACGCCCGCAATGGTACAAGCCACTATGTCGATCCTGCAGGCGATCAGAATCTTTCTTTTTTACCTGCTGCTGGGCACCAGCTCGTTGCTCTGGTGCACCCTGAGCTTTTTTGTCGCGCCATTCTTGTCATTCCCCAGGCGTTACAAGTTCATCAACGTGTTTTGGTGCCGTTGCGCGTTATTTTTGAGCCGCACCATCCTTGGCATCGATTACAAGATCACCGGCGCCGAAAATGTGCCCAGTGAGCCGTGTGTGATCCTGTCCAACCATCAGAGCACCTGGGAAACCTTCTTCCTTTCCCAGTACTTCTCGCCGCTCAGCCAAGTGCTCAAGCGCGAGCTGCTGTACGTGCCGTTCTTCGGCTGGGCCATGGCCATGCTGCGGCCGATCGCAATCAACCGCGACAACCCAAAGGAAGCCCTGCGCCAGGTCGCCAGCCAAGGTGACGAGCTGCTCAAGCAGGGTGTATGGGTGCTGATCTTCCCGGAAGGTACCCGCGTGCCATTCGGCACCGTCGGCAAGTTCTCCCGCGGCGGTACCGCGCTGGCAGTCAATGCTGGCCTGCCGGTGCTGCCCATTGCGCACAATGCGGGCAAGTTCTGGCCGAAGGCTGGCTGGGGCAAGCGGGCGGGCACCATCGAAGTGGTGATCGGTGAGCCGATGTATGCCAACGGCACCGGCCCGCGTGCCATCGCCGAGCTCAACGACCGCGCCGCCGCCTGGAACGAGGCCACGCAAAGGGCCCTGGGTTCGCTGCCACCGGTGGATGAAAAACCGCACGAGCAGATGGCCTGACGTTCTGTGGATAACTTGTGAGCAGTTTTTTAATGAGCGGTTGCAAGTACGCGTTAAGTGATTGAATTAACTGTTTATTTCTTCACGCTACAGATTTGCGAAAAACGTGCATAAGTTTTTCGGAGGCATAAAAAAACCGGCGCTTAAGCCGGTTTTTTTATGGGCGTTTTACCCCCTCAGACCTTGTCGATATCCACGTCCTTGGTTTCCTTCAGGCAGAAGATCCCTACCACCAGGCTGATGCCGGTCACCAGCACCGGGTACCACAGCCCGTAGAAGATATCCCCGGTATACACCACCAGCGCGAACGACACCGTCGGCAGGAAGCCACCGAACCAGCCGTTGCCGATGTGGTAGGGCAGGGACATCGAGGTATAACGGATACGGGTCGGGAACAGCTCGACCATCACCGCCGCCAGTGGGCCGTAGGTCATGGTCGCGATCAGGATCATCGCCACGATCAGTACCACCACCATCACCTGGTTCACTTGCCCCGGGTCAGCCTTGGCCGGGTACCCCGCCTGCTCGATCGCCGAACGCATGGCGGTTTCGTCGAAACCGTTGATGGTCTTGTCGCCAATGTTGACCACCACCTCGCTGCCGGCCACGCTCACCGAGCTGTACGGCAGCCCCTGCTTGACCAGGAACGTCTTGACCTTGTCGCACGGGCTGTCGAAACGCGCCTTGCCGACCGGGTCGAACTGGAAGGTGCAGCCCTGCGGGTCGGCAGTGACCACGATCGGCGCCTGACGGCTGGCGGCGTCGATCTGTGGGTTGGCGTAATGGCTGAGCGCCTTGAACAGGGGGAAGTACAGCACGGTCGCCAGCAACAGGCCCAGCATCAGAATCGGCTTCCGCCCGATGCGGTCCGACAGCCAACCGAAGAACACGAAGAACGGCGCCCCGATCACCACACTGATGATCAGCAGGGTGTTGGCCTGGGCGGGGTCCATCTTGAGCATCTGGGTCATGAAGAACAGCACGTAGAACTGCGCCGTGTAGAAGGTCACCGCCTGGCCAGCGTTGATGCTGAACAGGGCGGTGAGTACCACCTTGAGGTTCGGCCAGGAGGTGAACGATTCACGGATCGGCGACTTGCTGATCTTGCCCTGGGCCTTCATTTTCACGAAGGCCGGCGACTCGTGCATGCTCATGCGGATCCAGGTGGAGATCGCCAGCAGGAAGATCGACAGCAGGAACGGCAGGCGCCAGCCCCAGGTTTCGAACTGGTCGCCACTGATGTAGCGGCTGCCCAACACCACCAGCAGCGACAGCAGCAAGCCAAGGGTGGCGGTGGACTGGATGAAGCCGGTATGGAAGCCGCGCTTGCCTTGCGGCGCATGCTCGGCCACGTAGGTTGCCGCACCGCCGTACTCACCACCCAGCGCCAGCCCCTGCAGCATGCGCAGGATCACCAGGATGATCGGTGCCGCGATGCCGATGCTGGCATAGGTTGGCAGCAGGCCGACGGCAAAGGTCGACAGGCCCATCAGCACGATGGTCACCAGGAAGGTGTACTTGCGCCCGATCATGTCGCCCAGCCGGCCGAACACCAGCGCACCGAAGGGGCGAACCAGGAAGCCGGCGGCGAAGGCCATGAGGGCAAAGATGAAGGCCGTGGTGTCGTTGACCCCAGCAAAGAACTGCTTGCTGATGACCGCTGCCAGCGCGCCATAGAGAAAAAAGTCATACCACTCGAAAACCGTCCCGAGGGATGACGCGAAAATGATCTTTCGTTCTTCGCGACGGCTGGTGCCGCTGGCCGTCGCACCCTGCTCTTGGATGTAATCCGACATCGTTGCTGTCCTCGGCCCACAGGCCACAGTGATTATTCTTTTTGTTCCACTGTCGGCAGCTTCCGACCGCAAGCTGCCGGTGTTGCACGCACCCGGGTCAGGGCGTCGGTATTGCGTCTTCGTTTAGGTAGGTCTGGGTTGCGGCTCCTTTGAGGATAAGTTGCGCCGCCTTCTCGGCGATCATCAGCGTGGGTGAACAGGTATTGCCGGAGGTGATCTGCGGCATGATCGAGGCATCGGCCACACGCAGGCCGGGTATGCCGTGTACCCGCAACTGGTTATCCACAACATCCAGTGGGCCGCTGCCCATGCGGCAGGTACCCACAGGGTGGAAGATGGTGGTACCGATCTTGCCGGCGGCCTCGAACAGGTCCTCTACACTTTGCAGGGCTGTGCCCGGCAGGTATTCCTGTGGCGCGAACGCGGCGAGGGCAGGGGCCTGGACAATGCGCCGGGTGATCCGGATGGCGTCGGCGGCAACCCGCAAATCTTCAGGGTCACTGAGGTAGTTGGGGTCGATCCGTGGCGCGCTGTGCATATCTGCAGCACCGATGTCGATGCGCCCGCGGCTGAGCGGCCGCAGGTTGCACACCGAGGCGGTGAATGCCGGGAAGCGGTGCAACGGCTCGCCGAAGCGCTCCAGCGACAAGGGCTGCACGTGGTACTGCAAGTTGGCGGTGGCGTGCTCGGGGCTGGAGCGCACGAACGCGCCCAACTGGCTGGGGGCCATGGCCAGTGGGCCGCTGCGGTCGTACAGGTAACGCAGGCCCATGCCCATCTTGCCCCACACGCTGTTGGCCATCTGGTTGAGGGTGCGAGTGTTGCGGACCTGGTAGATCAGGCGCAATTGCAGGTGGTCCTGCAGATTGCCACCGACGCCGGGCATGTCATGGCGCACGCCGATCCCCAAGTCTTCCAGCAATTTGCGCGGGCCGATACCGGAGCGCTGGAGGATGCCCGGCGAGCCCACGGCCCCGGCACACAGAATGATCTCGCGCCGCGCAGCGAATTCGTGCCAGGCATTCTGCCAGCGGGCTTTTACCGCACGCGCACGGGTGTTGTTGAGCAGCACCTGGTCGACTTCCACGCCGGTCAGCACCGTCAGGTTCGGCCGGCTCATCACTGGCCGCAGAAACGCCTTGGACGCATTCCAGCGCACACCGCTGCGCTGGTTGACCTGAAAGTATCCACAGCCCTGGTTATCACCCGTGTTGAAATCGTCGACGTTGGCGATGCCGCTTTGCTCGGCCGCATCGCGGAAGGCGTCGAGAATCGGCCAGCTGTAGCGCTGGCGCTCGACCCGCCATTCACCGGCAGCGCCATGGTGCTCGCTGTCACCGGCAAAGTGGTTTTCGCTGGCCTTGAACAGGGGCAGTACGTCCTGCCAGGCCCAGCCTGAGTTGCCTTGCTCGGCCCAGCGGTCATAGTCGGCCGCCTGGCCGCGCATGTAGATCATGCCGTTGATCGAGGAACAACCGCCAAGCACCTTGCCCCGTGGGTAACCCAGGCTGCGGCCGCCCAGGCCGTTCTGCGCCTCGGTCTTGAAGCACCAGTCGGTGCGGGGGTTACCGATGCAGTAGAGGTAGCCGACAGGAATGTGTATCCAGGGATAGTTGTCACGGCCACCCGCTTCAAGCAGCAGCACGCGGCAGGAAGGGTCGGCGGACAAGCGATTGGCCAGCAGGCACCCGGCAGGACCGGCACCCACGACCACGTAGTCGAAGACAGAATCGGCTGATGGCATGTGCAACCTCGCGCCTGATTATTATTCTTGTCCCGCACCATCTTATTGATTAATTTCGCTGTGGAAACACGAGATTTCGCGCAGCCGCTGTGCGTTTTAGCACAGCGACAACCATTGAACGCACACGGTCATTGTGGGAACGACCGCGTAATCGAGATGCAGGGATCAGCATGTTCGACTGGAACGATTTGCGGTTTTTCCTCGAGTTGCAGCGCAGCGGCCGCCTGCTCACCGCTGCCAAACGCCTCAACACCACCCACAGCACAGTAGCCCGGCATATCGAGAGCATCGAGAAAAGCCTGGGCACGCCCCTGTTCGTGCAGCACGCCCAGGGCTACGACCTGACCCCCTCCGGCCAGGCCTTGCTCAAGCACGCCGAAGCCATGGAAAACGTGGCTTTGCTGGCGCAGGAAGAAATTACCCAGGCCATCACCCCGCTGGGCAAGATCCGCCTGGGGGTGACCGAAGGCATCGGCATCATGTTCTTCACCCCGCGCATGAACGCGCTGTTCGAGCGCTACCCGGGCCTTGAGGTGGAGCTGGTGGCCGTACCGCGCTTCGTCAGCATCCTCAACCGCGAGGCGGAAATCAGCATCCACCTGGAGCGGCCCAATGCCGACCTGCTGATCACCCGTAAGCTCACTGACTATCGCCTGGCCCTGTACGCGAGCCGGGCCTACCTCGACCGCGCGCCGCCGCTGCGCACCCGCGAAGACCTGGCCCGGCACAGCTGGATCGGCTACGTCGATGACCTGCTGTTCAGCCAGGAGCTGCTGTTTCTCAACAGCTTCTGCCGGTCGCCCAGCGTGGCATTTCGCAGCACCAGCGTGATCGCCCAGCAACAAGCCGCACGCGCAGGGCTTGGCATTGCCGTGTTGCCCAACTTCATGGCGCGCCACGACCCGACGCTGGTCCGTGTGCTGCCCAGCGAAACCATCCAGCGCAGTTACTGGATCTGCACGCGGCGTGAGCTGCACAAGTCAGTGCGCCTGCGGGTCGTGTGGGACTACCTGCTGGCGCTGTGTGCCGCCGAACAGGGCGAGCTGTTAGCTCAATAGAACCTTGCCAGCCAGCAGCAGGGCGGCCAACCAACCGGCCACGGCAAACATCTGTTGCAAGCGTGGCCCAGCCAGCCTGGCCGCCAGTGGCCGCGCCAGCAGCAAGCCGGTCACCGCGCCGACCGCAAAGGGGGCACCAACCTGCCAGTGCATTACCCCCGCCAGGCTGGCGCTGACCACGCTACCGGTGGACACCAGCGCAATCACCGCCAGCGAGGTAGAGACGATGCTGGCCATGCGCAGGTTGGTGTAGCGGTTCAAGGCCGGAATAATCACGAAGCCACCGCCCACCCCCAGCAGGCCGGACAACAACCCCGACAGCGCACCGGTCATTGCCAGGGCCCGTGCGCAGGGGAGCGTCCAACGCAAACGCCCTTGCAACGGGTTGAGCACGCAAGGCTCGATGTAGCGGTGCGCATCGTTAGCTTCGCCGCGCAGCTCCCTGGCGGCCTTGCGCCAGATGCGCAGGCAGGCGTAGACCAGCACGCAGGCGAATATCAGCACCAGCGGTGTATTGGGCACGCGGTGCGCCAGCATCAAGCCAAAGGGGGCGACCGCGATGCCGATCAGGGCAATGAACAACGCCGCCCGGTAGCGCACCAGGCCTTGGCGCAAACCCAGCACGGCGCCCACGGCGGCAGCCAGGCCCACGGCCAACAGGCCGACGGGCGCCGCCTCGACCATCGACAGGCCAAGGCCAAACACCAGCAGTGGCACCGCCAGAATACCGCCCCCGGCGCCGGTCAATGCCAACACCGCACCAATGATCGCGCCCAGGCCCGCGCCCAACAGTTGATGTTCGATCACTTGCCGGCCTCGGCTACCAGTGGCTGCGGGCGCGCCAGCCATTCACGCCCTTTGAGCATGCCTTTCCAGTACAAGGGTGGCAGTACCCGTGCCTTCAGCAACCAGGCCAGGCGCGTCGGCTGGCGGCCATCGAGCAACCAGCGCGGGAAGCTCGGCGCCACCTTGCCGCCATAGGTGAACTCGGCCAGCACGATCTTGCCGCGCTCGACGGTCAGTGGGCACGAGCCATAGCCGTCGTACTGGGCGAGGGTAGGCAGCCTGCCCAGCGCCACCAGCACATTGTTGGCCACTACCGGCGCCTGCTTGCGCGCTGCTGCGGCAGTCTTGGCATTGCTGGTGCTGGCCACGTCGCCCAAGGCATGGATGTTGGTGAATTTTCGGTGGCGCAAGGTCTGCGGGTCCACATCGACCCAGCCTGCGCTATCGGCCAGCGGGCTTTCCCGAATGAATTCGGGCGCCACTTGCGGCGGTACCACGTGCAGCATGTCGAAGGGCTCGATGCGGGTTTCATGGCTACCATCGGGCAACGTACGTACGAACGTCGCGCGCTTGCCAGGGCCATCCACCGCCACCAGGCGGTGGGCGTAATTGAGGTCCACGGCGTACTTGTCGATATAGGCCATCAATGCAGGGACGTAGTCGGCTACGCCAAACAGCACGGCACCGGCGTTGAAGAAACTGGCTTTTACATCGCCCAGATGGCCCTGGCGCAGCCAATGATCGCAAGACAGGTACAGCGCCTTCTGCGGCGCGCCGGCACACTTGATCGGCATTGGCGGCTGGGTGAACAGGGCACGGCCTTGCCTGAGATTTTGCACCAGCTGCCAGGTGTAAGGCGCCAGGTCAAAGCGGTAGTTCGAGGTCACGCCGTTGCGGCCAAGGGTCTCGCTCAGGCCGTCGATGGCCTGCCAGTCGAGTTTCAGGCCAGGGCAAACCACCAACTGCTCGTAGCTGATGGCGCGGCCATCCTCAAGCACGACCAGTTGGCCCAACGGGTCGAAGCCCTGCACCCGCGCCTTGATCCATTGCACACCCCGGGGAATGGTCGAGGCCATGGTGCGCGCCGTGCTCGGCGCCTTGAACACACCGGCGCCGACCATCGTCCAGCCCGGCTGGTAGTAGTGCACGTCGGCGGGGTCGATCAGTGCGATGTCCAATGACGGATCACGGCTGATCAGGCTGGACGCCGTGGCGATACCGGCGGCACCGGCACCGACGATGACCACTTTGTGGTGGTCGGTAGCGGAAGCATTGGCAGGGGACAGCAAGGCAGGCATGGCGGTAGTTCCTGGAAATCTCGTTATGGGTAGAAGCGATCAAAGCGTGTTCAGTGGAATCTTCAGGTAGCTCACGCCATTGGCCTCGGGCTCGGGAAAATGACCGCTGCGCATGTTCACCTGCACCGATGGCAGAATCAGCACGGGCATGTCGAGGGTCTTGTCACGGGCCTCGCGCATGGCTACGAAGCTGTCTTCATCAACGCCGTGATGGATGTGAATATTGCTGCCGCGCTGCTCGGCCACGGTCGTGACGTACTGCATCGCGCGCCCGCCAGGCAGGTAGTCGTGGCACAGGAACAACCGGGTCTGGTCGGGGAAGGCCAGCAGGCGGCGGATCGACCGGTACAGGGTGCGTGCGTCGGCGCCGGGGAAGTCGCAGCGCGCCGTACCGTAGTCGGGCATGAACAGCGTGTCGCCGACGAACACCGCCGTTTCACCACCATCCACCACCACATAACTCATGCATGCCGGGGTGTGCCCCGGGGTGTGCAAGGCACGGGCGTGCAAGTTGCCGATGCGAAAACCTTCCTCGTCCTCAAGCAGTACATCGAACTGGCTGCCGTCCCGGGCAAAACCCGGCTCGGCATTGAACAGCGCGCCGAAGACTTTTTGCACCTGGGTGATGTGCGCACCGATGGCGGTGTGGCCGCCAAGTTTTTCCTTCAGGTAGGCGGATGCCGAAAGGTGATCGGCGTGAACATGGGTTTCCAGAATCCACTGCACCTGGCCACCCAGCGCCTCAACCTGGGCGATCAAGCGGTCTGCCGATGCGGTGCAGGTACGCCCGGACTTGGGGTCGTAGTCCAGCACACTGTCGATCAACGCGCACTTGCGCGTCTCGCTGTCCATGAGCAGGTAGCTGATGGTCGAGGTCGCCTCGTCGAAGAAGGCTTCCACGTGAAGGTTGTTACCGATGATCATCACGTTCTCCAAAGTTTCCTGCACCCTTTGTAGAGGCGTAGGCAGTGACCGGAGGTTTATCAAGATACATGCCAGGGTTTTTCATGGGCATGGGCCAATGAATGCGGCCCTGCCTGGCACGCGCCAGGCAACATGGCAGCCACATTGACAGTCGACTGTCAGCCAATGGCAGTGTTTGGCAGTCCTTGCTACCCTCCGCCGGGTTATCACATCGGTGCCCCCATGCCTGAAGCCCATCACATCATCCTAGCGCTGGTTTCCTACCTCGAACACGATGCGCTGCCCACCATCGTGCTGGATACCGACTACAACATCCTCGCCGCCAACGCCGCCTACCGCCGCCAGTTCGGCCGAGACGAGCAGGCGCCGTTGGGTGAAAAGTGCCACAAGGTCTCGCACCACTACGCGGTACCTTGCGACCAGGCAGGTGAACATTGCCCGATGCGCAAGGCGTGGGACAGCAAGGTGCCGGAGCGCGTGCTGCACATTCATCACACCCCGCGAGGCCCTGAGCATGTGGATGTCGAACTGCGGCCGATCCTGGACGAGCAGGGCAGGGTGGTCGCCTTTGTCGAGCGGCTCACCACGATCACCCTAGCCTCGGCGCAGCCCCAGCAAAAAGGCTTGGTCGGGCGGGCGCCAGCGTTCAAGGCGGCACTGGCCAGCCTGCAGCGCGCCGCCCCCGCGCAAATTCCGGTGTTGTTGCAGGGTGAATCGGGTACCGGTAAAGAGCTGTTCGCCCGCGCCATCCACATGGGCAGCCCGCGCGCCAGTGGGCCGTTGGTGGTGGTCGACTGCACCGGTTTGACCGAGTCGCTGTTCGAGAGCGAATTGTTCGGCTACGAGAAGGGCGCGTTCACTGGCGCCAACCAGCGCAAGATCGGCCTGGCCGAAGCGGCCCATGGCGGCACGTTGTTCCTCGATGAAATCGGCGAGGTGCCGATGGCGATGCAGGTGAAGTTGCTGCGCCTGATCGAATCCGGCAGCTTCCGCCCGGTGGGCAGCCTGCGGACCGTGCACGCGGATTTCCGCCTGGTGTCGGCAACACACAAACCGCTCAAGAAGATGGTCGCTGAGGGTACTTTCCGTGAGGATCTGTATTACCGCATCAGTGGCTTTCCGATCCGGCTGCCCGCACTGCGCGAGCGTGTGGAAGACCTGCCATTGCTTGCCGAGAGCCTCCTTCAGCGTATGGCTGGCAAGCCAACGCCGAGCCTGACCGATGGCGCGCTGAAACAGCTAGGCCTGCATCCATTCCCAGGCAACATCCGCGAGCTGCGTAATATCCTGGAAAGGGCAAGGCTGTTTGCCGATGACGGGCTGATCCGCCCCGAGCATCTACCCGAAGATATCGGCCCACAGAGCGCGCCAGGTTTCACCAAGGGCAGGGGGCATGGCGACTTGAGTGAGCTGGCGCAGGCGCTGGATCAGTTTCAGGGGCCACGCAGTGAACTGGCCCGGCATCTTGGCATGAGCGAGCGCACGCTCTATCGGCGGTTGAAGGCGCTGGGCCTGGGCACGATGTGATCGCCTGGTTCACCTTTACCCGACCTTTACCTCTGGCCAAGGATTAGGCTGGCAAAACCGCTGTCTGAACAGTTAACCGCACCAGGCGCTCAGTGAGTTGCGCCGGGCCTTAACATGCAGAGGATCAGCATCACATGAAGAAAACCCTGACCGTGCTTTGCGCCGCGCTGATGTTCAGCGTACCGCTGGCCAGTTTTGCTCAACCTGGCCCGCCCCAGGGGCATGACAACGGTCCCGCCCATCAGGGCAACCCTCAGCATGGCGGCCCCCAACATGGAAAGCAGCCGCAACAAGGGCGCCCGGGCAACGGCCACGCGCCGGCCTACAAAAATCCAAACTACCGCCCTCAAGCGGGGATGCCGGTACCGCATCAGCAATGGCAACGCGGTCATGCCGTTGCCCCCCGTTACCGCGGCGACCGCTATTGGGTGACTGACTGGCGCGCACGTCACCTCTATGCACCGCCGCGTGACCACCGTTGGTTGTCGGTGAACGGCGATTACGTGCTGGTGGCCATCGCCAGCGGGGTGATTGTAAATATTCTCAGTGGGTACTGAGGTCGCCAAAATCGAGGTATAAAAAAGCCCGCTTGCGCGGGCTTTCTTATGGCGGTTGTCTGAACCTGATCAGAAGTCCAGGTTCGACACCGACAACGCATTGCTTTCGATGAACTCGCGGCGAGGCTCCACCGCGTCACCCATCAGGGTGTTGAAGATCTGATCGGCAGCGATCGCGTCTTCGATAGTGACCTTGAGCATGCGGCGCACGGTTGGGTCCATGGTGGTTTCCCACAGCTGGTCCGGGTTCATCTCACCCAGCCCTTTGTATCGCTGGATGGTGTGGCGCTTGGTGCTCTCGTTCATCAGCCAGTCCAGGCCTTCCTTGAACTCGACAATCGCCTTGCGACGCTCACCGCGCTTAACATAGGCACCTTCACCCAGAAGGCTGGACAGCTTGGCACCGATGTTGACCACGGTACGGTAGTCGTTGCTGCCGAAGAAATCGCGGTTGAACGTGATGTAGCTGGCCAGACCGTGCGAGGTGATTTCCACTTCCGGCAGCCAGACATTGCGCTCTTTGTCTTCGCGAAGGCTGGCATTGTAAGCCAGGCCCGACTTCTGGGTATTGCTCAGACGCTCCTGGAACTTGGCCAGCCAGGCCTGCATCACAGCGTGGTCGCCCAACTGCTCCAGGGTGACTTCCGGCAGGTAGATGAAGTGCTCGGTCAGCTCCTGTGGGTACAGGCGCGACAAACGCTTGAGGGTCTTCATCACACCACGGAACTCGTTCACCAGGCTTTCCAGTTGTACACCGGAAACCGCTGGCGCCGACTCGTCCAGGTGCAGGCTGGCATCTTCCAGGGCCGATTGGGTCATGTATTCTTCCATGGCCTCGTCGTCCTTGATGTACTGCTCCTGCTTGCCTTTCTTCACCTTGTACAACGGTGGCTGGGCAATATAGATATAGCCACGCTCGACCAGCTCAGGCAACTGACGGAAGAAGAAGGTCAGCAACAAGGTACGGATGTGCGAACCGTCAACGTCAGCATCGGTCATGATGATGATGTTGTGATAACGCAGCTTGTCGATGTTGTACTCTTCGCGACCGATACCACAGCCCAGCGCAGTGATCAGCGTGCCGACCTCCTGGGACGAGATCATCTTGTCGAAGCGAGCCTTCTCGACGTTGAGGATCTTGCCCTTCAGCGGCAGGATAGCCTGGGTGCGACGGTTGCGACCTTGCTTGGCCGAGCCACCTGCGGAGTCACCCTCCACCAGGTACAGTTCGGAAAGGGCAGGGTCCTTTTCCTGGCAGTCAGCCAACTTGCCAGGCAGGCCAGCGATGTCCAGTGCGCCTTTACGGCGAGTCATCTCACGCGCCTTGCGCGCCGCTTCACGCGCTCGGGCAGCGTCGATCATCTTGCCGACAACAGCTTTGGCTTCGTTCGGGTTTTCCAGCAGGAAGTCCGAGAAGTACTTGTTCATCTCCTGTTCCACGGCAGTCTTCACTTCCGAGGAGACCAGCTTGTCCTTGGTCTGGGAGCTGAACTTGGGGTCCGGGACTTTGACCGAGATAATCGCGGTCAAGCCTTCACGGGCGTCGTCGCCGGTGGTTGCGACCTTGTTCTTCTTGGCCAGGCCTTCCTGCTCGATGTAACTGTTCAGGCTACGGGTCAGCGAAGAACGGAAGCCCACCAGGTGAGTACCGCCATCACGCTGCGGAATGTTGTTGGTGAAGCACAACAGGTTCTCGTTGAAGCTGTCGTTCCACTGCAGGGCGACTTCAACGCCCACGCCATCTTCACGCTGAACACTGAAGTGGAATACCTGGGTGTTAACCGGCGTCTTGTTGGTGTTCAGGTACTCGACGAAAGCCCGCAGGCCACCTTCGTACTTGAAGAACTCTTCCTTACCGCTGCGTTCGTCCTTGAGCAGAATGCCGACGCCCGAGTTGAGGAACGACAGCTCACGGATCCGCTTGGCCAGGATATCCCAGCTGAAGTGGATGTTTTTGAACGTCTCAGCCGAAGGCTTGAAATGGATGTGGGTACCGGTCGTTTCGCTGTCACCGACAATCGCCATCGGCGCCTGGGGGACACCATGAACGTAGGTCTGCTCCCAGATCTTGCCGCTGCGACGTACTGTCAGTACCAGCTTTTCGGACAGAGCGTTCACTACAGAAACACCCACGCCGTGCAGGCCGCCGGAAACTTTGTACGAGTTGTCGTCGAACTTACCGCCGGCGTGCAGCACGGTCATGATGACCTCCGCTGCGGAAACGCCTTCTTCTTTGTGCACATCAACCGGAATGCCGCGACCGTTGTCGCGCACGCTGATGGATTCATCCGTGTGGATGATGACGGTGATGTCATCGCAATGACCGGCGAGGGCTTCGTCGATCGAGTTGTCGACCACTTCGAAGACCATGTGGTGCAGGCCGCTACCATCATCGGTGTCGCCAATGTACATGCCGGGACGCTTGCGTACGGCATCCAAACCTTTCAGCACCTTGATGCTGGAGGAGTCGTACGTTTGATTTTCGCTCATGCCTTCACTCCCGATGGTCGTGGGTCTGGGTGATACAGCCTTGTTCCACGTGGAACAAAGCAACTGGCGTTTCCGTCTGCCAGCCTTCCCTCAGTAATTCGTGATCTACACAGGTGATGAACACCTGGCAGCGTAATTCTTCAAGCAAGCGGCACAATGCGCGGCGGTGTTGCTCGTCCAGTTCTGACGGCAAATCATCCACGAGATAAATACAGTGACCACGGCGAGCCTGACTGACGAGGTGCCCTTGGGCAATGCGTAGCGCACACACCACAAGTTTCTGCTGCCCTCGCGACAGAATGTCGGCTGCGTTGTTGGCAGCCAATCGAAGTCGTAGATCAGCACGCTGCGGACCAGCCTGGGTATGGCCCATCTGCTGATCACGAAGGAGAGAGGAGGCGAGTACTTCGTTGAGTTCCCGGTCCTTGTCCCAGCCTCGGTAATAGCTCAGGGTCAACCCGTCAAGCTCGACCAGTTCGCTCAGGGTTCGCTCGAAGACGGGCTTCAAGGCCATGATGTAGTTGCGACGGTATTCATCTATTTCCGCGCTGGCCAGGCACAATTCCCGGTCCCAGGCGGCTTGCGAAGCTGGGTCAAGTGTACCATGCCGCAACCACGAGTTTCGCTGCCTGAGCGCCTTCTGCAGACGCTGCCAGGCAGGCAAAAACCGAGGTTCCACGTGGAACACTCCCCAATCCAGGAACTGGCGGCGAATTTTCGGGGCGCCCTCCAGCAACCTGAAACTGTCTGGGTTGATCAGCTGCAATGGCAACAGTTCGGCCAGCTGCGCAGCACTTTTGGCATTCTGCCCGTCGATGCGAATTGTGAACTCGCCTTGCCGTTCACGAGATACCCCCAGGTTGCTGGTGCCTCCCGACGTCAACTCGACCTCGCCAAACACGGTGCACGCTGGCTGCTCGTATTGGATGACGGGGTTAAGACGCGTACTGCGGAAGGACCGCGCCAGCCCAAGCAGGTGCACAGCTTCAAGCACACTGGTCTTGCCGCTGCCATTAGCACCGTAGAGGATGTTGATGCGGGGAGAAGGTGAGAGGGTCACCGGGTGCAGGTTGCGCACCGCGGTGACCATGATACGTCGAAGGGACATTCGCTCTGCTACAGGTTACAGACGCATTGGCATGACAACGTAGGACGAATCATCATTGCCAGCCTCCTGCAGCAGCGCACTGCTGTTGGAGTCGGACAGAATCAGACGCACCTGCTCGGTTGTCATGACGCCCAGCACGTCCAGCAGGTAGCTGACGTTGAAGCCGATTTCCAGCGCGCTGCCGTTATAGTCGACGCTGATTTCTTCTTCAGCTTCTTCCTGTTCCGGGTTATTGGCCTGAATCTTCAATTGGCCAGCGGCCAGTTGCAGGCGAATACCGCGGTACTTCTCGTTGGACAGGATGGCAGTACGGCTGAAGGCCTCGCGCAGTGCCTGACGATCACCCACCACCAGTTTGTCGCCGCCCTTGGGCAATACGCGCTCGTAGTCAGGGAACTTGCCGTCCACCAGCTTGGAGGTGAAGGTGAATTCGCCGGTGGTCGCGCGGATATGGTGCTGCCCCAGGACGATACTGACCATGCCTTCAGGGTCGGTCAGCAGACGCGCCAGCTCAAGGATACCTTTGCGCGGCACGATGACCTGATGGCGATCATCCTGCTCGATGGGTGCACTCATCGAGCACAGTGCAAGGCGGTGACCATCGGTAGACACCGCACGCAGGGTGTTACGCGATACCTCCAGCAGCATGCCGTTGAGGTAGTAGCGAACATCTTGCTGGGCCATGGCGAAGCTGGTGCGCTCGATCAGGCGGCGCAGCTTGCTCTGCTCCAGGTTGCAGGTCAGCGAGCCCGGGCCTTCTTCCACAGTCGGGAAGTCATTGGCAGGCAGGGTCGACAGGGTAAAGCGGCTGCGGCCGGCCTTGACCAACAGTTTTTGCTCGTCGACCTTGATATCGATCAGGACGTCGTTCGGCAGGCTTTTGCAGATGTCCATCAGCTTGCGCGCCGGGACAGTGATTTCGCCAGGCTCGGCTGGCTCTTCGAGTTGCACGCGGCCTACCAGTTCGACTTCCAGGTCGGTACCGGTCAACGACAGCTGCTGGCCTTGCACAACCAGCAATACGTTAGACAGGACCGGCAAGGTCTGACGGCGCTCGACGACACCGGCGACCAGTTGCAGGGGTTTCAACAGGGCTTCGCGTTGAATGGTGAAATGCATGGTCTAGTCCCTTGCCTTCAATTAGCTGCGCAGACGGCCATCAGGTCGTCAGCGTCCGCAGCAGGTTCTTGTAGTCCTCGCGGATGTCCGCGTCGGATTCCTTCAGTTCGTTGATCTTGCGGCAGGCGTGCAGCACGGTCGTGTGGTCGCGACCACCAAACATGTCGCCGATCTCCGGCAGACTGTGGTTGGTCAGCTCCTTCGACAGGGCCATGGCCACCTGGCGCGGGCGCGCGACAGAGCGCGAGCGCCGTTTGGACAACAGATCGGAGATCTTGATCTTGTAGTACTCGGCCACGGTGCGCTGGATGTTATCCACACTGACCAATTTGTCCTGCAGTGCCAGCAGATCCTTCAGCGATTCGCGAATCAGTTCGATGGTGATGTCGCGGCCCATGAAGTGCGAGTGAGCAATCACCCGCTTCAGTGCACCTTCAAGTTCACGGACGTTGGACCGGATGCGCTGGGCAATGAAGAAGGCTGCGTCATGCGGCAGCTCGACTTTGGCCTGGTCGGCCTTCTTCATCAGGATCGCCACACGGGTTTCCAGCTCTGGCGGCTCGACTGCAACGGTCAGGCCCCAGCCGAAGCGGGACTTCAGGCGTTCTTCCAGGCCTTCGATTTCTTTCGGGTAGCGGTCGGAGGTGAGGATCACCTGCTGGCCGCCCTCGAGCAGGGCGTTGAAGGTGTGGAAAAACTCTTCCTGCGAGCGCTCCTTGCGGGCGAAGAACTGGATATCGTCGATCAGCAGCGCATCGACCGAGCGATAGAAGCGCTTGAATTCGTTGATGGCATTGAGCTGCAGCGCCTTGACCATGTCGGCGACGAAACGCTCCGAGTGCAGGTAGACCACCTTGGCATTCGGGTTTTTCTTCAGCAGGTGGTTACCCACAGCATGCATCAAGTGGGTTTTGCCCAGGCCGACGCCGCCATAAAGGAAGAGCGGGTTGTAGCCATGCTTGGGGTTGTCGGCGACCTGCCAGGCAGCCGCACGCGCCAGCTGGTTCGACTTACCTTCGACGAACGTGTCGAAGGTGAACGTACGGTTCAGGTAACTGGTGTGCTTGAGCGCGCCTTCAACCTGAACGGTGCGCTGTTCGGTACGGGTGCTGGTAGCCGGCACCGGCGCAGGCTCGGCCATGGCATCGAAGCTGTCGCGCGACGACGGCTCAGCCACCTCGTTGACCAGCACAGGGTCTACCGGTGCAGCGGCAGGTTCTGCCGACACAACAGCGGGCGCAGCCTTGTGTACCTGGGTCTGCGCCAGCGAAGCAGCCACAGCGGCACTGACAGGCGCATTGGGGGCGGCACGCGGCGCCGAACTGCGACGGCTGCCTATTAATAAGGAAAGGGCAGGTGCAATGCCGCTGCCGTTTTCACCCAACAGTTCGAGCAGACGACCCAGGTACTTTTCATTGACCCAATCGAGAACGAAACGGTTAGGCGCATAGACGCGCAACTCGTCGCCTTCGGCTTCGACCTGTAGCGGACGGATCCAGGTGTTGAATTGCTGGGCAGGCAGTTCATCGCGCAGAAGCTCCACGCACTGCTGCCAAAGTTCCACTGACACGGATATCCCCTGAGTTTGAAAGCCGGATGAGGCAAAAGCAAACCGCCATTGTACCGGTCGAGCGATCAGTTATCCACATGTGGATACGTTAGGAGTCATGGCAAAACAGCCATTTATCGACCAAAACGTCTTTATACAGCTGTGCATAAACCCTGTGGATAACAGTACCTGAGGGCTATGCACAACCCTGGGTCGAAATCTGTGGATAATTCAACTGTGGATAAAGCGCGTTTTTATACACAGATTCTACGCAGGCGCAGCACAAGCGCAGCACCGGATACCGACAGGGTTTCAAAACTCTGTACAGCCCGATTTTTCTGGGCTGTAGGATGTTATCCACAGAAAGTTATCCACTTAAGATTTATAAGTTCTTTAAGAAAGCTTTTTAAATGTCTCTTCTTTTTTATCATGTTATCCACGGTGGGGGGATCCCGAATGGCTCGTGTCTGGGCAACCGCTGGCCGAGCAAACGCATCACGCCGTCTATAAGGAATGACTGGTTGGAAATTGACCTATTGCCTTGCTTTCTCTAGAATCGCCGGTCTCTTAAAAAGGGGGCCATCCCGGCCGTCGTCGACAAACCCAGGTAACACGCCATGAAACGTACTTTCCAACCAAGCACCATCAAGCGCGCGCGCACTCACGGTTTCCGTGCTCGTATGGCTACCAAGAACGGCCGCGCTGTTCTGTCGCGTCGTCGTGCCAAAGGCCGTAAGCGTCTGGCCATTTGATTTTTCGGCACAGGTGGTGAGTCAGGACTTCAGTCGGGAAAAGCGACTGCTTACACCCCGACATTTCAAAGCGGTCTTCGACTCCCCAACCGGCAAGGTTCCAGGGAAAAACCTGCTGATCCTTGCTCGCGAGAACGGCCTCGATCATCCACGCCTTGGCCTGGTGATTGGCAAGAAGAGCGTCAAGCTCGCCGTTCAACGCAATCGCCTCAAGCGCTTGATGCGCGATTCCTTTCGTCTGAACCAGCAGATACTCGCTGGCCTGGACATCGTGATCGTCGCGCGCAAGGGATTGGGTGAGGTAGAAAACCCGGAATTGCATCAACACTTTGGCAAGCTCTGGAAACGCCTGGCGCGCAGCCGGCCATCTCCAGCGGTTAGCGCCGATTCCGCAGGGGTAGACAGCCAAGATGCGTAAACTGGCACTCGTTCCGATCCAGTTTTACCGTTATGCCATCAGTCCACTGATGGCCAATCACTGTCGTTTCTTCCCCAGCTGCTCCTGTTACGCTTACGAAGCCATCGAAAACCATGGCCTCTGGCGTGGTGGGTGGCTGGCCGTTCGTCGCCTGGGGCGTTGTCATCCGTGGAACGACGGCGGTTTCGACCCCGTTCCACCCGCTCCTTCCTCCCGAACTTCTTCGATAGCCGAGTAATCATGGATATTAAACGCACGATCCTGATCGCCGCGCTGGCAGTCGTGTCCTACGTCATGGTCCTGAAGTGGAACGATGACTACGGCCAAGCTGCCCTGCCGACTCAGAATACTGCTGCCAGCACTGTTGCTCCGGGCTTGCCCGATGGCGTGCCGGCCGGTAACAACGGTGCCAGCGCCGATGTACCGAGCGCCAACGCCGAATCGAGCCCTGCCGAACTGGCACCGGTCGCACTCAGCAAGGATCTGGTCCGGGTCAAGACCGATGTTCTGGAACTGGCTATCGACCCGGTCGGTGGTGACATCGTCCAGCTGAACCTGCCGAAGTACCCACGCCGTCAGGACCACCCGAACATTCCGTTCCAGCTGTTCGACAATGGCGGCGAGCGTGTGTACCTGGCCCAGAGCGGCCTGACCGGCGCCAACGGCCCGGACGCCCGTTCCACTGGTCGCCCGCTGTACGCGGCCGAGCAGCGCAGCTACCAGCTGGCCGATGGCCAGGAACAACTGGTGGTCGACCTGAAGTTCAGCGACAACGGTGTGAACTACATCAAGCGCTTCAGCTTCAAGCGCGGTGAGTACGACCTGACTGTCAGCTACCTGATCGACAACCAGAGCGCACAGCCCTGGAGCGGCAACATGTTTGCCCAGCTCAAGCGTGACGCCAGTGGCGATCCGTCTTCGAGCACGGCAACCGGCACCGCCACCTACCTGGGCGCCGCCCTGTGGACAGCTGCCGAGCCGTACAAGAAAGTGTCGATGAAAGACATCGACAAAGGTAGTTTGAAAGAAAATGTGTCCGGCGGCTGGGTCGCCTGGCTGCAGCACTACTTCGTAACCGCCTGGATCCCGGCCAAGTCTGACAACAACGTTGTCCAGACCCGCAAGGACAGCCAAGGCAACTACATCATCGGTTACACCGGCCCGGCCATCAGCGTCCCTGCTGGCGGCAAGGTCGAAACCAGCGCCATGCTGTACGCCGGCCCGAAGATCCAATCCAAGCTCAAGGAGTTGTCCCCAGGCCTGGAACTGACCGTCGACTACGGCTTCCTGTGGTTCATTGCCCAGCCGATCTTCTGGCTGCTGCAACATATCCACAGCCTGCTGGGTAACTGGGGCTGGTCGATCATCGTGCTGACCATGCTCATCAAAGGCCTGTTCTTCCCGCTGTCGGCTGCCAGCTACCGCTCGATGGCGCGCATGCGTGCCGTGGCGCCAAAGCTTGCCGCGCTGAAGGAACGCTTCGGCGATGATCGCCAGAAGATGTCCCAGGCGATGATGGAGCTGTACAAGAAAGAGAAGATCAACCCGCTGGGTGGCTGCTTGCCGATCCTGGTTCAGATGCCGGTATTCCTGGCCCTGTACTGGGTACTGCTGGAAAGCGTCGAGATGCGCCAGGCCCCATGGATGCTGTGGATCACTGACCTGTCGATCAAGGATCCGTTCTTCATCCTGCCTATCATCATGGGCGCCACCATGTTCATTCAGCAGCGTCTGAACCCGACGCCGCCGGACCCGATGCAGGCGAAGGTCATGAAAATGATGCCAATCATCTTCACCTTCTTCTTCCTGTGGTTCCCGGCTGGTCTGGTGCTGTACTGGGTTGTGAACAACTGCTTGTCGATTTCCCAGCAGTGGTACATCACCCGCCGTATCGAAGCAGCGAGCAAGAAAGCTGCTGCTTGACGGGCTGCTAGTCTGTGAATAAAAACGCCCCCTAGTGGGGCGTTTTTGCTATCTGTCGTTTTTTGTCGTAGAGGCTTTCGAGCATGAACACTGTGCGTGAGACCATCGCCGCCATCGCTACCGCCCAGGGCCGCGGAGGCGTGGGCATTGTCAGGTTGTCCGGCCCGTTGGCTGCCCAGGCAGGCCAGCTCATCACCGGCCGTACCCTGACGCCTCGCCACGCCCATTACGGGCCGTTTCGCGATGACCAGGGCCTGGTGCTGGACGAAGGCATCGCCTTGTACTTCCCAGGGCCCAACTCGTTCACCGGTGAAGATGTGCTCGAGCTCCAGGGGCATGGCGGGCCTGTGGTCCTGGACATGCTGCTGCAGCGCTGTGTACAACTCGGTTGCCGGCTGGCCCGCCCGGGTGAGTTCAGCGAGCGTGCGTTTCTCAACGACAAGCTCGACCTGGCACAAGCCGAGGCGATCGCCGACCTTATCGAGGCCAGCTCCAGCCAGGCGGCGCGCAATGCCTTGCGCTCGCTGCAGGGGGAGTTCTCCAAGCGTGTGCACAGCCTCACCGAGGCGCTGATCGCCTTGCGCATCTACGTGGAGGCGGCGATCGACTTCCCGGAGGAGGAGATCGACTTCCTCGCCGATGGCCACGTGCTGTCGATGCTGGATACCGTGCGCAGCGAGTTGTCCACAGTACAACGCGAAGCCGGGCAGGGCGCGCTGCTGCGCGATGGTATGACGGTGGTGATCGCCGGCCGCCCGAATGCGGGTAAATCCAGCCTGCTGAACCGCCTTGCCGGTCGCGAAGCGGCCATCGTCACCGACATCGCCGGCACCACCCGGGATATCCTGCGTGAACATATCCACATCGACGGCATGCCGTTGCACGTGGTGGACACCGCAGGCCTGCGTGATACCGATGACCATGTGGAAAAGATAGGTGTCGAGCGGGCGCTCAAGGCCATTGGCGAAGCTGATCGTGTATTGCTGGTGGTCGACTCCACGGCACCCGAAGCCAGCGATCCCTTCGCCCTCTGGCCGGAGTTCCTCGATCAGCGCCCGGACCCTGGCAACGTCACGTTGATCCGTAACAAGGCCGACCTCAGCGGTGAACCCGTGGGCCTGGAGCAGTGTGACGACGGCCATGTGACTATCACCCTCAGCGCCAAGGATGACGATAGCGGCTTGCAGCTGCTGCGTGACCACCTCAAGGCCTGCATGGGCTACGAACAGACTGCAGAGAGCGGTTTCAGTGCCCGCCGGCGCCACTTGGATGCCCTGCGCCAGGCCAGCGATCACCTGGAGCATGGCCGTGCGCAGCTGACCCTGGCTGGCGCCGGTGAACTGCTGGCAGAGGACCTGCGCCAGGCTCAGCACGCCCTGGGAGAGATCACAGGGGCGTTCAGCTCGGATGACCTGCTGGGGCGTATCTTCTCCAGTTTCTGCATCGGCAAGTAATCCACAGGCCTTCACAAGGCCATTGGCGACACCAGGCCGCTCCTTCGGGAGCGGTTTTTTTTTGCTCGTCAGTCACCTCACTGGCTGTGCGTTGGCCAAGAAGGCCGTCCAGATCCTGGTTTTTTTCATCCACAGGTGAAAATAGGTGCGCCTTTACCCTGGGGATAACCCACCTTCAGGTCTCTTGATAACCCACTCTTTTTCTTGAGGAAAAACCGGCCTGTGGGTAAATAGGCATTTAATCCACAGGTTAAATGACGTTATCCATAGCCCTCATGGCACTTGAATAACAGGGTTTAATTTCTCTGTACACAGCGCCAGATAAGGCCTGTGTAACCTTATCCACAGAAAGGTGTGTGCGTAAGAATAAACATAAAAACAAAGCTTTTTAAATTCTTATTCTTTGATTTCTGTTGTTTGCCACTCATCCACAGCCTGATCAAATTTTGCGCAAACGGTTCCTTTGCAAGGGGGTAAGTCCCTATACTTGTCGGCTTACCTTCTCTATTCGCAAAAACAGGCACGAGGTGCGTGGTGGATTTCCCTTCCCGTTTTGAAGTGATCGTCATCGGCGGCGGCCATGCCGGTACCGAGGCTGCGCTTGCGTCTGCACGCATGGGTGTCAAAACCCTGCTGCTGACCCACAACGTGGAAACCCTCGGTCACATGAGCTGCAACCCCGCGATTGGCGGTATTGGCAAAAGCCATCTGGTCAAAGAGATCGATGCGCTCGGCGGCGCCATGGCGCTGGCCACCGACAAGAGCGGCATTCAGTTCCGCGTGTTGAACAACCGCAAAGGCCCGGCCGTACGCGCCACCCGAGCGCAAGCTGACCGCGCCATCTACAAGGCAGTGGTTCGCGAAATCCTGGAAAACCAGCCAAACCTGTGGATATTCCAGCAGTCCTGCGACGACCTGATCGTCGAACAGGACCAGGTCAAAGGCGTGGTAACCCAGATGGGCCTGCGGTTCTTCGCCGAATCCGTGGTGCTGACTACCGGTACCTTCCTCGGTGGGCTTATCCACATCGGGTTGCAAAACCATTCCGGCGGCCGCGCCGGCGATCCGCCCTCGATCGCGCTGGCACACCGCATGCGTGAACTGCCGCTGCGCGTCGGCCGACTGAAAACCGGTACCCCGCCACGTATCGATGGCCGCTCGGTGGACTTCTCGGTGATGACCGAACAACCGGGCGACACACCGATCCCGGTCATGTCGTTCATGGGCAATGCCCAGATGCACCCGCGCCAGGTGAGCTGCTGGATCACCCACACCAACGCACGTACCCACGAGATCATCGCCTCGAACCTCGACCGTTCGCCGATGTACTCTGGTGTGATCGAAGGCGTCGGCCCGCGCTACTGCCCGTCGATCGAAGACAAGATCCATCGCTTCGCCGACAAGGAAAGCCACCAGGTGTTCATCGAGCCGGAAGGCCTGACCACCCATGAGCTGTACCCCAACGGTATTTCGACTTCGCTGCCGTTCGATGTGCAGCTGGAGCTGGTGCGTTCGATCCGCGGCATGGAAAACGCCCACATCGTGCGCCCGGGTTATGCCATCGAGTACGACTACTTCGACCCGCGTGACCTGAAGTACAGCCTCGAGACCAAAGTCATCGGCGGCCTGTTCTTCGCCGGCCAGATCAACGGCACCACCGGTTACGAAGAAGCCGGTGCGCAAGGCCTGCTGGCCGGTACCAACGCTGCGCTGCGTGCGCAAGGCCGCGAAAGCTGGTGCCCGCGCCGCGACGAGGCGTACATCGGCGTACTGGTCGACGACCTGATCACCCTGGGTACCCAGGAGCCGTACCGCATGTTCACCTCGCGTGCCGAATACCGGCTGATCCTGCGCGAGGACAACGCCGACTTGCGTCTGACCGAGAAAGGCCGTGAACTGGGCCTGATCGATGACCAGCGTTGGGCGGCGTTCTGCACCAAGCGTGATGGCATCGAGCGTGAGGAACAGCGCCTCAAGTCGACCTGGGTTCGCCCTAATACCCCGCAGGGGCAGGCGGTTGTGGATAAGTTCGGTACGCCGTTGAGCCACGAATACAGCCTGCTCAACCTGTTGGCACGGCCAGAAGTGGATTACGCCGGCCTGATCGAGGCTACCGGGGGGGATGCCATCGACCCACAGGTTGCCGAACAGGTCGAGATCAAGACCAAGTACGCGGGCTACATCGACCGCCAGCAGGACGAGATCGCCCGTCTGCGCGCCAGTGAAGATACCCGCCTGCCTGTGGATATCGACTACACCACGATTTCCGGCCTGTCCAAGGAGATCCAGGGCAAGCTCGGCCAGACCCGTCCCGAGACGCTGGGCCAGGCTTCGCGTATTCCTGGTGTGACGCCAGCGGCCATTTCGCTGCTGCTGATTCATCTGAAAAAACGCGGCGCAGGCCGCGAATTGGAGCAAAGCGCTTGAGTTCCCTGGTCACCCCGCAACACGCCGAAGAATTGTCCACAGGCGCGCGCCAGCTCGGCATCGAGCTGAGCGCGCAGCAGCACACGATGCTACTGGGCTACCTGGCCCTGTTGATCAAATGGAACAAGGCCTACAACCTCACTGCCGTGCGCGATCCGGACGAGATGGTTTCCCGGCACCTGCTCGACAGCCTCAGCGTCATGTCGTTTATCCACAGCGAGCGCGATAACTGGCTGGATGTCGGCAGCGGGGGTGGCATGCCGGGCATTCCCTTGGCTATCCTGCACCCGCACAAGCGGGTGACGGTGCTGGACAGCAACGGCAAGAAGACCCGCTTCCTGACCCAGGTGAAAATGGAGCTCAAGCTGGACAACCTGCAGGTTATCCACAGCCGGGTTGAAGCCTTCAAACCGGCGCAACCGTTCAGCGGAATCATCTCGCGTGCCTTCAGCAGCATGGAGAACTTCACCAACTGGACCCGCCATCTGGGCGACACCGGGACGCAATGGCTTGCAATGAAGGGGCTGCATCCTGCCGATGAACTGGTAGCATTGCCCGCAGACTTCACAGTGGAAAGCGAGCAGGCCCTGACCGTTCCAGGTTGCCAGGGCCAGCGCCATCTGCTGATACTGCGCCGCAAGGCATGACTGGGAACACGCGCATCAATGGCTAAGGTATTCGCAATCGCGAACCAGAAAGGTGGTGTGGGCAAGACCACCACCTGTATCAATCTCGCGGCATCGCTGGCCGCGACCAAACGTCGTGTGCTGCTGATCGACCTCGATCCGCAAGGCAACGCCACCATGGGCAGCGGTGTCGACAAGCACGAGCTCGAGCACTCGGTATACGACTTGCTGATCGGGGAATGCGACCTGGCTCAGGCCATGCATTACTCCGAGCACGGTGGTTTCCAGCTGTTGCCGGCCAACCGTGACCTGACCGCCGCCGAAGTGGTGCTGCTGGAAATGCAGGTCAAGGAAAGCCGCCTGCGCAACGCCCTGGCGCCGATCCGCGAGAACTACGACTTCATTCTCATCGACTGCCCGCCGTCGTTGTCGATGCTGACCCTCAACGCGTTGGTGGCTTCCGATGGGGTGATCATCCCTATGCAGTGCGAGTACTACGCACTGGAAGGCCTCAGCGACCTTGTGGATAACATCAAGCGCATTGCCGCCCGGCTGAACCCGGAGCTGAAGATCGAAGGCCTGCTGCGGACTATGTTCGATCCGCGCCTGAGCCTGAACAACGATGTTTCGGCCCAGCTCAAGGAGCACTTCGGCGAGCAGCTGTACGACACGGTCATCCCGCGCAACATTCGCCTGGCCGAGGCCCCGAGCTTCGGCATGCCGGCCCTGGCCTACGACAAGCAGTCGCGTGGTGCGCTGGCTTATCTGGCCCTGGCCGGGGAACTGGTGCGCCGTCAGCGCCGTCCATCACGCACTGCACAAACAACTTAAGGAATCCGTATGGCCGTTAAGAAACGAGGTCTCGGACGTGGGTTGGATGCTCTGCTCAGTGGTCCTTCCGTCAGCGCGCTCGAAGAGCAGGCTGTCAAGATCGACCAGAAGGAACTGCAACACCTGCCGGTCGAGCTGATCCAGCGTGGCAAGTACCAGCCGCGTCGCGACATGGACCCGGTGGCGCTGGAAGAACTCGCGCACTCGATTCGCACCCATGGCGTGATGCAGCCGATCGTGGTTCGCCCGGTGGGCGACAACCGCTACGAGATCATCGCCGGTGAGCGCCGCTGGCGCGCTACCCAGCAGGCTGGCCTGGACACCGTGCCGGCCATGGTCCGCGAAGTGGCGGACGAGGCGGCCATCGCCATGGCGCTGATCGAGAACATCCAGCGCGAAGACCTCAACCCGCTGGAAGAGGCCCTCGCCCTGCAGCGCCTGCAGCAGGAGTTCGAACTGACCCAGCAGCAGGTGGCCGATGCCATTGGCAAGTCGCGGGTTACCGTGGCCAACCTGTTGCGCCTGATCACGCTGCCTGAAGCGATCAAGACCATGCTCGCCCATGGCGACCTGGAGATGGGTCATGCTCGCGCTTTGCTCGGCCTTGAAGAGAATCGTCAGGAGGAGGGGGCGCGTCATGTTGTCGCACGTGGCCTCACCGTGCGCCAAACCGAGGCACTGGTACGTCAGTGGCTCAGTGACAAGCCTGATCCGGTCGAACCGAGCAAACCTGATCCGGATATCGCACGCCTTGAACAGCGGCTCGCAGAGCGCCTGGGCTCGGCCGTGCAGATCCGTCATGGGAACAAGGGCAAAGGGCAGTTGGTTATTCGCTACAACTCGCTTGACGAGTTGCAAGGCGTCCTTGCTCACATCCGCTGAAACAATTCCTGTTGTAGCGCGCAGTCGGAAATCACTACCGAAGAGTTGAATAGGGGTTAATCCACCCCTATACTCTGCGCGCATTTTGTCGGCACAAATTATGCCAAGTCATGGCTGACTTGTTGGTCGACTTCCGAGGAGCAGTTGTGATGGAAATCCGCACGCCAAACCGCTTGCCTTTCCATCGCTGGGCGGTTTTTCCGGTACTGTTGACTCAATGTGTAGTACTTCTGCTGGCAACCTTGGTGGTGTGGCAGTGGAAAGGGGCGGTCAGTGGATATTCAGGTCTCTGCGGAGGTTTGATTGCCTGGCTACCCAATGTGTATTTCGCCTGGAAGGCGTTTCGCTTTAGCGGAGCCCGGGCAGCGCAGGCCATCGTCAAGTCGTTCTACGCTGGCGAGGCAGGCAAAATGATTTTGACGGCAGTGCTGTTTGCATTGACCTTCGCAGGAGTGAAGCCATTGGCGCCGTTAGCAGTATTCGGCGTCTTCCTGCTGACCCTAATGGTCAGCTGGTTCGCGCCACTGCTAATGAATAAAAGACTTTCGAGACCTTAGGGCGTTTGAGGCAACCATGGCAGCAGAAACCGCTTCGGGCTATATCCAGCACCACTTGCAGAACCTGACCTACGGTCAACTACCAGACGGCAGCTGGGGCTTTGCCCATTCGGCTGCAGAAGCCAAGGCAATGGGCTTCTGGGCGTTCCACCTGGACACCCTGGGTTGGTCCGTTGCGCTGGGTCTGATCTTCCTGTTCATCTTCCGCATGGCGGCGAAGAAGGCGACCTCCGGCCAACCCGGCGGCCTGCAGAACTTCGTCGAAGTGATGGTCGACTTCGTCAACGGCAGCGTGAAGGACTCCTTCCACGGCCGTAGCCCGGTGATCGCTCCGCTGGCACTGACCATCTTCGTCTGGGTATTCCTGATGAACGCCGTCGACCTGGTACCGGTCGACTGGATTCCTCAGCTGGCCATCCTGATCTCCGGTGATCCGCACATTCCGTTCCGCGCCGTGTCGACTACCGACCCGAACGCGACCCTGGCCATGGCCTTCAGCGTGTTTGCCCTGATCATCTTCTACAGCATCAAGGTCAAGGGCCTGGGCGGCTTCATCGGTGAGCTGACCCTGCACCCGTTCGGCAGCAAGAACATCTTCGTTCAAGCCCTGCTGATCCCGGTGAACTTCCTGCTGGAATTCGTCACCCTGATCGCCAAGCCGATCTCGCTGGCACTGCGTCTGTTCGGCAACATGTACGCCGGTGAGCTGGTGTTCATCCTGATCGCCGTCATGTTCGGCTCGGGCCTGCTGTGGCTGAGCGGCCTGGGTGTGGTGCTGCAATGGGCGTGGGCTGTGTTCCACATCCTGATCATCACCCTGCAAGCTTTCATCTTCATGATGCTGACCATCGTCTACCTGTCGATGGCGCACGAAGATAACCATTAAGACCGCCTGGCGTGTCTGATAGCCTTCCCCGCCGGTACGGGGGGAGGGCTTAAAAAGTCCGCAAGGGCAGCTGTACTCACGATTTGTTTTACCGCTTCAAACTAAAAACCTAACCAATACGACGTAAAAGTCGGGAGGAAAGATGGAAACTGTAGTTGGTCTGACCGCTATCGCTGTTGCTCTGCTGATCGGCCTGGGTGCTCTGGGTACCGCCATTGGTTTCGGCCTGCTGGGCGGCAAATTCCTGGAAGGCGCTGCTCGTCAACCAGAAATGGTTCCGATGCTGCAGGTCAAAATGTTCATCGTTGCCGGTCTGCTCGACGCCGTAACCATGATCGGTGTTGGTATTGCTCTGTTCTTCACCTTCGCGAACCCCTTCGTTGGTCAGATCGCCGGCTAATCACTCGTCACAACGAGTTGATGTGCTGTGATGAATTAAGACCGAGCGAGGTGTTGGCGTGAACATTAATGCAACCCTGATTGGCCAATCCGTTGCTTTCCTGATTTTTGTACTCTTCTGCATGAAGTACGTATGGCCTCCGGTCATCACTGCTCTGCAAGAGCGTCAAAAGAAGATTGCCGACGGCTTGGACGCTGCCAACCGCGCAGCTCGCGACCTGGAGCTGGCCCAAGAGAAAGCGGGTCAGCAACTGCGTGAAGCTAAAGCACAGGCAGCCGAAATCATTGAGCAAAGCAAGAAACGCGCTGCTCAGCTTGTCGAGGAAGCCCGTGATCAGGCCCGCGTCGAAGCTGACCGTGTGAAGGCTCAGGCTCTGGCCGAGATCGAACAGGAACTGAACAGCGCTAAAGACGCCCTGCGTGCCCAAGTGGGTGCCCTGGCCGTTGGCGGTGCTGAAAAGATCCTTGGCGCCACAATCGATCAAAACGCGCATGCGGAGCTGGTTAACAAACTGGCCGCTGAAATTTAAGCGAGGGCGATCATGGCAGAACTGACCACGTTGGCCCGACCTTACGCTAAGGCTGCCTTTGAGCATGCCCAGGCCCATCAGCAACTGGCCAATTGGTCAGCCATGCTCGGCCTGGCTGCTGCGGTGTCGCAAGACGACACCATGCAGCGCCTGCTCAAGGCCCCGCGACTGACGAGCGCAGAAAAGGCCGCCACGTTCATTGACGTGTGCGGTGACAAGTTCAATGCACAGGCACAGAATTTCATTCATGTTGCCGCGGAAAACGACCGTCTCCTGCTTCTGCCGGAGATTGCCGCTCTGTTCGACCTGTACAAGGCCGAGCAAGAGAAATCCGTGGACGTGGAAGTCACCAGTGCCTTCGCGTTGAACCAAGAACAGCAAGACAAACTCGCCAAGGTTCTCAGTGCACGGTTAGGCCAGGAAGTGCGCCTGCACGCGTCGGAGGATGCCAGCCTGATTGGCGGCGTCGTCATCCGCGCTGGTGACCTGGTAATCGATGGCTCTGTTCGCGGCAAAATCGCGAAACTGGCCGAAGCATTGAAATCTTGAGTTTGAAGGGGCAGCAGAGCAATGCAGCAACTCAATCCTTCCGAAATTAGTGAAATCATCAAGGGCCGCATCGACAACCTCGATGTGAGCTCCCAAGCCCGTAACGAAGGTACCGTCGTTTCGGTTTCCGACGGTATCGTGCGGATCCACGGTCTGGCCGACGTCATGTACGGCGAAATGATCGAGTTCCCTGGCGGCGTCTACGGCATGGCCCTGAACCTGGAGCAAGACTCCGTAGGTGCAGTGATCCTGGGTGCCTACGACACCCTCGCCGAAGGCATGAGCGCCAAGTGCACCGGCCGCATCCTGGAAGTTCCAGTTGGTAAGGAACTGCTGGGTCGCGTCGTCGACGCACTGGGCAACCCGATCGACGGCAAAGGTCCTCTGGGCAACACCCAGACCGACGCGGTCGAGAAAGTTGCTCCAGGCGTGATCTGGCGTAAGTCGGTAGACCAGCCTGTACAGACTGGCTACAAATCTGTCGACGCCATGATCCCTGTCGGCCGTGGCCAGCGTGAGCTGATCATCGGTGACCGTCAGATCGGCAAGACCGCCATGGCCATCGACGCCATCATCAACCAGAAAGACTCCGGTATTTTCTGTGTTTATGTTGCTGTCGGCCAGAAGCGTTCCACCGTCGCCAACATCGTTCGCAAGCTGGAAGAAAACGGCGCCCTGGCCAACACCATCGTGGTTGTTGCCAGTGCTTCGGAATCCGCCGCACTGCAATTCCTGGCGCCATACGCCGGTTGCACCATGGGCGAGTTCTTCCGTGACCGCGGTGAAGACGCACTGATCGTTTACGATGACCTGTCCAAGCAGGCTGTTGCCTACCGTCAGATCTCCCTGCTGCTGCGCCGTCCACCAGGACGCGAAGCATACCCAGGCGACGTGTTCTATCTCCACTCCCGTCTGCTGGAGCGTGCATCGCGCGTTTCGGAAGAGTACGTCGAGAAGTTCACCAACGGTGCTGTGACTGGTAAAACCGGTTCCCTGACCGCGCTGCCGATCATCGAAACCCAGGCTGGCGACGTTTCCGCGTTCGTTCCGACCAACGTGATCTCGATCACCGACGGTCAGATCTTCCTGGAATCGGCCATGTTCAACTCGGGCATCCGCCCTGCAGTGAACGCCGGTGTTTCGGTATCCCGCGTAGGTGGTGCCGCTCAGACCAAGATCATCAAGAAGCTGTCCGGTGGTATTCGTACCGCGCTGGCTCAGTACCGTGAACTGGCTGCATTCGCCCAGTTCGCGTCCGATCTGGACGAAGCGACCCGCAAGCAGCTGGAGCATGGTCAGCGCGTTACCGAGCTGATGAAGCAGAAGCAGTACGCGCCGATGTCCATCGCGGACATGGCCCTGTCGCTGTACGCCGCTGAGCGTGGCTTCCTGACCGACGTAGAAGTCTCCAAGATCGGCAGCTTCGAGCAAGCACTGATCGCCTTCTTCAACCGTGATCACGCTGAACTGATGGCGAAGATCAACGTGAAGGGTGACTTCAACGACGAAATCGACGCAGGCCTGAAAGCCGGTATCGAGAAGTTCAAGGCCACCCAGACCTGGTAAGCCGCAGCGGGGGCCCTGGCCCCCGCTTGCTAACCTGATAGGTGATACATGGCAGGCGCAAAAGAGATTCGCAGTAAGATTGCGAGCATCAAAAGCACGCAAAAAATTACCAGCGCCATGGAGAAAGTGGCGGTCAGCAAGATGCGCAGGGCACAAATGCGCATGGCTGCTAGCCGTCCTTACGCGGAGCGTATCCGCCAGGTGATCGGTCATCTGGCCAACGCCAACCCGGAATACCGCCACCCGTTCATGATCGAGCGCCCTGTAAAGCGCGCCGGTTATATCGTGGTGAGCAGTGACCGTGGTCTGTGCGGTGGCTTGAATACCAACCTGTTCAAGGCCCTGGTCAAGGACATGAGCGCAAACCGCGAACAGGGCGTGGAAATCGACCTGTGCGTGATTGGCAGCAAGGGTGCGACTTTCTTCCGCATCTTTGGCGGCAACGTCGTAGCAGCGATCAGCCACTTGGGCGAAGAGCCATCGATCAACGATCTGATCGGCTCCGTCAAAGTGATGCTGGACGCCTACATGGACGGCCGTATCGATCGCCTCTCGGTGGTTTCGAACAAGTTCATCAACACCATGACCCAGAAGCCAACGGTCGAGCAATTGGTACCGTTGGTGGCAACCCCGGATCAGGAACTCAAGCACCACTGGGACTACCTGTACGAACCCGACGCAAAAGAGCTGCTGGACGGCTTGATGGTGCGTTACGTGGAGTCGCAGGTATACCAGGCGGTGGTCGAGAACAACGCTGCTGAACAAGCGGCCCGGATGATCGCCATGAAAAACGCCACAGATAACGCCGGTGATTTGATCAAAGAGCTGCAATTGATCTACAACAAGGCGCGTCAGGCTGCGATCACCCAGGAGATCTCGGAAATCGTCGGCGGCGCTGCCGCGGTTTAACGGTTCACATATTCAGAGGATCCAGCTATGAGTAGCGGACGTATCGTTCAAATCATCGGCGCCGTCATCGACGTGGAATTCCCACGTGACGTCGTGCCGAGTGTATACAACGCGCTGAAAGTACAAGGCGCGGAAACCACCCTCGAAGTTCAGCAGCAGCTGGGCGACGGCGTGGTTCGTACCATTGCGATGGGCTCCACCGAAGGCTTGAAGCGCGGTCTGGATGTCGTCGACACCGGTGCTGCCATTTCCGTTCCTGTTGGTAAGGCCACTCTCGGCCGTATCATGGACGTACTGGGCAACCCGATCGACGAAGCCGGCCCGATCGGTGAAGAAGAGCGTCGCGGTATCCACCAGCCAGCGCCTTCGTTCGCTGACCAGGCAGGCGGCAACGACCTGCTGGAAACCGGCATCAAGGTTATCGACCTGGTTTGCCCGTTCGCCAAGGGTGGTAAGGTTGGTCTGTTCGGTGGTGCCGGTGTCGGCAAGACCGTAAACATGATGGAACTGATCCGTAACATCGCCATGGAACACAGCGGTTACTCCGTGTTCGCTGGTGTGGGTGAGCGTACTCGTGAGGGTAACGACTTCTACCACGAGATGAAGGACTCCAACGTTCTCGACAAAGTAGCGCTGGTCTACGGTCAGATGAACGAGCCACCAGGAAACCGTCTGCGCGTAGCGCTGACCGGCCTGACCATGGCTGAGAAGTTCCGTGACGAAGGTAACGACGTTCTGCTGTTCGTCGACAACATCTATCGTTACACCCTGGCCGGTACCGAAGTATCCGCACTGCTGGGCCGTATGCCTTCGGCAGTAGGTTACCAGCCGACCCTGGCTGAAGAGATGGGCGTTCTGCAAGAGCGCATCACCTCCACCAAGGAAGGTTCGATCACCTCCGTCCAGGCCGTATACGTACCTGCGGACGACTTGACCGACCCGTCGCCAGCGACCACCTTCGCCCACTTGGACGCCACCGTCGTTCTGTCCCGTGACATCGCCTCCCTGGGTATCTACCCAGCGGTCGATCCACTGGACTCGACTTCGCGCCAGCTGGACCCGAACGTGATCGGCAACGAGCACTACGACACCGCTCGTGGCGTTCAGTATGTTCTGCAGCGCTACAAAGAGCTGAAGGACATCATCGCGATCCTGGGTATGGACGAACTGTCCGAGACCGACAAGCAACTGGTAGCCCGCGCTCGTAAGATCCAGCGCTTCCTGTCGCAGCCGTTCTTCGTGGCCGAAGTCTTCACCGGTTCGCCAGGCAAGTACGTTTCCCTGAAAGACACCATCGCTGGCTTCAGCGGCATCCTCAAAGGTGACTACGACCACCTGCCAGAACAAGCGTTCTACATGGTCGGCAGCATCGACGAAGCGATCGAGAAAGCCAAGAAACTGTAATTCCTGCGCCCCGCAAGGGGCGCTATCAGGTTGAGGCAAGCAGATGGCTATGACAGTCCATTGCGATATCGTCAGCGCGGAAGGAGAAATTTTCTCCGGTCTGGTCGAGATGGTGGTTGCGCACGGTAACCTGGGTGATCTTGGTATCGCTCCAGGCCACGCGCCGCTGATCACCAATCTGAAGCCAGGTCCGATCACGCTGACCAAGCAGGGTGGCGCACAAGAGGTGTTCTACATCTCTGGTGGTTTCCTCGAGGTTCAGCCGAACATGGTCAAGGTGCTTGCCGATACCGTGCAACGTGCTGCAGACCTGGATGAAGCGCAGGCTCAGGAAGCCCTCAAGGCTGCCGAGAACGCTCTGAATACGAAAGGCGCGGACTTCGACTACGGCGCCGCCGCCGCACGTCTGGCCGAGGCCGCAGCTCAGCTGCGTACCGTCCAGCAAATGCGCAAAGGCAAGTAATCGGCCACGGCTGATGACTTCTGTTGCGATTGAGTAAAAGGGTAGCCTCGGCTACCCTTTTTCTTTTTTTGATTTCCCCCCCCGGTCATTTCACTGACCGCCCAGGATTGGTAGCCAGTAATGTCACTCGATATCGTTATTCTCGCCGCCGGCCAAGGTACCCGCATGCGCTCGGCGCTGCCCAAGGTACTGCACCCGGTTGCCGGCAACTCCATGCTCGGCCATGTTATCCACAGCGCGCGCCAGCTTCAGCCGCAAGGCATCCACGTGGTCATTGGCCACGGTGCCGAGCAGGTACGAGAGCGCCTGGCAGCTGACGACCTGAACTTCGTCATGCAGGACAAGCAGCTGGGTACAGGCCATGCCGTGGCTCAGGCGCTGCCGGCGTTGACCGCAGATACCGTGCTGGTGCTGTACGGCGATGTGCCGTTGATCGAAGTGGAGACCTTGCAGCGTCTGTTGGCCAAGGCCAACGACCAGCAACTGGGGCTGCTCACGGTCACCCTCGAAGACCCGACCGGCTATGGCCGTATCGTGCGTGACGAGCAGGGCAAGGTAACGGCGATCGTTGAGCACAAGGATGCCAACGACGCGCAGAAAGCGATCAAGGAAGGCAACACCGGTATTCTGGCCCTGCCTGCCGCGCGCCTGGCGGACTGGATGAGCCGTTTGTCGAACAACAATGCCCAGGGCGAGTACTACCTGACCGATGTCATCGCCATGGCGGTGTCCGACGGCCTGGTGGTGGCGACCGAGCAGCCCCATGACCCGATGGAAGTGCAGGGCGCCAACGATCGTCGCCAGCTGTCCGAGCTGGAGCGCCACTATCAGTTGCGCGCAGGCCGCCGCCTGATGGCGCAGGGTGTCACCCTGCGCGACCCGGCGCGGTTCGATGTGCGCGGTGAAGTGACCGTAGGCCGTGATGTGCTGATCGACATCAACGTGATCCTCGAAGGCCAGGTAGTGATCGAGGACGATGTAGAAATCGGCCCCAACTGCGTGATCAAGAACAGCACCCTGCGCAAGGGTGCGGTGGTCAAGGCCAACAGCCACATCGAAGGTGCGGTGATGGGCGAGGGTAGCGATGCTGGCCCGTTCGCGCGCCTGCGCCCGGGCACCGTGCTGGATGCCAAGGCCCATGTGGGTAACTTTGTCGAACTGAAAAATGCTCACCTGGGTGAGGGCGCCAAGGCCGGCCACCTGAGCTACCTGGGCGATGCCGAAATCGGTGCGCGCACCAACATCGGCGCTGGCACCATCACCTGCAACTACGATGGCGCCAACAAGTTCAAGACGGTGATGGGCGAAGACGTGTTCATCGGCTCGAACAACTCGTTGGTGGCGCCTGTGGATATCCAGGCTGGTGCTACTACTGCGGCAGGCTCGACCATCACCCAGACTGTTGAAGCAGGGCAGCTTGCTGTGGGCCGTGCGCGCCAGCGCAACATCGACGGCTGGAAGCGGCCGGAGAAGATCAAGAAGAGCTGAGTTATACACAGTTGTTTCGATCGAAAGCCGACCTGTGTGAATGGGTCGGTTTTTTTTGGGCTGTTGGAAAGCTGGGAGGGCTTTGCCCTCCTTTCGCGATGCGAGGCCGCTCCTACAGGGATACGCGCACCTGGAGAGTAGCGTCAGCGGACGGCAACAGACTTATCCACAGTTCATGGCGCTTGACGAAACGAGCGTCTTAGGTTTTGATTGCAACCATTATCTTTCGAATCGAAACTTAAGCGCTCATGTCGAAACGTAACACCCCCCAACGCCGGCACAACATCCTGGCCATGCTCAGCGAGCAGGGCGAGGTGAGTGTGGACGCGTTGGCCAAGCGCTTCGAAACGTCAGAAGTCACCATTCGCAAGGACCTTGCAGCCCTGGAAACCAATGGCCTGCTATTGCGACGCTACGGCGGTGCGGTGCCGGTGCCGCAAGAGTTGCTCGGCGAACCTACCCAGCCCGTGTCCGCCTACAAGAAGGCCATTGCCCGCGCTGCTGTAGGGCGTATCCGCGAACATGCGCGGATCATCATCGACAGCGGCAGCACCACTGCTGCGATGATCCCTGAATTGGGCCGCCAACCGGGCCTGGTGGTAATGACCAACTCATTGAACGTGGCCCGCGCCATCAGCGACCTGGAGCATGAGCCGGTGTTGCTGATGACCGGCGGCACCTGGGACCCGCACTCCGAGTCGTTCCAGGGGCAGGTGGCCGAGCAGGTGTTGCGTTCCTACGATTTCGACCAGCTGTTCATCGGTGCCGATGGCATCGACCTCAACCGGGGTACCACCACCTTCAACGAGCTGCTTGGTCTGAGCCGAGTCATGGCCGAGGTGGCCCGGGAAGTGATCGTGATGGTCGAGTCCGACAAGGTGGGGCGCAAGATCCCTAACCTCGAGCTGCCCTGGGGCAGCGTGAATACCCTTATTACAGACGAACGCCTGCCCGCAGCGGCACGCGAACACATTCAAGCCCGCGGCATCAACCTGATTTGCGCCGCGATCAGCCAGGAGCAATAACCATGTGTGGAATCGTTGGTGCCGTAGCCGAGCGTAATATTACCGCCATTCTGATCGAAGGCCTCAAGCGCCTCGAATACCGCGGGTACGACAGTGCCGGCCTGGCTGTCTTCAGCCAGCAAGGTGAGCTGGAGCGTCGCCGCCGTATCGGTAAAGTCAGCGAGCTGGAAGCCGCCGTCGCCGCCGACCCTCTCGCCGGCCAGCTGGGCATCGCCCACACCCGTTGGGCCACCCATGGTGCGCCCACCGAAGGCAACGCCCACCCACACTTTTCGGCCAGTGAAGTGGCGGTCGTGCACAACGGCATCATCGAAAACCACGAGGAGCTGCGTGAAGAGCTGAAAGAGCTCGGCTACGTATTCACTTCGCAGACCGATACCGAAGTCATCGTTCACCTGATCCACCACACGCTCAAGACTGTCCCGGACCTGACCGATGCGCTGAAGGCCGCTGTGAAGCGCCTGCACGGTGCCTATGGCCTGGCCGTGATCAGTGCCAAACAGCCAGACCGCCTGGTAGCCGCTCGCAGCGGTAGCCCGCTGGTGATCGGCCTCGGCCTTGGTGAGAACTTCCTGGCTTCGGACCAGTTGGCCCTGCGCCAGGTCACCGACCGTTTCATGTACCTGGAAGAAGGCGACATCGCCGAGATCCGCCGTGACCAAGTCAGCATCTGGGACCAGGCCGGCACCAAGGTCCAGCGTGAAACCGTGCAGTACCACGAAGGCGCTGAGGCGGCCGACAAAGGTACCTACCGTCACTTCATGCTCAAGGAAATCCACGAGCAGCCAAGCGTGGTCCAGCGCACGCTGGAAGGCCGCCTGGGCAAGGACAATGTGCTGGTCCAGGCCTTCGGCCCGAATGCCGCCGAACTGTTTGCCAAGGTTCGCAATGTGCAGATCGTCGCTTGCGGTACCAGCTACCACGCCGGCATGGTTGCCCGTTACTGGCTCGAAAGCCTGGCCGGCATCCCTTGCCAGGTCGAAGTGGCCAGCGAGTTCCGCTACCGCAAGGTCGTGGTCCAGCCAGACACCCTGTTCGTCTCGATCTCGCAATCCGGTGAGACCGCCGACACCCTGGCCGCCCTGCGCAATGCCAAGGAGCTGGGCTTCCTCGGCAGCCTGGCCATCTGCAACGTCGGCATCAGCTCGCTGGTGCGCGAATCCGACCTGACCCTGCTGACCCTGGCCGGCCCGGAGATCGGTGTTGCCTCGACCAAGGCATTCACCACCCAGCTGGTTTCGCTGATGCTGCTGACCCTGGCCCTGGGCCAGGTGCGCGGTACCCTCGAAGCCGGTGTGGAAGCCGAGCTGGTTGAAGAGTTGCGCCGCCTGCCGACCCGCCTGGGCGAGGCATTGGCCATGGACGCGACTGTCGAGAAGATCGCCGAACTGTTCGCCGACAAGCACCACACCCTGTTCCTGGGCCGTGGCGCCCAGTACCCGGTGGCGATGGAAGGTGCCCTCAAGCTCAAGGAGATCTCCTACATCCACGCCGAAGCCTACCCGGCGGGCGAGCTGAAGCACGGCCCGCTGGCGCTTGTGGATAACGACATGCCGGTGGTCACCGTGGCGCCGAACAACGAACTGCTGGAGAAGCTCAAGTCCAACCTGCAGGAAGTACGTGCCCGTGGCGGTGAGCTGGTGGTGTTCGCCGACGAGCACGCTGGCATGACCAACGGTGAAGGCACCCACGTGATCAAGGTGCCGCACATCGCGGACGCCCTGGCGCCGATCCTGTACACCATTCCGCTGCAGCTGCTGTCGTACTACGTCGCCGTGCTCAAGGGTACCGACGTTGACCAGCCGCGTAACCTGGCGAAATCGGTGACAGTCGAGTAAGCCGCAGCGTTTAATGGCGATGGTGGTTTCGTTGCATTAGAACTGTTGTCGAACAATTGAAACTGTTGCCGGTAGAGGGAAGCGCTCGCTTCCCTTCATCGGGCGCTTCACCCTCCTCCCCGCTTCACCCCTCCCTACCTAGATCTGGCGTTCTCTGATGCCCCTTGCCGTTCAGGGTCATGAATCTCTGGGCTCCGTCAGCTTCCGCTATTCGCTCAAGTGCTCTGAGCAGCAGGGTACCGATCCCTGACTTTCGCTGGGCCGGTCCGACAACCCGTGAGCGAATCAGACGAGTCCGACCACTTCCTTAGGGCCCAGAGCGCGGGCTATTTCCTGTTTTATGACGTCCCGTAAGGCGCGGCGATTGTGAATATCTGGTTTAACACATATTCGAATAGGCATATATTCGGATCTCCAGATATTAGTCGTACACGCATTCCCCAGGAGGTCACATGCGGGAAACACTGACTCCCCCCGTCGTTTTCAAATGCCTGGCTGATGACACTCGGGCCCGGATGACCCTGCTGATCGCCCGCGAAGGCGAACTCTGTGTCTGCGAACTTACCAACGCGCTGGAGCTGAGCCAGCCGAAGATCTCCCGGCATTTGGCCCAGTTGCGCGAGGCTGGACTCCTGATGGATCGCCGCAAGGGTCAATGGGTGTACTACCGACTGCACCCCGAACTGCCGCAGTGGGTGGACGCGATGCTGAAGGGAGTGGTCGATGCGAACCAGAAGTGGTTGAGCCCCGATGCGTTGCGCCTTGCCGAAATGGGCGAGCGGCCGCAGAGCCCTGTTGCTTGTGCTTGATACTTCCCTTCGCTGATTGAGTTGTAGTCATGCTGATCGCATTTCTGATTTTTCTGGTGACGATCGTTCTCGTCATCTGGCAGCCCAAGGGCTTAGGCGTGGGCTGGAGTGCAGCTCTAGGAGCTGTCGTGGCGCTGCTGGCTGGCGTCGTGAGCCTGTCCGATATTCCAGTGGTCTGGCAGATCGTGTGGAACGCCACCGCAACTTTTATCGCCGTCATCATCATCAGCCTGCTGCTGGATGAGGCGGGGTTCTTCGAGTGGGCGGCATTGCACGTGGCCCGCTGGGGCAACGGCAGCAGCCGCAAGCTGTTCGCCTTCATCATCCTGCTGGGCGCCGCCGTCTCGGCGCTGTTCGCTAACGACGGTGCGGCACTGATCCTGACCCCGATCGTCATCGCCATGCTGCTGGCCCTGCGCTTCTCCCCGGCGGCGACGCTGGCATTCGTCATGGCGGCGGGCTTCATCGCCGATACCGCGAGCCTTCCGCTGGTGGTTTCCAACCTGGTGAACATCGTCTCCGCCGACTACTTTGGCATTGGCTTCAGCGACTACGCCTCGGTCATGGTGCCGGTGAACCTGGTCAGCATCGCCGCCACCCTGGGAATGCTGCTGTGGTTCTTCCGCAAGGACCTGCCGCGTACCTATGAACTCGACCAACTCAAGGCTCCCGAAGCCGCTATCCGCGACAAGGCGACGTTCGTTGCCGGCTGGTGGGTGCTTGCGCTGTTGCTGGTCAGCTTTTTCGCCATCGAGCCGCTGGGCGTTCCGATCAGCGCCATCGCTGCTGCCTGTGCGCTGATCCTCTACCTGATCGCCGCCCGCGGGCACGTAATTTCTACCCGCAAGGTGCTCAAGGACGCGCCTTGGCAGGTCGTGGTGTTCTCGCTTGGCATGTACCTCGTGGTTTATGGCCTGCGTAACGCCGGCCTCACCGACTACCTGACGCAGATCCTCAATGTCTTCGCCGGCTACGGGATCTGGGGCGCATCCCTCGGCACGGGGCTGCTCGCCGCTGGCCTGTCGTCGGTCATGAATAACATGCCCACTGTGCTGGTAGGGGCCTTGTCGATCCATTCCGCTGAGGCCACCGGCATCGTGCGCGAGGCCATGATCTACGCCAACGTCATCGGCTGTGACCTCGGTCCGAAAATCACCCCCATCGGCAGCCTGGCCACCTTGCTGTGGCTGCACGTGCTGGCCCGCAAGAACATCGTCATCACCTGGGGTTACTACTTGCGCACCGGCATCGTCCTGACGCTGCCGATCCTGCTTGCCACCTTGGCCGCATTGGCCATCCGCTTGAGTTTTTGAACCGGAGATACCTGATGAAAGTCCTGTTCATGTGCACCCACAACAGCTGCCGCAGCATCCTGTCCGAGGCGCTGTTCAATCACCTGGCCCCCGAGGGTATGGACGCTGTGAGCTCGGGCAGCTTCCCAAGCGGCAAGGTCAATGAGCGGGCACTGAAAACCTTGGAAGCCGCCGGTATCCCCACCGCTGGTCTTGCAAGCAAGGCCTCGGATGCCTTCGAGAGCTCTCCTCCCGACATCGTTGTCACCGTGTGCGACCGCGCTGCCGGCGAAGCCTGCCCGATCTTCTTCGGTCCATCGCTCAAAGCCCACTGGGGTCTGGCCGACCCTTCGGCGGTCATCGGGAGTGAGGCCGAAATCGAAGAAGCCTTCCAGACCACACTTGCGAAGATCGATGAGCGCGTGCGCGCCTTCATTGCGCTGCCTCTCTCGCAACTGAGCCAGGACGAACTGAAAGGCGAACTTGCCCGTATTGGCGCCCTGTAGGCCCTGGATCAATGGAGACCGAAATGAACGACCACCTGCCAAATGTCCAACCAGAACTGATTGATTTGCCGTCGCTGGAGCGGCTGGCGCCGAAGGATCCTTCCACGCACAAACCGCGCATCCTGCTGCTGTACGGATCGACCCGCGAACGCTCATTCAGCCGCTTGATGGTTGAGGAAGCTGCGCGCCTGCTGGAAGAGTTCGGCGCCGAAACCCGTATCTTCGACCCTTCCGGCCTGCCGCTGCCGGATGACGCTCCGGACTCCCACGAGAAGGTGCTGGAACTCCGCGAGCTGATGCAATGGTCCGAAGGCCAGGTGTGGTGCTCGCCCGAGCGTCACGGCTCAATGAGTGCTGTCTTCAAGGCGCAGATCGATTGGGTACCGCTGGCCATGGGCGCCGTTCGCCCAACCCAGGGCAAGACCCTCGCGGTGATGCAGGTGTGTGGAGGCTCGCAGTCATTTAACGTGGTGAACCAACTGCGCGTGCTTGGCCGCTGGATGCGTATGTTTACCATCCCGAACCAGTCGTCGGTGCCGAAAGCCTTCCTGGAGTTCGATGAAGCCGGGCGCATGAAGCCGTCTTCTTTCTACGATCGACTGGTCGACGTGATGGAGGAACTGACCAAGTTCACGCTGCTGCTGCGTGATCGCCAGAATTATTTGGTAGACCGCTACTCCGAGCGCAAAGAGTCGGCGCAAGAACTATCCAAGAGAGTCAATATTCGGTCTATTTGAGGTCATGAGCATGTCGCACCCTTACTCATTGAAATCGTTGCCCCATGCTCCGGGTGTGCTGCTTTTGACGCCTTGTCCGGGCACCCCGCTCGACCCGTGAGCGTCACGGCTGTGGAGCGCACCGGGCATGCCCCTCTTGGCACCCTCCAACCCCGCCGCATGCCGGGCCACCCGCCAGCCGAACACAATCGCAGGCCCCAGGGTGGTACCTGGGCCAGGGTAGGTGCCGCGAAAGATCGAGGCCAGGTCATTACCGCAGGCGTATAGCCCCTCGATCACCTGGCCTTGGGTGTCCAGCACCTGGCCGTCGGCGTTGCCGCTCAAGCCTGCGCTGCAGGCGAGGTCGGCGGGTTGTACGGTGACGGCATAGTAAGGCCCCTCGCCCAGCGGGCGCACGCAGGGGTTGGGTGTTTGCTGTGGGTCGCCATTGTGACGGTTCATGGGGCTGCTGCCACGGTTGAATGCCGGGTCTTCACCGTGTGCGGCGGAGGCGTTGTAGGTGTTGACCGTGGTTGCGAGCCCCTCGGCATCGATCTTGAGCTTGCTGGCAAGCTCAGCCAGCGTGCTGGCTTTGACCAGATAGCCGGCCTTGACGAAGCTGGCGATGTTGGCGGCGGTGCGCAGCGGCATCACCAGGCCCAGGCCATAGCGGCGCAAGAAGGCTTCATCGCAGATCAGGTGGGCGGTGGGGCTGCCATCGGCGAGCATGCCCATGACGAAGTCGTGGTAGGAGTCCGACTCATTGACGAAGCGCAGGCCCCGGCGGTTGACTGCGATCAGCCCTGGCTTGGCACGGTCTAGCAGGATGTGTGGCCAGACGGCCTGGTAGCCGTCCTTGCTTGTGCGGATCGAGCAGGGCATCCATAGACCGGGGCTGTCATGGCCGTTGTCGAGCTGGGCGTTAGCCTTCAGCGCGCGATCGATGCCGTCGCCGGTATGGGTCAAGGGCGCCAGTGAAAGGGGTTGGGCCGCGGCCGGGAACAGTTGCTTGCGCAATGTCGGGTGGCGGGTCACGCCGCCGGTGGCCATCACCACGCCTCGGCGGGCGCGGATGCGCTGGGGCTGGCCATTGTGCAGCACCACAGCGCCCACCACCTTGCCGTTCTCCTGGATCAAGTCGTGCAAGGGCGTTTCAAAACGAATGGTAACGTTGCGCTGGCGCAGGCTGTAGAACAGGCGGGCAACCAAGGCGTTACCCATCACCAGGTTGGTGCCACGGGGGTGGCTCAGGCGGTCGATGCAATAGCGGCCGACAACGCTCAGGGTACGGCTCAGGTTTTTCAACGAGGCAAAGGGCGACAGCAGCGCGTCCAGGTCGGCGCGGGGCACCATCATGCCGCCCAGCCCCATGAACTCTGGGCGTGGAGGCCGTACGCGGGCGAAATCTTTCCCCAGTAGCCGGGCGTCGAACGCGAGCGGTGCCAGGGCGCGGCCACCGAACGCTGCTCCTGGGCCGCTGACATAGTCGGGGTGGGCGGCGGCGGCCACGAATTTGACTTCGCTGATGCGCTCCAACTCGTCAATTGCCTGCGGCCCGCTGGTCAGAAAGGCTTCGCGTAAGGCTTCACCACCGCGCTCACCGACCACCGCCTTAAGGAAGGTTGCAGCATCTGCCACGCTGTCCGGTACTCCGGCGCGCTGGCTCTGGGTGGTGCCGGGTACCCAGGTGGTACCGCCTGAGGTCGCACTGATGCCGCCCACGGCAGCGGTTTTTTCACACAGCAGCACGTCCAGCCCGTGGTGCTTGGCCATCAACGCGGTAGTCATGCCTGCGGTGCCTGCGCCGAACACCAACAGGTCGACTTCCTGGTCCCAGCGTGGGGGAAGGGGGGTGATGGTGCTCATCGTACGTTCTCCTGAGTGGTAAGGGCGAAGGGCTTGGAAGCAAACGACATGGGGGATCCCTCGAGGATCAAGGCCTGTAGGCCGGGCGTTATTCGTAGGCTGTGGCGCCAGCCAGGTGGCGCCCGGCGATATAGCCGAAGGTTGCGGCTGGCCCCAGGTTGATTCCGCCGGCCGGGTAGTGCCCGCCCATGATGCTGGCCATGTCGGACCCCGCTGAATAAAGGCCTGCGATCGGCTGCCCGTCAGTGTTGAGGACTTGCGCATGGGCATTGGTCTTGAGGCCTGCGAAGGTGCCGAAGCAGCCTGCCTCGACCTTCACCGCATAGAAAGGGCCCTGCTCGATTGGCGCGACGCAAGGATTTGGCGCGTGCTGCGCATCACCCTGCTTGCGGTTGTAGGGCGTAGTGCCGCGACCGAACTGGGGGTCTTCACCGTTGCGGGCGTGGCGGTTGTACTCGGTCACAGTCTGGCTCAGGCCCGCGGGGTCGATCCCGCACGCCAAGGCCAACGCCTCGATGGAGTGGCCAGTCTTCAGGTAACCCGAGCGGATGAATGGCTCAACGGGCAGTGGGAAAGGCCGGGAAACGCCCAGCCCATAACGCCGCTGAAACGCGCGGGTGCAGATCAACCAGGACGCGACCTCGGTGCCGGGTGCGGCCGCGACCATGGCGGCAACATAGTCATAGTAGCCATTGGCTTCGTTGACGAACCGTTGGCCGTTGGCGAGGACGCCGATGATGCCGGGCTTGCCGCGTTCGATGATATGCGGGAAGTGGCCGGCGCTACCGTCCTTGTAAGGTACTCGAGAAACGGGCGCCCAAGCGGCGGCACTGGCCAGGTCTTCAGCGACCTGGCCGCCGACGCTCTCGCCCAGGCGCAAACCATCGCCATTGACGCCCAGAGGCGGTAACGCCAGATGTTCATGGCCCGTTGGCGTGCGCGGGAACAGTGCCTTGCGTCGTTCGATGTCATTGGCAAAGCCACCTGCAGCCAGCACCACACCTTTGCGTGCCCGAATGGCGATACGGCCTTTTGCTGTTTCGACCACGGCGCCGACGACCCGGTCGTGTTCATGGATCAGTTCAGTGGCCGGCGCTGACTCCCAGAGCTGTACGCCAAGGTCTTCGGCTGACTTGGCCAGGCGGGCGATCAAGGCGACGCCGTTGACGAGGTGCATGGCGCGCCCCTTGAGCGCAAGGTCGATCAAGTGTTTGCCCAAGCGTTGGGTCACGTGCAGCAGCGAACGCCAGGAGCGTGTCAGGGTGAGGAAGGCAGTCAGGTCACGGCCGGCCATGATCGGCATGCCCATGAACGAGGTTTCGCGCATCGTCTTGCGCAGCCGCTTTAGCAGTTTGCCTACCGCGTAGGCATTGTAAGGGGCGGCGATCACCGACCGACCGCCGGTGCCGGCGCCTGGCGTATCCCCGTGGATATCAGCAATTGCGTTACCGTCGGCGAATTGCAAAGCGGTATGGCGCTCAAAAAAGGAGACCATGTTGGGCGCTGCTTCGAGAAAGGCATCGATCATGGTCGGGTCGAAGTGGTCACCCAATTCATGTTCAAGGTAGGTGCGTGGCAGCGAGCGGTCCTCAATGATCCCGGCGCGCTGAGCCAACGGATTGCACGGCACCCACATCCAGCCACCCGACCAGGCGGTGGCACCGCCGAACACCTCATCCTTCTCGACCACGATCACCCGCTGACCATGCCACGCGGCGGTCACGGCTGCGCTAAGCCCGGCTGCACCAGAGCCGATGATCAGGACATCGCAGTCCACCGTGGTGTGCAGGGAAGTGTCGGTAAGCATCAAGAGGTCTCCTGGTGTAGTGGGCTTGGTCAGCGTCAATGATTTACAGCGGCTCAATGATTGCCTTGGCTGCCGCCAACGCCTCTCGGGCCCAAGCCTCTACCCCCACTTGCGCTACCCTGCGGTCATTCGGGATCTCGACACTGACCGGAACCGCGGCTGCCAGGCTGCGCCATATCCTGGCCAGATCGATGTCACCTTCCCCTGGTAGCAAACGCCCGCAGCGCGCCGCCTGGATCAGTCCCTCATGGGTGTCGGGGCGCATCGCAGGGCCGTCGCATATTTGTGCGTAGTGCAGCCACTGCGCTGGGATTCGCTGCAAATCCTCGAAGCGGCTGTCTGAACGATCAAAATGCAGGGCGTCTACCAGGATGCCGCCGTTGGCTCGATCGGCCTGTTCCACAATATGCAGAGCACTGGCCAGGTCATTGACGGCCGTCCACGGCATGAATTCGAGGTCTGCTGAGAGGCCGAAGGGTTGCATTGCGTCGCATAGCCGAGCGTAGTGCTCTACAAGTCGGCCTTGCTCCGGATCGTCGCCGGCTACCAGTACCGCCTTGGCCCCTAGCTGCGCACTAACCTCGAAAAACGGCAGGTAGCGTTGCAGATCGAATTGGGCATCGAGGCGTATCAATTCCAGATCGAAGACCTTCACGCCGGTGTCGTTCATCCGTGCGAGCGTTTCACGCAGCATGCGTGCGTCATCCATCAGTGGATAGGCGACGGCCCCTGGCGCGACGGGTAACAACCGCACGCCAGCCTGGTCATAGCCGGTGCGGGCAGCCAGTTCGATGATTTCGGGCGGGCTGAAATCGAGAGCGGTCAGTTGGGCGATGGAATAGCTAGCTTGCATGGCAGGTCTCCGGAGAGGGGGTTAAGCGCGCTGGAATTCAGTTGGCTGGGGTGGGAATCGCCGACGTTCTGTGCTGACGGCCTTTGACCCATAGCGCCGTGACCCCGAGCAAGGAAGGGATGGCGAGGAACAAGAAGACCTGGCTGAAATCCCATTGGGCAGCCAGCATGAGTGCGCCGATCCCGGCGCCGCTGATAGCGCCCAGGCGACCGATGCCGGTTGCCCAGCACACCCCGGTGGCACGGATCTGGGTTGGGTAGAAAGCGGCTGCCAACGCATAGCCACCGACGTTGACGCCATTGAGGAAGTAGCCCAGCAATAGGATCAGCGGGCAGAGAACCTGCATCGTCGGCTGCTGCAGCGCGATTAGCACCGCGCAGGCGCCACCGCAGAACACCGTAATGCCGACCACTTTATGGTGATCCCAGCGGTCCATCTTCATGCCGACGGTAAAGTTGCCCAGCATGCCGCCAATTTGCAGCAACGAGCCCAGCAGTGCCGCATCGCCCATGCTAAGACCGGCATCGCGGGTCAGCAGCGGCAGCCAGCTCGACAGCAAGTACATGGTCAGCAAGCCCATGAACAGCGTGATCCAGATCATGCAGGTACCGAGGCTATAACCGGACGCGAACAACGCGCTGACCTTGCCAGCCTGTTTGATCGACGCTTCGCTGATATGAAATCGGGTACGGGCGTTGGCCAAGCCAGGGGCAACTTTGTTGATCTCCTTGATCAGTCGTTCCTTCAACGTGCTGTTCTGGGCCAAAAAGCGGATGGACTCCGGCAGGCTGAAAAGCAGCAGGAGCGCAAAGGCAATGGGCAGCACACCGCCGACCACCAATACCGATCGCCAGCCAAAATGGGCGATCAGCCACTCACTGCCCAGGCCACCCAGGGCCGCGCCAAAGGCGAAACCGCAGTAGATGAAAGAGACCATATGAGAGCGGTAACGCTTGGGTGCAAATTCGGAAATCAGTGTCGCGGTATTCGGCATTGATGCACCCAGACCGACCCCGGTCAGAAACCGCAGCACTGTCAGGCTGACGACCCCGGTAGCCCAGGCCGAAGCTAGGCTCCACAGGCCGAACAGCAGCACTGAACCGATGATGACAGGCCTGCGGCCAAAACGATCTGCCAACGATCCGGCAGTCAATGAGCCGAAGGCCAGCCCGAGCAGGCCGCTCATCATCACGGGCCCAAGGTCATGTCGCTGCAAGCCCCAGTCGTCGACCAGCGCGGGTGCTATGAAACCGATCGAGGTCGTATCGAACCCATCAAAGACAAGCACCATGAAGCCCAGAAACAGCACCAGCCATTGCCTGGCGCTCATTTTTCTAGCGTCCATGAAGGTGCTGACATCAAGGTTGGGAGAACTCGACATAGATGACTCCTGTTTTTGTTTTTATCAGAACGCCTTTCTGGCAGCGGCATCTTTTGCAGAACACCAGGCTTTCTCAGTGGGCGGTGATGACACTATCATAAATGGAAGGCCATTCCAAAAGTAAAAAGCATTCCATTTATGATTTTGATCGGCAGGAGTCAGCGCGCTTGGCTTGACGCATTCGACAGCAGGGCTTGAGGAGAGGAGGCGGCCACGTCGGACGACAGGCCGCGTTCGATCGGTGGTCCGATCAGCCGGTCTGATCGGTGATCCGGGAGGTCATCATCGACAGCTTGGGAAGACTGTCCAGACTGATTGCGGTGATTTCTTCGGCGGCCTCGAACAATGCCGCTTTGAGAGCCTGCATACGCTCTTGGGTCAAGCGAACGCTTGGGCCGGCTATGCTGATCACGCCGATGACGTGTCGCTGTGAATCGAGGATTGCGATAGCCATTGCCGCCGCGCCAATTTCAAAACTCTCGTCAACTGACGCATAGCCTTGATCACGTGCGAGCTGCAGGTGTTTAAGCAGCTGGTCGATCGTGGTCGCCGCGTTGGGCCCATATTCACCGGCTTTGGCCAGGCCTTGACGGTAAACCAGCTCCAGCGCGCGTTCGTCACTCAGACAGCTCAACCACGCAAGCCCCGACGCTGTACAGCAGAGTTTGGCTTCGGCACCGGCATCAGGGTCGTAGCGAAGCCCGGAGCGCGTGCCTTGCGCCTTGGAGATCCACACCAGGTTGTCGCCATCGACAATGCTCAAACGCACCAGTTCGCCAGACACACGGGCAAGGCGTTCAAGGATCGGTTTGGCGAGGTCGACGATGTCGCTCTGGGACAGGTGCTTCAGTGCAAGCGATACCACCTTGAGGGCGAGAACATAATTACCGTGCTGAGGGTCTTGGCGCACAAAACCTTGTTCAACCAAGCAATTAAGCATGCGGTGAGTGGCGCTCGGCGGAATGTCCAAGGCTTCGGCAACTTGCTGAAGAGGCAGCCCGGTGCGTTTCCCGGCCAATAGCTCAATAGCGTGCAGGCCGCGTTCCAGCGCATTGCTCATAGTTGTTCCTTGATGTGTGAGAGATGAGCTCCCGTAGAAAATGCATTGAAGGCTACCCATGACGCGTTGCAAAAGAAAGGGATGCCTATATTGACGCCAGCGTACAGGGGCCGCCAATCAGGGGTTATGTGCACGCTGTTAAGGCCTCAGATGCTGAAAAACTTCCTGTAGCAGCCCAATTGCTCACTCAGCATGTAGCTGCCTGGATGCACAGGGTGCCCCAGCGCTTGCGCCTCGCTTAGCAGGCGAGTCTCAACGGGTTGCATGATGATGTCTGCCACCAGCGTTCTGGGGGCCAGGGCAGCCAGATCAACAGGAAGCGGGTCTTCATCCGAGAGCCCTAACGGCGTTGCGTTGATAACGATATCGGCTAGCCCGAGGTGCTGGCGCTGAGCGACCTCACATCGCCCCGGCCAATGTTGGTCCAGCCTGGAGAGCAGTGCATCGGCTTTGACGGTATCCGGTTCTTGCAGAGATAACTGGCCGATTCCTGCTTGCAGTAATGCGACAGCAATCGAACTTCCCGCACCCCCACCTCCGGCCAGTACGACACGCTTGCCGGCCAGCGCGTACCCCTTGCGCTGCAGGCCCAGGACAAACCCTGTCCCGTCGAAGTTGTCAGCTTCCCATACGCCTTGTTCGTTGCGCCGCAATGCGTTGGTGCTGCCGGAGACCTGGACGGCAAGGCTGACCTCATCGGCAAATTCGCGAGCGGCAAACTTGTGAGGAATGGTGATCAGCATGCCCGAGAAATTTTCCATCGCTTGTAGGCCGCGTATTACCGTCGCGAGCTGTTCAGGCCGGGCATGCACTGCAATCATCACCGCGTCCACAGCTTGCTCAGCGAATACCTTGTTGAGCAGCTGCGGGGCCTTCACTTGCTTTACCGGGTCACCTACGACCGCAAAGATTCGGGTATTGCCTGTAGGGCTGGGTATCAACAATTGGGACATTGAGTTCTCCGTGGGTATGCCGCGCCAGCGTTGCAGCACAAACCTATCACACGGATATCGGAATATCATTCCATTTAAGAAATAGATTCCTTTTGGGTGGGCAAATGTGGATAGCGAAGAGTGCCAGGCAATGCCGGGGTCGCATTGCCTGAGCGCGATCTGTCAGATCTGCATTGCCATCCCGTCCACATTCATCGCCGCCTGGCGCAAGGCCTCGGAGCGGGTCGGGTGTGGGTGGCAGGTGAGGGCGATGTCTTCTGCCGAAGCCGAAAACTCCATGGCTACGCAGAACTCGCCGATCATTTCGCTAACGCTCGGGCCCACCAGGTGCACGCCCAGTACTTCATCGGTGTTGGCATCGGCAATGACCTTGGCGAAGCCTTCGGTCTCGTGGTTGATCTTGGCGCGGCTGTTGGCGCTGAAGGGGAACTTGCCGACCTTGTAGGCGCGCCCTTCGGCCTTGAGCTGTTCTTCGGTCTTGCCCACACTGGCCAGTTCCGGGCGGGTATAGATGACGCCGGGGATGAGGTTGTAGTTGACCTCATGGGCCTTGCCGGCGATGCGCTCGATGCACGATACCGCTTCATCTTCGGCCTTGTGCGCGAGCATTGGGCCAGAGGTGACATCGCCGACCACCCAGATGCCGGGCACCGCACTGCGGTGGTGGTCATTGCTCAGCATGCCGCGCTTGTCGGTCGAAAGGCCCACGCTTTCCAGGTTCAGGCCCTGGGTGTACGGGCGGCGGCCGATGGCCACCAGCACATAGTCGGCTTGCAGGGTTTGTGCTTCGCCACCGGCGGCGGGCTCCAGGGTCAGGCTGACGCCATCGGCCGACGGCGTGGCTTGTGTCACCTTGCTGCCGAGCTTGAAGCTCATGCCTTGCTTGGCCAGGGCCTTTTGCAGGGTCTTGGCGGTTTCTTCATCGGTGCCCGGGCAGATGCGGTCGAGGTATTCGATGACGGTGACCTGGCTGCCCAGGCGGCGCCAGACCGAACCCAGCTCCAGGCCGATCACGCCGGCGCCGATGACGATCAGGTGCTTGGGAACCTGGGGCAGGGACAGTGCACCGGTCGAGTCGATGATGCGTTGGTTGTCGATGGTCACGCCTGGCAGGGGTGTGGGTTCTGAGCCGGTGGCAATGACAATGTCCTTGGCCTGCAGCGTGGTTTCGCTGCCGTCTTCGGCCTTGACCACGACCTTGCCAACGCCATCCAGCCTGCCCCAGCCCTTGACCCAGTCAACCTTGTTCTTACGGAACAGGTACTCGATGCCCTTGGTCAGGCCGGTCACGCTCTCGTCCTTCTGTTTCATCATCTGGGCGAGGTTCAAGGTCGGCTTCACTTCGATGCCGAGGTGGGCAAATTCATCGCCGCTGGCGGCCTCGTACAGCTCGGATGCATGCAGCAGCGCCTTGGATGGCATGCAGCCAACATTGAGGCAGGTGCCGCCCAGGGTCGAGCGGCCTTCTACACAGGCAACACTCAGGCCCAGCTGGCCTGCACGGATTGCCGCGTTATAGCCGCCAGGGCCACCGCCGATGATCACCACGTCATAGGATTTCATGGGTTCCACTCCAGGATGAAGAAGCGCGAGAGGGGCACAAGGTTAGTCTGTGTGCTTAGAATTGTATACAATCTGCGTGTTTTTCATGTCGGTTGGTTCTAGACCATCGTCGCGTTTAGCCCAAAATCTGCAGCTATGAACTACCCTGATTCCGTGGCGTCCGAATTTATGAGGCGTGGCGCCCCGTTACCTGAAGGGAGGGTCATTGATGCTTGCGCAACTTCCACCTGCGTTGCAGAGCCTGCATTTACCTTTGCGTCTGAAGTTGTGGGACGGCAACGAGTTCGATCTTGGGCCGAGCCCGCAAGTGACGATCCTGATCAAGGAGCCTCAGCTGATCAGCCAGTTCACCCACCCAAGCCTTAACGAGCTGGGTGAGGCCTTCGTTGAAGGCAAGCTGGAGCTCGAGGGCGATATCGGCGAGGTTATTCGCGTGTGCGACGTACTCAGCGAGGCCCTGCTGAGTGACGATGACGACACGACGCCACAGCGTATTGCCCATGACAAGGACACCGACGCCGAAGCCATTTCCTATCACTACGACCTGTCTAATGCGTTCTACCAGTTGTGGTTGGACCCGGACATGGCCTACTCCTGTGGTTACTTCCGTGAGCCGGACAACACGCTGGCCCAGGCCCAACAGGACAAGTTCGACCACCTGTGCCGCAAGCTGCGCCTGCAGGCGGGTGACTACCTGCTGGATGTGGGCTGTGGCTGGGGCGGCCTGTCACGCTTTGCCGCACGTGAGTATGGGGCCAAGGTATTCGGTATTACCTTGAGCAAGGAGCAGCTCAAGCTGGCCCGTGAGCGGGTGAAGGAAGAGGGGCTGGCCGGGCAGGTCGACCTTCAGATTCTCGACTACCGAGACCTGCCCCAGGATGGCCGTTTCGACAAGGTGGTCAGTGTCGGCATGTTCGAACATGTCGGGCATGCCAACCTGCCTTTGTATTGCCAGAAGCTGTTCGGTGCGGTGCGTGAAGGTGGCCTGGTCATGAACCACGGCATCACCGCCAAGCATGTGGATGGGCGACCGGTAGGGCGGGGGGCGGGGGAGTTCATCGACCGTTATGTCTTCCCCCACGGCGAGCTGCCGCATCTGTCGATGATCAGCGCCAGCATTTGTGAGGCGGGGCTTGAGGTCGTCGATGTAGAAAGCCTGCGCCTGCATTACGCCAAGACCTTGCACCACTGGAGCGAGAACCTGGAAAACCAGCTGCATCGTGCGGCGGCCATGGTGCCGGAAAAGACACTGCGCATCTGGCGGTTGTACCTGGCCGGTTGTGCCTACGCCTTCGAGAAGGGCTGGATCAACCTGCACCAGATATTGGCCGTGAAACCTTATGCCGATGGCCGCCATGACCTGCCATGGACCCGTGAGGATTTGTACCGCTAGGCTGAGTGTTTCACGTTCGACCACACATGCCAGGGGCCGCTATGCGGCCCCTGGTTATTAGTGCATGTTAAAGAATCGGCGAGATCAACCGAGCAATCCGCATCCCAAGTTGTTGCAGGCGATGGGTATCCAGGCTGTCCTCCGCAGTAATCTCCCGAGCCTGCTCGAAGTCGTTGGCCAACATGGTTTGCACCTGATCGGCAAATGCACGGTCCACCGTCAGCAAGGTGATCTCGAAGTTCAGGCGGAACGAACGGTTGTCCAGGTTGGCACTGCCGATCGCGCTCACATCGTCATCCACCAGCACCACCTTCTGATGCAGAAAGCCTGGCTGGTAGCGGAACATGCGCACACCGGCACGTACCGCTTCGAAGGCAAACAGGCTGGAGGCGGCATAGACGATCCGGTGGTCGGGCCGTGACGGAATCAGGATGCGAACATCCACCCCCCGCAGCACCGCCAAGCGCAAGGCGGCGAACACTGCCTCATCGGGGATGAAGTAGGGGCTGGTGATCCACACCCGACGCGTAGCCGAATGGATCGCTTCAAGGAAGAACAGCGAGCAGGTTTCCTGCGGGTCCGCTGGCCCGCTGGCAAGCGCCTGGCACAGTACGCCGTTCTCCGGGTAGGTGTCGGGCAGGATCAACGGTGGCAGTTGGCGGGTTGCCCAGTACCAGTCCTCGGCGAACGACTCCTGCAAGCAGGCCAGCACGGGCCCACCGATTTGCACGTGGGTATCTCGCCAAGGCGACAGTTGCGGATGCGCACCCAGGTACTCATCACCCACATTGTGCCCGCCAATGAAACCGACCAGGCCATCCACCACCACGATCTTGCGGTGGTTACGGAAGTTCACCTGAAAGCGGTTGAACCATCCACGGCGCGTGGCAAAGGCATGAATCTCCACACCACCCGCTCGCAGCACCTGGCTATAGCTTGCCGGCAAAGCATGGCTGCCGACCCGGTCGAAGAGGACGAACACTTTCACCCCTTCGGCCGCTTTGCGCAGCAGCAACTGTTGTAGCGCTTTGCCCAGGTTGTCGTCGTGAATGATGAAAAACTGTACCAGCACCACTTCGCGGGCTTGATTGATTGCGGCGAAGATGGCATCGAACGTCGCTTTGCCATCGATCAACAGCTTTACCTGGTTGTTCGCCAGGCAGGGCATGCGACCGAGCTTTGGCATGGCACGCAGCGCAGCATAGCTTTCGGACTCGCGGGCGGTGAGCGCCTCTTCTACCCAGGGGCGCCAGTTGAGGTTGGCCATGGCCACGTGCATTTCCTGGTTGGCCTGTCGCCGTGCCTTGATGTAGGCATAGAAAGAGCGGGCGCCGAAGATCAGGTAGGGGATCAAGGTCAGGTAGGGAATGAAGACCAGTGGCATGGCCCAGGCAATCGCACCTTGGGCGGTACGCACGGTGAACACTGCATGCAGTGCGGCGATGATGCCCAACAGGTGAATCAGGCCGAGCACATAACCGAAGAAGTAGGGGCTGTGGTAATCCATATGCATCCTGCTTGCCGAGTACACTGTGGGTAACAGAACACGTTCCCGGTCCGGCTTGCAACCTGCAGGTGGATTTGGCGTCTAAGGCTCAGCCCGGCCCGTTGGCCGGTTTATTCCAGGAGCGTTTGCCCATGAAGATTCGTCTGCCACTGTTGGCGTTGGCCCTTGGCCTGAGCAGCCCGTTGGTGCATGCACAGATGTTGCAGCCCGGCTTGTGGGAGCTGACCACCAGCAACATGCAGGTCGATGGCAAGCCGTTACCCGACATGGCGTTCATGCTCGGCCAATTGAAGAACCTGCCGCCGGAGCAGCGCGCCATGATGGAGGGCGTGTTGGCCAAGCAAGGGGTGACAGTGGGGGGTAATGGGGTGCGCTCGTGCCTGACGCCAGAGCAGGTGGCAACCAATGATATTCCGCTGCAAGACCCTAAGTCGGGCTGCACGCAGCAGATTACCGACCGCACTGGCAACGTATGGAAGTTCCAGTTCAGTTGCCCCAAGGCCCAGGGCACTGGCCAGGCTACCTTTCTGAGTGACAGAGAGTTCACCACCCAGGTCAGCGGTACGTTCAATGCGTCGGGTGTGCAGCAGCAAGGCAGCATGAACACCCGTGCGGTCTGGCTCGGCAATGACTGCGGGGCGGTCAAACCGCGTAGCTGATTTGCCACTGCCATTGGCTGGTGGCGACTGCGTCGTGGGCATGCAGGCTCTCTGCATGTTCCACGCGCAGCTTGAAGGCAGTGGCCCATTTCAATTGTCGTAACGACTGGTGCAACCGTCGTGCGGCGTCTTCGCAGAACATCAAGTTCTGTCCGTTGGCCAACGCGAACGCTTGTTCATCTGCGCGCTTGACCGCAGTTTGCACGGCAGTTCCCAGGCTGGCCTCCACACGGTTGATCAACTCGGTCACCGGCAGCTCCAGCACGTTGCTTTTCAAGCGCACGTGAATTTGCGCGCTACTGCGCTGACTATGGGGCGTCGCCACGATGCCCTGGCTGCTACCAAGCCACGCCATCACCCTGTCCTTATCCACCTGCTGCTCGGCAAAATCCGCCTGGAATTGTTGTTGAATCAGCTGCCTTGCAAGCGCAGCCGAACAAGGGCATGTGGATGAGTAGGGCACGGAAACAAATAGTTCCACGTGGAACATCTCACTTTCGATGCGTGCATCGAGAGTTACTGGATAGCTTTTCCAGCCTGCCAACGGGCTGACCAAGGCCGGCCGTTTAAGCAGGTGGTCGAAGGACAGGCGTAGGTAGGCCGCAGAGGAGAGCCCTTCATGGCTGTTCAGGAAATCAGCCAATAGCTGACGAATAACCAGCGCGGTGAGTGGCTGACCTTCCAGTGATTCAAGTGCCAGGTAAAGGCGCGACATGTGGATGCCGCGTGAGCTGCCGTCCACCAGGCTGACACCTGCGTCGACCTTGGCTGCGGCGATACGGCCCTCGAATTGCACCGGCAAGTCAATGCCACACATGCCCACCCAGTCCAGCGGTAAGGCGTGCTGCTGGGCTTGGCTGGCGATATCGGGAAGCTTGAGCTGGGTCATGGGTAATTCCAAATGAAAAGGCGATCAGCGGCAACCGCCGAGCAAGCTGCAGTGCAGGTTGAAGCGCTGCCCGCTGGAGCTGGAAACACGGTTCAAGGTGGTCCATCCGATGCGGCGGCTATAGCCCACCCACGCTTCGCCATCGCTTGCCAGGCCGGTGTAGAAGGTCAACGTGCCGTAGCGGCTGTTGGTTTGTGCCCACAAACGGCGGCTTTCGTAGTCGTACCCACGTAGATAAAACGTGCTGCCTTCGGTGCGCACGCTGTAGTAACTGCCCTTGCCGTCCTGGCAGGCCAACAGGGTTGCGCTGCGGGTGCACAGCGCCAACGGGTTGCCCTGTGGCATAGCCGACAGTACCGATGGCACAACCAGCAATAGCAATAACACCGCACGCGACGGCTTCATATTTCATCTCCGGGGCGCATTCATCCGACGAGAACAGCTTGGCGAAATTGTATTGTTACTTTATAACATTATGCAATGCATCGTTTCGAATGCCTTCGCCTGAAGAGGTTTCGCCATGTCCAACCGTCTCCCCGTTACCGTTCTGTCCGGCTTCCTTGGTGCCGGCAAGAGCACCCTGCTGAACCATGTGCTGCGTAACCGCGACAACCTGCGAGTCGCGGTGATCGTCAACGACATGAGTGAAATCAACATCGATGCCAGCGAGGTTCAGCGCAACGTCAGCCTCAACCGTGCTGAAGAAAAGCTGGTGGAGATGAGCAATGGGTGCATCTGCTGCACGCTGCGTGAAGACCTGCTTGAGGAGGTTGCGCGGTTGGCTGAGGAGGGGCGCTTCGATTACCTGTTGATCGAGTCCACCGGGATCTCGGAGCCGTTGCCGGTGGCCGAGACGTTTACCTTTCGCGACGAGCAAGGCCGTAGCCTCTCCGACATGGCGCGCCTCGATACGATGGTCACCGTGGTCGATGGCCTGAACTTTCTTCGCGACTATCAGGCGGCAGACAGCCTGGCCAGCCGTGGCGAAACCCTGGGTGAGGACGATGAGCGATCGATCAGCGACCTGCTGATCGAACAGGTCGAGTTCGCCGATGTGCTGCTGTTGAGCAAGATCGACCTGATCGGCCAGCACGAACGGGAAGAGCTGATCGCCATTCTGCGCAGCCTCAACGCCAGGGCGCAGATCGTGCCCATGGTCATGGGCGAGGTACCGCTGGCGCGTATCCTCGACACCGGCCTGTTCGACTTCGACCAAGCCGCGCAGGCGCCCGGCTGGTTGCAGGAGTTGCGCGGCGAGCACGTACCGGAAACCGAAGAATACGGCATCGCCGCCAGCACATGGCAGGCTCGGCGTCCGCTTCATCCACAGCGCTTTTTCGACTTTATCCACACCCCTTGGACCAACGGTAGGCTGCTGCGCTCGAAAGGTTTTTTCTGGTTGGCCAGCAAGTATCAAGAGGCCGGCAGCTGGTCGCAGGCAGGTGGCATGATGCGCCATGGCATGGCTGGCCGCTGGTGGCGATTCGTGCCGCGTGAACAGTGGCCACAGGATGTGGATAACACGGCGGCAATACTGAAAAACTGGGCCGTCGAGAGCGGTGACTGCCGCCAGGAGCTGGTGTTCATCGGGCAGAATATTGACTTCGAAAAGTTATCCACAGAGCTGCAATCATGCCTGTTGACGGATGAAGAAATGGGCCTGGGGCCGATGGGCTGGCTGCGCTTGCCAGATCCGTTCGGTCCTTGGCACGAGGAGGCGGCAGCATGATCGTCGCACACAAGCCTGTGGATATCTTTCAGGTGTCGGGTGACTCGCCGCAAATACTGACCGAAGTTCTGCAGGACAATGTGAACCTGGCGGTATGGCGTCGGCGCATGCCGGCTCAACTGGAGGATTTCGCCCAGCTGGTCGTCAGCCTTGATCAACCCCTGGCTGACCAGCGGGTAGTCGATGTGGACGAACAACAGGCACCGGCGTTACCGGGCTTGTTGCATGAAACCGCAGACTTGCAGGGTTATGAGAGCTTTGTCGCCGACGTGGCCTGGCTGGTGGCCGCCTATACCTGCCTGCTCGGCGCACGACGGTTGGGCTTGCGCCTGCGCGTGCTGGATGCACCGATGTGCCCGCGCTTTCATGTGGACCACGTGCCGCTGCGCTTGCTCACAAGCTACGCGGGGCCGGGCAGTGAATGGCTGCAGGAAGGTGCGATAGGCCGGCGTGAACTGCACCAGGCAATGCCTGCTGTGGATAACATTCAACGGCTGCAGGCGGGCGATGTGGCCGTTCTCAAAGGCGAAAAATGGCAAGGCAATGAGGGCGCCGGGCTGGTGCATCGCTCGCCATCCGGGCACCAACGGCGCTTGCTGCTGAGCCTTGACTGGTTGGCGTGACGGCGCATAGTGAGGCCTACCTCCAGCCCGAAGTCATGCCATGTTGCAGAACATTCCTACCCACGTGATTGCCGGCCCACTGGGCGCCGGCAAGACCACATTGATCCGCCATTTGCTGGCGCAGCGCCCGCCTGACGAACGTTGGGCCGTGTTGATCAACGAATTTGGCCTGGTGGGGCTCGACGCTGCGCTACTCAGCCGCGATGAAGACGGCATTGCCATCGGCGAGGTCGCAGGGGGCTGCCTGTGCTGTGTCAACGGCATGCCGTTTCAGGTTGGCTTGGGCCGGTTGCTGCGCAAGTCTCGGCCTGATCGGCTGTTCATCGAGCCCTCCGGCCTCGGCCATCCCTTGCAGCTACTCGCCCAACTCAAGCAGGCCCCTTGGGCAGGAGTGCTGACAATCCAGCCGCTTTTGATGGTTGTGGACGCACAGAAAATGGCACGGGGAGAGGCCCTTCCTGAGGCTCAACTGCAGGCTTTTGATGCTGCCAAGGCTGTGGTTTTCAACAAATCAGAGGCTGTGGATGAATATCATAGGTTGTTGATAACTAAGAAATTTAATGAAAAAGATATCCTTTGGGCCAGCCACGGAAACCTGCCACTTTCGGTGCTTCCCGTTTCATCCACAGGGGCTATTTCCACTGAATATGTGGATAACAGGATTGTCGACAATCTTGGAAATACCCCCGCAGCCCTATGGAATAGGCCCGATGAGCCTATCTGCCTGGTGCAACAAGGTGAGGGGGGCTGGAGTATTGGCTGGCGCTGGCATCCGAGTCGACAGTTTTATCCACAGCGGATTCGGGCGTTTTTACACGGCTGGCCATGGCTCCGCGCCAAGGGAGTTATCCACACTGCGCAAGGCTGGCAATCATTCAATGGGCTTGAGGGCGTGCTGCCGGACTGGCAGCCGAGCGACTGGCGCAGAGATACGCGCATCGAGCTGATTTTTGCTCAAGCTCAACCGCAACCGGCTCTGCAGGCCGTTTTGAGGGAATGCCTTGGCGTCTGATCAGTTGCGCCAGCGGTTATGCTCTTGGCGCCACTGCTGCATCTCGATGACATTGTCGGTGCGTGGCGGCGTCTTGATCTCGAACGGGTAGGGCGCCAGTTCGATCTGCACGCTGTGGGCACCGAACTGGGTCACCGTGCCTGGGTGGCGTTGCTCGCCGGTGACGGTGAACTCGAAGGCGTAGATCCGCGCCAGGCGCTTCTTGCCGTTGGCATCACGAACAAAGCCGATGCGCTTGAGGGCGACGGCATCGTCCAGCAGTTCGAGGTCGAGCTTGGCGCAATGCTGCTTGACCCGCTCCAGGGCTTTTTCGCGCAGCCCATGGTTATGCCACAACCAGGCGCCTGCCGTGGCTACCAGCATCAGGACGAAGACATTCTCCAGGGTCAACATTTGCATATGCTCCAAACAGGTCGAACCAGCTTAACTGCGTCCCTGGCCTGTCGTACAGGTGGCAATCGAGTTCATACTGCGCTGCGCACAATCCTTGAAACAGCTTTGGAAATCTCCCGCATGAAACGTACCCCGCACCTGCTCGCCATCCAGTCCCACGTGGTGTTCGGCCACGCCGGCAACAGCGCTGCGGTGTTTCCCATGCAGCGTATCGGGGTCAATGTCTGGCCGCTCAATACCGTGCAGTTCTCCAATCATACTCAGTATGGCCAGTGGGCTGGCGAAGTGCTTGCTCCCGCGCAAATTCCTGCGTTGGTGGAAGGTATTTCCAACATCGGCGAACTGGGCCACTGCGATGCGGTGCTGTCTGGCTACCTGGGCAGTGCTGAACAAGGGCGGGCGATCCTGGCTGGCGTCGAACGCATCAAGGCGGTGAACCCCAAGGCGTTGTACCTGTGCGACCCGGTCATGGGCCACCCTGAGAAAGGCTGCATCGTGCCGCAGGAGGTCAGCGAGTTTCTGCTGGAGGAGGCGGCCGCCAAGGCGGACATCCTTTGCCCTAACCAGTTGGAGCTGGACAGCTTCTGTGGCCGCCGCGCACAGTCGCTGGAAGACTGCGTGCAGATGGCGCGCAGCCTGCTCGCGCGTGGGCCGCAGGTCGTCGTGGTCAAGCACCTGGCCTACCCGGGGCGCGCCGAAGACCAGTTCGAGATGCTGCTGGTGACGGCCGAGCAAAGCTGGCACCTGCGTCGCCCGCTGCTGGCGTTTCCGCGTCAACCGGTGGGGGTGGGCGACCTGACTTCGGGCCTGTTTCTGGCCCGTGTGTTGCTCGGGGACAACTGGCTGCAGGCGTTCGAGTACGCTGGCGCTGCGGTACATGAAGTACTGCTCGAAACCCAGGCCAGCGCCACCTACGAGTTGCAGCTGGTGCGGGCCCAGGATCGCATCGCCCACCCGCGCGTACGCTTCGAGGCGCAGCGCCTGGCGTACTAGTTGGCGTCGGTTTTCAGGTCCTGGTAGCGCTTTTCCAGCTCTTGGCGGATCTGCCGGCGTTGCTGGCCCTGCAGGAACCGGCGCTTTTCCTCGCTGCTGTGCGGCTGGCGCGGCGGCACCGCTACCGGGCGGCGGCTGTCGTCGACTGCCACCATGGTGAAGAAGCAGCTGTTGGAGTGACGCACGGAGCGTTCGCGAATGTTCTCGGTCACCACCTTGATGCCCACCTCCATCGAGGTGTTGCCGGTGTAGTTGACCGACGCAAGGAATGTCACCAGTTCGCCGACGTGCACGGGTTCGCGGAAAATCACCTGGTCGACCGACAAGGTCACCACGTAGCTGCCGGCATAACGGCTGGCGCAGGCATAAGCCACTTCATCCAGGTACTTGAGCAGGGTGCCGCCGTGCACGTTGCCGGAGAAGTTGGCCATGTCCGGGGTCATCAGGACGGTCATGCTCAGCTGGGCGTTTCCAGGTTCCATAGTGTGCTCACGGTGTGGTTGCGCTGAATCGGGGCGGGTATCTGCTGACACTTCTGTTTCCCCTCTTTGAGTTTGCCTTCCTGGTACGGGACGTTGGCTGACGCTCCGTCGTCACGCTGATCACGCCATCGGCAGCGCTTAACCTGCCGATCTGTTTCTACATATTGCACCGACGTTAAGCGGCGGGGTGCGATGTTAACCTGAGTACGCCCATGCAACATGGGCTTTCCTGCATTCAATACAGTATGTACTTGCTGCTCGCTCGGTTTGCCTTGGCAGAGGAGCGGTCTGCCCGGGCATCGAGAAAAGGAGTATCGCGCCATGCATGCCATCAGCTTCATCCAGGACCTGGCAGTGATCATGCTGGTAGCCGGGGTGGTTACGATTATTTTCCACCGGCTCAAGCAGCCCGTGGTGCTGGGCTACATCGTCGCCGGCTTCATCATCGGCCCGCACACTCCGCCATTTGGCCTGATCCACGACGAAGACACCATCAAGACCCTGGCCGAGCTGGGGGTGATCTTCCTGATGTTCTGCCTGGGCCTTGAGTTCAGCCTGCGCAAGCTGTTCAAGGTCGGTGCCACGGCGTTTATCGCGGCGTTCCTGGAAATCGTGCTGATGATCTGGATCGGTTTCGAGATCGGTCGCTGGTTTGGCTGGAACACCATGGACGCGTTGTTCCTCGGCGCCATCCTGGCCATCTCCTCGACGACCATCATCGTCAAGGCACTCAACGACCTGAAGATGAAGAACGAGCGCTTCGCCCAGCTGATTTTCGGCGTGCTGATCGTCGAGGACATTCTGGGTATCGGCATCATCGCCTTGCTGTCGGGCATCGCCGTCAGCGGCACAGTCAGCTCTGGCGAGGTGTTTTCCACGGTCGGCAAACTGTCGCTGTTCATGATCGTCGCGCTGGTCATCGGCATTTTGCTGGTGCCGCGGTTGCTGGCATATGTGGCGAAATTCGAAAGCAACGAGATGTTGCTGATCACCGTGTTGGGCCTGTGTTTCGGTTTCTGCCTGCTGGTGGTGAAGCTGGAATACAGCATGGTCCTTGGTGCCTTCCTGATTGGCGCGATCATGGCCGAGTCGCGTCAACTGCTGAAGATCGAACGGCTGATCGAACCGGTACGCGATCTGTTCAGTGCCATCTTCTTTGTCGCCATCGGCCTGATGATCGACCCTCAAGTACTGATCGACTACGCCTGGCCGATCGTGGTCATCACCGTGGCGGTAGTGCTGGGCAAGATGTTGTCCTGTGGCATGGGAGCGTTTATCGCCGGTAATGACGGCCGCACTTCGCTGCGGGTAGGCATGGGGCTTTCCCAGATTGGCGAGTTCTCTTTCATCATCGCTGCGCTGGGCATGACGCTGCAGGTAACCAGCGATTTCCTCTACCCGGTGGCCGTGGCGGTTTCGGCAATCACCACGCTGCTGACGCCTTACCTGATCCGTGCGGCCGACCCGCTCTCGCTGAAACTTGGCAAGGTGGTGCCCAGCCGTCTGGCGCGTGTGCTGTCGCTGTATGGCGAGTGGTTGCGCAACATCCAGCCGCAGGGCGAGGGTGCCGTGCTTGCGGCGATGATCCGGCGCATCCTGTTGCAGGTCGGCGTCAACCTGGCGCTGGTGATCGCCATCTTCTTCAGCGGGGGCTACTTTGCCGGGCGCATTGGCAATTGGCTCAGCGAGTGGGTCGCCGATGTCAGCCAGCAAAAGGCGATGATCTGGGGCGCGGCGTTGCTGCTGTCGCTGCCCTTCCTGATTGCGGCGTATCGCAAGCTCAAGGCGCTGTCGATGCTGCTGGCGGAAATGGGCGTTAAGCCTGAAATGGCGGGGCGCCATACCCAGCGAGTGCGGCGGGTGATCGCCGAGGTGATCCCGCTGCTGTCGTTGCTGGTGATCTTCCTGCTGCTGTCGGCGCTATCGGCCAGCATCCTGCCCACCAGTGAACTGCTGCTGGTGATTGCGGTAGTGGCGGCGGTGGTGGTGGCGTTGCTGTGGCGTTGGTTCATCCGCGTGCATACCCGCATGCAGATTGCCTTGCTGGAGACGCTGGAGAACAGCCGCGAGAATACGCATTGAGGCAGCAAGGCTCACTGCGCAAGATTTCACCGTCGCCCGAGGGGATGGAGCGGTAGCGATGTCGCCAGGCGTAGAAAGCCTGGCGACTTGTAGGCGCGCGATCAGCTTTCCAGCCACACGTCCCGCGCCCAGTGCCACACCGATTCCCAGCTGTCTTCACCCACGATCTCGTCTTCGGCATCCCACAGCACAACCGTGCCGTCTTCCTCGACGCAGTAATAGTTATCACCGTCCTGGCAAATCGGGATCAGGTCGCGTGGCACGCCAGCATCCCAGGCATTGGATGCAACGTCCGGCAGGTAGGTATGCGATTGCGGGTCGGTGATCGTGACCGGTTCGAGCGAGCCGTAGACCACATCACTGACGGTCAGCAGGAACTCCTTGAACACAAAGGGAATGTTGATGAACAGCTGTTCTTCGACTTCCACCAGCTGATCTTCATCGGGAAGCTCCAAGGGCACCGGTACCGGCTCATTGGCTTCACGGAGTTGTTCGATCACTTCTTCCACGGTTCACTTCCTCTGACCTTGATGACAACGCTGCGCGTTATACCCTAGTAGGCCGCTGTGGCAAAAGCAAAAACCCCGGGACAGAGCCCGGGGTTTTTGTACAACGCGTGTCGGTTAACCGTTTTGACGGATACCGGCGACCAGCCAAGGCTGGTTCTCGCCCTGGGCGCGAACCATGTGCCAGCTTTCGCTGAACACTTCGCCCTGGTCGAAGCGCGAGGTCTTCGACACGCCACGGAAGGTCAGGGTGGCGTCGGTACGGTCGGCGCGATCATCGACACCATCCAGCTGTACTTCGAGGTTGTCGATGTAGGTAGCCTGGAAGCCATCACCCAACTCGGCGCGCTCGCGCTTGAGGAACTCGAGCATCTGCGGCGTGACGAACTCGGCGATCTTGTCCATCTCGTTGGCATCCCAGTGCTGCTGCAGCGACTGGAAGTGGCTTTGCGCGGCGGCCAGGAAGCTTTGCTCATTGAACCAGGCCGGCGCTTTGATCACCGGAGCGGCTGCGGCAGCAGGTGCGGCCGAACCACCGAAGACCGACGGCTGGGCAGGCTGGCCGTGAGCTTCACGCTGGAACGGCGCATGGCCAGGTGCGGCCATTTGCGGCTGCTGCTGGCGGCGACGCGCGGCAATGAAGCGGAACACCAGAAACGCGATCAGGCCCATGATCAGGAAGTCCATGATCTGCATGCCTTGGAAGCCGTCCCCCATGAACATGGAGGCCAGCAGGCCACCGGCGGCGAGGCCGGCCAGTGGGCCCAGCCAGCGCGAAGCACCGCTGGCGGCGGCCGGCGCACGGCCAGGTGCGGTCGGCGCGGCGGCAGGCGTGGTTGGCGTGGCCTGGCGGGTCTGGTGAATAGGCGCGGAGCCCGAGCTCTTGCCGCCGCCGAAACGCTTGGCGCTGGCGTCCAGGCTCAGCGTCAAGCCGACGCAGAGCGCCAGAGCGATGCTAAGAAAACGTTGCATAAGTGGGATATCCCCTGTTGTGGATTGCACGCGCGTCATGGTGCACAGGTTCCCGGGCACATGACCAGCGACATAATGTTTCGAGCTTTTGCCTGAATGTTACAAGCGTGCCTGTAACCGCCTGTACGCGGGGCTGCCCGCGTACAGCCTCAGATGGCCTCCAGCTTGGCATACCCCAGCATCAGCCACTTGCTGCCTTCGGCAAAGTTCACCTGTACCCGTGCCTGGGCGCCAGAGCCCTCGAAGTTGAGTATCACCCCCTCGCCAAACACCGCATGTTGCACGCGCTGGCCGAGGTTGAAGGCGGTCTGCGGAATATTGGCATTGGCGAACAGGTTGCTGGTGGCGACCTTCGCGCCGCCGAACGGGCGGCTGACACTGTTGGACAAGCGCACTTCCTGAACCAGACCTGGCGGAATCTCGCGTACGAAACGCGACACTTTATTGTAGGTCTCGCTGCCATACAGGCGACGTGTTTCGGCATAGGTCATGACCAGCTGGCGCATGGCACGGGTAATGCCCACATAGGCCAGGCGGCGTTCCTCTTCCAGGCGGCCAGGCTCTTCCAGGCTCATCTTGTGCGGGAACAGCCCTTCTTCCATGCCCACCAGGAACACATAGGGGAATTCCAGGCCTTTGGCGCTGTGCAAGGTCATCAGCTGGATGCTGTCTTCATGTTCATCGGCCTGGGCGTCGCCCGCTTCGAGCGAGGCGTGGCCGAGGAAGGCCGAGAGCGGCGAGAGGTCGGCGTCTTCGTCGCCGGCCTCGAAGTTGCGCGCTGCGCTGACCAGTTCCTCAAGGTTTTCCACCCGTGCCTGGCCCTTTTCACCCTTTTCTTCCTGGTGATAGTTGATCAGGCCGGACTGTTCGATGGTGGTCTGGGTCATGGTATGCAGCGGCATGTCCACGACCTTGGTGGCCAACCCCTCGATCAGTTCGATGAAGGCACCCAACGCACTGGCAGCACGGCCCTTGAGGGCCTTGGCGGCGAGCAGCTGGCACATGGCTTCCCACATCGACAGCTGGCTGTGGCGGGCGTGATCGCGAATGGCTTCGACGGTTTTTTCGCCGATACCGCGCGGCGGCACGTTGATTACCCGCTCCAGCGCCGCATCGTTGCCACGGCCTTCGAGCAGGCGCAGGTAGGCCATGGCGTTCTTGATTTCGGCACGTTCGAAGAAGCGCTGGCCGCCATAGATGCGGTAGGGGATGCGTTCGCGCAACAGGGCTTCTTCCAGCACCCGCGACTGGGCGTTGGAACGATACAGAATAGCGATTTCGTTGCGCGCATTGCCTTGCTTGACCAGGCTCTCGATGGTTTCTACCACATAGCGCGCTTCATCGTGTTCGTTGTAGGCCGCGTACAGGGTCAGGGGCTCGCCTTCGCCCATGTCGGTCCACAGTTCTTTGCCCAGGCGCCCGCTGTTGTTGGCGATCAGGGCGTTGGCCGCCTTGAGGATGCCGCCGGTGGAGCGGTAGTTCTGCTCCAGGCGGATCATTTCGGCGTCTGGGAAGTCGGCCGTGTACTGGTGGATGTTCTCGATCTTGGCGCCGCGCCAGCCATAGATCGACTGGTCATCGTCGCCCACCGCCATCAGGCTCTGGCCGCCGCGCGCGAGCAGGCGCAACCAGGCGTACTGCACGGCGTTGGTGTCCTGGAACTCATCCACCAGCACATGGCTGAAGCGGCGCTGATAGTGCTCCAGCAGCCCGGGGTGATCGCGCCACAGGTCGAGGGCGCGCAGCAGCAGTTCGGAGAAGTCGATGACCCCAGCGCGTTCGCAGGCCTGTTCGTAGGCGGTATAGACATCGCGCATGGTCGACAGGAACAGGTCACCGCCGGCCTGGATATGCTGAGGGCGCAAGCCTTCGTCTTTCTGGCCGTTGATGAACCATTGAGCCTGGCGTGCCGGCCACTTTTGTTCATCCAGGCCGAGCTCGCGCATCACCCGCTTGACCAGGCGCTGTTGGTCGTCGCTGTCGAGAATTTGGAAGTTCTGCACCAGCCGGGCTTCCTGCCAGTGAGCCCGCAGCAAGCGATGGGCCAGGCCGTGGAACGTGCCCACCCACATGCCGGCCGGGTTTATCCCCAGCAACTGCTCGATGCGCTGGCGCATTTCTGCCGCAGCCTTGTTGGTGAAGGTCACCGACAAGATCGAATGCGGCGAGGCCTGCTCGACCTGGATCAGCCAGGCGATGCGGTGCACCAGCACGCGGGTTTTACCGGAACCGGCGCCGGCAAGCACCAGTTGACGCCCGAGCGAGGCGGCTACGGCCTGGCGTTGGGCGTCATTGAGGGAGTTCAGCAGGAGGGAGAGGTCGTCTGTGCGCATCCGGCCATTCTAGGGGCAGGCTGGTTACGGGGCAAACGCCTACTGTATGAATTTCCACCTTTACGTGCTGTCGCTCATCCGGATTGGCCTACAGCACCCTGCCAGACTCAGTTGAGTGCTACCCGGTGGCCGATCTCGACCATTTGCGAACCTTCGGCGTGAATGATCTCCAGCCGCTTCCACGAAGTCCCGCCTTCGCGCCTGAAGAATACCGGCTTCTGGGTCAGGACCTGCGGGTTGATGCCCCCCTTGTCCTCCAGTTTCAGCTGAAGCACTTCCCAGCCACCTTTGTGGCGAATCTTGGGCGCCACCAGAACCGGTTCGATGCCTGGGTGAGCAACGGTCACTGTTCCCTGAACTTCGAAGCAGACCGGTTCGCCTGGTACTTCGCTGTTGTACGCATAGAGGTTTTCGATTTTGCTCATGATGGATCCCTTTGCAGTTTGAGGTGTGCGCCAGCAGGCGCAGCGCTACTGTCTCTGCTCCAAAGGGGTAATGGGATCGGGCAGGCTTTCAGCCATGCCAATGGCTGCCGTGCCTGGCCAGCAGGCTGTTGGCCTGCTCCGGCCCGTTACTCCCGGCGGCGTAATGGCGCGGGGCCTGAAAGTGCTCTTCCCAGCCTTTGATGATCGGGTCTATCCAGGCCCAGGCCGCTTCGACTTCATCGCGGCGCATGAACAGCGTCGAATCACCTTCCAGCACGTCCAGCAGCAGGCGCTCATAGGCTTCCCAGCGGCGGGTCTGGCCGAATACCTGGGCCAGGTTCAGGTCCAGGTCGACCGGCTCCAGGCGCATGCCCTTGCCTGGGCTCTTGGTCATCATGCGCAGGCTGATGCGCTCTTGCGGCTGTAGCTGAATCAGCAGCTGGTTGACCTGGCCGCCGTTGAACAGCTCATGCGGCACGGGCTTGAACTGAATGACGATCTGCGACGAGCGGCGCGCCATGCGCTTGCCGGTGCGCAGGTAGAACGGCACCCCGGCCCAGCGCCAGTTATCGACGTGAGCGTGCACGGCCACGAAGGTTTCGGTGTCGCTGTCGTTGTCCACGTCCTTCTCGAAATAGTAAGCGGGTACTTCCTGGCCGCCGATGTGCCCTGCACCGTACTGCCCGCGCACGGTCTTGTCCTGCACGTCCTGGCCGCAGATCGGCTTGAGCGCCCGCAGAATCTTCACTTTCTCGTCGCGCACGGCCTCGGCCTCGAACTGCGCCGGCGGCTCCATGGCCACCAGGCACAGCAACTGCAGCAGGTGGTTCTGCAGCATGTCGCGGGTCGCGCCGGCGCGGTCGTAGTAGCCGCCGCGGTTCTCAACACCCAGGGTTTCGCAGACGCTGATCTGTACGTGGTCGACCTGGCTGTTGCGCCATACCGGCTCCAGCAGGGCGTTGGCGAAGCGCAGGGCCATCAGGTTCTGCACCGTCTCCTTGCCCAGGTAGTGGTCGATACGGAACACCTGGGCTTCTTCGAACACCGCTCCGATCGCCTCGTTGATGGCTGTGGCGGACGCCAGGGAATGGCCGATCGGCTTTTCCAGCACGATACGGGCTTCGGGGTCGGCCAGGCCGGCGATGCGCAGGTGGTTGGCGATGGGCACGAACAGGTTGGGGGCGGTGGCCAGGTAGAAGATGCGGGTCAGCCCGCCGGGCTCGCCGAGGTAGCGAGCCAGCCGGCCGAAATCGGCACTCTGCGAGGCGTCCATGGGGAAGTAGTCGAGCCGGGCGGAGAACCGTTGCCAGACCTCTTCGTCGAAGTCGTTGCGCGCGATCTGCGCCCGGCAGTGGCGCTCGGCGAGCTTCAGGTAGTCGTTACGTGGCAGGTTGCGCCGCGCCAGGGCGATGATCCGCACCGCGTTGTTCAGACGAGCCTCGCGAAACAGGTGATAGAGCGCCGGGAGCAATTTGTGCAAGGCCAGATCGCCGGTGCCACCGAAGACCAGAATGTCGCAAGGAATAGTCAAACCACCACTCTCCACGTTCGTTTAACTGGGCGGGTTGGCGCCCATGTAGTATAACTACAAGAAAGCTACATCCCGGCCAGCCGATCATAACCGAGTCCAGCCCGTGAATCTGTTGCAACATATCGCCCAATCGCGCCACCTGCTGCGCAAATCGGAACTGAAAGTAGCCGACCACGTGCTGCTAGACCCGGCTGCCGTCATGCACAGCTCGATGGCCGACCTGGCGCACAACGTGGGTATCAGTGAACCGACCATCGTACGTTTCTGCCGGGCGATTGGCTGTTCAGGCTTTCAGGACCTCAAGCTGAAACTCGCGCAAAGCCTGGCCGCCGGGGCCAGCTTTGGGCAGTTCGCGATCCATGAAGACGACTCGGTAGCCGATTACAGCCTGAAGATCTTCGACACTACCTTGCATACGCTGATGGAGGTGCGCGAGCACCTCGATCCACAAGCGCTGCAGCAGGCCGTGAGCGCCATGGCCCAGGCGCAGCGGGTAGAGTTTTATGGCTTTGGCGCATCGGGCGCGGTGGCTGCCGATGCCCAGCACAAGTTCTTCCGCCTGCTGCTCAGCGCGGCGGCCTATTCCGACCCGCACATGCAGGCCATGTCGGCGGTCACCTTGAAGCCGGGCGACGTGGCGGTGTGCATCTCCCAGTCGGGCCGTTCCAAAGACCTGCTGATTACCGCCAACCTGGTGCGTGAGAGTGGCGCCAACCTGATTACCCTGTGCCCGAGCGCCACCCCCTTGGCCGAGCTTTCGACCGTCAACCTGGCCATCGATGTGCATGAAGACACCGAAATCTATACGCCGCTGACCTCGCGTATCGCCCACCTGGTGGTGATCGATGTGCTGGCCATGGGTGTTGCCATGGCGCGTGGACCGAGCCTGGTCAACCACCTCAAGAGCGTGAAGCGCAGCTTGCGCAGCCTGCGCCTATCGCCCAAGTCAATCAAAGCCACCGACGATTGACTTGCGGCGCCTGCGCGGGCCTCATCGCCTGCGCAGGCAAGCAAAATTCACCATTTTGTAACCGCCCTGGCGCAAAACCGTAAACTCCCGAAGCCAGTCTGAAACTCCCGCATCCTAACTGGGAGACAGGCAATGGCTCGTGACTTCGACGGTACGTACCAACCCAACGCCAAGGCTCGCAAGCAGCAGGAAAAGGATCAGCGCCGGATGGAGTATCGCCGCGCTATCGAAAGCTACTGCGACCAGCGTCAATTGCTTCGTGACTTGGTTGACTACCCTGAGCTGCAAGCGCTCACGGTGTGGCAGACTTCGGCAGCATCTTCCCCGAAAAACGCTCAACAATCGCGCTGATCAGCACCCGTTCGCTGCGGATGAACGCCAAGAATGCCAGGGCCACCGGCGACTGCCGCTTGGCCTTGGCCTGTACCACGCACCAACTGCGGTACAGCGGCAGTTCCTCCACCGGCAACTCTTTGAGCACGCCCGCGGCCAGCTCCATGTTCAAGGCATGGCGGGTCAGCAGGGCAATGCCCAAGCCGGCGATCACGCATTCGCGCTGGGCATCTGCCGATGCCACTTCGAGGGTCTGGGTGAAGTGCACGCGTTTGTCCTTGAAGTATTCCTCACAAGCCTTGCGCGTACCCGAACCTTGTTCGCGGACCAGCAGCGTATGAGGCTCAAGGTCTTGCAGGCGCAGGTGGTCGAGCTTGCACAGCGGATGATCCGGCGGGGCCACGGCGACGATCGGATTGTTCAGAAACGGCAGGAATTCCAGCCCCATGTCCTGCGGCACCATCGACATGATGATCAAATCGTCACGGTTGTCCGAAAGGCGCCGGATCGCCTGGGCGCGGTTGACCACCGTGAGCGTCAGGTTGACCTCCGGGTGGCGCTGCTTGAAGGCGGCGAACAGGTGTGGCACGAAGTACTTGGCACTGGACTCGATCGCCAGTTTCAACTGCCCTTGCAGTGAGCCCTGCATGTCCGACAGTTGCATGTCGAGGCTTTCCAGGCGGCCAAAGATATCCCGGCTGGCACGTTGCAGGGCTTCGGCTGCCTCGGTCAGGTAAAGCTTCTTGCCGACGTACTCGAACAGCGGCTGGCCGATAAGCTCTTCGAGCTGGCGAATCTGTAGACTAACGGCGGGTTGCGTGAGCGCCATTTCCTCGGCTGCACGGCTGTAGGAGCGTAAATCGCACACCTCATTGAAGATCTGCAATTGACGCAAAGTCATACGCATCAAGGACTTACGCATTTTTGTCGCGGCTCCGGCAAAACCTTGTTACGGCACTATAAGCTTTTGCTAATACTGCCCCTAACAAATATTGATTTTTGTTTATCGACCTACAGCGCTAGGGTGAATGTGCGACTGGCCAGCAACGTCTGGTCACGCGCCGACCGGTAGAACCGGCTCGACTGTTCCTACGGCTTTGGGAAGACTCCAGTGATAAAAAAAATCCTGATCGCCAACCGAGGTGAAATCGCAGTCCGCATCGTGCGTGCCTGCGCCGAGATGGGCATACGCTCGGTAGCGATCTATTCCGACGCCGACCGTCATGCGCTGCACGTCAAGCGCGCTGACGAGGCCCACAGCATCGGAGCCGAGCCACTGGCCGGTTACCTGAACCCGCGCAAGCTGGTGAACCTCGCTGTCGAAACCGGTTGTGATGCCCTGCACCCAGGTTACGGTTTCTTGTCGGAAAACGCTGAACTGGCAGAGATCTGCGCCGAGCGCGGGATCAAGTTCATCGGCCCGGCTGCCGAAGTCATTCGCCGCATGGGCGACAAGACCGAAGCGCGCCGCGCCATGATCAAGGCCGGCGTACCGGTCACACCGGGCACCGAAGGCAACGTTGCCGATATCCATGAAGCCCTGAGCGAAGGTGACCGCATCGGCTATCCGGTGATGCTCAAGGCCACTTCCGGCGGTGGCGGCCGCGGCATTCGCCGTTGCAACAGCCGTGAAGAACTGGAACAGAACTTCCCCCGCGTGATCTCCGAGGCCACCAAGGCTTTTGGCTCTGCGGAAGTGTTTCTGGAAAAGTGCATCGTCAACCCCAAGCACATCGAGGCGCAGATCCTGGGTGACAGCTTTGGCAGCGTGGTGCACCTGTTCGAGCGCGATTGCTCGATCCAGCGCCGCAACCAGAAGCTCATCGAGATTGCCCCGAGCCCTCAGCTGACTCCCGAGCAGCGCGCCTACATCGGCGACCTCGCGGTGCGTGCAGCCAAGGCCGTGAATTACGAAAACGCCGGTACCGTGGAGTTCTTGCTCGCCGATGGCGAGGTGTACTTCATGGAGATGAACACCCGGGTGCAGGTGGAACACACCATCACCGAAGAAATCACCGGCCTGGACATCGTTCGCGAGCAGATCCGCATCGCTTCGGGCCTGCCGCTGTCGGTCAAGCAGGAAGACATCCAGCACCGCGGCTACGCGCTGCAGTTCCGTATCAACGCTGAAGACCCGAAGAACAACTTCCTGCCCAGCTTCGGCAAGATCACCCGCTATTACGCACCCGGCGGCCCAGGCGTGCGCACCGACACGGCGATCTACACCGGCTATACCATTCCGCCCTTCTATGACTCCATGTGCCTGAAGCTGGTGGTCTGGGCGTTGACCTGGGAAGAAGCCATGGACCGCGGCCTGCGGGCCCTGGACGACATGCGCGTGCAGGGGGTGAAGACCACTGCTGCGTATTACCAGGAAATCCTGCGCAACCCGGAATTCCGTAGCGGCCAGTTCAACACCAGCTTCGTCGAAAGCCACCCTGAACTGACCAACTACTCGATCAAGCGCAAACCCGAAGAGCTGGCCCTGGCCATCGCCGCCGCCATCGCCGCCCACGCAGGCCTATGAATTCAGCTGCAAGCTGTAAGCGGCAAGCTACAAGTAAAAGCAGACCAGCTTTTCTTGGCGCTTGTAGCTTGAAGCTTGCCGCTATGAGGAGATAACAATGTCCAAGAAAATTCACGTAACCGACACGATCCTGCGCGACGCCCACCAGTCCCTGCTGGCCACCCGCATGCGTACCGAAGACATGCTGCCGATCTGCGACAAGCTCGACAAGGTCGGCTACTGGTCGCTGGAAGTCTGGGGTGGCGCCACCTTCGATGCCTGCGTGCGCTTCCTCAAGGAAGACCCGTGGGAGCGCCTGCGCAAACTGCGCGCCGCACTGCCCAACACCCGCCTGCAAATGCTGTTGCGCGGCCAGAACCTGCTGGGCTACCGCCACTACAGCGATGACGTGGTCAAGGCCTTTGTCGCCAAGGCTGCGGTCAACGGCATCGACGTCTTCCGTGTTTTCGACGCGATGAACGATGTGCGTAACCTGCGCGTGGCCATTGAAGCGGTCAAGGCCGCCGGCAAGCACGCCCAGGGCACCATCGCCTACACCACCAGCCCGGTGCACACCATCGAAGCCTTCGTTAACCAGGCCAAGCAGATGGAAGCCATGGGTTGCGACTCGGTGGCGATCAAGGACATGGCCGGCCTGCTGACCCCCTATGCCACGGGCGAGCTGGTCAAGGCGCTGAAAGCCGAGCAGTCGCTGCCGGTGTTCATCCACTCCCACGACACCGCTGGCCTGGCTGCCATGTGCCAGCTCAAGGCCGTGGAAAACGGCGCCGATCATATCGATACGGCAATCTCCAGCTTCGCCTGGGGCACCAGCCACCCGGGCACCGAGTCGATGGTCGCCGCGCTCAAGGGCAGCGAGTTCGACACCGGCCTGGACCTGGAACTGCTGCAGGAAATCGGCCTGTACTTCTACGCCGTGCGCAAGAAGTACCACCAGTTCGAAAGCGAATTCACAGCGGTGGATACCCGAGTACAGGTCAACCAGGTACCGGGCGGCATGATTTCCAACCTGGCCAACCAGCTCAAGGAGCAGGGCGCCCTCAACCGCATGAACGAAGTGCTGGCGGAAATCCCGCGCGTGCGTGAAGACCTCGGCTTCCCACCGCTGGTAACCCCGACCTCGCAGATCGTCGGCACCCAGGCGTTCTTCAACGTGTTGGCCGGCGAGCGCTACAAGACCATCACCAACGAGGTGAAGCTGTACCTGCAAGGCGGTTATGGCAAGGCCCCAGGCGTGGTCAACGAACAACTGCGCCGCCAGGCGATCGGCAGCGAAGAAGTAATCGACGTGCGCCCGGCCGACCTGCTCAAGCCAGAAATGACCAAGCTGCGTGGCGACATCGGCGCCTTGGCCCGCTGCGAAGAAGACGTGTTGACCTTCGCCATGTTCCCGGACATCGGGCGCAAGTTCCTTGAGGAACGCGAAGCCGGCACCCTGACCCCGGAAGCCCTCTTGCCGATCCCTGAAGCCGGGGCCATCGCCGCACCCGGCGGCGAAGGCGTACCGACCGAGTTCGTCATCGACGTGCACGGCGAAACCTATCGCGTCGACATCACCGGTGTGGGCGTCAAGGCAGAGGGCAAGCGTCACTTCTACCTGTCGATCGACGGCATGCCGGAAGAAGTGGTGTTCGAGCCGCTCAACGAGTTCGTCGGCGGTGGCGGCAGCAAGCGCAAGCAAGCCACCGACCCAGGCCACGTCAGCACCACCATGCCAGGCAACATCGTCGATGTACTGGTCAAGGAAGGTGACATGGTCAAGGCCGGCCAGGCCGTGCTGATCACCGAAGCCATGAAGATGGAGACCGAAGTGCAGGCGGCCATCGCCGGCAAGGTCGTGGCCATCCACGTGGCCAAGGGCGACCGCGTGACGCCGGGCGAGATCCTGATCGAGATCGAAGGTTGATGGAAACCTTCGTTTAACTAGCGGTTTACCTCTGGGGAGCGGATGCTCCCCTTTTTTATGCATTAGATTGCATATTATTGAAGATAATTGTCAAAAATGTGCATTTTAATGCATATTTTTAGCGTTCAGAACGACTGAACGAACGGGGCGAGGGGAACCCTACCCTCAAATCAATGAATGCGGTACTTCGCCTGTTCGGCTTGCAGATAGGTGTGGTCAGGCGCCAGCGTCAGATCACCTGACCCTCACTGCTGATAGCCCTTGCCAAAGTGCCTTTCCAGCTTGGCCTGCACCAGCTCCAGTAGAATCGACAGCACCCAGTAGATCACCGCTGCAGTCGTCAGCATCTCCAGGTAGCGGTAGCTGGAGCGGCCGTAGGACTGGGCCAGGAACATCACTTCCCACACGCCCATCACCGAAATCAGCGATGAATCCTTGAGCATCGAAATGAACTGGTTCGCGCTCGGCGGGATGATGGTGCGCATGGCCTGGGGCAGGGTGACGTGCCAGAAGATCTGCGCAGGGCGAAGGCCCAGGGCCATTGCTGCCTGACGTTGCCCAGGCGCCACACCGAGGATGCCGGCGCGGAAAATTTCGCTGAGGTAGGCGCCATAGTTCAGCGACAGGGCAATGATGCCGGCGCTGATGGCCCCAGGGACCACGCCCAGCTGCGGCAGGCCCAGGTAGATCAGCAGGATCTGGATCAGCAGTGGCGTGCCACGGAAAAACGACGTGTAGAAGCTGGCGATGCCCAACAGCACCGCGCTGCTCGACAGCCGTGCCAGCGCGGCGGCGAAGCCCAGTGCCACGGAAACCACTATCGAGCACAGGCACAGGAACAGGGTCAGTGCCGCGCCTTGCAAAAAGCCATTCGGCCCCAGCTTGAACCCCGCCAGATACGGGAATTTTTCGACAATGATCGAAAACTTCAAGTCAAAGCTGAGGAAGAACGCCGCAAACAGCACAAACAACCCGACCCAGGTCAGATACAGGCGTGTGCGAAAGCCGAACAGTTGTGTGCCCGACGCTTTGACGGCGGGACGCGGGGCAGGTTGTTGAGCATTCATTTACTGATATCGGCGCCGATCCATTTCTGTGACAGCTTGGCCAAGGTGCCATCGGCCTTCAGCTCGGCGAATACCTGACGCAGCTTGGCATCCCACTCGGGGTCGCCTTTTTCAATCGCCACCGAATTGGGTTCTTCGTACAGCGGCGCACCGGCCAATTTGAAGCGCTTGTCCTGATCCAGGCGCGGCTGGGCGGTGACCAGGTTGGTCAGGATGGCATCCAGGCGCACACCTGCGCCCAGGCCCAGGTCCTGGAAGGCGACGTTGTCAGTGTCATAAGGGGCGATCTGCACCCTCTCGAAGGGATAGTCGATCTTCTTGTCCTCATCACCCTCGATGACCAGGTTCTTGTTCAAGTAGCTCTCGTAGCTCGAGGCGCTGGTCAGGCCGACCTTCAGGCCGTCCAGGTCTTTGGCCGAATGGATGCGTTCGTCCTTGGCGTTGACCACGATCACCGCAGGCGAGGCGTAGTACTCCACCGGGAAATCAAACACCTCGGCGCGCGCCTTGCTTGGGGTCATGGAGCACACACAAAGGTCATAACGGCCGCTCCAGCGCCCTGCGGCAATCACATCCCAGGAGGGTGTTTCCAGGCGCAGCTTGACGCCCAGCTTGTCGGCGACGGCCTTGGCCACATCCACGTCGAAACCATCCAGCTGGTTCTGATCGTTCAGAAACGAGAACGGCGGATAGCTTTCCATCAGCACGTTGACCATTTCCTTGCGCGCTTGCACTCGGTCCAGCGTGGCACCTGCGAAGGCCTGAGTGGTGGCACACAGGGCGATGAGGCCGGTGCCGAGCAAGGGAAGCAAGCGCATGGAGGTACCTGAAAAAGTTGTTGGACAATCCGTGTCGGGTATTTAATAGTTATAACAAGTTACACACTAATGAATTTTATTTATAAACATATAAGTGATAGGCATATGGGCGAACAATCGCTGGTAATTCTGGATGGCGGTATGGGGCGAGAGCTGCAGCGTCGTGGTGCGCCGTTCCGGCAGCCCGAATGGTCAGCGTTGGCCTTGAGCGAAGCACCTGAAGCGGTGGTGGCGGTGCATGCGGCGTATATCGAGGCCGGGGCGCAGGTCATCACCAGCAACAGCTATGCGGTTGTGCCGTTCCATATTGGGGAAGCGCGCTTCGCCCAGGAAGGGCGCGCATTGGCCGCAACGGCAGGGCAACTGGCCCGTGCCGCAGCCGATGCGGCTGCTGTACCTGTTCGTGTTGCCGGGTCGTTGCCGCCGCTGTTCGGCTCTTACCGCCCGGACCTGTATCAGCCGGAGCGGGTCAGCGAAGTACTGACACCGCTACTGGCAGGGCTGGCGCCTTATGTGGACCTGTGGTTGGCCGAAACCCAGAGCTCGATTGAAGAAGTGCGGGCCATCAGCTCGCACCTGCCGCAGGACGGCAGGCCGTTCTGGGTGTCGTTCACCCTTGAAGATGAAGGCGTCGTGGACGTGCCGCGCCTGCGCTCCGGGCAGACCGTTGCCGCGGCAGCCGAAGCGATTGCCGAGCTGGGTGTCAGCGCGTTGTTGTTCAACTGCAGCCAGCCCGAAGTGATCGGTGCTGCGCTGGATGTTGCGCGCCAGGCCTTCGAGCGCTTGGGCGTGGACATCGCCATTGGCGCTTACGCCAATGCCTTCCCCCCGCAACCCAAGGACGCCACCGCCAACGATGGCCTGGATGAGCTGCGCGAAGACCTCGACCCGCCGGGTTATCTGAGCTGGGCCAGCAACTGGCGCCAACGCGGTGCCAGCCTGCTCGGCGGTTGCTGTGGTATCGGCCCGGAGCACATTGCAGAACTCAGGGCCAAGCTGGCCTGATCACGCGTTGCGGCAAGCTTCCAGCGTCCTGGCTTGCCCTTCAGGGCGTTGGTTGTCGGCACTCAACCAGCGCTCGAACCCCGCCGCTACCGTTGGCCACTCGTCATCGGTGATCGAGTACCACGCGGTATCCCGGTTGTGGTCCTTGACCACCAGGTGCTTGCGGAACACCCCCTCATAGACAAAGCCGAACCGCTGCGCCGCGCGCTTGGAGCGGGCATTGGCGTTGTTGCACTTCCACTCGAGCCTGCGGTTGCCCAGCTCGAAACCCAGCTTGCCCAGCAGGTACACCGCTTCGGTCCCCTTTGGCGTGCGCTGCATGGCGGCGCCGAAGGCGATGTGGCCGATCTCGATGCGGCCATGGTCGGGCACGATCGACATCAGGCTGAGAATGCCCTGGGCCTGGCCGGTTGGGCGGTCGATAACGGTGTAGAACAACGGATCAAGGCTGGCGGCATGGCCTTGCAGCCAACGGTCGAAGGCGCCGCGTTCGGGGAATGGGCCATAGGGCAGGTAATCCCACAGGGCCGGGTCGGCTTGCGGGCCTTGCAAGACGTTCCACAGGTCGTCGCCGTGACGTGCCGGGTCGAGTTTTTCAAGGCGGATGAAGCGGCCCTCGATGGTGTCTGCCGTGGGTGCCTTGGCGGGTTTCCAGTTCAGTGCGTCGGTCATGTCGTGCCTACAACCCTTTGCGGAATTGAATGAAGCCCGGCCGCTCGGCAACCTGCTGGTACAGGCTGATGGCGGTGGCGTTGGTTTCGTGGGTCAGCCAGTGCACCTTGGCACAGCCGGCAGCCTTGGCGGTGGCGTAGACATGCTCGATCAGCTGGCGACCGATGCCCAGGCCGCGTTGCGTGCCATCCACATAGAGGTCCTGCAGGTAGCACGAGTTCTCGATGCTCCAGTTGGAACGATGGTAGATCCAGTTGACCATCCCCACTGCCTTGCCATCGACCCAGGCCAGGGCAGAGTGGGTCGGCTCGTGGCTGTCCAGCAGGCGCTGCCAGGTACTGGTGCTGACCGCTTCGGGCAATTCGGTCTCATAGAAGCGCAGGTAAGCCTGCCACAGGGCAAGCCAGGCGGGATGGTCGTTGGCGCTGACGGGGCGCAGAGTGACGCTGGGCATGGGCTTTTCCTTCAGAGTTGGCGCATGTGCGCTGCAAGTTGGTTGTCCTGGTAGTCGGCACTGTCGCCGAGGCTTTGACGCACCCCGGCGATGTCCTCGGCCGAACGGTTCTGGCTGAGCTTGCGGGCCCCTTGCAGGCGCGTGATCGGCAGGCGAATGCCGACAATGGCGCGGAGCATGCCTTCAAGGTAGTCGCTGGGGGCGTCGGACACTTTCCAGGGTTCGCTGCGGCCGTGCTCATGGCGCTCGGTCAGGCGGCTGACGATCTGCAGCAGCGGCTCGGCCTCGTGGATGACTTCGACTGGGCCATAGGCGTGCACCGCCAGGTAGTTCCAGGTGGGGACCACCTTGGGGTTGTCGGCCTTGCTGGGGTAATAGCTCGGGCTGACATAGGCGTCGGCACCGGGGAACACCAGCAGCGCTTCAGCGCCTTGCTGCAGGTCTTGCCACTGAACGTTGGCCCGGGCCAGGTGCGCGTAGACCGTGCCAAACTCGCCTTGCTGGGTGTCGACCAGGACGGGCAGGTGGGTCGCCTGCAAGCCGTGTTCACCGTGGCTGATGAGGACGGCGAGGCGCGTATCGGCCATGTGCCGGTGCAGGCGTGCTAGGTCATGTTCCTGGTGGGGCTTGCTGTTGTACATGGCGGGTTCCTTGTCGAATGGCTCCATCCTAGGCAGGCTATTGGTTCTGTGTAAGATCCATTTATGGCTGATTTGATAGGTCCAATACGGTGAACAAGCGCCCCCTCATACTGCCTTTCGACCCGGCTGGCATCGTGCTCGACCGCCGCCGCGGGCTCAGCCAGCAGCTCTACCAGGCCTTGCGTGCGCGGGTGTTGGATGGGCGCCTGAGCAGTGGTACGCGATTGCCGGCCAGCCGTGACTTGGCGGCGATACTGGCGCTGTCGCGCAACAGCGTGGTGCGTGCCTATGACCAGTTGTATGCCGAGGGGTATATCGAAAGCCGGGTGGGCGACGGTACCTATGTGATTCAGCTTGAAAAACTATCCACACAACTGTCCACAGGGTTATCCCTAGGGTTATCAACAGGTTTATCCACATTTTCTTTAGAAAATGCTGAGGATTTATCCAGCTCTGAGCGCTCCAGCGAGGCGCTTGAGCGTCTGAAAAGTAACCACTTGCCCGTTCCTAGAAGTGGCGCTCCACGTGCGTTCAGGGTCGGCATCCCGGCCTTCGATCTGTTCCCGTTTGACGTGTGGGCCAAGCTGCAAGCGGCTTTCTGGCGTAACCCGGACCCTGCGCAGCTGGGTTACGGTGACCCGGCGGGTGAGCTGCAGCTTCGCGAGCTGATCGCGGCCTATCTGCGGCGTTCACGGGGCCTTTCGTGCACGGCTGAACAAATTGTGATCACCAGTGGTGCACAGCAGGCCATCAGCCTTTGTGCACAGTTGCTGTTGCAGCCTGGCGAGGGGGTAGCTGTGGAAAACCCTGGCTATCGGGCCGCTGGGCATACCTTTGCCGTGGCAGGGGGCAAGGTGATGGGCGTACCGGTGGATGAAGAGGGCATGGACTGTGAGCGCCTCGTACAACTGGCGGACTGCCGCCTGGCCTACGTCACGCCGGCGCATCAGTACCCCACCGGCGTGACCATGAGCCTGGCGCGACGCCTGGCATTGCTGGCCTGGGCCGAGCGCAACGATGGCTGGATCATCGAAGACGATTACGACGGGGAGTACCGCTACAGCGGTGCGCCATTGGCACCGCTGGCGGCGCTGGACCGACATGGGCGGGTGCTGTACGTCGGCACGTTCGGCAAAATTGCCTTTCCCGCGTTGCGTCTGGGCTACCTGGTGTTGCCTGCGCGCCTGGTACAGGCGTTCAGCCAAGGGCGGGCGCTGGCCATGCGGCATTCGGAAGTGGGCAGCCAGTGCGTGATGGCCGAGTTCATGGCCCAGGGGCATTTCCAGCGCCACATCCGGCGTATGCGCCGGGCGGCGTTGAGCCGGCGCAATGTACTCAAGGCTGGTTGGCCGCTGGATGTGCCTGGGTTGGGTGGTATGCCGGAAGTCGCGGCGGGGCTGCATGTGAAGGTGGATGTGGATAACTTTGCGCGCGAGCAAGAACTGGCCGCCACGGCAGAAGCGGTAGGGGTTGAGGTAAATCCGCTGAGTAGCTATTGGCTGGAAGACAGCCAGGTGGCTGTGGATAACCGTGCGGGGTTGGTGCTGGGGTTTGCCGCAGTGCCAGAGGCCGACATTGCCAATGCGCTGATGCGCTTGCGCCGGGCCTGGAAAAAGTGAGCGGGGCCGCCTAGCGACCCCGCCACGGCTCAGGTGCCGGACTTGATGCGGGTCCAGGCTCTGGTGCGTGCCCGTTCGGCATCACGTGGCAGTGGTTTGAGGGTGTACAGCTTGGCCATCGCCTCTGCCGTCGGGTACAGGTTGGGGTTATTGCGAATCGCTGGGCTGACCTTGTCGGTCGCGTCCTTGTTCGGGTTCGGGTACCCGACAAAGTCGCTGATCGGCGCTATCACCTCGGGGCGCAGCAGGTAGTTGATGAACGTGTGAGCCTCTTGCGGGTTGGCGGCGTTTTTCGGAATCGCCAGCATGTCGAACCAGATCGGCGCGCCTTCCTTGGGCAGGCGCATGTCGACCACCACGCCGTTCTTCGCATCGTGAGCCCGATTGGCGGCTTGCGAGAAGCTGCCGCTGTAGCCCACCGCCACGCAGATATCGCCATTGGCGATGTCGGCCATGTATTTGGAAGAGTGGAAGTAGGTGATGTGCGGGCGAATCTTAAGCAACAGCGCCTCGGCCTTCTTGTAGTCGTCGGGCTTTGCGCTGTTGGGGTCCAGCCCCAGGTACTTCAGGGCCAGCGGCATAATCTCGGAAGGCGAATCGAGCAGGGCAACGCCACACTGCTTGAGCTTGGCGATGTTCTCTTCCTTGAAGATCAGGTCCCAGCTGTCCACGGGTGCGTTTTCACCGAGCGCCGCCTTGACCTTCGCCGGGTTAAAGCCAATCAGCACGGTGCCGTACATGTAGGGCACGGCAAACTTGTTGCCGGGGTCGTTGGCTTCGATCAGCTTCATCAGGGCCGGGTCCAGGTGTTGCCAGTTCGGCAGCTTGCTGCGGTCCAGCGGCTGGAACACACCGGCTTCGATCTGCTTGGCCAGGAACACGTTGGACGGCACCACCACGTCATAGCCGGAGTTACCGGTAAGCAGTTTGGCTTCCAGCGCCTCGTTGGTGTCGAAAATGTCGTAGATCAGCTTCACGCCGCTGTCTTTCTGGAAGTCGACCAAGGTCTGCGGGGTGATGTAGTCGAACCAGTTGTAGACGCGCAAGGTACGCTGCTCGGCCTGGGCCTGCAGGGCACCGGTGAACAGGGTGGCAGCGATTAACGGGGCGAGCAGACGCTTGAGTCGGGCCATTACCGGGCTCCTGGCTGGGCGTGCTGGAAGCCTTCCAGCACATTGACCGCGTTGATACCGATTTCTTCCACAGCGTAGCCGCCTTCCATCACGAACAGGGTCGGCTTGCCGAGCTGGGCGATGCGCTTGCCCATCGCCAGGTAGTCCGGGCTGTCCAGCTTGAACTGCGAGATAGGGTCGTCCTTGAAGGTGTCCACGCCCAGCGAGATCACCAGCACATCGGCGTCGTAGTCGGCGATGCGCTGGCAGGCGTCCTCCAGTGCGGCGCTCCAGGCTGCCCAGTCACTGCCGGCCGGCAAAGGGTAGTTGATGTTGCAGCCTTCGCCGGCCCCTTCGCCGGTTTCGTCGGCGTAACCGAGGAAGAACGGGAACTCGGCTTGCGGATCGCCATGAATCGAGGCAAACAACACATCGTTGCGGGCGTAGAAGATGTCCTGGGTGCCGTTGCCGTGGTGGTAGTCGACGTCGAGGATGGCGACTCTGCGGCGGCCCTGGTCAAGGAAGGCCTGGGCGGCGATGGCGGCATTGTTGAGGTAGCAGTAGCCGCCCATGACTTCGGCGGCGGCATGATGCCCTGGTGGGCGACACAGGGCGAATGCCGAATGGGCGCCTTGCTGGATCGCCGCCTGGGCGGTGAGTGCGACCTGGGCGGCGCTGTAGGCAGCCTGCCAGGTACCGGCTGTGATCGGTGCGCCTGCGTCGAAGCTGTAGTAGCCGAGTTCACCATGCAGGCCGGTGGGTTTCACCTGGCGCAGGGTGCGGGCTGGCCAGGTGAAGGGCAGCAGGTCGCCGTCGTGGCCCAGTGCGGCCCAGCGCGCCCAGGCGCCCTCGAAGAAGTCCAGGTAATCGGCGCTGTGGATTCGCAGCAGCGGTGCACGGCCGAAGTCGGTTGGGCCCTGTACATCGCCGAGTTGGCGTTTGTTCACTTGATCGAGCACATGGTCGGCGCGCGAGGGCATTTCGAAGCAGGGCATCAGCTTGCCGTCGATCAGCTCGCAGCGGCCGTGGTGCAGGCGGTGGTCATCGGAATAGATCGTCAGCATTGTTGTTCTCCGGTTGAACTGGCGTGGGCCCATTTTCAGTGCAGGCCCTGCCAGGGAGAACGACGCAAACGGCCAAAAGGGGATCGATGTGGCCAAGCTCGCTGGCCACTTTTGCGGGCTTACCCGCGAAAATGGCTAGGCGCCACTCCGCTCCAGCGTTGGAAGGCATGGCGGAAGCTGGCCGTTTCGCTGAACCCCAAGGTTTCGGCAATGCGGTAGATCGGCATGTGCTCATCGGCCAGCAACTGCTTGGCCCGCTCGAAGCGCAGTTCATCGAGCAACTGTTGATAACTGCTGCCCAGTGCCTGCAGGTGCCGGCGCAAGGTCCGCGATGAGCAGTTCATCTGCCGCGCCAGGCCCTCAAGCCCGGGTGCTGCATCCAGTTGTTGGGCCAGTAGTTGGCGAATTCGCCCGAGCCAGGCCTGGCGCCCTGTGAACTCCAGGTTCAGGCGCCGGCAGCGCTCGCCCATGGCTTTGTGGGTGATGGGGTCGGCCAACGGTAGCGGCATGTCCAGCCAACGCCGTTCGAAGGCAAAGGCGTTGTCCTCGGCAGCGAAGCCGATCGGGCACTGGAAGGCACGGGTATATAGGCTGTGGTAGCCCGGCCGGGCATGTTCGAAACGGGTGCCGAGCAGCGGCAGTGGACGGCCAAGCAGGTCGTCGCAGATCACTTTCAGCGAGACCAGGCAGAACTCGGCGTTGAAGGCGGTCAGCGCGGGGCTGTCACGGTAGTCGCTGGCGCTGAGCCAGACGCGCTGGCCATCGTCGATCAGGCGTAGCTCGAAGACTGTTCCCAGCAGTGCCGGAAAGCGCAGTGCCAGGCGCAGGGCGTCACCCAAAGTGGCACTGGAGAGCAGGGCGTAACCGAGCATGCCATAGCACGACACATGCATGCGCTGGCCCAGCTCCAGGCCGATGTCTTCACGCCGGGCAACGGCATTGGCACACACTTGCAGCTCTTGCTGGGTGGTGATGCGTGCGTCGGCATGCCCCAGGTCCGCCGGGCCGATGCCGCTGCCGGCCAGCAAGGCCGCCGCCTCGCAACCCTCTGCCTGGAAGACGTTGAGGATCAGCGAAACCGCGTTGAGGGTGGTCAGGTGGCTGTGCAGCATGCTCGGTATCCCGTTGGGTGGGATGCATTATGGAGCAAGTTGTGTGCCGGGATGCGCAGGTTGCACGGCGGCTCGAAACGCGCAGGCAAAAAAAAGGCCCGAAGCATGCGCTCGGGCCTTTGAAAGGTTGAGAGGTGTCTAGTCCCTCGACCTGGTGAGACAGGTGAAGCGGTCGGTTACGCCTTCAGCGGAACCAGACGCGGTGCGATCATGTTTTCCGGACGCAGGATGTCGTTGAGCATCTCTTCGTCCAGCAGCTTCTCTTCGCGCACCAGTTCCAGCACACCGCGGCCTGTTTCCAGGGCAACGCGGGCGATACGGGTGGCGTTTTCGTAGCCGATGTAAGGGTTCAGGGCGGTGACCAGGCCGATCGAGTGCTCGACCAGTTCACGGCAGCGCTGTTCGTTGGCAGTGATACCGACGATGCAGTGCTCGCGCAGCATGTCCATGGCGCGCTGGAGCAGGCGGATCGAATCGAAGATCTTGTAGGCGATCAGCGGCTCCATCACGTTCAGCTGCAGCTGGCCACCTTCGGCGGCGACGGTCAGGGCCAGGTCGTTGCCCATGATGGCGAAGGCCACCTGGTTGACGGCTTCCGGGATAACCGGGTTGACCTTGCCTGGCATGATCGAGCTGCCTGGCTGACGCGCTGGCAGGTTGATCTCGTTGATGCCGGTACGCGGGCCGCTGGACAGCAGGCGCAGGTCATTGCAGATCTTCGACAGCTTGACCGCGGTACGCTTGAGCATGCCGGAGAACAGCACGAAGGCGCCCATGTCGGAGGTGGCTTCGATCAGGTCGGCAGCCGGTACCAGCGGCTGGCCGCTGATGGTCGCCAGGCGCTGAACGGCCAGCATCTGGTAACCAGGGTCGGCGTTGATGCCGGTACCGATGGCGGTACCACCCAGGTTGATTTCGGTCAGCAGCTCTGGCGCCAGCGAACGCAGACGGTTGAGGTCTTCGGTCATGGTGGTGGCGAAGGCGCGGAATTCCTGGCCCAGGGTCATCGGCACGGCGTCCTGCAGCTGGGTGCGGCCCATCTTCAGTACGTGGTCGAATTCCTTGCCCTTGGCAGCGAAGGCCTGGATCAGGCTGTCGAGGCTGGCGAGCAGGGCGTCATGACCCAACAGCAGACCCAGACGAATAGCGGTCGGGTAGGCGTCGTTGGTCGACTGCGCCATGTTCACGTCGTTGTTCGGGTGCAGGTACTGGTACTCACCCTTCTGGTGGCCCATGGCCTCCAGCGCAATGTTGGCGATGACTTCGTTGGCGTTCATGTTGGTAGAGGTACCAGCACCGCCTTGAATCATGTCCACCACGAACTGCTCGTGGTAGTCGCCCTTGATCAGTCGTCCGCAAGCGGCGCTGATGGCGGCGTGCTTGGCATCGCTCAGGTGCCCCAGCTCTCGGTTGGCGTCAGCAGCTGCCTGCTTGACCATCGCCAGGCCGACTACCAGTTTCGGGTAGTGCGACAGCGGAACACCGGAGAGGTGGAAGTTGTTGGCAGCGCGCAGGGTCTGGATGCCGTAGTAGGCATCAGCAGGAACTTCAAGGGTACCCAGCAGATCTTTTTCGACGCGGAACGATGCAGCGGAAGACATGATGTATATCATCTCGAATTTGACCCGGCACATGCCGGAATGGCGCTAATCCTAGGCCTGAAGAGGATTTTGCGGCCAATGCTGTTGCACGCTAACCTATGCACAAACGGCATAGTGTTTCATGTGACGCCAATTGACATTCGAGCGTGTTCCATTTTGGTGCATGCCGGGAGATGTGCTTCGTGAACCTGGAAAGCAAATGGCTGGAAGACTTCAGCGCGCTGGCCGCCACCCGCAGTTTTTCGCAGGCGGCAGAACGGCGTTTCGTCACTCAACCGGCCTTCAGTCGTCGTATTCGCAGCCTGGAAGCAGCCTTGGGCCTGCAGCTGGTGAACCGTTCCCGCACGCCGATTGAGCTGACCGAGGCCGGGCAGCTTTTTCTGGTCACAGCGCGTACCGTTGTCGACCAGTTGGGCGAAATTCTGCGCCATTTGCATCACCTTGAAGGTGGCCAGGGCGAAGTTGTCCAGGTGGCAGCAGCACACTCCTTGGCCTCGGGGTTCTTCCCGCGGTGGGTTGCCCAGTTGCGCAACGATGGCTTGAACATCGCCACCCGCCTGGTTGCGACTAACGTAGGGGATGCGGTGCATGCCCTGCGTGAAGGGGGTTGCGACCTGATGCTGGCCTTCTATGACCCCGACGCCGCGCTGCAGATGGACGCCGAAATCTTCCCCTCGCTGCACATGGGCAACACCGAAATGTTACCGGTGTGTGCCGTCGATGCCGGCGGGCAGCCATTGTTCGACCTGGAAGGCGAGGGCAGTGTGCCGCTGCTGGCCTATACCGCCGGCGCCTTCCTCGGCCGGTCGGTCAACCTGCTGCTGCGCCAGCGCAACCTGCGCTACACCACCGTTTATGAAACCGCCATGGCCGACAGCCTCAAGAGCATGGCGCTGGAAGGCATGGGCATCGCCTGGGTGCCACGCCTGTCGATGCGCGGCGAGCTGGAACGGGGCGAGCTGGCGATCTGTGGTGGCAGCCAATGGCATGTCCCCCTGGAAATCCGCCTGTACCGCTGCGCCCTGGTGCGCAAGGCCAACGTGCGCTTGCTGTGGCGCAAGCTCGAAGGTGCAGCGGCGGTTGACCCAAAAGTCAGCCAAAGCCCCGAAAAATAGGGCCGACAGTTGGTCGCCGGGGGTGCCAGCATCGCCCTGGGTTACGGTATACTGCGCGGCCTTTCGACCGGATAGCTCCGGTCCTGATCAGCAAACAAGCCACGCCGGTCGTCCCGCGTGGCTTGTTGTTTTTTGACGCGCCCAAGGGCGCACAAGCGAAGAGGCTCGACGATGAGTGCACTGGTTGGCGTGATCATGGGCTCCAAGTCCGATTGGTCCACCCTTAGCCACACCGCCGATATGCTGGAAAAACTCGGCATTCCCTACGAAGTGAAGGTGGTTTCCGCCCACCGTACTCCGGATCTGCTGTTCCAGTATGCCGAAGAGGCCGAAGGCCGTGGCATCGAGGTGATCATCGCCGGTGCCGGTGGCGCAGCCCACCTGCCAGGCATGTGCGCCGCCAAGACCCACCTGCCGGTGCTGGGCGTGCCGGTCCAGTCGTCGATGCTGTCGGGCGTCGATTCGCTGCTGTCGATCGTGCAGATGCCTGCCGGCGTACCGGTCGCGACCCTGGCCATCGGCCGGGCTGGCGCGATCAACGCGGCACTGCTGTCGGCGAGCATCCTGGGCGCCAAGTACCCGCAGTACCACGCGGCGCTCAAGCAGTTCCGCACGGAACAGACCGACACCGTGCTGGACAATCCAGACCCGCGCCAGGCTTGAGGCTGACCCCATGAAGATCGGTGTAATCGGTGGTGGCCAGCTCGGCCGCATGCTGGCTCTGGCGGGTACTCCGCTGGGCATGAACTTCGCTTTCCTCGACCCGGCACCTGATGCTTGCGCCGCGCCGCTGGGCGAGCACCTGCGCGCCGACTACGGTGACCAGGACCATCTGCGCCAGCTGGCCGACGAAGTCGACCTGGTGACCTTCGAGTTCGAAAGCGTTCCGGCCGAGACCGTAGCGTTTCTCTCGCAGTTCGTCCCGGTCTACCCCAGTGCCGAGGCACTGCGCATTGCCCGTGACCGGCTGTTCGAGAAGAGCATGTTCCGCGACCTGGGCATCCCCACCCCGGCCTTCGCCGACATTCTCTCCCAGGCCGACCTGGACGCGGCAGTCGCCAGCATCGGCCTGCCGGCCGTGCTCAAGACCCGCACCCTGGGCTACGACGGCAAGGGTCAGAAGGTCTTGCGCAGCGCTGAAGACGTGGTCGATACCTTCGCCGAGCTGGGCAGCGTGCCCTGCCTGCTGGAAGGCTTCGTGCCGTTCACCGGCGAAGTCTCGCTGGTGGCCGTGCGTGGCCGCGACGGTGAAACCCGCTTCTATCCGTTGGTGCACAACACCCACGACAGCGGCATCCTGCGCCTGTCGATGGCCAGCGCAGCGCACCCGCTGCAGGCCCTGGCCGAAGACTACGTCGGCCGCGTGCTGCAGCAGCTGGACTACGTGGGCGTGATGGCCTTCGAGTTCTTCGAAGTTGACGGTGGCCTGAAGGCCAACGAAATCGCCCCGCGTGTGCACAACTCCGGGCACTGGACCATCGAAGGCGCCGAGTGCAGCCAGTTCGAGAACCACCTGCGTGCCGTGGCCGGCCTGCCGTTGGGTTCAACCGCCAAGGTTGGTGAGAGCGCCATGCTCAACTTCATCGGCGAAGTGCCAGCGGTGGACAAGGTGGTTGCCATCGGCGACTGCCACCTGCACCACTACGGCAAGGCTTTCAAGGTCGGGCGCAAGGTTGGCCATGCCACCCTGCGCTGCCATGACATGGCCACCCTCGAGCGCAAGATCGCCGAGGTAGAGGCTTTGATCGCCAGCTGATCGAACTTCTGCGTGCTACCTGCCCTCTGAAATGGCAACAAGTCAAAGCGCTGTCTAGGCTTTGGCTTGTTCCATTTTCACTGCAGAGGGATTGCCATGGGCATCATCGGGACCATCTTCATAGGCCTTATCGTCGGGCTGCTGGCGCGTTTCATCAAGCCAGGGGACGACAGCATGGGCTGGATCATGACCATCCTGCTGGGTATCGCAGGCTCCTTGCTCGCCACCTACGGCGGCCAGGCGCTGGGCATTTATCAGGCCGGGCAGGCGGCAGGTTTCTTGGGGGCACTGGTCGGTGCCGTCGTCCTTCTGGTGATCTACGGATTGATCAGAAAGCGCTGAATACCGTTTAGAATGCCCGGCAATTCATCCGAGTTGCCGAGCATTGCCATGCGTGCCTTTTTTCTCATCCCCTTGCTTCTGGCCAGCACCCTGGCCCGTGCCGAGCTGCCTGAAACCGACTGGCTGGAGCTGATGCCCAAGTCGGACCAGAAGGCTCTCGAACAGATGCCCGAAATCGATCACGACTCGCCGGAGGCCCTAGGCACCTTCACCGACAAAGGCGGCCTCAAGCAGAGCAAGGGCTTGCCGGCGGTGATGTACTCGACCAAGACCGTGGCGGCCATGAACGGCAAGGACATCCGCCTGGGCGGCTACCCGGTGCCGCTGGAAAGCGATGCCAAGGGCAACAGCACCTTGTTCTTCCTGGTGCCATACCCTGGCGCGTGCATCCATGTGCCGCCACCGCCACCGAACCAGCTGGTGCTGGTGCGTTATCCGAAGGGGCTGAAGATTGATGATATCTACACGCCGCTGTGGGTCAGCGGGGCGTTGAAGGTGGAGAAGGTCAGCAACGACCTGGCCGATGCAGCCTATGCCCTGGATGCGCAGAAGGTGAGGGTGGTGGAAGAAGCTGATCTCTGAGGTTGCCTGTACCGGCCTCCTCGCGGGGCAAGTCGGATCGCCGCACCGCGAAGAGGCCGGCAAAGTCACCGCAAGGCTCAGATGGCTTCACTGCCGATACTGACACTCAGCGAGCAAGTCGCCCCAGGCCTCAGCTCCACCACGTCATCCCACACATTGGCCGTCTCGATGCACAGCATCCGCTGCCATCCGTCATCGGCCATGTCCGCCAGCTCCCGGGCCCGCTCGGTCCACGGGTTCCAGATCACCGCCGAGCGTGAGCCGCTGCTGGTCAAGGTAATCCGCCGCTGCCAATGCGGGTCGACAATGCTCAGGGTTTGCGGGGTGGCGAGGTAAATTCGGTCGGTCTCCCCGGCAAACCCCAGCGGCCCTTGCTGCTGGCGCTGTTCCCAGTCAGCCAGGGTCTCGATATAGCCCAGCCCCTCGACCCCTTCGACCCGCGCCTGGCGCACATCGCTCACCGCAAAGTAGCTGTGCAGGGCCTGGCTGAGGGTGACAGGGGTATTGCCCATGTTGCGGCTGGTCAGGCTCAGCGCCAGGCGCTCGCCGAGTTCCACCACCAGTTTCAGCTGCACATCATGGGGCCAGCCGGGCAGGTCGCCCTGGGCTTCGGGCAGTTCGAACTCGATGCGCAGGCCATCGCCCACTTCCTCGATACCCAGCAACTGCCACTCACGCGCGCGCGCCAGGCCGTGGGCGGGCGCTTGCTCGCCGCGGTACATGGCCTGCACGGCCTGGGGGTTGCGCTGCAGGTTGCCGAACCAGGGCCAGCACACCGGTACACCGGCGCGTACCGATTTGCCCTGGCGGAAAATGGCCTGATCGCTCAGCCACAGCAGCGGCGGTTCGCCCACACGCTGGTAGCTGAGGATCTGCGCGCCCTGCTGGGCGATCAGTAGTTCGGCCCGCTCGCTGGTGATGCGCCAGCAGTTGAGTTCGCCGTGTTGCTCGGTGTCGACCTTGAAGGTAGCCATTACGTTCGTCTCATTGATTGCCAGTGGGCCTTGGACCCGGGCACATGCAATGAGTTTACCGCTGGCCGGGCTTAGCGACGAGGCACAGAGCGGGTGCGGCCACTGCCATCGATGGCGACGAACACGAAGACCGCTTCGGTCACCTTGCGCCATTCGCTGGACAGCGGGTCGTCGCTCCAGACTTCGACCATCATCTGGATCGAGCTGCGGCCGATCTCCAGGGTCTGGGTATAGAACGACAGCTGCGCGCCCACGGCTACCGGGACCAGGAAGGCCATGCGGTCGATGGCCACCGTGGCCACACGGCCGCCAGCGACGCGGCTGGCCATGGCGGTGCCGGCCAGGTCCATCTGGGCAACCAGCCAGCCGCCAAAGATGTCGCCGAAGCCGTTGGTCTCACGAGGGAGTGCGGTGATCTGCAAGGCCAGGTCGCCTTGCGGGATTGGATCTTCTTGTTCGAGCTCAATCATGCGATGGGGCCTCTGACCCGTGACGCTTTTCGTTGGTGTGGCGCAAAGGCCGGGTAAACGATTCAGCTGGAAACATACTACGCCGATTTCGTTTCACTGGGCGGCCGTAGGGAAACTCTGCGAAACCGCCTGACATAAAGACCGGCGTTTTCGCACAACATCCCACGCTAGGAGCAACCTTTTCCTACGAATGGCCAGTATATAGAGCATAACGGCCAGCGACGACCGCGCATTCATGAATATCTGTATGGATTTTGTATCGCTTTCGGCGCGGCTCGGCAATTTGCTATCTTCGCCCGTCTACCAATCCAGAAGTCGCGCACCCAGCGGCCTGCATGACCTACAAGAGAAAGACCGATGACCTCCGTGCCGAGCAGTATCGAGCAGCCTTCGCGGCCGCTGACCCGCAGCGACTACAAGACCCTTTCATTGTCCGCACTGGGCGGTGCCCTGGAGTTCTACGACTTCATCATCTTCGTGTTCTTCGCCACGGTGGTCGGCAAGCTGTTCTTCCCGGCCGACATGCCTGAATGGCTACGCCTGATGCAGACCTTCGGCATTTTCGCTGCCGGCTACCTGGCGCGGCCACTGGGTGGCATCGTCATGGCGCACTTCGGCGACCTGCTGGGGCGCAAGAAGATGTTCACCCTGAGCATCTTCATGATGGCCCTGCCGACCCTGATCATGGGCCTGTTGCCCACTTATGCACAGATCGGCCTGTGGGCGCCGATCTTGCTGCTGTTGATGCGCGTGATCCAGGGCGCGGCGATTGGCGGTGAGGTGCCGGGGGCCTGGGTGTTCGTCTCCGAGCACGTCCCTGCACGCAATACCGGTTACGCCTGCGGCACGCTGACGGCCGGCCTGACTTCGGGCATCTTGCTCGGCTCGCTGGTCGCCACGCTGATCAACAGTGTCTATACCCCTGGCGAAGTGGCCGATTACGCTTGGCGTATCCCGTTCCTGCTGGGGGGGGTGTTCGGCCTGTTCTCGGTGTACCTGCGCCGCTGGTTGCACGAAACCCCGGTGTTCGCCGAGATGCAGCAGCGCAAGGCCCTGGCCGAAGAGTTGCCCCTGCGTGCGGTGCTGCGTGACCACCGTGGCGCGATCGTCCTGTCGATGCTGCTGACCTGGCTGCTGTCGGCCGGCATCGTGGTGGTGATCCTGATGACACCGGCGCTGCTGCAGAGCTTCTATCAGGTCAGCCCGACCGACTCGCTCAAGGCCAACAGCCTGGCCATCGTCCTGCTCAGCCTCGGCTGCATCGCTGCCGGCCGCCTGGCCGACCGCTTCGGCGCCGGGCGCGTATTCATCGTTGGCAGCCTGCTGCTGCTGGCCAGCTCCTGGACCTTCTACCACAGCCTGCCAACCCGCCCCGACCTGTTGTTCCCGCTGTATGCGCTGACCGGTCTGTGCGTCGGTATCGTCGGCGCCGTGCCCTACGTGATGGTCAAGGCCTTCCCGCCGGTGGTGCGTTTCAGCGGCTTGTCGTTCTCCTACAACATGGCCTACGCCATCTTCGGTGGATTGACGCCGATGGTGGTAACCGCGCTGTTGAAGGTCAGCCCAATGGCGCCAGCTTATTATGTGGCGGGGCTGTGTGCCGTCGGGCTGGTGGTAGGGCTATATCTCTTCGCCAACAAGCGTTAATGAGTGAAATTTCTGCGGGTGCAATTATCTCGAACAAGAAATTGCCCCATGGAGCAACTTCCACGTCATTGATTGAGTAATGGGCTCTGGTGGGAGCGGGCTTGCCCCGCGAATACCGGCGAAGCCGGTGCCAGGCACCGCGTGCCCCCATTCGCGGGGCAAGCCCGCTCCCACAGGTAACATCTCAGCACGTGCCGAAGCGCCTCTGTAGTGTCTGCCGCAGTGGCATCCGGTGTGGCCGCCTCGCCCAGCAACATTTTGAAAAGGCCATCCCGGACAACCGGTGATGGCCTTTCATCCAATTGTCATATTGAAGTCATATCGTATTCATGCGGCCTGCAGATACTTGGGCCCGATCCATCCAACACCCCCAATATTCCTGCTAGGAGCAAGGCATGAAACTGAAGCGTTTGATGGCGGCCCTTACCTTTGCCGCCGCTGGCGTTGCCACCGCCAATGCGGTAGCCGCTGTCGACCCAGCAATCCCGACCTACACCAAAACCACCGGTGTATCGGGCAACCTCTCCAGCGTTGGCTCCGACACCCTGGCGAACCTGATGACGCTGTGGGCCGAGGCCTACAAGAAGGAATACCCCAACGTAAACATCCAGATCCAGGCCGCCGGCTCCTCCACCGCGCCACCCGCGCTGACCGAAGGCACCGCCAACCTGGGCCCGATGAGCCGCAAGATGAAAGACGTCGAGCTGCAGGCCTTCGAGCAGAAGTACGGCTACAAGCCAACCGCCATCCCGGTTGCCGTAGACGCCCTGGCAGTCTTCGTGCACAAGGACAACCCGATCAAGGGCCTGACCATGGCGCAGGTCGATGCGATCTTCTCGTCCACCCGCCTGTGCGGCGCCAAGGCCGATGTCAAAACCTGGGGTGACCTGGGCGTGACCGGCGACCTGGCCAACAAGCCAGTGCAGCTGTTCGGCCGTAACTCGGTATCGGGCACCTACGGTTACTTCAAGGAAGAAGCCCTGTGCAAAGGCGACTTCAAGCCTAACGTCAACGAACAGCCTGGTTCGGCTTCGGTCGTGCAGTCGATCAGCTCCTCGCTGAACGGCATCGGCTACTCGGGCATCGGCTACAAGACCGCCAGCGTCAAGACCGTCGCCCTGGCCAAGAAAGAAGGCGGCGAGTTCGTCGAAGACAACGAAGCCAACGCCCTGAACGGTACGTACCCGCTGTCGCGCTTCCTGTACGTCTACGTCAACAAGGCCCCGAACAAGCCTCTGGCCCCGCTGGACGCCGAGTTCATCAAGCTGGTGCTGTCGCAAGCTGGCCAGCAGGTCGTGGTGAAGGATGGCTACATCCCGCTGCCTGCCAAAGTGGTCGACAAGACCCTGGCTGACCTGGGCCTGTCCCACGCCGGTAACGTTGCAAAGAAGTAAGTAACTGAGGAAGAGGCCGGTACCGATGCCCGGCCTCCTCCACGAATTCTCAGTCCGAAGCCAGGATCCCTGCGCGTCGGGCTTTCTTGCGTCACTGCATTGTCATGTTTTTGTCATACGGGACCGCTAGGGTGTGCGCATGAATGATCTGGCCAACTCCACCATGACCCAAAATTCCCAACCCGTGCGGATTGATTTCAATACGCCGGAGTTGCAACGCAAGCGCCGCATGCGTGCGCTCAAGGACCGCCTGACCCGCTGGTATGTACTGGTGGGCGGGCTTGCCGTCTTGGCGGCAATTACCCTGATTTTCTTCTACCTGGCCTACGTGGTGCTGCCGCTGTTCCAGGGCGCCGAACTGACCAGCAAGAAGGCCCTGGAGCCGACCTGGCTGCAACAGGATGCCGGCAAGCCGCTGATGATCGCGCTTGAAGAGCAGAACCTGGTGGGCATGCGGGTTTCCGACAAGGGCCAGGCGCTGTTCTTCGACACCAAGACCGGTGCCGAGCTGCAGCGCGTCGACCTGCCGCTGCCGGCAGGTACCCAGGTGAGTTCGATCAGCACCGATCAGCCGGGTAGCCCGCTGGTTGTGCTGGGGCTGTCCAATGGTCAGGCGCTGGTGTTCCACCACACCTACAAGATCACCTACCCGGACAACAAGAAAACCATCAGCCCAGGCATCGACTACCCCTACGGCAAGGACGCGTTCGTGCTTGACGACCAGGGCCGCGCGCTGGAGCACGTGAGCGTCAACGTCAACGGCGAAAACCTGATGCTGGCGGGCTCCACCGGTTCGCACCTGCAGGTCACCCAGCTGACCCGCGAAGAGAACATGATGACCGGTGAGGTCACCAGCGAGCAGAGCCGTATCGACCTGCCGCAGATGACCGAGCCGGTCAAGGCCATCTACATCGACCCGCGTCAGCAGTGGCTGTATGTGGTCAACGGCCGTGCCACCGCCGACGTCTTCAGCCTGCGCGACAAAAGCCTCAACGGCCGCTACAAGCTGCTGGAAGATGGCAATGCCGAGATCACGGCCAGTGGCCAGCTGGTCGGCGGTATCTCGCTGATCTTCGGTGACTCCAAGGGTGGTTTGAGCCAGTGGTTCATGGCCCGTGACCCCGATGGCGAGTCGCGCTTCAAGTTGATCCGCAGCTTCCAGATGGGCAGCGCGCCGGTCGTCCAGATCGATGCCGAAGAGCGCCGCAAGGGCTTCATCGCCCTCGACGCCGACGGCAAGCTCGGTGTGTTCCACAGCACCGCGCACCGCACCTTGCTGGTCGAGCCGGCTGCAGAGGGTGCTGGCATCCTGGCCCTGTCGCCGCGTGCCAACCGCATCCTCATCGAGGAAGGTGGCAAGCTGTTGCCGCTGAGCCTCAAGAACCCGCACCCGGAAGTCTCCTTCAGCGCACTGTGGGGCAAGGTCTGGTACGAGAACTATGACGAGCCCAAGTACGTCTGGCAGTCGACCGCGTCGAACACCGACTTCGAGCCCAAGCTGAGCCTGTCGCCGCTGACCTTCGGTACCTTGAAGGCTGCGTTCTACGCGATGATCCTGGCAGCCCCGCTGGCCATTGCCGCCGCCATCTACACCGCCTACTTCATGGCCCCGGGCATGCGCCGCAAGGTCAAGCCGGTGATTGAGCTGATGGAAGCGATGCCAACGGTGATCCTTGGCTTCTTTGCCGGCCTGTTCCTGGCGCCGTACCTGGAAGGCCACCTGCCGGGTGTGTTCAGCCTGTTCCTGCTGATGCCGTTCGGCATCCTGCTGGCCGGTTTCACCTGGAGCCGCCTGCCCGAGTCGTTCCGCCTGCGCGTCCCGGATGGCTGGGAAGCGGCGATCCTGATCCCGGTGATCCTGTTCACCGGCTGGTTCGCCCTGACCATGAGCCCTTACCTGGAAACCTGGTTCTTCGGCGGCGACATGCGCCTGTGGATCACCAATGACCTGGGCATCACCTACGACCAGCGTAACGCCCTGGTGGTCGGTATCGCCATGGGCTTCGCGGTCATCCCGAACATCTACTCGATTGCCGAAGACGCCGTGTTCAGCGTGCCCCGCAGCCTGACCCTGGGCTCCCTGGCCCTGGGTGCGACGCCGTGGCAGACCCTGACCCGCGTGGTCATCCTCACCGCCAGCCCGGGTATCTTCTCGGCGCTGATGATCGGCATGGGCCGTGCGGTGGGCGAGACCATGATCGTGCTCATGGCCACCGGCAACACCCCGGTGATGGAGATGAACCTGTTCGAAGGTATGCGCACCCTGGCCGCTAACGTGGCGGTGGAAATGCCGGAGTCGGAAGTCGGTGGCAGCCACTATCGCGTGCTGTTCCTGGCGGCACTCGTGCTGCTGATGTTCACCTTCGTCATGAACACCTTGGCCGAGCTGATTCGCCAGCGTCTGCGCAAGAAATACTCGTCGCTTTGATAGAAAGGTAGAGATCCGTGAAAAAGGATTCCCTCAAAGGCTGGTTCAAGAGCGGCGCCCCTGGCGTCTGGATCAGCGGTGGCGCGGTTGCCATGGCGGTGATCATGACCATCGGCCTGCTGTCGGTCATCGCCGTGCGCGGCCTGGGCCACTTCTGGCCGGCCGACCTGATCCAGGCCACCTACAAGGTGCCGGGCCAGGCTGATCACGTCGTCATCGGCGAAGTGGTGCAAAAAGAAGAGGTGCCCCGTGCCCGCCTCAAAGGTGCCGGCTTGCCGGTACCTGAGCAGGGCCCGGAGTTCATGACCCGTGAGCTGATCAAGGTCGGTAACCGCGACCTCAACGGCAGTGACTTCTCCTGGGTGGTGGGCGAGTGGCTGGTCGACGAGCAACGCCCGGCCGACCTGATGGCGCTGGAACGTCGCGAGTGGGGCAACTTCTACGGCTACCTGGTCAGCGTCAAGGAACAAGGCCGCGTGGTTGCCGAAGGCCCTGCCGCCTGGAACGAGCTACAGGCCCGCCTCAAGCGCGCCAACCAGCTCAACGGCGAGCTGCAGCAACTCGAGAAAAAAGACATCGGCGCCATCAACCATGGCCTGGAGCGCCTGCGCCTGCACAGCCGCAAGCTGGAACTGGACGGCAAGCTCGACGCCGCCGCCCAGGCCGACATGGACGCCGAGCGCGCCGAGCTGAACAGCCGCTACAAGGCCATCGAAGACCGCCTCAGCGGCCTGCATCAGGCCTTCTCCCGTGACAGCCTGGTGGCGCGCGACGGCAACGGCCGTGAAGTGGAGATCAACCTGAGCAAGGTGGTGCACGCCATTCAGCCTAACGGCATGTCCGGCCTGACCAAGATGGGTACCTACTTTGCCAAGGTCTGGGAGTTCCTCAGCGACGACCCACGCGAAGCCAACACCGAAGGCGGGATCTTCCCGGCCATCTTCGGTACCGTGATGATGACCCTGATCATGGCGGTGATCGTGACCCCGTTCGGCGTGCTGGCTGCAGTGTACCTGCGCGAATACGCCAAACAGGGCCCGGTGACCCGCCTGATCCGCATTGCAGTGAACAACCTGGCAGGCGTACCGGCGATCGTCTACGGCGTATTCGGCCTGGGCTTCTTCGTCTATGTGCTGGGTGGCTCGATCGACCGGCTGTTCTTCCCCGAATCGTTGCCGGCACCGACCCTGGGTACCCCGGGCCTGCTGTGGGCCTCGCTGACCTTGGCGCTGCTGGCGGTGCCGGTGGTGATCGTGGCCACCGAAGAAGGGCTGGCGCGTATCCCACGTACCGTGCGCGAGGGCTCCCTGGCCCTGGGCGCGACCAAGGCCGAGACACTGTGGAAGATCGTCCTGCCAATGGCCAGCCCGGCCATGATGACCGGCATGATTCTCGCCGTGGCCCGTGCTGCGGGTGAAGTGGCGCCGTTGATGCTGGTGGGTGTGGTGAAACTGGCACCGTCGTTGCCGCTCGATGGCAACTACCCGTACCTGCACCTGGACCAGAAGATCATGCACCTGGGCTTCCACATTTATGACGTCGGCTTCCAGAGCCCGAACGTCGAGGCCGCCCGGCCGCTGGTGTACGCCACCGCGCTGTTGCTGGTGCTGGTGATCGCCACCCTCAACCTCTCGGCAGTGTGGATCCGTAACCACCTGCGCGAGAAGTACAAGGCCCTCGACCACTGATTGAAGCTTTAAGCCACAAGCGGCAAGCTCCAAAAGGAGTGCCGCTTTGCCCTAACTTGCAGCTTGCAGCTTAAAGCTTGCAGCTACAAACGGAGTGAGACCATGCAGCACGAATCCCATACCCACGGCATCGACATGTCTGCCCTGGGCCGCGACAAGCAGAGCCTGCGCCTGGCCGAAGAGACCGTGGCCATCGAAGTACCGGGCCTGAGCCTGTACTACGGCGACAAGCAAGCCTTGTTCGACGTCAGCATGAATATCCCCAAGCAGCGCGTGACCGCCTTCATCGGCCCGTCCGGCTGCGGCAAGTCGACCCTGCTGCGTACCTTCAACCGCATGAACGACCTGGTTGACGGTTGCCGCGTGGAGGGCGCCATCAACCTGTATGGCACCAACATCTACCGCAAGGGCGAGGACGTGGCCGAGCTGCGCCGTCGTGTGGGCATGGTGTTCCAGAAGCCGAACCCGTTCCCCAAGACCATCTACGAGAACGTCGTCTACGGCCTGCGTATCCAAGGTATCAACAAGAAGCGCACCCTCGACGAAGCGGTCGAATGGGCCCTCAAGGGCGCTGCCCTGTGGGACGAAGTGAAGGACCGCCTGCATGACTCGGCCCTGGGCCTGTCCGGTGGCCAGCAGCAACGTCTGGTGATCGCCCGCACCATTGCCGTGGAGCCGGAAGTGCTGCTGCTCGACGAACCGTGCTCGGCACTGGACCCGATCTCGACGCTGAAGGTCGAAGAACTGATCTACGAATTGAAATCCAAGTACACCATCGTCATCGTGACCCACAACATGCAACAGGCGGCGCGCGTTTCGGACTACACCGCGTTCATGTACATGGGCAAACTGGTCGAATTCGGGGATACCGATACCCTGTTCACCAACCCGGCGAAGAAGCAGACCGAAGACTACATCACCGGTCGCTACGGCTAGTCGGTCTGCCAGCCGCAGGCCGGGGGCCAAGGGATAACACGAACGACTTGAAGCTTGCGGCTTGAGGCTTGCAGCTTTTTCGCGGAGCGAAACGATGATCAACAAAGAAAGCCTTACGCATCACATCTCCCAGCAGTTCAACGCCGAGCTTGAAGAGGTGCGCAGCCACCTTCTGGCCATGGGCGGCCTGGTCGAGAAACAGGTCAACGACGCGGTTACTGCTCTGATCGAGGCCGACTCGGGCCTGGCCCAGCAAGTGCGCGAGGTCGATGAGCAGATCAACCAGATGGAGCGCAACATCGACGAGGAGTGTGTACGCATCCTTGCCCGCCGCCAGCCGGCGGCCTCCGACCTGCGGCTGATCATCAGCATCTCCAAGTCAGTGATCGACCTGGAGCGCATCGGCGACGAGTCGACCAAGATCGCCCGTCGTGCCATCCAGCTGTGCGAAGAGGGCGAGTCGCCGCGCGGCTACGTCGAGGTGCGCCACATCGGCGACCAGGTGCGCAACATGGTCCGCGATGCCCTGGACGCCTTTGCCCGCTTCGACGCCGACCTGGCACTGTCGGTGGCACAGTACGACAAGACCATCGACCGCGAGTACAAGACCGCCCTGCGTGAGCTGGTGACCTACATGATGGAAGACCCGCGTTCGATCTCGCGGGTGCTCAGCGTCATCTGGGCCTTGCGTTCGCTGGAGCGCATCGGCGACCACGCGCGCAACATCTCCGAGCTGGTGATTTACCTGGTACGCGGCACCGACGTCCGCCACATGGGCCTCAAGCGCATGAAGGCGGAAGTGCAGGGCACCCCCGTCGAAGAGGCTGAAAGCGCTAATGTTCCGGCTGAACCGGACGATAAATAGTACTGCTCCCGAGCATCAACGCCCGGCCTAGGCCGGGCGTTTTCGTTTGCGGTCGAGCAGCCACCAGGCACCCGCGAACGGTGTGAAGAAGTCCCGCTACACGCGCAGCTGTGGCAAATGGCCATTGCTTGCCGGTAGGCTAGTCGGGATTCAAGAGGAGTATCGATGAGTAAAGTCAATGTACTGGTCGTGGACGACGCCCCGTTCATCCGCGACCTGGTCAGGAAATGCCTGCGCAATGCCTTTCCCGGCATGGTCATCGACGATGCGGTCAACGGTCGCAAGGCCATGGCCATGTTGGGCAAGGAGCCGTTCGACCTGGTCCTGTGCGACTGGGAAATGCCGGAAATGTCTGGCCTTGAGCTGCTCAGCTGGTGCCGCCAGCAGCCTGCGTTGAAGAGCCTGCAGTTCATCATGGTGACCAGCCGTGGTGACAAGGAGAACGTGATCCAGGCCATTCAGGCGGGGGTTTCCGACTTCGTCGGCAAACCGTTCACCAATGAGCAGTTGCTGACCAAGGTGAAGAAGGCCTTGGCCAAGATCGGCAAGCTCGACAGCCTGATGGCAACCGGGCCTGCGCGGGTGAATTCGGCGTTTGCCAATGACTCCTTGAGTGCTTTGACCGGCGGCAACCCTCAGGCGGCCAAGGTTGCGGCACCTGCGCCAGCGCCGGTGAAGCCTTTGGCGAAGGCACCTGCGCCAGCCACAACCGCACCGTCTGGCCGTGGCCAAGGCCAGCTGCGCTTGGCCAGCGGGATTCAGCCTTGCGTGATCAAGGCATTGAGCCTGAAGGAAGCGCTGTTGGTGGTACGCCGCAGCGAAGCGCTGCCGCAAGTGCTAGAGGGTGCAGTACTGGACCTGGAGCAGGGCGAAAACGCCGAAGTTGCGCGGCTGAACGGTTACCTGCATGCCATCGCGGCGCTGGAGCCCAGGCCCGATAGCGACTGGCTGCAGCTGACGTTCAAGTTCGTCGATCAGGATGCGCAGAAGCTCGATTACCTGTCGCGGCTGATTGCTCGCGGCACCGCGCAAAAGCACTTCACGCCCGGCGCCTGATAGCCACTGCCCTCCTGTGGGTGCGTGCGGCCTTGCGCGACGCAAGGCCGCTGCCACAGCGGACGATCACCATCCGACCAACTGTCATACTCACCGCAAAAGCCGCTGCTAGGCTTCGACAGATCATACCTGTCAAAAAGCCACTATCATGCCCGCCCGCCTGCTGCTGTTCTGTGCATTGCTCATGGCCTCGGCGTCGAGCCTGGGCGTGACCCTCTACCCGATCACCGATGCCGACGGTGTAGCGGCCTATTCCGACCGCCCAGGCCCCGGCGCCAAGCCACTGGAGCTGCGCGAATCCATGGTCGAGTACCAGGAAAGCCAGGTGCGGCTCAACGCGGTCGTCTTCCAGGGTGGCGTCAGCTTTTCTGCGCGCAATGAGTCGCACGTGCCGGTGCAGGTCGAGTTGCACCTGGACAAGCTGATAAACGCGCAGGGCGGCAATGCCCCCCGTATCGTGCGCAGGGTGCTGCCAGGGCGTTCAACGCAGATGCTCAGCGTGCTCAGGGGCCGCCCCGGTACGTTGCTGGGTTACCGCTCGACGCTGCTGCAAGCCATGGGCGACCCAGGGCTGCGGCCGCAGGGCTTTCGCTACGCCTTCCCCTGGCTTGGCGGGCCATTCCGGGTGAGCCAGGGGCCCAACGGCCGTTTCAGCCACTTCGGCCCCAAAGGGCGCTACGCCATGGACATCGCCATGCCTGAAGGCACCACCATCGTTGCCGCGCGCGAAGGCGTGGTGGTGAGGGTCGAGAACAGCCAGACCGGGCGCGGCAGCAACCCCTCGGGCAATTTCGTCAGGGTGCTGCACGCGGACGGCACCATGGGCGTGTACCTGCACCTGATGCGCGGTTCGGTGGTGGTGGGCGAGGGGCAGCGGGTCAAACAGGGGCAGATGCTGGCCAAGTCGGGCAATACCGGCAACAGCAGCGGGCCGCACCTGCATTTTGTGGTGCAGCGCAACGTGGGCTTGGCGCTGGAGTCGATACCGTATCAGTTCGACAGGCCAATCAGCGGGTTGCCGGACTTCACCGCCGGCAACCCTTGAGCGGGCTGGGGCCGGAAGGCGGCCCCGCCTGAGGTCAATCCAGCTTCAGTACCTTGGCCAGGACGATCTTCGGCCCTTTCATCTTCTTGATGATGATGCGCAGGCCTTCGACCTCCAGCACTTCCTCTTCCTCAGGCACGCGCTTGAGGGTTTCATAGATCAGCCCAGCCAGGGTTTCGGCCTCGATGTGGTCAAGGTCAATACCCAGCAGGCGCTCGACCTTGAACAGCGGCGTGTCACCGCGCACCAGCAGCTTGCCCGGCTGGTAGGCGAGGATGCCGCGCTCGGTCTTGCGGTGTTCGTCCTGAATATCGCCCACCAGCACTTCCAGCACGTCTTCCATGGTCAGGTAACCGATCACCTTGCCATCGGCTTCTTCCACCAGCACGAAATGCGCACCGCCCTTGCGGAACTGCTCCAGCAGCTGCGACAGCGGCATATGCCGGGAGACGCGCTCCAGCGGCCGGGCCAGGTCTTCGAGGTCGATGGTTTCGGGCAGGTGGTCGAGCTCGGCCAGCTCCAGCAGCAGGTCCTTGATGTGCAGCAAACCGGTGAACTCTTCGCGCTCGGCGTCGTACACCGGGTAACGGCTGAACTTGTGGCGGCGCAGCAGTGCCAGGATCTGCTTGAGCGGGGCGTGGGCGTCGATGCTGACCATGTCCTCGCGGGAGTTGGCCCAGTCGACCACCTCCAGCTCGCCCATTTCCACCGCCGAGGCCAGCACGCGCATGCCTTGGTCGCTCGGGTCCTGGCCGCGGCTGGAGTGCAGGATCAGCTTGAGCTCTTCGCGGCTGTAGTGATGCTCGTGGTGCGGGCCAGGTTCGCCCTGGCCGGCAATGCGCAGGATGGTGTTGGCGCTGGCATTGAGCAGGTAGATGGCCGGGTACATGGCCCAGTAGAACACGTACAGCGGCACTGCCGTCCACAGCGACAGCAGCTCGGGCTTGCGGATCGCCCAGGACTTGGGCGCCAGCTCACCGACCACGATGTGCAGGTAAGAGATGACGAAGAAGGCGACGAAGAACGAAATGCCCTTGATCAGCTCCGGCGTGTCGACGCCCAAGTAGGCCAGCAGCGGCTCCAGCAGGTGGGCGAAGGCCGGCTCACCGACCCAGCCCAGGCCCAGCGAGGCGAGGGTGATGCCCAGCTGGCAGGCGGACAGGTAGGCGTCCAGCTGATTGTGTACCTTGCGCAGGATGCTGCCACGCCAGCCGTGCAGTTCGGCGATGGAATCGACGCGGGTGGAGCGCAGCTTGACCATGGCGAACTCGGCGGCTACGAAGAAGCCGTTGAGCAGTACCAGGAGCAAGGCAAAGATGATCATGCCGAAATCGGCGAATAACGAGGTGAGGCTGATACCAGGGGAAGGGTCCATGATGGATTTTTTACGGGGTCCGTCTTTGGGGAATGGAGAAAAAAAGTGCCAGCACAGGCTGGCACAGGGGATCCAATGTAGCGGTTGAAGCCGCAAAAGCAAAGGGTGATGGACGTGATGGGGCTGTGGGGCAGCCCACTCAACCCTTGCCGTTAGCCAATTGTGCTGGTGCAAAATGGCAGGTGAAGGTGCTCCCATGCCCCGGCACACTGCTGATCTCCAACCGCCCGCGATGGCGCAACAGCACATGCTTGACGATCGCCAGGCCCAGCCCTGTGCCCCCGGTATTGGACGCCCGGCTGGAGTCGACCCGGTAAAACCGCTCGGTCAATCGCGGCAAATGCTTGGCATCGATACCAATGCCAGAATCCTGCACGCTCAGGTGTGCGCCGTGCGCATCGGCCCACCAGCGGATGCGAATGCTGCCCTCGTCCGGGGTGTACTTGACCGCGTTGAACACCAGGTTGGAGAACGCACTGCGCAGCTCGGCCTCGCTGCCCTTGAGGCACACGCCGGGTGTGGCCTCCAGGCTGATGCGCTGGTTGCGCGGCCCGGACAGCGCCTGGGCATCACCCTTGATCGACTGCAGCAGGGCTTCGACCGGCACTGGCAGGTTGTCGGAGGGGTAGTCGGTGGCTTCCAGCTTGGCCAGCAGCAACAGGTCGTTGAGCAGGGTCTGCATGCGCGAGCCTTGCTGGCTCATCTGCTGCAGGGCCCGGCGCCAGCGCGGGTTCACGTCCTCGACGTTGTCCAGCAGGGTTTCCAGGTAGCCGGTAATCACCGTAAGCGGTGTCCGCAGCTCGTGGGAAACGTTGGCGACGAAGTCCTTGCGCATCTGTTCAAGCTGGTGGATGCGGGTGACGTCGCGTACCAGCATCAGGTGCTCGTTGTTGCCGTAGCGAGTGATGTGCAGTTGCACGCGCATACGGTCATTGATCGGCGAGGGGATTTCCAGCGGCTCGACGTAATTTTCCGCTTCGAAGTACTCCTTGAAGCGCGGGTGGCGTACCAGGTTGGTCACCTGCTGGCCGCCGTCCTGCGGGGTCTTGAAGCCCAGCAGGGTTTCTGCGGCGCGGTTCCACCACTCCAGGTTGCCGTCGCTGTCGAGCATGATCACCGCATCGCGCAGCGCGGCAGTGGACTCCTGGACCCGGTCGATCACTGCCTGCAGGCGGCCGCGCACGCGTTGGTCGCGACGTTGCAGGTGATAGATGCTGTCGAACACTTCGCCCCACAGGCCGTAACCGTCGGGTGGCGCCTCGTCGGGTTGGTGGTTGCGCAGCCAGTCATGCAGGCGCAGCAGTTGCTTGAGGGTCCAACCCAGGTACAGCGCCAGGCCGATGGCCAGGCTCCAGCCGTAATAGCCGCTGACCAGCCCGCCGACCAGGCAGACAGTGATCAGCAGCAGCAGGTGGCGAATCAGGGTCGCGTGCCAGTTCTGGTTCAATTGACGGTCCTTGTACAACGACGTGCAGCCAGGCGTGCAGGCTTGTCAGCTCTTGGTCGAGAAGCGGTAGCCAGTGCCGCGGACGGTTTGTACCAGATTTTCGTAAGCTTCACCCAGCGCCTTGCGCAGGCGGCGGATGTGCACGTCGACGGTACGCTCCTCGACATAGACGTTGCCGCCCCAGACCTGGTCGAGCAGCTGGCCACGGGTGTAGGCGCGCTCCTGGTGGGTCATGAAGAACTGCAGCAGGCGGTATTCGGTGGGGCCCATCTCGGCGGGCTTGCCGTCGATGGTCACGCGGTGACTGATCGGGTCGAGCAGCAGGCCGCCCACTTCAATCGGTGCCTCGCTGTCGCTCGGGCCGGTGCGACGCAGCACGGCCTTCAGGCGGGCGACCAGTTCGCGCGGTGAGAACGGTTTGGTGATGTAGTCGTCGGCACCCACTTCCAGGCCCTGGATCTTGTTGTCCTCCTCACCCTTGGCAGTGAGCATGATGATCGGGATGTCCCCGGTCAGCTCGTCACGCTTCAGGCGGCGGGCCAGCTCGATACCCGAGGTGCCCGGCAGCATCCAGTCGAGCAGGATCAGGTCAGGCTTGCGGTCGACGATGATCGCGTGGGCCTGCTGGGAGTTTTCTGCTTCCAGGCAGTCGTAGCCGGCCATTTCCAATGCAACGGCGATCATCTCGCGAATAGGCGCTTCGTCGTCGACGATCAGAATGTTCCTGCCAACCATGCTCAAAACCTCTCCTGGAAAATCGTGTCTGGCCCGCATTAGATAACGGAATTATTGCAGCTGTGTGACAGGACATTGGCTGTTATGGCGACATTGCATGACTGGGCTAGGCTTCAAGGGGCCGCTGTGGCGGTTAGTCGAACTCTTTCCACCCCCGAATACATGGTGATTCCAATGACACGACACACGCTGAACTGGATGGCCCTTTTCGCTGCACTGGCGCTGCCGGGGGTAGCGTCGGCCCACCATCAGGCCAAGGAAATGAACGGCATGTTGGTCACGCCTAAAACAGAGATGACGCTGTATACCTTCGACAAAGATTCTGGCGGCAAGTCGATGTGCAATGGTGAGTGCGCGAAGAACTGGCCACCGTTGGCGGCCCAGGCAAACGAAAAGAATGAAGGCAAGTGGACGCAGATCAAGCGCGATGATGGTTCGATGCAGTGGGCCTATGACGGCAAGCCACTGTATACCTTCATCAAGGACAAGAAAGCCGGTGACATGACCGGTGATGGCGTGAAAGACGTCTGGCACGTCGCCAAGCCTTGAGGCACTTTGCATGACCCTGTGGAAGCGGTTAGACCCGCTCCCACAGGGTCTGTATTGACTGTCAGCGCAGCGCGTAGTCCAGGACAACGCCAATGAAGACCAGCAGCCCCGCCCAGTGATTGTGCAAAAACGCCTTGAAGCATGAATCCCGGTCCAGTTTGCGTGTCGACCAGAACTCCCAGGCAAAGCACACGGCAGCCGCCAGCAGCCCCAGGTGGAACCAGCCGCCCAGTTCGAAGCGGCTCCCCGCCAGCAGCAGGCAGCCCAACGACAGCAGCTGCAAGGTCAGGATGATCACCCGATCCGCTTCGCCGAACAGGATAGCCGTCGACTTCACACCGATCTTCAGGTCATCGTCGCGATCGACCATGGCGTAATAGGTGTCATAGCCCACGGTCCACAGCAGGTTGGCGATGTACAGCAGCCAGGCGCTGGCCGGCAGCTCGCCCCCGGCCGCCGTGAAGGCCATGGGGATGCCCCAGGAATACGCGGCGCCCAGCACCAACTGCGGGTAATAGGTGTAGCGCTTCATGAACGGGTAGCAGAACGCCAGGGCTACCGCCCCGAACGACAGCCAGATCGTGCGGCTGTTGGTGCACAGCACCAGCAGAAAACTTACCGCGACCAGGATCGCGAACAGCGCCAGCGCCTCGCGTGGCTTGACCCGGCCGCTGGCCAGGGGGCGGTCGGCGGTGCGTTTGACGTGGCCATCGACCTTGCGGTCGGCAAAGTCATTGATGCAGCAACCTGCGGCGCGCATCAGCACAACGCCAAGGCCGAAGATCAGCACGTTGGCCAGGGTCGGCGAACCTTGCCCGGCAATCCACACCGCCGACAGGGTAGGCCACAGCAGCAGGTAGATACCGATCGGGCGGTCCATGCGGCTTAGCTGGACAAAGTCCCAGGCGCGCGGGTGCCAGCGGTTGAGCGACTTGAGCAATTGCAGGTACATCAGCGGGTTTCCTCCTTGGCCGCTTGCCACAAGGCTGGCAGGAATACCTCGGCCACCAGCAGGTCCAGGCCGTCCCGTTCGAAACGTGAGCGGCGGCCCCAGAGCCCGTCGTGCGCGGCTTCGGCCGGCAACCAGGCCTGTGGATAACTGCACACCTGGATTGGGTGGCGAATGAATGCCTGATCACAGAACAGCAACTCGCCCAGCGAGCGGCTGCCCAGGGTCTCGAGGTCCAGGCCGCCGCGCTCCAGGGCGCTGCGGCTGGCCACGCTGCGGGCGAATACCCAGGGCTGGCCATGGCCGCGCAGGTAGACTTCGCGCACCCAGCCTTGTGCCCCGGGCGCAATGCCCAGCGCCTGGCACTCGTCATCGCGCAGGGTCTGCCAGCCTTCATGCAGCGGGGTCACGCAGAAATGCTCGCGGGACAGGTGGGTGAGGCGGCGAGTCAGCGAGCCCTCGTCGAACAGCCAGCCCAGGGTCGGCTGGTCGAGCTTGGTCGCCAGCTGTGAATACGCCAGCCACGCGACAGCGGCTGCTTGCGGGGATTCGTACGACACGTCGGTATGCTTGTTACAGCCAGAGAGGCGGCGAGCTTAGCATGTTGCCCCGACTGCTTGCATACTGCTGGCAGGGCCAGTAAAAAGCCCCCAAAGATTGCGCGATGGCCCTATGTGCGGCTTGCCCGCGAAAAGCCCATCAGCAGCGACACAACGCCTGAACCGAGGAACCGCGTACCCATGAAGAAGTGGCAATGTATTGTCTGTGGCCTGATCTACAACGAAGCCGAAGGCTGGCCGGATGACGGCATTGAGCCCGGTACCCGCTGGGAAGATGTGCCGCAGGACTGGCTGTGCCCCGACTGCGGCGTGGGCAAGAGCGACTTCGAAATGATCGAGATTGGCTGATCACAACCCTGTTTCAACTGAGGAAAGCACGACATGACGTCCCCTGTAGTCATCATCGGTACTGGCCTGGCCGGTTACAACCTGGCCCGTGAATTTCGCAAGCTCGATGGCGAGACGCCGCTGCTGTTGATTACCGCCGACGATGGTCGTTCCTACTCCAAACCCATGCTCTCCACGGGCTTCGCCAAGCTCAAGGATGCCGATGGGCTGTGCATGGCCGAGCCGGGTGCGATGGCCGAGCAGCTCAAGGCCGAAATCCGCACCCACACGCGCATCAGCGGTATCGACCCCGGGCACAAGCGCCTGTGGATCGGCGAAGAGGCTGTGGCCTATCGCGACCTGGTACTGGCCTGGGGGGCCCAGACCGTGCAGGTGCCGATCGAGGGCGATGCTGGCGGGCAGGTTTTCCCGATCAATGACCTGGAGGATTACGCACGCTTTCGCGCCGCCGCTGCCGGCAAACAGCGCGTGCTGGTGCTGGGGGCCGGGCTGATCGGCTGTGAGTTTGCCAATGACATGAGCCTGGGCGGGCTCAAGGTCGATGTGGTGGCCCCGTGCGAACAGGTCATGCCGACCCTGTTGCACCCAGCCGCCGCCGCCGCCGTGCAGGCCGGGCTCGAAGGGCTTGGCGTGCGCTTTCACCTGGGCCCGGTGCTGACGCGTCTGCAGCGTGTGGCTGAAGGCCTTGAAGCGCATTTGTCGGACGGCAGCGTGATCGCCTGTGACTTGGTGGTGTCGGCTATCGGCCTGCGCCCACGTACCGATCTGGCCGCTGCCGCCGGCCTCAAGATCAACCGCGGCGTGGCTGTGGACCGCCAGTTGCAAACCTCCCACGACAACATCTACGCCCTGGGTGACTGTGCCGAGGTCGATGGCATCAACCTGCTTTATGTCATGCCGCTGATGAGCTGTGCCCGGGCCTTGGCGCAGACCCTGGCGGGCAACCCCACGGCCGTCAGCTACGGCCCGATGCCGATCACCGTGAAGACCCCGGCGTGCCCGCTGGTTGTCTCGCCGCCACCGCAAGGGCGTGAAGGCAATTGGCAGGTGCAAGGGCAGGGCAGTGACCTCAAGGTGCTGTGCCACGATGCCGACGGCACGCTGCTGGGCTATGCCCTGACCGGTGCGGCCGTCATGGAGAAGCTGGCCCTGAATCGCCAGTTACCGCCTGTAATGGCCTAAATAGACGTCGTTCTGTCGGATTTACCCTGTTGTTGCCCACACAATGGCCGCCCAGATACTGGCGCGGCCTCGGTGGGCGTGCCATTCTCACTTCCGTCTGCCGCAGATTAGAGCCTGCGGTGCCTTGAGCGCTGCCCCCAGAGGCAGCACGGCATAACAACAAAAAATCCCGTCAAAGAGGCTTTACCATGCGCAAACCAGAACTCGCCGCTGTCATCGCCGATAAGGCCGATCTGACCAAGGAAAAGGCCAACGTGGTGCTGAATGCGATTCTCGACAGCATCACGGGTGCCCTGGACAAGGACACCGTAACCCTGGTCGGTTTCGGCACCTTTGAAAAACGTCACCGCGGCGCGCGTACCGGCAAGAACCCACAGACCGGCGAGCCGGTAAAGATCAAGGCCAGCAACACAGTAGCCTTCAAGCCTGGCAAAAACCTGCGCGACAGCGTCAACACGACTGCCAAGCCGGCCAAGAAAGTCAAATGATCCACACCTGACAACCCCCAGTGTCAGCCAAACGGGCGCCCTAGGGTGCCCGTTGTGCTTTGTGTGGGGATATGTTGCGAACTTGCGTAAATCGTTCGAGAAGAGGATAAACTGCGCGACTCAGTCATTTTTTATTCGAGGCGCGTTGATGAAGTTCCGCTTTCTTCTCTGGGCCATGGGGCTGTTGATGGCCAGGGCCAGCCGTAACAACCCGGCGTTCAAGCAGCAGCTCAAGGACAAGGACCTGGTTTTCCAGATGCAGACTCTGGACGGCAAAATCGCCCGGCACTTCATCGTCACTGACGAACGCATCAGCAGCAAAGGTGGCGTACACCCACAGCCGGCCTTCGCCATTGCCTTCAAGGATGCCGCTTACGGGTTCGCCACGCTGCAGGCGGGCAACAAGCAGCTGGCCTTCATGCAGGGGATTCAGGACAAGAACATCCAGATCAAAGGCAATCCGGCGCTGGTGATGTGGTTCCAGGGCTTGATGAAATACCTGAAGCCGAAGAAGAAGCGCTGAGGTCGCATGCCCTGTGTGGGCGGGTTAACCCGCCCACACAGGGCCAATATGCATCAATGCGGGGCGTGGAACTGCGAAGCCAGTTCGCGCAGCAAAGTCTCTGCCTCCAGCACCTTGTTCACCACATCCTCGGCCTTTTCCCGCGTTACCCCCAGCCGCTCCAGCAGCTCATCGGGTACTTCCTCCTGTGGCCCCGAGCCAATGCCGCGCGAACGCAGCAGGCGCGTCGCCAGGCATACCAGGTTGGGGAATGCCGCGTAGTCGCCGTCATAGGACGGGTCGTGCTGGAAGCGCAGCGCAGTCGAGAGCTCTTCGGGCATGTCCCACAGCTTCATCAGCCAGGCGCCGATCTGTTCACGGTTGATACCCAGCAGGTGTTGTTCCACGTAGGTGTGGCACAGGTGCGGGTTGACCTCCAAATGGCGGCAGATCAGCGAGAAGTGGGGCGGGAACACATGCGCCAGCAGCAGGTAGCCAAAGTTGTGCAGCAGCCCGGCCAGGTAGGTCAGGCCAGCTTCGGGGCGTTCTGCCCGCGGCATGGCGCGGGTCAGGCCCTCGATGATGGCTGCGGTGTAGATCGACTGTTGCCAGTACGGTGTGGCTTGCTGCGGGTGGTCTTTGGGCAGGCTCAGGGTCTTGCCCAGGGCTAGCCCAAGGGCCAGGTTGATCACCAGATCGAAGCCCAGCACGCGCACGATGGCGTCTTCCACCGAGCGGATCTTGCCGGGTGAGGCGTAGTAGGGCGATGCCGCCCAACTCACTACCTGGGCAGCCAGTGCCGGGTCGGTCTCGACCACGCCGGTAATGTCATCGATGCTGGCGTTGGGGTCTACGCGCAGCTTGATGATCTTCTGCGCGGTGTCGGCCAAGGGCGGGATTTCGATGGTTTCTTCAAGGCGCTTCTGGATGCGGCGTGCTGTGAAGGCCTGGACGGCCTGGCTGATCTCGTGAGGGTCGTCATGCGGCCGGTCGAGGTTAGGGCTGATGGCCTTGACCTCCTGGCCAAAGCTGCTGGCGCTGGCCTTGGTGAGCATGCGCTTGAAGTTCGCGCGGTCGATCTCCAGCAGCAGGCCGGCTTCACCGGACTGAATCAGCACGGTCTCGCAGTCGAGCAGGCTTTTTTCGTATTGGCACGGCGAGCTGGTCAGCGCCGGAATGCCCGGCAGGCGCTTGAGGTGGTGCTTGTCGAGCATCTGCTTGAGCCGTGGCACCGATACCGCCGTCAGCTTGCGACCGGTCAGCTCGCCCAGCCGATTGAGGTCAAGCAGCTGGCTCTGTGGGAACAACACCATCAGGGCGCCGATTTCGTCGTCGAGCAAGACCGCCTGCACCCGCGAGGCGGCGGGCAATTGCGCATGCTCGACCACTTCGCGGTAGGTGACGCCCACCTTATCGAGCAGCAGCCTGATGACAGAGGGGGCGTGTGGGGTTGCGGTGTCCAGGGCAACTTCAGTCATGGTCCGTATCCACTCGTTCTTTTAAACGCGAAGTATAACCAGTCCCGCCGCAAATCTGGATCCATTCTGGGACTGGCGTCACACTTGGCCATATTGCTGGCCATGGCGCAGCCAGCGGTCAAGCAGCGGGCTGACGTGGTCCGGCCAGCGCGCGATCAGGGCTTGGGCGGCATCACGCACGGCCGGCAGCAGGTCGGCATCGCGCATCAGGTCAGCGACCTTGAACTGTAGCAGACCGGTCTGGCGGGTCCCCAGCATCTCGCCAGGGCCGCGCAGTTCCAGGTCTTTTTCGGCGATGATGAAGCCATCGTTGGTTTCGCGCATGATCCCCAGGCGTTCGCGGCCGATCTGCGACAGCGGCGGGTGATACAGCAACACGCAATGGCTTGCAGCGCTGCCCCGGCCTACCCGGCCGCGTAGCTGGTGGAGCTGGGCCAGGCCCAGGCGCTCGGGGTTCTCGATGATCATCAGGCTGGCATTGGGCACGTCCACGCCCACCTCAATGACCGTGGTCGCGATCAGCAGCTGCAGCTCTGCGGCCTTGAACTGCGCCATGATCTCGGCCTTTTCCGCAGGCTTCATGCGCCCGTGAATAAGGCCGACCCGCAGCTCGCCCAGGGCGCTGCCAAGCTCCTCATAGGTGCTCTCGGCCGCCTGGCAGGTGAGTTCTTCGGATTCTTCGATCAAGGTGCACACCCAGTAGGCCTGGCGCCCTTCGGCACAGGCGGCGCGTACCCGCTCGACCACCTCGAAGCGGCGGCTGTCGGCCACCAGCACGGTGTTAACGGGGGTACGCCCGGGTGGCAACTCGTCGAGGACCGAGGTATCGAGGTCGGCGTAGGCGCTCATCGCCAAGGTCCGCGGGATCGGCGTGGCGGTCATGATCAGCTGGTGCGGGCAAAGCTCGCCGGCCACGCCTTTCTTGCGCAGGGCCAGGCGTTGCTGCACGCCGAATCGGTGCTGTTCATCGATGATCGCCAGGGCCAGGTGCTTGAATTTGACCTCTTCCTGAAACAGCGCATGGGTGCCCACCACCATCGGTGCGCCGTTGGCGATCTGCTCCAGTGAACTGGCGCGGGCCTTGCCTTTGAGCTTGCCAGCCAGCCATGCCACCTCGATGCCCAGCGGTTCGAGCCAGCGCTTGAAGGTGATGTAGTGCTGTTCGGCGAGGATCTCGGTGGGCGCCATCAACGCCACCTGGTAACCGGCCTCCAGCGCTTGCAGCGCCGCCAGTGCAGCGACCACCGTCTTGCCGGCACCGACATCGCCCTGTACCAGGCGCATCATCGGCTCGGCCTGGGCAAGGTCGTAGGCAATTTCGTTGGCCACACGCTGCTGGGCACCGGTCGGCTTGAAACCCAGGTTGGCCAGGTACTGCGCCGGCAACCGGCTGGCCTTGGGTAGCACGGGGGCACGCAGGCTGCGCAGGCTCTCGCGCAGCCGTTGCTGCGACAGCTGATGGGTCAGCAGTTCCTCGAAGGCCAGGCGGTGCTGAGCCCAATGCTGGCCTTCGGCAAGCTCGTCGAGGTCGGCATCGGCCGGCGGGTTGTGCAGATAACGGATGGCGTCGTCCAGCGGCGCCAGCTGGTAGTCCCGGGCCAGCTCATCGGGCAGCCAGTCTGGCAGGCTGCGCGGGCCAAGCATGCCCAGGCTTTGCTGGCAGAGCAGGCGCAGACGTTGCTGGGTAAGGCCTTCGGTGGTCGGGTAGATCGGCGTCAGGGTCTGTTCTACCGGGGGTGGAGGCTCGTCGCCGTTCAGCGCCCGGTACTCCGGGTGATAAATCTCCAGGCCAGAGGCGCCAGGGCGTGCTTCGCCATAGCAGCGCAGGTGCGTGCCGCGTTTCAGGCCTTCTTTCTGCGCGTTGCTGAAGTGATAGAAGCGCAGGCTCAGCACCCCGCTGCCATCACCCAGGCGCACCACCAGGCTGCGGCGCTTGCCCATGGTCACGTCAGCGCCACTGACCACCCCTTCGATGACCGCGTCCTGGCCTGGGCGCAGGGCGCCGATGGGCACCACGCGGGTGCGGTCCTGGTAGCGCAGCGGCAAGTGGAACAATAGGTCCTGCAGGTTCTCCAGGCCGACCTTGGCGAGTTTTTCCGCCATGGCATCGCCCACGCCCTTGAGCACCGTGACCGGGACCTTCGACAGCTCACTCATGACTCAGGCCGGCTGTTCCGCAGAGGGTTTGGCGACCGAGCAGAGGCGGATCGAGTCGGCGAGGATCTCGATTGCCTTGGGCCGCGGGAAGCTGGCACGCCAGGCAATGGCTACGGTACGGAACGGTGCCGGTGCAGTCAGTGGGCGCACTTCGATGACGCCCGGCGCGTAGTGGTGGCTGTGCACAGCCGAAAGCGGCAGGATCGAGACGCCAAGGCCCGAGGCAACCATGTGGCGAATGGTTTCCAGCGAGCTCGACTCCACCGTGGTGTGCCGGGCGCCTTCACCGCCCTTGTTCAGGGTCGGGCAGGCTTCCAGGACCTGGTCGCGGAAACAGTGGCCTTCGCCCAGCAGCAGCAGGCTCTTGTCGTTGAGCATAGCGGTATCGATGGTTTTTTTCGCCGTCCACGGGTGATCGGCGGGCATCAAGGCGCAGAATGGCTCATCGTACAGCGGCAGGGTCAGCACGTCGGCTTCGTTGAACGGCAGGGCGATGATCACCGCGTCCAGTTCGCCGTTGCGCAGCTTTTCGCGCAGTACGTGGGTGAAGTTCTCTTCGATGTACAGCGGCATCTGTGGTGCCACGCGGTGCAATTGCGGGATCAGGTGCGGGAAGAGATAAGGGCCGACGGTATAGATGGCACCGACCTTGAGCGGGGCGGTCAGCTGGTTCTTGCCGGCCTGGGCCAGCTCACGGATGCCCTGGGCCTGTTCCAGTACCTTCTGCGCCTGGGCAACGATGCTTTCACCGACCGGGGTCAGGCGAACCGCGCTCTTGCTGCGCTCGAAGATCAGCACGCCAAGCTCGTCCTCGAGCTTCTTCACACCGACCGACAGGGTCGGCTGGCTCACGTGGCAACGTTCGGCCGCGTGGCCGAAATGCTGTTCCTGGGCGAGTGTGACGATGTAGCGTAATTCTGTGAGGGTCATAACGTGCGTCCATGAAGTTGCGAGCCCAGCATAGCGGCTGCAATCGATAGACGCACGTTATCAGACTTGCCGATTTGTGACAGAAACAAAAGTCTCAGCGGCGGTCCAGCGAGTAGACGAACGGCGCCACGACTTCGATCGTGCCGTTGTTCAGCAACTCCGGTGGCGGCTTGGGTACCGTGCCGGCGCGACGGATCATCTCCAGCGTTGCGCGGTCCAGTGCTGCACTCCCCGAACCACCCGCCATGGCGTACGACACTACCTTGCCTTCGGCATCGACCACGAAACGCAGGCGGTTGATGCCCTGCAGGCCGCGACGACGCGCGTCTTCCGGATAGCGCTTGTACTTGGCCAGGTGGCGCAGCAGGTCACTCTGCCAGGTAGGCAGGGCGTTGCTGTTGGACGCGATGCTCGGTGCCGGTGCTGCGGACTTCTGGGGCGGCGTATTGCTTGGCGGTGCATCCACCACCTCCTCGGTCGGAGGTGCTTCCTTCGGCGGCTCAGGCTTTTTCTCAGGCTTGGGCGGCTGTGGCTTGGCCTTCGGCTTGGGCGGCTTGGCGATGGCGATCTTGGGTTTAGGCGCTTCCACCAGCTTGGGCAACGGCAGTTCTTCGACCGGTGCCGGCGGCTGTGGGGCGGCTTTGGGAGGAGGTGGTGGCGCAGGCTCCGGCAACGGTGCCAGCTCGACCATCATCGCTGCCGGCGGCAGCTCGATGGCCTGAGGCACCGACCAGTTGAGCGTGAGCAGCACAGCGACGGCATGGACACCCAGCACAAGTGCCAGGCTGCCGCTGTAACGCGCCAGATTGTGCCGCGTCTTCGTCATTTCTTGGCTGCCGTCTCGAGACCTACCAGACCGACTTTGAGGTAGCCGGCCGCGCGCATGTTGTTCATCACTTCCATCAGGTCACCGTAATCCACGCCCTTGTCGGCCTGGAAGAAGATGGTCGTTTCCTTGTCGCCCTTGGTCTTGGCGTCGAGCATCGCGCCAAGTTGCGCGGGTGCAGGTACCTGATCGTCGCCGACATACAGCTTCTGGTCGGCCTTGACGCTGACGAACACGGGTTTCTCGGGCCTCGGCGCCGGCTTGGCGGTCGAGGCTGGCAGGTCGACCTTGATGTCGACCGTTGCCAAGGGCGCCGCCACCATGAAGATGATCAGCAGTACCAACATGACGTCGATGAACGGCGTAACGTTGATTTCGTGGTTTTCGGCGAGGTCGTCGCCACCTTCGTTGAGATGCAGGCCCATGGCTTACCCCACTTTCACCATGTGCGGGGCGGCGCGCTCGCTGCCTTGGTGGTCCAGGTCACGGCTGACCAGCAGCAGCACCTGGGCAGAAGCGTCGGACACCTGAGCCTTGTAGCCGGCAATGGAGCGGGCGAAGACGTTGTAGATGACCACGGCCGGGATTGCCGCAACCAGGCCCAGGGCTGTTGCCAGCAGGGCTTCGGCGATGCCGGGGGCAACGACTGCCAGGTTGGTGGTCTGGGTCTTGGCGATGCCGATGAAGCTGTTCATGATGCCCCATACGGTGCCGAACAGACCGACGAAGGGTGCGGTGGAACCGATGGTCGCCAGTACGCCGGTGCCGCTGCTCATGTTGCGGCCGCTGGCGGCGACCAGGCGCTCCAGGCGAAAGGCAACGCGTTCCTTGATGCCTTCTTTTTCACGCGTGTTGGCCGACAGGCGCATTTCTTCGAGGGCATCGTGGACGAGGGTGTGGGCCAGGGTGCCTTCCTTGTTGGAGACCTCGCTGGCCTCCTTGAGGCTGGCGGACTTCTTCAGCTGTGCGATTTCGCCGCGCAGACGACGCTTGGCGCCCATCAGCTCGAAGCCTTTGGCGATCCAGATGGTCCAAGTGATGATCGAGGCGATGGCCAGGCCGATCATGACGATCTTCACCACGATGTCGGCGTTCTTGTACATGCCCCATGGCGACAGGTCGTGGGCCATGCCCAGGGTAGTATCCTCGACCAGTGCTTCGACGCCCGGGTCTACGGCGACCGGTGCATCGACCGGGGCTGCGGCAGGCGCGTCGGCAACGGGCGCCGAGCCATCAGCGGCCGGGGCCGGGGCGGCGGCGGGAGTAGCGGGGGCGGCAGCGGCAGCAGGTGTGCTGGCGTTGGCGGTTGGCTCATCGGCCATGGCCACTGGGGCCAGCACCAGGCTGAACATCAGCGCGGCGATGGCACGCCAGGCGCGCGACGGGGTTGGCGAAGCGGAGGGTTGAGTACGTGTCATGCTAGCCGGACCTGATGAAGAAAAAGAGTGAACGTTCTCCAAGGCCTCGAGAGCGGCCGAGAACAGATAGGGGCGCCATTATTGCAAGTAATTCTTGTTAACAAAAGTAATCTCGTTGCTTTTTTCGCCTATCGTCTAGCCGCCCATCGTGTAGCGTGGCTGGTTTGATCCACTGGTCTAGGGAGTTTTGAGATGTTGGACCTGTCCGTAATGGTCGTAGGTTGTGGTGATGTAGGTGGCCGGCTTGCCCGGCAATTGCTTGCCCGTGGCTGGCAGGTGAGCGGCTTGCGCCGCTCGATCGCGCAACTGCCCGAGGGCGTTGTGCCGGTGGCTGCCGACCTGTCCGATGCGGCCATCCCCGCAGCGTGGCCGCAGCGTGCGCCGGATTATCTGGTGTATTGCGTGGCGGCCAGCCAGCACGATGAGGCGGGGTATCAGGCCGCCTATGTCGACGGCCTGCGCCATGTGCTGGCATGGCTAGCAGCGCGTGGGCAGCACCCGCGACGGCTGTTGTTCGTGTCCAGCAGCAGCGTGTTTGCGCAACAAGAGGGTGAGTGGATCGATGAGACGGCGGCCACTGAGCCTGAAGGGTACTCCGGGCGCGTAATGCTTGAAGCCGAGCGCCTGGCGCTGGCCAGTGGTATCCCGGCAAGCGTGGTGCGTTTGACCGGTATCTACGGGCCGGGCCGTGAGTGGCTGTTGAGCCAGGTACGCCAGGGGTATCGTGTGGCCGAGCAGCCGCCGCTGTATGGCAACCGCATCCATGCCGAGGATGCAGCCAGCCTGCTGGCCTTCCTGCTGCAGGCGGATGCCGACGGCGTGGCGCTGGACGATTGCTATATAGGTGTCGATGACGACCCGGCGCCGCTGGCCGATGTGGTGGCCTGGTTGCGCGGGTACATGGGGGTTACCGAGTGGTCGGATGAGCAGCGTGTGCGCCGTACCGGCAGCAAGCGCTGCAGCAATGCCCGCGTGCGGGCATTGGGCTGGGTGCCGGCATATCCGAGCTACAAGGAAGGGTATGCGGCCATTCTGCAAGGGAAAGCCTGACGGCCTGGGGCCGCTTCGCGGCCCTTTCCGACCGGTCCGCGGCCGGCAGGGCCGCGAATGGCTTCAGTTCTTCTCAAGCACCCACTGACGAGAACCGGCTGCCAATGCAGGCATCTCGTCCGGCTGTGCACGGTTCACCGCCTGGAAAATCTCCAGCTTGTCGCCATCACGCTTGAGAATGAACGGCGCACCACGTTGCTTGCGCTCCAGCCACAGGCTGTCGTTGCTGCCACCCATGGTCGCGCAATCGCCCGCCAGGCACAGGGCGAAACGGTCCGGGCCGGGCAGGCCGGTCACGCCGCCGTTATCGGCGAAACGCACCACGCTACCTTGGCCCTGGCCTTCGACGATCTTCCAGTCGCCGCCCAGGTAAGCCTGATAAAGCGCCTTCTCGAAGCTGCCACCCAGGGGCGCATTGCCCGGCTGCTTGGCGCGCACGAAGGTCTGCTTGGCACCGGATTGGTCAGTGGTTTTCAGCTCGTCACCATCCAGCTCAAGCTGCTCGGTCTGCCCGCCCTGGAAGCTGGCCTGCCACTGCTTTTCAGTGGCGCTCAGCTGGCCATCGGCGGCCTCAAAACCATTGCTGAAGCTGGCCTGCTGGTCGGCAATATCGAGTTTCCACTCGAACACCGGGCCATGCTCATTCAGGGCCTGACGCAGGCTGCCACCCTTGACGGCGGCTTTGATGGCATCCTGGTTGATCCAGGTGCCGTTGAAGTCTTCGGGTTTATGACTGGCGCAACCGCTCAAAAGCAGGGCTGCCAGCGCGAGGGGCAGTGCTTGACGCATGGTGGGTAACCTTGGGGGAGAGAGCGTGACGGGCAGAGCGCCCGTCACCGGGGGCATCACTCGATGACCAGGATCGCGTCCATCTCGACCTGCGAGCCTTTCGGCAGCGCGGCAACGCCAATCGCGGCGCGGGCTGGGTAAGGCTGTTCGAAGTAGCGGCCCATCACCTCGTTGACCTTGGCGAAGTGGCTCAGGTCGGTGAGGAAGATGTTCAGCTTGACGATGTCCTTGAACGAACCGCCAGCGGCTTCAGCCACGGCCTTGAGGTTCTCGAAGACCTGAACGGTCTGGGCTTCGAAGCCTTCGACCAGTTCCATGGTTTTTGGGTCCAGCGGGATCTGGCCCGACATGTAGACGGTGTTGCCGGCCTTGATCGCTTGCGAGTAGGTACCGATAGCGGCGGGGGCTTTGTCGCTGGTAATGACGGACTTGCTCATGATGACTCCTTGCGGTTGGCGGACTACGTACGCATGCGGGTGATGCGGACCACACCGGTCAAGGTACGCAGCTTCTTGATCACACGCGCCAGGTGCACGCGGTCGTGCACGCTGACCACCAGTTGGACCACGCTGATACGGCCGTCGCGTTCGTCCATGCTGATCTTCTCGATATTGCCGTCGGCGGCATTGACGCTGCTGGCCAGCAGGGCGATCAGGCCGCGTTGGTGCTCCAGCTCGACGCGCAGCTCGACGTTGAATTCGCCCGCGATGTCCTTGGCCCAGGAAAGCTGCACGCACTTCTCCGGGTTGTGGCGAATTTCACTGATGTTGCGGCAGTTCTCCAGGTGCACGACCATGCCTTTGCCCGCCGACAGGTGGCCGACAATCGGGTCACCAGGGATCGGCGTGCAGCACTTGGCGTAGCTGAGTACCAGGCCTTCGGTGCCGCGAATCGCCAGCGGGCCTTCCGGCGCCGGCAGTTGCTCGCCTTCGGCCGACAGCAGGCGGCGGGCGACTACATAGGCCATGCGGTTGCCCAGGCCGATGTCTTCGAGCAGGTCTTCGATCAGCTCCAGGCGGTATTCGGCGAGAATCGCCTGAATGCGCTCCTGGGGGATTTTTTCGAGGCTGCTGTCGAAACCGGTCAGTACCTTGTTCAGCAAGCGCTCGCCGAGGCTGATGGACTCGGAGCGGCGCTGTTGCTTGAGCGCGTGGCGGATGTGCGTGCGCGCCTTGCCGGTGACCACGAAGTTGAGCCAGGCCGGGTTCGGCCGGGCGCCCGGCGCGCTGACGATTTCTACCGTCGAGCCGCTCTGCAGGGGCTCCGACAGTGGCGCCAGGCGGCGGTTGATGCGGCAGGCGATGCAACTGTTGCCAACGTCGGTGTGTACCGCGTAGGCAAAGTCGACGGCCGTGGAGCCTTTGGGCAGCTCCATGATGCGGCCTTTTGGCGTGAACACGTAGACCTCGTCCGGGAACAGGTCGATCTTCACGCTCTCGATGAATTCCAGCGAGTTGCCCGCACGCTGCTGCAGCTCGAGGATACCCTTGACCCACTGACGGGCACGGGCGTGGCTGCCTTTGGGCTGTTCGTCGTCGTTGGACTTGTACAGCCAGTGCGCGGCGATGCCGTTGTTGGCCATCTCTTCCATCTCGCGGGTGCGGATCTGGATTTCGATGGGCACGCCATGCATGCCGAACAGCGTGGTGTGCAACGACTGATAGCCGTTCGCCTTGGGGATCGCGATGTAGTCCTTGAAGCGACCGGGCAGCGGTTTGTACAGGTTGTGCACGGCGCCGAGCACGCGGTAGCAGGTGTCGACCTTGTCGACGATGATGCGGAAGGCGTACACGTCCATGATCTCGTTGAAGGCGCGGCGCTTGCCGCGCATCTTCTTGTAGATGCCATAAAGGTGTTTTTGCCGGCCGCTGACCTCGCCCTCGATACCGTCAGCGGCCAGGCAGTTGGCCAGCGACTGTTCGATCTTGGCGACGATCTCTTTGCGGTTGCCGCGGGCGCTCTTGACCGCCCGGTGGATCAGCGACGAGCGCATCGGGTGCATGGCCTTGAAGCCGAGGTCTTCGAATTCGACGCGCACGGTGTGCATGCCCAGCCGGTTGGCGATGGGCGCGTAGATTTCGAGGGTTTCCTTGGCGATGCGTCGGCGTTTTTCGCCAGACAGCACTTCCAGCGTGCGCATGTTGTGCAGGCGGTCGGCCAGCTTGACCAGGATCACGCGGATATCGCGGGCCATGGCCATGGCCATCTTCTGGAAGTTCTCGGCCTGCGCCTCGGCTTTGGTCTCGAAGTTCATCTGGGTCAGCTTGCTGACCCCATCGACCAGCTCGGCGACCGTCTCGCCAAACTGCTGGCTGAGGGCTTCCTTGGCGATGCCGGTGTCTTCGATCACATCGTGCAGCATGGCCGCCATCAGGCTCTGATGGTCCATGTGCATGTCGGCGAGGATGCTGGCCACGGCCAGCGGGTGGGTCACGTAGGGCTCGCCGCTGCGGCGGCGCTGCCCATCGTGGGCCTGTTCGGCGTAGAAATAGGCGCGACGAACCAGGTTGACCTGTTCGGGGCCCAGGTAGGTCGACAGCCGTTCGGCTAAGGCTTCTATACCCGGCATGGGTTCACCTCTTGCAGAGGAAGAGGGCCTTGTGCCGCGCGACGTCGACCTGGCATCAATCAGACAGCCTCGTTGGACTCGTCCTCGAACGCGGCGAAGACCGGATCCTCGGTGACGATCTCTTCAGCGGCGATGAACTCGTTGGTGACGATGCCTTCGGCGATTTCACGCAGGGCAACAACGGTCGGCTTGTCGTTTTCCCACGCTACGCGTGGCTCTTTGCCGCCGGTCGCCAGCTGACGGGCGCGCTTGGTCGAGAGCATGACCAGCTCAAAACGGTTATCCACGTGTTCCAGGCAGTCTTCAACAGTTACGCGGGCCATGGTCTTCCTCAGTAGCAAATGCGGTAGGCGTGCAGCCCAATTTGGGCAGGCGGACTCAATAGTTTAAAAAATCACCAGCCAATAGGGAAGCGATGTTTTGCCGGGTGCGGATCATAGCGCTCCCTGTGGTAACGGCTTTGCCCGCCAAAGGGCCGCAACAGACACCCTGATCTTGTATCTCACAACATCGCGCCGCGCAACCGTGGGGTCAGTTCTTCGAACAGCGTCTGCACCGAGCGCAATGCCCGGCAATCGGGCCGGGTCAGCAGCCACAGCTGGGTGTCGCAACCGGCCAGCGGCCCGCTCAGCGCATCGACGCCTGGCAAGGCGTGCACCATGTAATCGGGTAACGCCGCCACGCCCAACCCGGTGCTGACCAGCTGCGCGATGGTCGACATGCCGCTGCACTGGTAACGCGGGCTCAGCCCGGGGTATTGCTGGTTGCGCCAGACCACGGTGGGGTGGTCCTGCATCGAATCGTCCGGTGCGATCCACGGCACGCTGTTGGCCGCCTCGTTCAGGCGCTCGCGCCACTGCGGCTGGCCGCAGATCACATAGGAAGTCGAACCCAGGCAGCGGCCGACCAGATGCTCCGGTGGCGTGTTGGTCAGGCGCAGGGCAATGTCGGCATCGCGCCGGCTGAGGTTGGCGAAGGTATTGGAAGTGCCCATTTCCAGCGACAAGGCCGGGTAGTTGGGCATGAATTCGGCCAATGCCGGCAACAGCAGGCTGTGCATCACTGCCTCGGTGCACGTCAGACGAACGGTACCGCTGACTACCTGCTCGCCACTGGTCATGGCGATGCGTGCGGCCTCCAGCGCCTGCTCGGCGCGCTCGGCCTGCTCCGCCAAGGCCTGCGCCGTGTCGGTCGGCAGGTAGCCTTTACGGCTCTTGACGAACAGTGCCGTGCCCAGTGCCGACTCCAGCCGGCGGATCGAACGGAACACCGTCGAAACATCGACTTTGAGCAGTTCGGCAGCCTTTGCCAGGGAGCGGCCACGTTCCAGGGCCAGGACCAGGGAGAGGTCGGCATGGGTAATCTGATATTGCATTGGTGCACGCTCTGCTTGCCGAAATGCCAATGTCTGTTGCGTTGAGGCCATTTTATAGTGGAACCGCCCCTGGGAATCAATGCGCCCGGTCGGGCCACCAATCCCCACGATGGGAAAGTGAAAAAAACAACAGCTGCAACCATCGTCGCCCGTGAGGCGCCAGCCGTATCCCCACATCGCCGCAGCAAATCAAAGGATGTACACCATGACGTCGGTCACTCCGTGCGCCAGTTCTTCCAGCGAGATGAAAGACTTCCTCCAGGCCCATCCAGACACTCAGTACGTCGATCTGCTGATCTCCGACATGAACGGCGTGGTACGTGGCAAGCGCATCGAGCGGGCCAGCCTGCACAAGGTGTACGAGAAAGGCATCAACCTGCCGGCGTCCCTGTTTGCCCTCGACATCAACGGCTCGACCGTTGAAAGCACGGGCCTGGGCCTGGATATCGGCGATGCCGACCGCATCTGTTACCCCATCCCCGGCTCGCTGTGCAACGAGCCGTGGCAGAAACGCCCCACCGCGCAGTTGCTGATGACCATGCACGAAATCGAAGGCCAGCCGTTCTTCGCCGACCCGCGCGAAGTGCTGCGCCAGGTGGTGAGCAAGTTCGATGACCTGGGCCTGGATATCTGTGCCGCATTCGAACTCGAGTTCTACCTGATCGACCAGGACAACCTCAACGGCCGCCCACAGCCGCCGCGCTCGCCGATTTCCGGCAAGCGCCCGCAGTCGACCCAGGTGTACCTGATCGACGACCTCGACGAATATGCCGACTGCCTGCAAGACATGCTCGAAGCGGCCAAGGAGCAGGACCTGCCTGCCGACGCCATCGTCAAGGAAAGCGCCCCGGCGCAGTTCGAGGTCAACCTGCACCACGTTGCCGACCCGCTGAAGGCCTGCGACTACGCGATCCTGCTCAAGCGCCTGATCAAGAACGTTGCCTACGACCATGAAATGGACACCACCTTCATGGCCAAGCCCTACCCAGGGCAGGCGGGCAACGGCCTGCACGTGCATATCTCGCTGCTGGACAAGAAAACCGGCAAGAACATCTTCGCCAACACCGACCCGCTGCAAAGCGACGAGCTGCGCCACGCCATCGGTGGCGTGCTGGAGACGATGCCGGCGTCGATGGCCTTCCTCTGCCCGAACGTCAACTCCTACCGCCGCTTCGGCGCGCAGTTCTACGTCCCCAATGCGCCAAGCTGGGGCCTGGACAACCGCACCGTGGCGGTTCGTGTGCCGACCGACAGCAGCGAAAACGTGCGCATCGAGCACCGCGTGGCCGGTGCCGACGCCAACCCGTACCTGATGCTCGCGGCCATTCTCGCCGGCATTCACCACGGCCTGACCAACAAGGTCGAGCCGGGCGAGCCGATCGAGGGCAATTCGTACGAGCAGCTGGAGCAGACGCTGCCGAACAACCTGCGCGATGCCCTGCGTGCGCTGGATGACAGCGAAGTGCTCAACCAATACATCAGCCCGGACTACATCGATATCTTCGTCGCCTGCAAGGAAAGCGAGCTGGCAGAGTTTGAAGTGTCGATCTCCGACCTCGAGTACAACTGGTACCTGCACACGGTGTAAGCCCATGAGCGCAAATGCGGTCCCTTTGATCGGTATCAGCGCCTGCCGCCAGCAGGTGGGGAAGAACTCGTCGCACACGGTGGGCGACAAGTATGTCGAGGCGGCCGGCTTTGCCGGGCTGCCGGTGATTCTGCCGGCTCGCGACGGGGGCAGTGATACCCCTGGGTTGCTGGCCCGGCTCGACGGCATTCTTTTTACCGGCTCGCCTTCAAATATCGAGCCGCATCATTACAATGGCGCCCCCAGCGCGGAGGGTACCCGGCATGATCGCGCGCGCGATCGCCTGACCTTGCCGCTGCTGCAGGCAGCGATTGCCGCCGGTGTGCCGGTGTTTTGCATCTGCCGTGGTTTCCAGGAATTGAACGTGGCCCTTGGCGGCACCCTGCACCAGCGTGTGCAAGCGCTGCCTGGCTACCTCGACCACCGCGAACCTGAGGACGCACCCCTGGAGGTGCAATACGGCCCTCGTCACCCTGTCGGCATCGAGCCTGGCGGGTTGTTCGAGCGCCTGGGCCTGGCTGCGCAATTCGAGGTCAACTCGTTGCACAGCCAGGGCATCGATCGCCTGGCCCCCGGGCTGCGCGTCGAGGCACGGGCCCCGGATGGCCTGATCGAAGCGGTGTCGATGCCGGATGCGCCGGGCTTCGTGCTTGGTGTGCAGTGGCACCCTGAATGGCGTTTCGCCGAAAACCCGGTCTCCCTGCGCCTTTTCCAGGCGTTTCGCGAGGCCTGTATTGCCCATGCTGCACGGGAGGGTGTGCGCCACAAGGCATGCTGACGTCAGCCGAAAGTCTCGGATGACTCACCCCCGCTGCAAGCTTTCAATGAGTGAAAGCGGGCCTTGCGCGCAAGGCCTGTGAAAACAATTCCAAAATTTACGGCAAATACTCATGAGCGATTACACAGAAGCCGGCCGCCCACCCGATGTGGCGGCCGACGCGGGCAACACCCAGCGCAGCAAGGGCTTGGCCAAAGGTCGCCTGGGCTTGCTGGCCAGCGTGGTGCTGGGCATTTCCACCATCGCCCCGGTCTATACCCTGACCGGCGCGCTTGGCCCTACCGTGCGAGAGGTGGGTGCCCACCTGCCAGCGGTATTCATCGTCGGCTTCCTGCCGATGCTGCTGGTCGCCCTCGGCTATCGCGAGTTGAACTCGGCAGAGCCGGACAGCGGCACTTCGTTCACCTGGTCGGCGCGTGCCTTCGGCCCGATGATCGGCTGGATCGGTGGCTGGGGGCTGGTGGTCGCCACCACCATCGTGCTGTCGAACCTGGCGGGCGTGGCGGTCGATTTCTTCTATCTGTTCCTCGGTCAGATCACGGGCAACCATGGCCTGGCTGCCTTGGCAGACAACCTGCTGATCAATATCGCCACTTGCTGCGTGTTCATTGCCCTGGCGGTGTGGATCTGTTGTCGCGGCATAGCCACCACCATGACGGTGCAGTATGGCCTGGTGGCCCTGCAGTTGCTGGTGCTGATCGGCTTTGCCTTCGCTGCCTTCGGGGGCACCACCGCGCCGCCACCGCTGGCGTTCGATTTCGCCTGGTTCAACCCGTTCGGCGTCGAGTCGTTCTCGGCGTTTGCCGCAGGGCTGTCGTTGTCGATCTTCATCTTCTGGGGCTGGGACACGTGCCTGACCGTCAGCGAAGAGTCGGTGGGCAGCGAAGAGGTGCCGGGCAAGGCCGCCACCTGGACGGTGATGTTGATCCTCGGCCTGTACCTGTTCACCGCCATCGCCACACTGCAGTTTGCCGGTATCAGCGAAACGGGCCTGGGCCTGAACAACCCGCGCATCCAGGAGAACGTCTTTGCCCACCTGGCCGGCCCGGTCATGGGGCCGCTGGCGATCCTGATGTCCATCGCCGTGCTGGCCAGCACCGCAGCGTCGCTGCAGTCGACCTTCGTGGCGCCGGCGCGCACCCTGTTGGCCATGGGTTACTACGGTGCGGTACCGCAGAAGTTCGCCAGTGTCTGCCCGCGCTCGCAAACGCCGCGCTACGCCACCATCTGCGCAGGCCTTGCCGCTGGCCTGTTCTACGTGACCATGCGTACCCTGAGCGAGAACGTGCTGGCGGATACCATCACTGCCCTGGGCATGATGATCTGCTTCTACTATTCGCTGACCGCGTTTGCCTGCGTCTGGTATTTCCGCGGCAGCCTGTTCGACAGCCTGCGCCATTTCATCATGCGTGGCCTGTGCCCGCTGGTAGGTGGGGTGATCTTGTCGGTGATCTTCGCGCGTACCGCTATCGACAGCGCCTCACCAGACTTCGGCAGCGGCTCGCATGTGGGCGGGTTGGGGCTGGTGTTCGTGATTGCCGCGATCATTTCGGTGCTCGGCATCGGGCTGATGATGCTGTCGCGCCTGCGGGCGCCGGCGTACTTCCTGGGGGCTACCTTGCGTCAGCAGGCGACGCTGCCACTGCAGGACTAAGCAAATGGGGCCGCTAAGCGGCCCCATTCGTTTTCTAACCGACCAACTGCTTCAGCAATGCGCCGTTGCGCTGTTGCTGCTTCTTGAGCAGCAACCGGTTGGCAACGAACACCGCCTTCAACTCCGCCAGCGCGACGCCGAAGTCATCATTGATGATCAGGTAATCGTACTCGTCGTAATGCTCCATCTCGCTGACCGCTTCCTTCATGCGCCCGGCGATGATCGCCTCGCTGTCCTGGCCACGGCCATCCAGCCGCTGACGCAGGGCTTCCTGGCTCGGCGGCAGGATGAACACCGACAGTGCCTCGGGCATCAGTTTGCGCACCTGCTGAGCACCCTGCCAGTCGATCTCCAGGATCAGGTCGTAACCCTGGTCGAGGGTGTGCTGCAGCGCGCTGCGCGAGGTGCCGTAGAAGTTGCCGAACACCTCGGCATGCTCGAGGAAGTCGCCTTGCTCGATCAGCGCCTTGAATGTTTCGTGCACGACGAAGTGGTAGTTCACCCCGTGCTGCTCGCCCGGGCGCATGGCGCGGGTGGTGTGCGAAACCGAGACGCGGATTTGCGGGTCGTCCTGGGTCAGGGCAGTGACCAGGCTGGTCTTGCCGGCACCCGAGGGTGCCGAAACGATGTAGAGGGTGCCGCTGCTGTGATTCATGGTCGGGGTGGCCTTACTCGATGTTCTGTACTTGTTCACGCATCTGTTCGATCAATACCTTGAGGTTGACCGCCGCTTGCGTGCTGCGCGGGTCGAAAGCCTTGGAGCCTAGGGTATTGGCCTCGCGGTTGAGTTCCTGCATCAGGAAGTCCAGGCGCCGGCCAGCTGCACCGCCCGACTTGAGCACGCGACGCACTTCGGTGACGTGGGTGCTGAGGCGGTCGAGCTCTTCGGCGACGTCGCTCTTCTGCGCCAGCAGCACCATCTCTTGCTCCAGGCGCTGCGGGTCGAGTTCGGCCTGCATGTCGCCGAAGCGGTCGAGGATCTTCTGCCGCTGGGCGGCCAGCATCTGCGGCACCAGGGCGCGCAGGGTGGTGACCTCGCTGGCCATGTTGTCCAGGCGCTCGTTGATCAGCCGGGCCAGCTCCTGGCCTTCACGCAGGCGCCCGGCCTTGAGCTCGGCCAGCGCTTCGTCGAACAGCGCCATGGCTTCGGCGTTCAGGGCCTGGGGGTCGCTGGCGTCAGCGACCAGTACACCCGGCCACGACAGCACTTCCAGCGGGTTCAGCGGTGCCGGTTGCTTGATCAGGCCTGCGACCTCTTCGGCGGCGGCGACCAGTTGCGCCGCGCGCTCGCGGTCGACCTTGAGCGGCTTGCCGGTGCTGTCTTCGTTGAGGCGCAAGGTGCATTCCACCTTGCCACGCGACAGCCCTTGGCGCAGGCCTTCACGGACTGCGCCTTCGAGGTCGCGCAGGGCCTCGGCCAGGCGCAGGTGCGGTTCCAGGTAGCGGTGGTTGACCGAGCGCAGTTCCCAGACCAGGGTGCCTTGGCTGCCGGCGCGCTCGACACGAGCAAAAGCGGTCATGCTGTGCACCATGGGGAGTACCTCGCGTAGATGAATGAACGGGGGGAGCCTCTCGGCTGCAAGGCGCAGGATTGTAGCGCAGTGGGGGCTCGGCGCCCAATCCAGCCATGTTACAGAGCTGGAAATGAACAATGGGAAAAGGCGACAGGCCGTCAGGGCAGCGACAATAGGCATGTCCTCCCGGGGCCGTGAGCTCTATAATGCTCGGCAGATTCAAGTCCCAGTACAGGTATCCCAGATGAAACGTCCAAGTGGTCGCGCCGCCGATCAGCTCCGCTCGATCCGCATCACCCGCAACTACACCAAGCACGCCGAAGGGTCGGTACTGGTCGAGTTCGGTGACACCAAGGTCATCTGCACGGTCAGCGTGGAGAATGGTGTTCCCCGCTTCCTCAAAGGCCAGGGCCAAGGCTGGCTGACAGCCGAATACGGCATGCTGCCGCGCTCCACCGGCGAGCGTAACCAGCGCGAAGCCAGCCGTGGCAAGCAGGGTGGCCGCACCCTGGAAATCCAGCGCCTGATCGGCCGCTCGCTGCGCGCCGCACTGGACATGAGCAAGCTGGGTGACATTACCCTGTACATCGACTGCGACGTGATCCAGGCCGACGGTGGCACCCGCACCGCGTCGATCACCGGTGCCATGGTCGCCCTGTGCGACGCCCTGGCGGTGATCAAGAAGCGTGGCGGCCTCAAGGCCGGCAACCCGCTCAAGCACATGATCGCTGCGGTTTCCGTGGGCATGTACCAGGGCGCTGCAGTGCTCGACCTGGATTACCTGGAAGACTCCGCCGCCGAGACCGACCTGAACGTGGTCATGACCAGCGCCGGTGGTTTCATCGAAGTACAGGGCACCGCAGAAGGCGCGCCGTTCCAGCCTGAAGACTTGAATGCCATGCTCGCCGTGGCGCAGAAGGGCATGAACGAGATCTTCGAACTGCAGCAGGCTGCCTTGGCCGACTGACTGTTTCTGTAGATACGAAAAAGCCGACATTGATGTCGGCTTTTTCGTATCTGAATACAACTCAGATGGTCAACGTCCAGTCATAGTCCACGATCAGCGGCGCATGCTGCGAGAAGCGCGGCTGACGCGGCAGGCGGGCGTTACGCACGAAGCGGCGCAGGCCCGGGGTGAGGATCTGGTAGTCGAACCGGTAGCCCAGGTTGAGCATCTCGGCCTGTTCGTTGTCCGGCCACCAGCTGTACTGGTCGCCTTCACGGCTGACTTCACGCAGGGCATCCACGTAGCCCATCTCGCCGGTGATCGCGTCCATCCAGGCACGCTCCGGCGCCAGGAAGCCAGGCGTTTGCTGGCTGTCGCGCCAGTTCTTGATGTCGAGCTTCTGCTGCGCCACGTAGAACGAGCCGCAATAGATGTACTCGCGCCGCTTGCGCCGCTGTTTATCCAGGTACTTGGCGAAGTCGTCCATCAACTTGAACTTCTGGTTCAAGTCTTCGTCGCCGTTCATGCCCGAAGGCAGCAGCAGGCTGGCAATACTGACTTTGTCGAAATCTGCTTGCAGGTAACGCCCGTAACGGTCGGCTGTCTCGAAGCCCAGGCCGGTGATGACTGCCTTGGGCTGCATGCGCGAGTAAAGGGCCACGCCACCTTGGGCGGGCACCTCCGCGTCGCAGGCATAAAGGAAATAGCCATCGAGCTGGAAAGCTGGGTCGTCGAGTTCAAAGGCCGAGGCGCGGGTATCCTGAAGGCAGATGACGTCGGCATTCTGGGCTTGTAGCCAGCTGAGCAATCCACGCTCGGCCGCAGCCTGAATGCCATTTACGTTCACACTGATGATCCGCATAAATGGCCCCAAAAATCTCGTGCGTGTATGATACCCGAGCTCAACTCATTTAGCTAAATCCGTGGTGTCCGGGACTTTCCATGCAGCCGTATCAGCGCGACTTCATTCGTTTTGCCATCGACCGCGGCGTTCTGCGCTTCGGTGAATTCACCCTGAAATCGGGGCGTACCAGCCCGTACTTCTTCAATGCCGGCCTGTTCAACACAGGTTCTGCATTGGCGCAGTTGGGGCGTTGCTACGCCGCAGCCATCGTCGACAGCAAGATCCCCTTCGATGTGCTGTTCGGCCCGGCTTACAAGGGTATCCCCCTGGCGGCGACTACCGCCGTGGCCCTTGCCGACCAGCATCAGCTCGATGTGCCGTGGTGCTTCAACCGTAAAGAAGCCAAGGATCACGGCGAAGGCGGCAGTCTGGTAGGCGCACCCTTGGCCGGTGAGGTACTGATCATCGACGACGTGATCACCGCCGGCACCGCCATCCGCGAGGTCATGCAGATCATCAATGCCCAGCAGGCCAAGGCCGCTGGCGTACTGATCGCCCTGAACCGCGAAGAACGCGGCAATGGCGAGCTTTCGGCAATCCAGGAAGTGGAGCGTGACTTCGGTATCCCGGTGGTCAGCATCGTTTCGCTGACCCAGGTGCTGGAGTTCCTGGCGGACGACCCGCAGCTCAAGCAGCACCTGCCGGCAGTCGAGGCCTATCGGGCGCAGTACGGCATCTGAAAAAGCGCCGTGTTCAGGCGGCAGTAAGGCCGCCTGACGTTGCTATACCGAAGGCTGACCCTGCACGTGTACGGGGCCAAGTTTATGCTGATATGATGAGACGAATTCTCATTCACATCTGTAGCCTCCCGTGCAGCACACTTCTTCGGCAAACCACCCTCGGCATCAGGCCATCGACCAGCTCTACAGTCACCACCACGGCTGGCTGCAGGGCTGGCTGCGCAAGCGCTTGGGCAGCGCCGCCGATGCGGCGGATCTGGCCCAGGACACGTTCGTGCGGCTGCTCTGCAGAGCGCCGGGCGAGCCGCTGAACTGCACGACACCGCGCGCCTATCTGGCCACCATCGCCAATCGCCTGGCCCTCAACTTCTACCGTCGCCGCTCGCTGGAGCAGGCCTACCTGGCCGCGCTGGCGCAAACGCCAGAAGACCTCGCTCCGTCGCTGGAACAACAAGCGCTGGTGCTCGAAGCCCTCGACGAAATCGACCAGGTCCTTGCCCTGTTGCCCGCCAAAGCCCGCCAGGCGTTCCTGATGGCGCAGCTGGAGGGTTATACCCAGGAAGAGATCGCCAACCGCCTCAATCTCAGCGTGCGCTCGGTGCAGCGCCACCTTGCGCGGGCCTTTGAAGAGTGCATCGTGCTCGCCAGCCAGGGCGCGCAGCATGAGTGATACGCCCATCGACCGCCGCATCGCCCGTGAAGCGGCCCAATGGTTTGTACGCTTGCAGAACAGCAGCGCCGGCGCCGCCGAGCATGCCGCCGGCGCCGAGTGGCGGGCGCGGCACGTGGATCACGAACGGGCCTGGCAACTGGCCGAAAGGTTTGGCGGTCGAGCCCAGCAGCTTGCCGGCAGTGCCGGGCGGGTGGCGCTGGAGCGCCCACGCAGCCTGGAGCGGCGGCAGGTGCTCAAGACCCTGGCGTTGCTGATCGCCGCCGCCCCCGTAGGCCTCGCGACATACCGCGGGCTGCCGTGGCGCGAGTGGCAGGCGGACGAGCGCACGGCCACGGGGGAGCAACGCTCCCTGCAGTTGCCCGATGGCGGGCAGATTCGCCTGAACACCGGCAGCGCCGTGGATATCGCCTATGACGAGCATGTTCGACGCGTGCGCCTCATCGCCGGCGAGATGCTCGTCGAAGTACCCCATGAGCATGCCGGGCGGCCGTTCATCGTCGATACCGCCGAAGCGGAAATTGCCCTGCTCGGCAGCCGCTTTGTGCTGCGTCAGTACCCGCACAGCACTTACCTTGCCGCCCTGGAGGGCGCTGCCCGGGTGCGCCCGCGGCGGTCACCGGGCGATGAGGGCCTGATGCTCCTGGCGGCCGGCTTGCAGACGCACGTCAACAGCCGGGCTGCGCAGCCGCCCATGGCGCTGGCGCAAGATCGTCTCGATTGGTTGAGCCAGGTGCTGCGCGCAGAAAAGATGCGCCTCGATGACTTCATCAACGAGCTCGGCCGCTATCGACCTGGCCTGCTGCGCTGCGATCCGGCAGTGGCCGGGCTGCTGATTTCCGGCGCCTTCCAGTTGCGCGACACCGATCAGGTTCTTCGCGCCCTGAGCCAGACCCTGCCGGTGAACGTGCTCTACCGCACGCCCTACTGGGTCACCCTCACCGCGCGTGCGAACGTGTGAACAGAATGCGTGTCGTGTTTTCCTCAAGCTGCGTGTCCCTCCCATAAACACATCACTTTTACAGGGCAGGGGCGAACACATGGCGACGACGCAGGGCATTCAACCACTGGCGCGGGCAGTACACGCTGCCGCACTGGGTCTGATCATCGCGGGCGGCGGCCTGGCTGCGGCATCGCTGCAGGCCGCCGAGCAAGGCGCGCGGCAGAACCGTGCCTATCAGGTGCCGGCCGGTAACCTCAGCAGTGCCCTCTCTGACTTCGCCAGCCAGGCAGGCATCACCCTGCCCATCGAGCCGGGCCTGGTGGAGGGGTTGCGCAGCCCTGGCCTGAATGCCGCCACCAGCGTGCAGGGCGGCCTGCAGCAATTGCTGCAAGGCACCGGTCTGCAAGCCTCGCCGCAAGGTAATGGCCTTTACCTGCTGACGCCGCAGGCAACGGCTGGCACAGGCCTGGAGCTGAGCGCGACCAACATTACCGGCCAAGGCCTGGCGGCGACTACCGAGCACAGCGGCTCCTATACCACCGGGGCCATGCAGACGGCCACCAAACTGCCCTTGAGCCTGCGCGAAACGCCGCAGTCGGTCAGTGTGGTCACGCGCAAGCGTATGGACGACAAGGCCATGAACAGCATCAGCGATGTGGTCAAAAGTGCGCCGGGCATTTTTCTCAGTAACTCCGGCGGTGCAGGGCGGCCCTCGTTCAGCGCCCGCGGTTTCAACGTCGACAGCATCATGTACGACGGTTTTCCCACCAGCTTCCTGACCTACCTGCCCAGCGGGGAAGCCAACCTGGCCATGTATGACCGGGTGGAGATCGTGCGCGGTGCCACCGGGCTGGCCCAGGGCGCCGGCAACCCCGGTGGCGCCATCAACCTGGTGCGCAAGCGCCCGACTCACCAATTTCAGGCCACGCTCACCGGCAGTGCCGGTAGCTGGGACGATTACACCGGCACGCTGGACGTCGGCGGTCCGCTCAATGAAAGCGGCACCCTGCGCGCACGTACCGTGGTCTCGCGGCAGGACGCCAAGAGCTTCCGTGACGCGGTGGAGAGTGACCATGAGCTGTTCTACGGCGTGGTCGACGCCGACCTGAGCGAAAGCACCACCCTGACGCTCGGTGCCTACCGGCAGAAGAACCACACCAACTATATCTGGGGCGGGTTGCCCATGGCCCGTGGCGGTGGCCATCTGGGGCTGCCGCGCGACACCTTCCTCGGCCATGACTGGGAGTATTCGGACGATCGCACCACCGGCTATTTCGCCACCCTGGAGCACGGCTTCGCCAACGACTGGTCGCTGCGCCTGGCAGCCATGCAGTCGAAGACCGACACCGATGTACTGGCCTCTTCGGTCTGGGAATACGATCGCCATTACCTGTGGACAGAGGCCATGGAACAGAAGGAAACCGGCTATGACCTGGCGCTCAGCGGCCCCTTCCAGTTGCTCGGTCAACAGCATGACGTGACCCTGGGCGTCAGCAAGCGCCAGCTGGATTACCGCTCTGGCAAGGCCTGGAGCGCCTACATCGACGCTGGCATCAATCCCTTCGAGTGGAACCCTCGTGGGCATGCCAAGCCCGATTACGTCACTGGCCCTAACGGCCTTCCCGAAACCACCACCCAGGACAGCGTCTATGCCAGCACCCGGTTGCGCTTGAGCGAGCCGCTGTCGTTGATTCTCGGCGGCCGCGTCGACTGGTACGCGTTCGACGACAGCAAAAGCAGTGAGAACAACTACAAGATCACGCGCAACCTGACCCGCTATGCCGGCCTGGTCTACGACCTGGACACCCACCACTCGGTCTACGCAAGCTACACCGATATCTTCAAGCCGCAGACCAGCAAAGGCCTGGACAGCAAAGTGCTTGACCCGGTAATGGGTGAGAACTACGAAGTGGGTATCAAGGGCGAGTACTTTGGTGGTGCGCTGAACGCCAGCATAGCGGTGTTTCAGATCGACCAGAAAAACCGTGCCCAGGAGCTGCCTGACGCCAAAGGTTGCGGGGCGGGCCCCGCCAGCGCCTGCTACGAGGCTGCCGGGCTGGTCCGCAGCAAGGGCATCGACCTTGAAATCCAGGGCGCCCTGACGGACAACTGGCAGCTGGCCGCCGGCTACACCTACACCCAGACGAAATACGTCAGCGACGCCAACAAAGCCCGGGAGGGCGAGGACTTCGACCGCACCAAACCGCGCCAGCTGTTCAAGCTGTCGACGATCTACACCCTGCCGGGTGAGTTGCAGCGCTGGCGTGTGGGCGGTGACATCTACCAGCAGAGCCGCATCCGCACCTCGGGTGGTGCCGGCGCCACTGCCTGGCAAAACCAGCAGGGCTCGTACACCGTGGTCGGCCTGGTGGCAGGCTACCAGGCCAGCGAGCAACTGGACCTACAGGTCAACCTCAACAATCTGTTCGACCGTACCTACTACAGCAGTGTGGCCAATGGCGCCTACAGCCCGTACGACATCTACGGCGACCCGCGCAATGTGAAACTGACTGCCCGCTACAGCTTCTAGGCACCTGAGCGCACAAAAAAAGGCGACCTTTGCGGGTCGCCTTTTGGGTGCCTGCCTGAACTGGCCGCTTGATGAGTCAGCGTGGCTTGCGATTGGTGATCAACGTGCCCACACCGCTGTCGGTGAAGATCTCCAGCAGCACCGCATTGGGCACGCGGCCGTCGATGATGTGCGAGCTGTTCACGCCACCTTGCACCGCATCCAGTGCGCACTTGATCTTCGGCAGCATGCCGCCGTAGATGGTGCCGTCGGCGATCAGTTCGTTGACCTGCTCGGTGGTCAGGCCGGTCAGGACCTGGCCCTGCTTGTCCATCAGGCCGGCGATGTTGGTCAGCAGCATCAGCTTCTCGGCTTTCAGCGCCTCGGCCACCTTGCCTGCCACCAGGTCGGCGTTGATGTTGTACGACTCACCATTGGCACCGACGCCGATCGGCGCGATCACCGGGATGAAGTCGCCCTTGACGAGCATGTTCAGCAGGTCGGTGTTCACGCTCACGACTTCGCCGACATGGCCGATGTCGATGATTTCCGGGGTGGTCATCTCTGGCGTCTGGCGGCTTACGGTCAGCTTCTTGGCGCGGATCAGTTCCGCGTCCTTGCCGGTCAGGCCGATGGCGCTGCCGCCGTGGCGGTTGATCAGGTTGACGATATCCTTGTTGACCTGGCCACCCAGCACCATCTCCACCACGTCCATGGTCGCCGAGTCGGTGACGCGCATGCCGTCGATGAAGTGGCTTTCGATCGACAGGCGCTTGAGCAGGTCGCCGATCTGCGGGCCACCACCGTGGACCACCACCGGGTTGATGCCCACAGCCTTCATCAGCACGATGTCACGGGCGAAGCCGGTCTTGAGCTCCTCGCTCTCCATCGCGTTGCCGCCGTACTTGATCACCAGGGTCTTGCCGACAAAGCGGCGGATGTAAGGCAGTGCTTCGGACAAAACTTCGGCTACATGGGAAGCGGCATCGCGATCGAGGGTCATGCAGGGCTCCTGTAAGGAACAGATAGTCGGTCAGAACGGCAGTTGCAGCTCAGGGGCAACCCGCAGCAACTGGGCGCGGAAAACATCCTTGATACGTTGCAATTCGGCGTCGCTGTCGGCCTCGAAACGCAGCACCAGCACCGGTGTGGTGTTGGAGGCGCGTACCAGGCCCCAGCCGTGGTCGTAGTCGACCCGCACACCGTCGATGGTGGTCAGGTTGGCCGCGCCCCAGTCGGCGTCGCGTTGCAGTGCATCAATGATGCTGAATTTACCCTCGTCGGTCACATCAATATTGATTTCCGGCGTGGAAATATCGTTCGGGAACGCCGCGAACAGGCTTTCGGCGTCCTGGTCGGCCTTGCTGAGGATCTCCAGCAGGCGCGCGGCACTGTAGATGCCGTCGTCGAAACCGTACCAGCGCTCCTTGATGAAAATGTGCCCGCTCATCTCGCCAGCCAGCAACGAGCCAGTCTCTTTCATCTTCTTCTTGATCAGCGAATGGCCGGTCTTCCACATCAGCGCGCGGCCGCCATGCTGTTCGATCAGCGGGGTCAGGCGACGGGTGCATTTGACGTCGAAGATGATCTCGGCGCCCGGGTTGCGCGACAGCACGTCCTGGGCAAACAGCATCAGCAGGCGGTCGGGGTAGACGATGGTGCCGGTGTTGCTCACCACGCCCACGCGGTCGCCGTCGCCGTCGAAGGCCAGGCCGATGTCGGCACCGGTCTGCTTGACCTTGGCGATCAGGTCTTCGAGGTTTTCTGGTTTGCCAGGGTCTGGGTGGTGGTTGGGGAAGTTGCCGTCGACCTCGCAGAACAGCGGGACGACTTCGCAGCCGAGTGCTTCGATCAGTTGCGGGGCGATAACGCCGGCCGCGCCGTTGCCGCAGTCCACCACCACCTTGAGCTTTTTCGAAAGCTTCACGTCGGCGATGATCTGCTGGTAGTAGCGCTCGAGAATCTCGACCTTCTGCACGCTGCCTTCGGCACGGGTCAGGTCGTTGGTTTTCAGGCGGGTCAGCAGGGCTTGGATCTGTTCGTTGGCCAGGGTGTCACCGGCGATGACGATCTTGAAGCCGTTGTAGTCCGATGGGTTGTGGCTGCCAGTCAGCATCACACCCGATTTGCCGGCCAGCACGTTGGCGGCGTAATACAGCGCCGGGGTCGGCACCAGGCCGACGTCGCTGACCTGGCAACCGGCGTCGGCCAGGCCTTTGATCAACTGCTCGACCAGCATTGGGCCAGACAGGCGGCCATCGCGGCCGACAGCGATCTGTGGCTCGCCCTGGGCGAGGGTCTGGGCGCCGATGGCGCGGCCGATCCAGTAGGCGGTTTCGGCGTGGAGGGTTTTGCCGACCACGCCGCGAATGTCATAAGCGCGGAAAATGCTGTCCGGCAGTGCGGGGACCAGCTGGGCCATTTCGTTCATCTCTGGAAGCTCCATTAGTCAAAGGCTGTCTGGGCAGGCGCAAACTGAACGCTTGGACGGTGGTTTCGCCAGAGAGTTCGCCATCCTTGGCCTGAACGGTCAGCTGTCGGCTCAGTGGCTGCCGGAGTGGCCGAAGCCGCCAGTGCCACGCTGGCTTTCGTCGAAGGCCTCGACGATGTCGAAATGCGCCTGCACCACCGGCACCAGCACCAATTGGGCGATGCGCTCGCCAATGGCGATGGTGAATGGGGTGTTGCCGCGGTTCCAGCACGACACCATCAGCTCGCCCTGGTAGTCCGAGTCGATCAGGCCGACCAGGTTGCCCAGCACGATGCCGTGCTTATGGCCCAGGCCCGAGCGCGGCAGGATCATGGCCGCCAGGCCCGGGTCGCCGATGTAGATCGACAGGCCGGTGGGGATCAGCAGGGTCTGGCCTGGCTCGAGGACAGTGTCCTCCTTGAGCAGGGCGCGCAGGTCCAGCCCGGCGGAACCCGGGGTGGCGTACTGCGGCAGGGGGAATTCGGTGCCCAGGCGTGGGTCGAGGATCTTGGCTTGAAGAGCGTGCATGTAACTTATTGAACCTGGTTGAGCCGTTCGGCGATGAAGGCGACCAGTTGCCGGGCGATCTTGCCCTTGCTGGTCTGCGCAAAGAGGGTCTGGTGCTGCTGGCGATCGATCACGGTCAAGGCGTTTTCTTCGCTGTTGAAGCCGATGCTGGGGTTGGCCACATCATTGGCGACGATCAGGTCGAGGTTCTTGTCCTTGAGCTTGCGCGTGGCGTAATCGAGCAGGTGTTCGGTCTCGGCGGCGAAGCCGACACTGAACGGGCGGTCGCTACGGCCAGCAATGGTTGCAAGGATATCGGGATTGCGCACCATCTGCAGCAGCATGCCGTCGCCGGTCGTAGGATCTTTCTTGAGTTTTTGCGCAGCAACGACCTCTGGCCGGTAGTCCGCGACGGCCGCCGAGGCAATGAACAGGTCGCAGGGCATGGCCGCTTCACAGGCCGCAAGCATGTCGCGCGCGCTGACCACGTCGATCCGGTTGACCCGGTCGGGCGTGGGCAGGTGCACCGGGCCGGTGACGAGGGTCACCCGAGCACCGGCCTCGGCGGCCGCTTCGGCCAGGGCGAAGCCCATCTTCCCGGAGCTATGATTGGTGATGTAGCGCACCGGGTCGATGTTTTCCTGGGTCGGGCCGGCGGTGATCAGCACGTGTTTGCCGGTCAGCGTCTGGCGCTTGAAGCTTTCGGCGGCGCACCAGGCCAGGTCGGTGGCTTCCAGCATGCGGCCAAGGCCTACGTCGCCACAGGCCTGGCTGCCGGAAGCCGGGCCGAATACCTGGATGCCGCGGCTTTTGAGCAGGTCGAGATTGGTCTGGGTGGCCGGGTCGCGCCACATGGCCTGGTTCATGGCCGGGGCCACGGCAACGGTGGCGTCGGTGGCCAGTATCAGGGTGGTCAGCAGGTCGTCTGCCATGCCTTGGGCCATGCGCGCCATCAGGTCGGCAGTGGCGGGGGCGATGAGCACCAGGTCGGCCCACTTGGCCAGCTCGATATGGCCCATGGCCGCTTCGGCGGCGGGGTCGAGCAGGTCCATGTGCACCGGGTGGCCGGACAACGCCTGCAGGGTCAGCGGGGTGATGAACTCTGCACCGCCACGGGTCATGACGACGCGCACCTGCGCGCCGTGCTCCAGGAGTCGGCGGATCAGCTCGGCGCTTTTGTAGGCGGCAATGCCGCCACCGACGCCGAGAACGATGCGCTTGTGATACAGCCGCTGCATAGGCTTTTGCCTTTTTCCAGTGAAAGCGGGCGGCGACAAGAACTGCCTGCGGCAGAACGTCGCATGTACGAGGCGAACTAGATTAACACAGGGCCCAAACGTGCCGCAGCAGGACCAAGGAGCAGGGATGAGTATCAGGGAATGGCCGGCTGAAGAGCGGCCGAGGGAGAAGCTGCTGTCGCGTGGCGTAGCGGTGTTGTCGGATGCCGAGCTGGTGGCTGTGCTGCTGGGTTCGGGGGTTGCTGGGCGTAATGTGATGGACCTGGCGCGAGGGTTGCTGGTGCGCTTTGGTGGCCTGAGGCAGTTGCTCGATGCCGATCGCCAAGCCGTTTTGCGCGAGCCTGGCCTCGGCCCCGTGAAGTACGCCCAGTTGCAGGCCTTGCTGGAGATTGGCCGGCGTTACCTGGATGAGGGTATCGAGCGCACGCCTGCGCTGGAAAGCCCGGTGGCGGTGCGGCGTTACCTCAAGGCCATGCTGCGGCATGAGGCCAGTGAGGTGTTTGGGTGTTTGTTTCTGGATACCAAACATCGGCCGCTGGCGTTCGAAATCCTGTTCAGGGGCACGATCGACCGGGCCAGTATCTATCCGCGGGAAGTGGTGCGCCGGGCGTTGCTGCACAACGCGGCGGCATTGATCTTGTGCCACAACCATCCGTCGGGCAACAGCGAGCCAAGCCAGGATGATGTGCACATGACGCTAGCGCTCAAGCGAGCGCTAGGGCTGATCGATGTGCGAGTGCTGGACCACGTCATCGTGGGTGACGGCGAGCCGTTGTCGATGGTGGAACAGGGGTGGATCGTTGCCTAGGTGCTGCGGTGCATGTGCCGGCCTCTTCGCGGGTCAAGCCCGCTCCCACAGGTACTTCACTGTTCTCAAGGGCAGTGACATCCCGGTGGGAGCGGGCTTGACCCGCGAAGAGGTCGGCACAGGCAGTTGCACCCTCAGCGGGTCACCGAAACCTTGCTGAAATCCAACCGCCCGAACGGGCTCACCTGGTACCCCTCGACCCCCTGGCGCAGCAAGGTGGCCGCCGTGGGGTGCGCCAGCGGCACCCACAGTGCCTGCTGCTGGATCAACGTCTGCGCCTGCTGGTACAAGCGGCTGCGCACGCTCTGGTCGTTGGTGGTGCGGCCAGCATTGATCAACTGGTCAAGGCGGCTGTCGCAGAACCGCGCGAAGTTGGTCCCTGATTTCACTGCAGCACAGGAAAACTGCGGGCTGAGGAAGTTATCCGGGTCACCGTTGTCACCCGCCCAGCCCATGAACAGCAAATCATGCTCGCCGGCCTTGGCGCGGCGGATCAGCTCGCCCCATTCGATCACCCGGATCTCGGCCTTGATGCCGATCTTGCCCAGGTCGGCTTGCAGCATCTGCGCCCCAAGGCTGGGGTTGGGGTTGAGCAGGCTGCCCGACGGGCGGGTCCAGATCGTGGTGCTGAAGCCCTCTGGCAGGCCTGCTTTGGTCAGCAGGGCCTTGGCCTTTTTCAGGTCCATGGGGTAGCCAGGCAGGTCCTTGGCGTAGCTCCAGGTGTTGGGCGGGTAGGGGCCGTTGGCGGCCGTCGCGGTGCCTTCGAACACGGCCTTGAGGTAGGCCTGCTTGTCGAAGGCCAGGTTGATGGCCTGGCGCACCTCTGGCTTGTCCAGCGGCGGGTGTGCGCTGTTGATGGCGACGAAGGCGGTCATGAACGCCGGCGTGCTGGCGACCTGGAGGCTGCCATCCTTGCTGGCTTCAGCGATATCCAGCGGTTTGGGCGACAGGGCGACCTGGCATTCGTTGCGCTTGAGCTTCTGCAGGCGCACGTTGGCATCGGTGGTGATGGCGAAGATCAGCGGGTCGACGCCAGGCTTGCCAGCGAAGTAGTCGGGGTTGGCGCGGTAGCGCACCACGGCGTCCTTCTGGAAGCGCTGGAAGACGAACGGCCCGGTGCCGATCGGCTGGCTGTTGAGCTTTTCCGGGGTACCTGCCTTGAGCAGCTTGTCGGCATATTCGGCAGAATAGATCGAGGCAAAGCCCATGCTCAGGGTGGCCAGGAACGTGGCATCCGGGTGGGCCAGGGTGAAGCGCACGGTCTGCGGTTCAGGGGCGTCGATCGACTTGATCAGGTTGCCCAGTTGCAGCGATTGTGCGTGCGGGTAACCGCCCGGGGCGGTCTTGTGCCAGGCGTGGGCCGGGTAGAGCATGCGCTGGAAGCTGAACAGCACATCGTCGGCGTTCAGCGCGCGGGACGGTTTGAAGTAGGCAGTGGTGTGAAACTTCACGTCATCGCGCAGCTTGAAATCGTAGATCAGGCCGTCGGCCGACACCGTCCAGCTCGCCGCCAGGCTGGGCACTACCTTGCCCTGGGCCGCATCGAACTCCACCAGGCGGTTCATCAGCACGTCGGCCGAGGCGTTGGTGGTGGTCAGCGAGTTGTACTGGACCACGTCGAAACCTTCGGGGCTGGCTTCGCTGCAAACACTCAGCGCGGCTGCCTGGGTGACGCCTGCGGTAAACAGTGAGGTGAACAAGAGGGAAAGGGCGGCGGCACGCATCGTGACTCCTTGGCTGTCAGTGGCCCATCTGCCAGTGCAGTCTGGAAACGTCCTACCCTAGTGCGCCCGCCTGCAAATGACCACACCCTTTTTTACAAATTCGGCGACGAGTGGTCGACGCCTGACGGGGCCTGCCGCTATGCTGCCCCGGCGCACTCGGCGTCGTGTCAATATTCATCATATGTTGTTGCAGCCGAGTCTTTCTGGTATAAAGCAGCGCTCTTTTCTAGGGGCTCGGCCTGTCGCATCAGCGGATCCGGTCGATAAGACCTCCAGAATCACGGCGCCTGGCGCCAAAGACTGAGAGATTAAGCGGCCAACCCATGCCGGGTTGGGCATGTGGTTTTAGAGGGCTGAGTCATGTCGAGAGTCTGTCAAGTTACTGGTAAGGGTCCAGTAACCGGGAACAACATTTCCCACGCAAACAACAAAACCCGTCGTCGTTTCCTGCCGAACCTGCAGCACCACCGTTTCTGGGTTGAGTCCGAGAAGCGTTTCGTGCGTCTGCGTGTTTCCGCCAAGGGCATGCGTATCATCGACAAGCGCGGCATCGACGCCGTTCTGGTTGACATCCGTAAAGCTGGCGCCAAGGTTTAAGGGAGAACATCATGCGTGAATTGATCCGTCTGGTTTCGAGTGCCGGTACCGGCCACTTCTACACCACCGACAAGAACAAGCGCACCACCCCGGACAAAATCGAGATCAAGAAATATGATCCGGTTGTTCGTAAGCACGTGGTGTACAAGGAAGCCAAGATCAAGTAATTGATCGGCGACCTGAAAAAAAACCCGCATCCGAAAGGATGCGGGTTTTTTTATGGCCTTCGCTCGGTCAGCCGAAGCTGAACCCCTTAATCAGGCCGTTGGCATCGGTCCTGATGTGCACCCGGTTGATATCGTATTCGAGGGTGGACATCTCATTGGGGCCTACCACACGAGTGCGGCCGGTGAGTGCGCTGATGGTGGCTTTAACCCCAGGCTCGTAAGGCGTATCGACCAGATGGGCGAGGGCTTGCAAGGCTTCATCGTTGTTCATGCTTGGTATCCTTCTGAAGTAAATGGCCCGGTGTGGGCAGGGCCATCCTCACGCATGCCAGCTGGCCGGCTGTGTTACATAGTTATTTCTGCTCGAACATTACATAGATCTTGCGGCAAGGCTCCAGCACTTCCCAGGTGCCCTTGAAGCCTGCCGGGATGACGAACCGATCACCGGCACGCAGGGTCTTGGCGCCGCCGTCCTGGTCACGCAGCACCGAAACACCCAGCACGATCTCGCAGTACTCGTGTTCGGTGTAGTTGACCGTCCACTGGCCGACTTCACCTTCCCAGACGCCCGCGGCGAACTGGCCGCACGGGCTGGCGTAGTGGTTGTAGACGGCCTGGTCCGGCTCGCCTTTGAGGATTTTCTCTGCCGCCGGGCGGTAGCGTTCGGCCTCGGTAAGAACCTGGGCGAAGTCGATGATGCTGGCGATGCTCATGGTGCGGCTCCTGTTGTTGTTTAATAAAATGAACATCAGTAGGCGTTTAGGCCTTTCGTGTCAAATATATTGATAGTTTACACGGCCTGGTTTAGGGTATCGCTTGCCCGTGTGCGCTCGTCGCCCGGCCAGAATTTCTGACAACGCCAGTGAGTCCTCAGTGCGGCGTTGCACCTAAACAAGAGGAGGAGTTTCGTATGACCACCCTGACTCGTGCGGACTGGGAACAACGTGCCCAGCAACTGAAGATCGAAGGCCGTGCCTTCATCAACGGCGAATACACCGACGCCGCCTCCGGTGAAACCTTCGAGTGCCTGAGCCCGGTCGACGGACGCTTCCTGGCCAAGGTCGCCAGCTGCGACCTGGCCGACGCCAACCGTGCTGTCGAGAACGCCCGCGCCACCTTCGATTCCGGTGTCTGGTCGCGCCTGGCGCCGGCCAAGCGCAAAGCCAAGCTGATCCGCTTCGCCGACCTGCTGCGCAAGAACGTCGAAGAGCTGGCGCTGCTTGAAACCCTGGACATGGGCAAGCCGATCGGCGATTCCTCGAGCATCGACGTCCCAGGTGCGGCACAAGCCCTGCACTGGAATGCCGAAGCTATCGACAAGGTTTACGACGAAGTCGCGCCGACGCCGCATGACCAGCTCGGCCTGGTAACCCGTGAGCCGGTGGGTGTGGTCGGCGCCATCGTGCCGTGGAACTTCCCGCTGCTGATGGCATGCTGGAAGCTCGGCCCAGCCCTGGCCACCGGTAACTCGGTAGTCCTGAAGCCGTCCGAAAAATCGCCACTGACCGCCATCCGCATCGCCCAGCTGGCCATCGAAGCCGGCATCCCGGCCGGTGTGCTGAACGTGCTGCCAGGCTACGGCCACACAGTAGGCAAGGCCCTGGCCCTGCACATGGATGTCGACACGCTGGTGTTCACCGGTTCGACCAAGATCGCCAAGCAACTGATGATCTACGCTGGCGAATCGAACATGAAGCGTATCTGGCTGGAAGCCGGTGGCAAGAGCCCGAATATCGTCTTCGCCGACGCGCCAGACCTGCAAGCTGCCGCCGAAGCCGCCGCCAGCGCCATCGCCTTCAACCAGGGCGAAGTCTGCACCGCAGGCTCGCGCCTGCTGGTCGAGCGTTCGATCAAGGATACCTTCCTGCCTATGGTGGTCGAGGCCCTCAAAGGCTGGAAGCCTGGCAACCCACTGGACCCGCAGACCACCGTCGGCGCGCTGGTCGACACCCAGCAGATGAACACCGTGCTGTCGTACATCGACGCCGGCCACAAGGACGGCGCCAAACTGCTGGCTGGTGGCAAGCGCATCCTCGAAGAGACCGGCGGCACCTACGTCGAGCCGACCATCTTCGACGGCGTGACCAACGCCATGAAGATCGCCCAGGAAGAGATCTTTGGCCCAGTATTGTCGGTGATTACCTTCGACACTGCCGAAGAAGCCATCGCCATCGCCAACGACACGCCGTATGGCCTGGCCGCCGGCATCTGGACCTCGGACATCTCCAAGGCCCACAAGACCGCCCGTGCCGTGCGCGCTGGCAGTGTCTGGGTCAACCAGTACGACGGCGGCGACATGACCGCACCGTTCGGCGGCTTCAAGCAGTCGGGCAACGGCCGTGACAAGTCGCTGCATGCGCTGGAGAAGTACACCGAGCTGAAGGCGACCTGGATCAAGCTGTAAATCGCTGGGGCCGCGCTGCGGCCCATTCGCGGGGCAAGCCCGCTCCCACAGGCTCACCACTGATTTCAGAATCTCGGTGATGAGCTTGTGGGAGCGGGCTTGTTCCGCGAGTGGGCCCAAGAAAATCCAACAGGAAGAACACATGCGCTGGGGCACCTACTTCGCCGTACTGGCATCCGTACTCAGTGTCGGCCTGGCGCTCGGCGTGAGCATGCCGCTGGTGTCCCTGCGCCTGGACGGGTGGGGCTACGGCAGTTTTGCCATCGGCGTCATGGCCGCGATGCCTGCCTTGGGCGTATTGCTGGGCGCCAGCCTGGCCAGCCGCCTGGCCGGGTGGGTCGGCGTGCCCTCGGCGATGCGCCTGTGCCTGTGGGGCGGTGCGCTGTCGATCGGCCTGCTGGCGCTGCTGCCCAGCTACCCGCTCTGGCTGGCTCTGCGCCTGCTGATCGGCATGTCCCTGACCGTGGTGTTCATCCTTGGCGAAAGCTGGATCAACCAGCTGGTGGTCGAGCAATGGCGGGGCCGGCTGGTGGCGCTGTATGGCAGCAGCTATGCCTTGAGCCAACTGGCCGGGCCATTGGTGCTGGGCTTTCTCGGCTCGGACGACGATTTCGGTTTCTGGGCCGCGACCGGCTTGCTGTTGCTGGCACCCCTGGTGCTGTTGGGGCGCGGCGGGGCGCCTACCACCGAAGCGTACAGCGTCACTTTCCGCGACCTGTTCGCCTTCTGCCGGCGCCTGCCGGTGATCGCCTGGGCGATTGCCCTGTTCGCTTCGTTCGAGGCGATGATCCTGACCTTGCTGCCGGTCTACTGCCTGCAGCAAGGGTTCACTACCGAGATTGCACTGTTCATGGTGAGCACCGTGGTGGTGGGCGATGCGGTGCTGCAATTGCCCATCGGCGCATTGGCCGACCGCATGTCGCGGCGCACCCTGTTCAGCGGTTGTGCGGTGACCTTGCTGTGCTCAAGCCTGGCGATACCGCTGTTGCTGCACACGCCGGTGATCTGGCCGCTGTGGGTGCTGTTCGGGGCCAGTGCCGGTGGCCTGTTCACCTTGTCGCTGGTGTTGATCGGCGAGCGCTATCGGGATGATGCGCTGGTGCGGGCCAATGCCCACGTGGCGCAGTTGTGGGGCATTGGTTGCCTGCTTGGGCCGCTCTTGGCGGGGGCCGGGAGCCAGTGGATCAGCGGGCATGCGTTGCCGTTGCTGATGGCTGTGGGGGCGGCGGGGTTGGTGGTGTTGATTCGGCGGCGGGGGGCTTTCGAGCCGGCTTCGGCTTGAGCATGTATGGGGCCGCTTTGCGGCCCTTTCTGAACGGTCGGGCGGCGCCTAAAGGGCTGCGATCACAGCATCTTTTCAAGGCCGACGGCCTTGCTGACCCAGGCGTTGAACCGTCGCCACATCCCGCCAGGCTCGGACGTCAGTATCCGCTGCTTGCCGTCTTCTTCAGTCACCCACACCAGTTTGTCACCCCGCAACTGCGGCTGGTAGCTCAGCGCCGGGGCCATACCCTGCACCGCCAGCGCGCGCGTGTATTCGGCCAGTTCCGGGCTGTCCACCAGCACACCGACTTCGGTATTCCACAGCACCGATCGCGGGTCGAAGTTGAACGAACCGATGAAGGTCTTGCGCCGGTCGAACACGATCGCCTTGCTGTGCAGGCTCGAATCCGAACCGCCATGGAAGCTCAACCGCCCGGCACTCGGGTCACCCGGCTGGCGGCGTAATTCATACAGCTTCACGCCATGTTCGAGCAGCGCCCGGCGATACGGCGCATAGCCGCCGTGCACCGCAGGTACGTCGGTCGCTTCCAGCGAGTTGGTCAGCAGTTTGACCGAGATGCCGGCATCGGCGTTGTGGGTCAGGTACAGCAAGCCCGATTCACCGGGCACGAAATACGCCGACACCAGGATCAGCTCGTGGCGAACGTTGCTCAGGTCGGGGGCCAGTTGCTGGGTCAGCAACAGTTGCGGGTCTGGCTCGTCATTGGCCAGGACCTTGCTCGGCGCATCCCACAGGGCCTGGCTGTGCGCCCAGATCAACTCGTTGCGCCACACATCCAGGCGCGGCTGCGACTGGTAGGCCATCAAGCGGTCATACAAGGCCTTGCGTCGCGTACGCGCCTCGGCCAGGGAAACTTCCAGGCGATGGCGGCTGGCGTGCAGGTCGTGGGCATCGGGCTGGCGCCAGAGGAAATCGCCGATGGGGCGGCTCAGGGCGCTGTTCCAGTACTGGTCGAAACTGTGGCCAAGTTGTTCGGCCACCGGGCCCACGCCCAGCAGGTCGATGTCGGTGAAGTTGAGGTTGGGTTCGGCATCGAAGTATTCGTCGCCCAGGTTGCGCCCGCCGACGATGGCCATGCTGTTGTCCACCAGGAACAGCTTGTTGTGCATGCGCCGGTGCTGGCGCGACAGGTTGAACAAGCGGCCTACCGCACGCGTCACCCCGGTGCTACGCCCCAGGTGCAGCGGGTTGAAGACGCGAATCTGGATGTTCGGGTGGGCGTCGAGGGTACCCATGATGGTGTCCAGGCCGTCGCTGGTGGTGTCGTCGAGCAGAATGCGCACGCGCACGCCGCGGTCGGCGGCACGCAACAGTTCATGGACCAGCGCACGGGTGCTGAGGCCGTCATGAACGATGTAGTACTGCAGGTCGATGCTGGCCTGGGCGTTGCGGATCAGCTCGGCGCGCGCGCGAAACGCCTCGTTGCTGTTGGGCAGCAAACGAAAGCCCGAACGGCCCTCGTAGGGCGCAGCCTGGCGCAGCACCGAGCGGCCGAAAGCTGAGTCTTTGGCCGGCAGCGCCTGGCTGACTTCGCGGGGGATGTCGACGCTTGCGCAGCCTGCGAGGCCGCACAATAGCGTCAGCAGAAGCGGCAGAGCTCGCTGCAATCTCAAGGTAAGCGTGTCCTGTACAGCAAAGGCCTAAGGGGTTGGACCATGGTGGGCGGCGCAAAGTTACGCGCAGGCGTCGTCCTGATCCAGTAGACGAAGGGCGGTTTCACCCACTTTGCGCACGGCGGCCTCGATTGACGGCGTAGGCAGGGCCGCGAAGTTCATGCGCAAGCAGTGACGGAACTTGCCCGAGGCCGAGAAAATGCTGCCGACCGCGATCTGTACATCTTGCTCCAGTAAAGCGCGGTTCAGCCGCAGCGTGTCGAAATGTTCGGGCAGTTCGACCCACAGCATGAAGCCACCCTGGGGCCGACTGACACGCGTGCCCGGCGGGAAGTAACGGGTCACCCAGTCGCTCATCAGGTCGCGGCTGCGTTGGTACTGGCTGCGCATGCGCCGCACGTGAGGCTGGTAATGGCCGGCTTTGATGAAGTCGGCGATGGCCAGCTGGGGCTGGCTGGCGGTGCTGCCGGTGCTGATGTACTTCATGTGCAGCACCCGCTCCAGGTAACGCCCCGGCGCTACCCAGCCGATGCGCAGGCCGGGTGCCAAGGTCTTGGAGAACGAACTGCACAGCAATACACGGCCGTCGTCGTCGAACGACTTGAGGGTGCGCGGGCGCGGGTAGGTGTAGGCCAGGTCGCCGTACACATCGTCTTCGAGAATGGCCACGTCATAGCGCTGGGCCAGGCTGAGCAAGGCCTTCTTGCGTGCCTCGGGCATGATGTAACCCAGTGGGTTGTTGCAGCTCGGGGTGATCTGGATGAGCTTGATCGGCCACTGCTCCAGGGCCAGTTCCAGTGCTTCGAGGCTGATGCCGGTGACCGGGTCGGTGGGGATCTCCAGCGCCTTCATGCCCAGGCCCTTGAGGGTTTGCATGGCGCCATGAAAGCTGGGCGAGTCGACCGCAACAATGTCGCCTGGCTCGCACACGGCGCGAATGCTGCAGGACAGCGCCTCATGGCAGCCGGTGGTCACCACCAGGTCCGCCGGGCTCAGGCGGCAGCCGGAGTCCAGCGTCAGGCGGGCGATCTGCTCGCGCAGGGCCAGGTTGCCATGGATGTTGTCGTAGTAGAGGCCGGGCATGTCCTGGCGCCGGCTCAGCTGGGCGAGGCTGCGCAGCAGCGGCTTAAGGGTCGGGCTGTTGATGTCGGGCATGCCGCGCCCCAGCTGCATCACATCCTGGCGTGGGGTGCTGCGGACCAGTTCCAGCACCTGCTCCCACTGGGAGATGTCCACGGGGCGCTGGGCCGGGCGGCTGACGGCGGGCAGGGCAGGGAGGTGGCGGCCTTCGCTGACGAAATAGCCGGATTTGGGCCGCGGCGAGACCATGCCGCTGTCTTCGAGCATGCGGTAGGCCTGTTGCACGGTGCTCAGGCTGACCCCGTGCTCCACGCTCAGGGCACGCACCGAGGGCAGGCGCTGGCCGGGGCGATACAGGCCCTGTTCGATACGGGCGCCGAGCAACTCGGCGAGGTTGAGGTAAAGCGTCACGGCATACTCCAGCGCCGCTGAGCTGCAGCGACCAGTACAGTTGCGCTGAAAATACAGCATTCACCCGTCGATTCGCCAATTCTGTATGGGAATAATAAGCCGCTATTGGATCTGTATTGTCATCAGTGCCGACGCGCATGCTTGCTTCACGGTATCAACTGAGCGGGAGAACGCAGCGATGGGTGGCATGAGCGATGTGCGCTTGCAACTGATGGCCAAGGAGCTGGAAACCGGGCAGCACGCCAAGGTCTTCAATGCGCCGGCAGGCCTGAGCCGTTGGGGGCTGATGCTGCACCGCTGGCACACCCGCAGGGCCTTGTTGCAACTGACCGATGATGAATTGCGCGATGTCGGGCTGAGCTGGGAGCAGGCCCGAGAAGAGGGGCGTAAGCCATTTTGGAGGGATTGATTGAGGGCTACGTGGTGCATGGCTTGAGGGTGATGGTGGCGCTCGATTTGCGCGCCACTATCACCCTCAAGGCATGCTCCGCCTCACATCACCTAAACCAATTCCTTGAGCCGGTGCCAGAGCATCCCCAATGCCAGCAGTGGCGAGCGCAGGTGCTTGCCGCCAGGGAAGGTGATGTGCGGCACCTTGGCGAACAGGTCGAAGCGCCCGCTCTGCTGGCCGCTGATGGCCTCGCCAAGCAGGCGCCCTGCAAGGTGGGTGGCGTTGAGCCCATGGCCGGAATAGGCCTGGGCGTAGTAGACGTTCGGCTGGCTGGCCAAACGCCCGATCTGTGGCAGGCGGTTGGCCCCGATGCCAATCATGCCGCCCCATTGGAACTCGATGCGCACATCGGCCAACTGCGGGAATACCTTGAGCATCTTTGGCCGCATGTAGGCGGCAATGTCTTGCGGGTCGCGGCCGGAATAGTGGCAGGCACCGCCGAACAGCAGCCGCTGGTCGGCAGACAGCCGGTAGTAATCCAGCGCCACGCGCTGGTCGCACACGGCCATGTTCTGCGGCAGCAGCGCGCGGGCACGCGCGTCGCCCAGGGGCTCGGTGGCGATGATGTAGCTGCCGGCGGGTAGCACCTTGCCGCCCAGCTCGCGATTGAGGCCATTGTGGTAGGCGTTGCAGCACAGTACCAACGTCTTGGCACGGACCCGGCCTTGAGCGGTGTGTACCTTGACTTCGGGGCCGTACTCGATGCGCGTGACCTCTGACTGCTCGAACAGCCGCACGCCAAGGCGGCTGGCCACGGCCGCTTCGCCGAGGGCCAGGTTGAGCGGGTGCAGGTGGCCCGAGCCCATGTCGATCAGGCCGCCCACATAGCGGTCGGAGCCGACCACGCTGTGAATATCGTCTTTCGCCACCAGACGCAGCGCGTGGCGATACCCCAGGCTGCGCAATGCTTCGGCTTCTTCGGCAAAGCCTTGCAGCTCGCCAGGTTTGTTGGCCAGGTCGCAGTAGCCCCAGGTCAGGTCGCAGGCGATGTTGTGGCGCTCGACCCGCTCGCGGACGATCTCCACGGCCTCCAGGCCCATCAGCTTCATGCTGCGCACGCCTTCCTCGCCGATCACCGGGAGGAACTGCTCCAGGCCATGGCCGACACCGCGGATCAATTGCCCGCCGTTGCGCCCGCTAGCGCCCCAGCCGAGCTTGCGGGCTTCCAGCAGGATCACCGAGAGGCCACGTTCAGCCAGTTCGATCGCGGTGTTAAGGCCTGAATAGCCACCGCCAATGATGCACACGTCGGCGCTGTGCTCGCCTTGCAGGAAGGCATGATCGGCGTGTGGCGCGCTGCTGGCGGCGTAATAGGAAGCGGCGTGCTGCGCGCTATGGATCATGGGGCAGGTCCTGGGCTTTTGGGCAGAGGAGGGAGGATAAGCCGGGGTCGGAAGGTGGGCAACAAGGCGAGAGCCGCGTCCGCGCTCGCGGTTAAAGCTGCGCCCACAGGGCCGGTGCAATGGGCCTATAATTCACCCCACCTTCTTGCTCTGTACCCGCCATGTCCTGCAACCGCCACAAGATTCACTTCCTGCGCGAACTCATCCCTTCTTTCGAGTGCGAGCCCGGCTGCCACGACTGCTGCGGCCCGGTCACCACCTCGGCCGAAGAAATGGCTCGCCTGCCGCGCAAGACCGAGGCCGAGCAAGCCGCTGCGCTGCAGCACCTGGACTGCGTGCACTTGGGCCCCAACGGCTGCACAGTGTATGAAGAGCGCCCGATGATCTGCCGCCTGTTCGGCACCACCCCACGCATGGCCTGCCCGCGCGGCCGTGGCCCGGAGCAGATGATCGAGCCCGAGGCCGAGCAGCTCGTTCATCAATTCATTGCCACCACCCGCCAGGTGCTGGTCTAGCGTCAGTCCGGAATCGGCAGGCAGAGGCTCTCCTTCACCTCTTCCATCACGATGTAGCTCTTCGACTCGCGCACGTGCGGCAGCTTCAGCAGGATGTCGCCCAGCAGCTTGCGGTACGACGCCATCTCCGAAATACGCGCCTTTACCAGGTAGTCGAAATCGCCCGAAACCAGGTGGCACTCCAGCACATGGGGCAGCTTGAGCACCGCACGCCGAAACTCCTCGAAGGTGTCGCCAGACTTGTAGTCCAGGCTGATTTCGACGAACACCAGCAAGCTGCCCTTCAGGTGCTGCGGATTGAGCCGGGCGTTGTAGCCCATGATGATGCCCTCGCGTTCCAGGCGGCGGACGCGCTCGGTGCAAGGGGTGGTGGAAAGCCCAACTTTCTCGCCCAGTTCGGTGAAGGAAATACGCCCGTCATTCTGCAGGATCCGCAGTATGTTGCGGTCGATCTTGTCCAGTTCACGCTTGCTCTGGTGCTGGGTTCTCATAGGGGATGCCCCTCCGTGAAAGGCAATATTGCCGAGAATTCTCGCCAAATATAGGCTTTTATATAGTGAATTGCACTGGTCTGTAATTTTTATACTGCGCGCATCCATGCCATTTCAACAAAAGACAGCGGTGCGCCGCGTGCGAGGGATCAACAATGCGAGTTCTGGTACTTGGTAGCGGTGTGATCGGAACCGCCAGTGCCTATTATCTGGCCCGGCAAGGTTACGAAGTGACGGTGGTCGACCGCCAGCCGGCGGTAGCCATGGAAACCAGCTTCGCCAACGCAGGCCAGATCTCGCCCGGCTATGCCTCGCCCTGGGCCGCCCCGGGTGTACCGCTCAAGGCCATCAAGTGGTTGCTCGAACGCCACGCGCCCCTGGCCATCAAGCTGACCGGCGACGTTGACCAGTACCTGTGGATGGCACAGATGCTGCGCAACTGCACCGCCAGCCGTTATGCGGTGAACAAGGAACGCATGGTGCGTCTGTCCGAGTACAGCCGTGATTGCCTCGACGAGCTGCGTGCCGAAACCGGCATCGCTTATGAAGCCCGCACCCTGGGCACCACCCAGTTGTTCCGCACCCAGGCGCAGGTCGATGCCGCCGCCAAAGACATCGCCGTGCTCGAGCAGTCCGGTGTGCCTTATGAACTGCTCGACCGCGACGGCATCGCCCGCGTCGAACCGGCCCTGGCCGGGGTAAAAGACATTCTGGCCGGTGCCCTGCGCCTGCCCAACGACCAGACCGGCGACTGCCAGCTGTTCACCACCAAGCTTGCCGACATGGCGCTGAAGCTGGGTGTGGAGTTCCGCTTCGGCCAGGACATCCAGCGCCTGGACTTCGCCGGCGACCGCATCAATGGCGTGTGGATCGACGGCAAGCTGGAAACCGCCGACCGCTACGTGCTGGCCCTGGGCAGCTATTCGCCGCAGATGCTCAAGCCGCTGGGTATCAAGGCGCCGGTCTACCCGCTCAAGGGTTACTCGCTGACGGTGCCGATCACCAACGCCGACATGGCGCCGACCTCGACCATTCTCGATGAAACCTACAAGGTCGCCATCACCCGTTTCGACAACCGCATCCGCGTCGGCGGCATGGCTGAGATCGCCGGTTTTGACCTGTCGCTGAACCCGCGTCGACGCGAAACGCTGGAGATGATCGTCAACGACCTTTATCCTCGCGGCGGTGACCTGAGCCAAGCCAGTTTCTGGACCGGCCTGCGCCCGGCGACCCCGGACGGTACACCGATCGTGGGTGCCACTGCGTTCCGTAACCTGTTCCTGAACACCGGTCACGGGACCTTGGGCTGGACCATGGCGTGCGGTTCGGGTCGCCTGCTGGCAGACCTGATTGCGCGCAAGAAGCCGCAGATCAGTGCCGAAGGCCTGGATATTTCCCGTTATGGCAACAGCCGGGAAGCCACCAAGCAAGGCCAGACCGCGCCCGTGCATCAATGATTTGAAGGCCTGCGCTGGCCTCTTCGCGGGGTTACCCGCGAAGAGGCAAACACCGTTATTAAACTGAACCACCATAAGGCATGCCGCCATGCGTCCCGCCCGCGCCCTGATCGACCTCCAGGCCCTGCGCCACAACTACCGCCTTGCCCGTGAACTGACCGGCGCCAAAGCCCTTGCCGTGATCAAGGCCGATGCCTACGGCCACGGCGCGGTGCGTTGCGCCCTGGCACTGGAGGCCGAAGCCGATGGCTTTGCCGTGGCCTGCATCGAAGAAGCGCTAGAGCTGCGCGCAGCTGGCATCAAGGCGCCTGTGCTGTTGCTCGAAGGCTTCTTCGAGGCCAGCGAACTGGCCCTGATCGCCGAGCACGACCTGTGGTGCGTGGTGCATTCGCTGTGGCAGCTTGAAGCAATCGAAAAGACCCAGGTGCACAAGCCGCTGACCGTCTGGCTGAAGCTCGACAGCGGCATGCACCGCGTCGGCCTGCACCCCAAGGATTATCACGAGGCGTATCAGCGCCTGCTGGCTACTGGCAGCGTCCTGCGCATCGTATTGATGAGCCACTTCGCCCGTGCCGACGAACTGGACGCCGACGCCACCGCCGAGCAGATCTCGGTGTTCGAGGCCGCGCGCCAGGGGCTGGCTGCCGAGTGCAGCTTGCGCAACTCGCCCGGGGTGCTGGCGTGGCCACAGGCGGGTGGCGACTGGGTGCGCCCGGGCCTCATGCTGTATGGCGCCACCCCCTTCGAAGTCGCCCAGGCCGAGGCTGAGCGCCTGCAACCGGTGATGACCCTGCAATCGCGGGTCATCAGCGTGCGCGAGCTGCCGGCCGGCGAGCCGGTGGGCTACGGCGCCAAGTTCATCGGCACGCGGCCGACCCGTGTCGGCGTGGTCGCCATGGGCTATGCCGATGGCTACCCACGCCAGGCGCCCAATGGCACCCCGGTGATGGTCGCGGGCAAGCGCAGCCAGCTGATTGGCCGGGTGTCGATGGACATGCTGTGCATCGACCTGACCGATGTGCCCGAGGCTACCGTGGGCAGCCCGGTGGAGCTGTGGGGTAAGCAGGTGCTGGCCAGCGAGGTGGCTGCCCATGCCGGCACCATTCCGTACCAGATCTTCTGCAACCTCAAGCGGGTGCCGAGGGACTACTGTGGTGAGTAGGTGCGACGAATAAGACGCTGAAGCGGACAGGTTGCAGGGTGGTGTGTTGTAAATACTGAACGGCATTGCCATGATATCGTTCACATTCACCCCCTCTCTACCCGTTTCAGGAGGCTCCAGCTTTGGACGTCGGCGAACGACTGCAAGCCATCCGCAAGCTCAAGGGCCTGTCACAACGTGAGCTCGCCAAGCGCGCGGGTGTCACCAACAGCACCATCTCGATGATCGAGAAAAACAGCGTCAGCCCTTCGATCAGTTCGCTGCGCAAGGTGCTGAGCGGCATTCCGATGTCCATGGTCGAGTTCTTTTCGGTCGAACTGGCCGCCGAGAGCCCTACGCAGGTCGTCTACAAGGCCCATGAGCTGATCGACATCTCGGACGGTGCGGTGACCATGAAGCTGGTGGGCAAGTCGCACCCCAACCGCGCCATTGCGTTTCTCACCGAGGTCTACCCACCGGGTGCCGACACCGGCGCCGAGATGCTTACCCACGACGGTGAAGAGACCGGCATACTGCTTGAAGGGCGGCTTGAGCTGGTGGTCGGCAACGAGATTTTCATCCTCGAAGAGGGCGACAGCTACTACTTCGAAAGTACCCGCCCGCACCGCTTTCGCAACCCCTTCAAGGAACCTGCCCGGTTGATCAGCGCCGCGACGCCTTCAAACTTTTGATCCAGCGCAGTGCATTGTTTCGGCAATACCCCTTTCCTGTGTGGGGTCGTTTCACGGCCTCTGGGTTCCCGCTATACTTTTCAACGCTCGCCGATCCGTGGCCGCGAGCGTGATTAGCCACCATGAGGGTGTACGCGTGAACCAAATCAAGAAGATGCTGGCCGTACCAGCAGCCGTATTCGCCCTCTGGGCAATGAGCGCAACCGCTGCAACCAATGACGACATCGCCAAGCGCCTAGAGCCGGTGGGCCAGGTGTGCGTCCAGGGCCAGGAGTGCAAGGGCATGGCGGTTGCCACTGCGGCGGCTGGCGGCGCTGCCAAGACGCCGGATGACATCATCGCCAAGCACTGCAATGCCTGCCATGGCACCGGCTTGCTGGGCGCGCCGAAAATCGGCGATACCGCCGCGTGGAAGGAACGTGCCGACCACCAGGGCGGCCTGGATGGCATCCTGGCCAAGGCCATTACCGGTATCAATGCCATGCCGCCGAAGGGCACCTGTGCCGATTGCTCGGATGATGACCTGATGGGTGCGATCAAGAAGATGTCGGGGTTGTAAGCAGCCGCTCAATTGCATGAGGCCCGCCTTTGATGGCGGGCTTTGTATATGTGCAGCCAGTGCCGGCAACCAACCCGCTGAACCCCATGTCCAACCCCTGACCCCATGGAAGACTCAGGAGGCCAAGATGCACCTCTGCTCCATCGATCAGGCAGTCGACCAGGCGCTGTCGCGCCTGCCGGCCCACATTCACATGGGCCTACCGCTGGGCCTTGGCAAACCCAACGCCTTCGTCAATGCGCTGTACGCCCGAGTGCGCGAACTGCCCGAGCGCCAGCTGACGATCTACACCGCCTTGTCCCTTGGCCGTCCACCCTTGGGCGACGGCCTGCAGCGGCGCTTCCTCGAACCCTTCATCGAGCGTGTGTTCGCCGATTACGAAGACCTCACCTACCTCGCCGACCTGCGCAACGACCAACTGCCGCCGAACATCCGCGTCGAGCAGTTCTTCATGCAGCCCGGCAGCCTGCTGCACAGCGAGAGCGCCCAGCAGGACTACGTCAGCAGCAACTACAGCCACGCCGCCCGTGACATCAACGCCAAGGGCCTTAACCTGATTGCCCAGCTGGTGGCCGCCACGCCAGAAAAGCCCGTGCACCTGAGCTTGGCCTGTAACCCCGACATCACCCTCGACCTGCTGCCGATGATCGCCAAGCGCCGCGCGGCCGGTGAAACCATTCTCATGCTGGGCCAGGTGCATGCCGAGCTGCCCTACATGCCAGGTGACTCGGAGCTGAGCATCGACGCATTCGACCTGCTGATCGATGAGGTGGAGCAACGCCGGCTGTTCTCCACGCCGAACATGCCGGTCACCACCCAGGACCATTGCATCGGCCTGCACGCCAGCACCCTGGTGCGTGATGGCGGCACCTTGCAGATAGGCATCGGCGCCATGGGCGATGCCGTGGCCGCTGCGCTGTTAGCGCGCCAGGGCGCCAATGCGGGCTATCGGGCATTGATGGATGAACTGGATGTTGGCCCTTGGCAAACCCTGATCCAGCGGGAAGGGGGGCTGGATGCCTTCGCCCAAGGCCTCTACGGATGCAGCGAAATGTTCGTCAACGGCCTGCTGGCGCTGGCCGAGGCGGGCGTGGTGCGGCGCCCGGCAGACGAGCAGGGCGTACTGGTGCATGGCGGGTTTTTCCTCGGCCCACGGGCGTTCTACCAACGCTTGCGGGACATGCCGCTGGAGCAGCGCGCACGGTTTGCCATGACGCGTATCAGTTTCATCAATGAGCTGTATGGCCAGGAAGAACTGAAGCGCCGCCAGCGCCGGGATGCGCGGTTCATCAACACGGTATTCACCATGACCCTGCTGGGCGCGGGGGTGGCCGACCAGCTGGAGGATGGCCGTGTGCTCAGCGGCGTGGGCGGGCAGTACAACTTCGTCGCCCAAGGCCACGCGCTGGAGGGCGGGCGATCGATACTGCTGTTACGTAGCTGGCGCGAGGCGGCGGGCGAGGTCAGCTCGAACCTGCTGTGGGCCTACGGCCACTGCACCATCCCCAGGCACCTGCGCGATATCGTGGTGACCGAGTACGGCATCGCCGACCTGCGCGGGCTGACCGACAGTGAAGTGATTGCACGGTTGTTGGCGGTCAGTGATTCGAGGTTCCAGGGCGAGCTGATCGAACAGGCCAAGAAGGCCGGCAAGTTGGCCAGGGATTTCCAGCTGGAAGCACGCTTTACCGACAACACGCCAGAGCGCCTTGAGGCCATCCGGGCGCGCCATGCAGGGCTGTTTCCGGAGTATCCGCTGGGCACCGATTTCACGGCCGAAGAGCGTGACTTGCTGCGGGCGTTGAACTGGCTGAAGAGCAAGTTCAGGTTGAGCGAGGTACTGGGGCTGGGCAAGGCAGCGCTGGATGCGCCGGGGCCGGAGGGGTATGCGGCGCAGTTGGCGCGCATGGGGTTGGGGGATCCCCAAGGGCTGAAGGAAGAAATCTATCAGCGGTTAATGCTGGCGGGTTTGGCGGCGACCCGATAATTGTCGGGGCCGCAGAGCGGCCCTTTCGCTACGCAAGGCCGCTCCTACAGGCTCGCGCGATCTGCTTCACCTGTAGGAGCGGCCCCAACGGCGATCACTCGATGAAGCTGACCACACCACCTGCCAGCGACTTCACCCGCGCGAGCGATTCAACGCGGTAGCCCTGGCTGTCCAGCTCGGCACGGCCGCCCTGGAACGACTTCTCGATGACGATACCCAGCCCAGCCACCGTGGCGCCAGCCTGCTTGATGATCGAGATCAGTGCCTGCGACGCCTTGCCGTTGGCCAGGAAGTCATCGATCACCAGCACGCGGTCGCTGCTGTTGAGATGGCGCGGCGAGATGGCCACGGTGTTCTCGGTCTGCTTGGTGAAGGAGTACACCGAGGCAGTCAGCAGGTTCTCGGTCAGCGTCAGCGACTGGTGCTTGCGCGCAAAGATCACCGGCACGCCCAGCTTCAGGCCCGTCATCACCGCCGGGGCAATGCCCGAGGCTTCGATGGTGACGATCTTGGTCACGCCGGCGTCGGCGAACAGGCGGGCGAACTCGTCACCGATCAGCTGCATCAGCGCAGGGTCGATCTGGTGGTTGAGAAACGCGTCGACTTTGAGAACCTGATCGGAAAGCACGATGCCTTCTTCGCGAATCTTCTGATGCAGTGCTTCCACTGTGGTTTTCCTCGATGTAGCAAAGGTGGCCGCAACAGCGGCAACGGTTAAAGAGTAAGGGTTGATCAGCGTTTGAGCATCGCCCGAATATCGGCCAGTGCGTTGTTGCCACGCGCAGCTTTGACTTCGACTGGCGCATCGTCCAGGCCTTCCCAGGCCAGGTCGTCCGGCGGCAGTTCGTCGAGGAACCGGCTCGGTGTGCAGTCGATGATCTCGCCGTACTGCTTGCGCTTGGCCGCAAAGGTGAAGGCCAGGGTCTGGCGCGCGCGGGTGATGCCCACGTAGGCCAGGCGGCGTTCTTCTTCGATGGTGTCGGCTTCGATGCTGGAGCGGTGCGGGAGGATCTCTTCTTCCATGCCCATGATGAACACGTAAGGGAATTCCAGCCCCTTGGAGGCATGCAGGGTCATCATCTGCACGCCTTCGGCGTTTTCTTCCTCTTCCTGCTGGCGCTCGAGCATGTCGCGCAGCACCAGCTTGCCGATGGCGTCCTCGATGGTCATGTCACCCTCTTCGTCCTTCTCGAGGGTGTTTTTCAGCGCTTCGACCAGGAACCAGACGTTGCTGATACGGAACTCCGCCGCCTTGTCGCTGGCGGTTTGCTGGCGGATCCAGTTCTCGTAGTCGATGTCGCGGATCATTTCGTGCAGCGCGGCGATCGGGTCGTCCAGCGCCACCTTGTGGCGCACACCGTCCAGCCAATGCTTGAAGCGCTGCAGGCGCTCGGTGTAACGGGCGTCCAGGTGCTCGCCCAGGCCCATCTCCTCGCTGGCGGCGTACATCGAGATACCGCGTTCGGTCGAATAGTTACCGAGCTTTTCCAGGGTCGTGGAGCCGATTTCCCGGCGCGGCACATTGATGACCCGCAGGTAGGCGTTGTCGTCGTCGGGGTTCACCAGCAGGCGCAGGTAGGCCATGAGGTCCTTGACCTCCTGGCGGCCGAAGAAGCTGTTGCCGCCGGACAGGCGATACGGCACCTGGTGGTGCTGCAGCTTGAGTTCGATCAGCTTGGCCTGGTAGTTGCCGCGGTAGAGGATGGCGAAGTCGCTGTACGGGCGGTTGGTGCGCAGGTGCAGGGTGAGGATTTCCATGGCCACCCGTTCGGCCTCGGCTTCCTCGTTCTTGCAACGGATCACACGGATCTCGTCGCCCACGCCCATCTCGCTCCACAGCTGCTTTTCGAACGCGTGTGGGTTGTTGGCGATCAGCACGTTGGCGCAGCGCAGGATGCGGCTGGTGGAGCGGTAGTTCTGCTCCAGCATGACGATTTTAAGGGAGGGGTAGTCCTCCTTGAGCAGCATCAGGTTCTCGGGCCGCGCGCCGCGCCAGGCGTAGATCGACTGGTCGTCGTCGCCGACCACGGTGAACTGGTTGCGCATGCCGATCAGCATTTTCACCAGCAGGTACTGGCTGGCGTTGGTGTCCTGGTATTCATCGACCAGCAGGTAGCGCACGCGGTTCTGCCAGCGCTCCAGCACCTCGGGGTGTTCCTGGAACAGCTTGACCGGCTGCAGGATCAGGTCGTCGAAGTCCACCGCGTTGAACGCCTTGAGCGTGCGCTGGTAGTGGGTATAGACGATGGCGGCGGTCTGCTCGCGCGGGTTGCGAGCCTTTTCCAGGGCCTCGGGGGGGAGGATCAAGTCGTTCTTCCAGGCACCGATCATGTTCTTGATCTCGTCGATGCCGTCGTCGCCGGAATACTCTTTCTGCATGATGTCCGACAGCAGTGCCTTGATGTCGGACTCGTCGAAGATCGAAAAACCAGGCTTGTAGCCCAGGCGCTCATGCTCCTTGCGGATGATGTTCAAGCCCAGGTTGTGGAAGGTGCACACGGTCAGGCCGCGGCCTTCCCCCGGCCGCAGCAGGGTGGCGACCCGCTCTTTCATCTCGCGTGCGGCCTTGTTGGTGAAGGTCATCGCCACGATGTACTGGGCACGGATGCCGCAGTTCTGGATGAGGTGGGCAATCTTGCGCGTGATCACGCTGGTCTTGCCGGAACCTGCACCGGCGAGCACCAAAAGAGGGCCGCCAACGTAGTCTCGGGCTTCCTGTTGCCGGGGATTGAGTCGGGACATGCTAGAAACCGGGGGTCGCCAGAAAATAGCCGCGCATTCTAACAGGCATGGGCCGGTTATGGCGCGACCGTCTGACGTCTGAGTCAGACTTTTGTCTGCGCATAAGCATTAGTTAGGCTCATGCTATTCATTGAAAAAATCGTATTTGCCGGTTGGCCTGGTTTCGCGCAGGATGCACGACAAAATGCGTCGGGGTGTACATGTCTAAAAATGGAAATCATTTTCATTAATGCAGTAGCATACCTGGCCTCTGCCGCTGCCCCGTCCAAGCCCTAAGGAGCCCGCTTGTCCACGCCTGTCGAACCTCTGCGTTTGCTGCTGTTGGCTGATGAGCCGGAATGGGCCGTGCTGTTGCGTGAGTGCGTGCAGGCCCTTGGCGGCAGCGCAGTGTTGTTGACCGCACCTGACTGGGAGTCGGTCGACAGCCTGTTCAGCCATGACCGCCAGGCCGTGGTCCTGGCCACACCGGCCCTGCAGCCTGCCCCTGGGCGCTGCGAACTGCCCACCATCGTGCTGCTCGATCACGAGCCGGAGGTGGCGCCCGGCGGGGTCAGCGACTGGCTGGTGCGCGACCATCTCAATGCTGATACCTTGCGCCGCTCGCTGCGCCATGTGCGCGAGCGCGGCGTGCTGGTGGCCACCTTGCAACGCCTGGCCGAGCAGGACCCACTGACCGGCATCGCCAACCGCCAGGGGTTTCAGGCCTTGCTGACGGCGCGCCTGGCAGAAGGTGATGGCCGTGGCCTGGCCCTCGGCCACCTCGACCTGGACAACTTCCGCCACGTCAACGACGCCCTCGGCCACCAGAGCGGCGACCGCCTTATCCTGCAGGTGGTGGTGCGGCTCAAGCAGCAACTGGAGGCCGGTGACCTGGTGGCGCGACTGGGCAGCGACGAATTCGCCCTGCTGATCGATACCCGCCGTGACCCGAACCGGGCCGAGTGGATGGCCGAACGCATCATCGAGGCCTTGGCCGAGCCCTACTGGATCGACGGCGAAAGCCTGCTGCTCGGCTGCAGCCTGGGCCTGGCGCATGCCCGCGCGCAGAGCGGTGCCGACCCCCTGATGTGGCATGCGCATATCGCCATGCGCCAGGCCAAGGGCAGCCAAGGCTGTACCTTTCATGTCTTCAATGAACGCATCAACTGCAACGCCCGCAGCCTTGCCGACCTGGAAAGCGAGCTGCGCCGGGCCCTGCGCCGTGACGAGCTGGAGCTGCACTACCAGCCACGGCTGAACCTGGCCGATGGGCGTATTGTCGGCCTGGAGGCGTTGGTGCGCTGGCGCCATGCCGAACGCGGCCTGTTGCCGCCCAGCGAGTTCGTGCCGCTGGCCGAGCAGAGCGGGCTGATCGTGCCGTTGGGCTACTGGGTGATATCGCGCGCGCTGCGTGACATGCAGGCGCTGTGCGAGCATGGCCTGGCGCCGCTGCACATGGCGGTGAACCTGAGCTTTCGCCAGTTTCAGGACAGCCAGCTACTGACGACCCTGAGCCGGTTGATCATCGAACACGGGGTCGATGCCCGCTGGCTGGAGTTCGAGCTGACCGAGACGGCGGTCATGCGTCGCAACGAGCTGGTACGCCAGACCATGGATGCCCTGGGGCGCCTGGGCGTGCGGTTTTCCCTGGATGATTTCGGCACGGGGTTCTCATCGTTCGTGCACTTGAACAGCCTGCCGATCGCGTTGCTCAAGGTCGATCGCAGCTTTGTTGCCGAAATGGAAATGCGCGAAGAGAACCGCAAGCTGGTGCACGCGATGATCAACCTGGCGCACAACCTCAACCTTGAAGTGGTGGCCGAGGGGGTCGAGAGCGAGGCACAGATGGCCTTGCTGCGTGAGTTCGGCTGTGACCAGGTGCAGGGGTTTCTGGTCAGCAAGCCGCTGCCGGTAGGGGAGTTGATGGCGTTTTTGCAGGAAAGTGGCAAGCCGCACCTGGTCAGCGTGTGAAATAGCCGGGGAGGGCAAAGCGCCCCCCCCGGGCATTCAGGCCGACACCGCTGCCTGGCTGCCAGCCCCAGCCTTGCGCAGCAACCGCTTCATCCGCCATTCAAAGCCAAAGGTCAGCGCCACTGCCGCGCAGGCCAGCCCCAGCGCCAGCCCCCACCAGATCCCGACCGCGCCGCCACCCAGGTTGAAGGCGAACAGCCAGGCGCTGGGTGCGCCCACTAGCCAATAGCAGCACAGCCCGATCAGGAAGGTGGTCTTGGCATCCTTCAAACCACGGATCGAGCCCATGGCGATGGTCTGCATGCCATCGAACAGTTCGAACCACGCCGCCACCATCACCAGTTGCACGGCCAAGTGGTAGATGGCCGCGAACGCCGGGTCGTCGCGGTCGATGAACAACCCCACCAAGGCATCCGGCAACAGCCAGAACAGCGCGGCGAAGGCGAACATGATCATCCCGCCGAAACCGATGCCCACCCGGCCTGCGCTGCGGGCGGCGAGCAGGTTGCCGCCGCCGTAGTACAAGCCCACGCGCATGGTCACGGCATAGGACAGCCCGGTGGGCACCATGAACGCCGTCGAAACGATCTGCAGCGCGATCTGATGCGCCGCCAGTTCCGTGCTGCCGAGCACGCCCATGCACAGCGCGGCAAAGGCAAACAGGCCGACCTCGACCATGTACGTGCCGCCAATCGGCAGGCCCAACCGCCACAACTCGCGCAGGGCCGGCAGCGAAGGGCGCGACAGGCCCTTGCGCAGCGGGTAGGCGGCATAGGCCGAATGCCAGCGGATGTACAGTGCCAGGGCAATGGCCATGCCCATCGACACCACCGCAGTGACCAGGCCGATGCCCATCAGGCCCAGCTTGGGCAGGCCGAACATGCCTTCGATCATCGCGACGTTGAGCAGGTAGTTGAGCACCGTGCCAATCACGCTGATGACCATCACCGGCGTCGAGCGGCCGAGGGCGCTGGTGAACCCGCGCAAGGCCATGAAGGTCAGGTAGCTGGGCAGGGCCAGCGGCAGCAGGGTGAGAAACTCGGCTGCCGAGGCGACGTTGTCCGGCTGCTGGCCGAACATCAGCAATACCGGCTCCAGGTTCCACAGCGCCAGCGCCGCGACCAGCGCCAGGCCCCAGGCCAGCCACAAGCCGTTCTGGGCCAGGCGGGTGACGCCTTCGATGTCGTTGGCGCCCTTGCGGATGGCCACCAGCGTGCCGACAGCGGCGATCACGCCCAGGCAGAAAATCGACACGAACGAGTAGCTGGCAGCGCCCAGGCCACCGCCGGCCAGTGCTTGTGGGCTGATGCGGGCCATCATCAGGGTGTCGGTCAGCACCATCAGCATGTGCGCCAACTGCGAGGCGATCAGCGGCCCGGCCAGGCGCAGCAAAGCCTTGAGTTCGGTGGTGGGCGCTACATGCATGTGAGTAGTCCTTCTTCCTGATTCTGTGAGCAAGGGGCGAGTCTGAGGCTTTGGTCAACTTTGCACAAAAGGATAAAAGCGATCATTGGCATGAGTCTGACTCATGGGTATATGCTGCGGTCGATCGGTTTCACAGCCCCGTATGGCAGGTGCCTCATGTCTCGTCAGCTCCCTCCGTTGTATGCCTTGCGCGCATTCGAAGCCGCTGCCCGGCTGAGCTCCTTCACCCGCGCCGGCGAAGAGCTGTCCATTACCCAGAGTGCTGTCAGCCGCCATATACGCACCCTTGAGCAGCACTTCGCCTGCCGCTTGTTCGTGCGCAGCGGCCGCAGCCTGCAACTGACCGAAGCGGCAAGGCTATTGCTGCCCGGCGTGCGCGAAGGCTTCACTGCGCTGGAGCGGGCGTGCGATACCTTGCGCGGTGAAGATGACATCCTGCGCATGAAAGCGCCCTCTACCCTGACCATGCGCTGGTTGCTGGCGCGCCTGAGCCGCTTTCGTCACCTGCAGCCGGGTAATGAAGTGCAACTGACCAGTGCCTGGATGGACGTCGACCATGTCGATTTCAACCAGGAGCCTTTCGATTGCGCAGTGTTGCTCAGCGATGGCGTGTTCCCGGCACATTGGGAGGTGCGCCGGTTGTTTCCCGAACTGCTGATCCCAGTGGGCGCACCCGACCTGCTCGACGAAGCACCGTGGGACGAGCATCGGCTGGCCTGCTTCGAGTTGTTGCACCCGACGGTGGACAAGCGCGACTGGCGAGAGTGGCTGCAGCGCATGGGGCTTGGCGACAAGGTCTCGCTCAAGGGCGGCCAGGTGTTCGACACCCTGGAGTTGGGCATGATCGCGGCGGCGCGTGGCTATGGGATATCCATGGGCGATTTGCTGATGGTGGCCGAGGATGTGGCGCAGAAGCGCCTGAGCCTGCCCTGGCCGACGGCGGTACCCAGCGGCATGGACTATTACCTGGTGTGGCCGCGTACCCGGCCGGGCGGCGAGCGGCTGCGGCGGTTGAGCGCGTTTCTGCACGACGAGGTGGCGGCCATGGACCTGCCGAAGGTGGAAATCCTGCCGGCGATTGGGCCGCAGCGCGACCCAATGCACCCCTGAGCCTTACATCGAGCCCAGGTTCAACGCCTGCGCACAGGCCTGCAACGAGCGGCGCTCGCTTTGCGCATACAAGGCCAGTTCATCCTGCACCTTCAGCCCCAGTGCGGCCTCGAAGGCCTCACGGTTAGCGTTGCTGCCATAGTCTGCCTGCGCATCATCGCCCAGGTTGGACTGGAAGATCCCTGCCGCGCTCACCGGCAGGAAGTCTTCATACACCAGCGCCTCGTAGTGTACATGCCCTGCTTCGATCAGCCCCTGCAGGGTGGTCGGGCGCTCGCGCTGATCGCGTGCGGCCAGGCCTTTTTCGGTGGCAAAGTAACGGAAGTACGCCAGGCCTTGCTCGCGCATCTGCGCCAGGTCATCCGGGAACTCCGCGAAGGTCTGGCTCAACAGTGCCTTGTAACGCTCGGCATTGGCTTCGGCGGGGGCACCGCCCAAGGCCGCGCGCGTGGCATCAAGCAACTTGTCGTAAAGCTGGCGGCCCTTCGGCGTCAGCGCCGCACCGCGCTGTTCGATCTCGCCGAAACGTGCGGTGTGGCTGCCCTCGCTGCCTTGCTGGTCACAGAAGGCGACCTTCTCCTGCAGTGCCTTGAAGCTGGTCTGGCGCAGCAGGATCGGGTGACGACGGGTGGGCGGGCCTTCGACCACGGCTTTTGGCGGGATGCCCTTGGCCGGCATGCCGACCTGGATCGCGTCGATGTCCAGGGTGCGCGGGGTGAGGTGGTTGATGTGCGGGCCTTTGAAGGCAACCACATCGGCGATCAAACGGTGCTGGTCGTGCAGTTGCTGGTACTGCTCGGCGGTTACCGTGGCGTCGTGGTGCCAGCGGAAGGTGTGCAACGCTTCCTGTACGAAGGCTTCGGCGTCGGCCGCGCTCAGGCCGCCGTCACGTTCGCACTGCTCGATCAGTTCAAGCACGCGCGGGGTGAAGATCTCGCGTTTGGCCAGGATGCCCTGCGCCAGCTCACGCAGCTGTGGGTTGTCGATCAGTTCCAGGCGCAGCAACGAGGTGAACACGCGGAACGGGCTGACATGCAGCGATTGCTCGTGCACGGCGCGAAATGCCGTGGAGTGCACCGGTACGCCCGCCGAGCTGAGGTCGTAGTAGCCGACGGGCTCCATGCCCATCACTGCGAACAGTTTGGCGATGGTGGCCAGCTCTTCGGCGGTGCCGACACGGATGGCGCCGTGGCGCTCCTGGTCCAGGCGTTCGATTTCGCCGGTCCAGCGCAGCGCTTCGGCCACTTTGGGTTGCTGGGCCATGACCTGCTGGTTGATTTCGCTCACCAGCTCCAGCAACGTGCCATACAGCGGTACTTCCTGTTTGTACATGAGCGACATGGCGGCAGAGAACTGCGCGCGGATGCTGTCTGGGCTGACGAAATCGTGGGCGGGCATCGCTAGCTTCCTGGTTAGGTTCGGACGCTTACATGAAAGCTGGGAATGCACATGGCTCACAAGCGAAAAAAAGTGGGTGTGTCATTCCTTTTTTGATCGACCTAAGGGCCGCAAAGCGGCCCCGGCACGCTCAACGCTGCAACTGCTCGCGCACCCACTCCACCAACGCCCGCACCTTGGGCACTTCCGCTGCATGCTCGGCATACGCCAGGTAATGCGCCCCAGTACTGCGCATCGCATGATTCCACGGAATGACCAGGCTCCCTTCATTCAATTCCTTGGCCACTAGGTACTGCGGCACCAACGCCACCCCACACCCCGCCTGCGCGGCGCTCAAGGCCATGTAGAAGGTATCGAACCGCGGCCCGTGGTAGCTGCTGACACTGTGCAGCCCCAGTTCGAGAAACCACTCATGCCACGCTTCCGGCCGCGATGTGCTCTGCAGCAGCACCAGTTCGGCCAACTCTCCCGCATCGGCCAGCGCCCGCCCGGCCAAAAGCTCCGGCGCGCATACCGGTACCACCTCTTCGCGGAACAGCTCTATGCAGGTCGCCCCCGGCCAGGTGCCCTGCCCATAGAAGAACACCACGTCCGCCGAGCCTTGCAGCAAGGCGAACGGCTCCATCTCGTTGCGGATGTCCAGGTGGATATTGCTGTGGCGTTTGCCAAACCCCTTGAGGTGGGGGATCAACCAGCGCACGCCAAAACTCGGTTGAGTGGCTACCTTCAATATCTCGGTCTGCTCGCCATAGGTCAGGACGTAGCGGCTGGAGATGTCGACCTGGGTGAGGATCTTGTTGACCTCGGCCAGGTACAGGCTGCCGGCTGGCGTCAGTTGCAGGCGGCGGCGAATGCGCAGAAACAGGTGGTGGCGCAGCATGTCTTCGAGCTGCGCCACCTGCTTGCTGACCGCGCTCTGGGTCAGGTGCAGCTCTTCGGCGGCACGGGTGAAGCTTAAATGACGGGCTGCGGCTTCAAAGCACTGCAGGGCGGTCATGGAGGGCACCAGGCGTTTGGACATAGCGGTCTCTGCGGCTCAAATCATTACCTGACGGAATGATATGCGGAATAAAGGTCGTTTGTTGCACTGGTGTGATCGGATTAATACTGATCCACATCATTTTTCCACCCCATCACCGATGTAGGAGATGCACCAATGGTTGCTGGATTGCTCGAGCGTCTTGGCGTTGCCGCCGAGGCTTACACCCAGGGCGACTACCCTGTTCACACGCCGATCGACGGCAGCCAGATCGCCTCGGTGAAGCTGCTCGGCAAGGCCGAGACCATCGCCCGCATCGATCAGGCCCACAGCGCCTTCGAAGCCTGGCGCAGCGTACCGGCCCCACGCCGTGGCGAGCTGGTCCGCCTGTTCGGCGAAGTGCTGCGTGAGCACAAGGCCGACCTCGGCGAGCTGGTTTCGATCGAAGCCGGCAAGATTACCCAGGAAGGCCTGGGCGAAGTCCAGGAAATGATCGACATCTGCGACTTCGCCGTCGGCCTGTCGCGTCAACTGTACGGCCTGACCATCGCCTCCGAGCGCCCGGGCCACCACATGCGTGAAAGCTGGCACCCGCTGGGCGTGGTTGGCGTAATCAGCGCCTTCAACTTCCCGGTGGCCGTCTGGGCCTGGAACACCGCACTGGCCCTGGTGGCCGGTAACTCGGTGGTGTGGAAGCCGTCGGAAAAGACCCCACTGACCGCCCTGGCCTGCCAGGCGCTGTTCGAAAAAGCCCTGAAAGCCTTTGGCGATGCACCGGCTGGCCTGGCGCAACTGGTCATCGGTGGCCGTGAAGCGGGCGAAGCCATGGTCGACGACCCGCGTGTGCCGCTGGTCAGCGCTACCGGCAGTACCCGCATGGGCCGTGAAGTCGGCCCACGTGTCGCTGCCCGCTTTGGCCGCAGCATCCTCGAACTGGGTGGCAACAACGCCATGATCCTGGCACCGAGCGCGGACCTGGACCTGGCCGTGCGTGGCATCCTGTTCTCGGCCGTCGGCACTGCCGGCCAGCGTTGCACCACCTTGCGCCGCCTGATCGTGCACCGTTCGATCAAGGATGAAGTGGTTGCCCGCGTCAAAGCCGCCTACGCCAAGGTGCGTATCGGTGACCCACGCAAGGACAACCTGGTGGGCCCGCTGATCGACAAGCTGTCGTTCGATGCCATGCAGGGCGCGCTGGCCAAGGCCCGCGACGAAGGCGGCCAGGTGTTTGGCGGCGAGCGTCAGCTGGCTGACCAGTACCCGAACGCCTACTACGTATCCCCGGCCATCGCCGAGATGCCGGCCCAGAGCGACGTAGTGCGCCACGAAACCTTCGCGCCGATCCTGTACGTGCTGGCCTACGACGACTTCGAAGAGGCCCTGCGCCTGAACAACGAAGTGCCACAGGGCCTGTCCTCGTGCATCTTCACCACCGACCTCCGTGAAGCCGAGCGCTTCCAGAGTGCCTCGGGCAGCGACTGCGGCATCGCCAACGTCAACATCGGCACCAGCGGCGCCGAGATCGGCGGTGCGTTTGGTGGCGAGAAGGAGACCGGCGGTGGCCGTGAGTCCGGTTCGGATGCCTGGAAAGGCTACATGCGTCGCCAGACCAACACCGTCAACTACTCGCGCGAGCTGCCGCTGGCGCAGGGTATCGTGTTCGACTGATGCTGCATGGCCGGGGGCGATGCCCCCGGTTCGCGGGGCAAGCCCGCTCCCACAGAAATCATGCACACAACGCGATCTCTGTGGGAGCGGGCTTGCCTGCGAATGGGCCGCAAAGCGGCGCCAAAACACGAGATGCACCCGCAATAAGAACAACACTGCTGGAGCCGGCCATGTCCGAACTGCGTCAACAATGCTTGTGGGAATTCGTCAGCAAACCCACCGTCGCCGCCCAGGCCCTGGCCGGTGAGCACAAGGCCGATGTCTGTGTCATCGGTGGCGGCATCACCGGCCTGTCCGCAGCTATCCACCTGCTGGAGCAGGGCAAGTCGGTGATCCTGCTGGAAGCCTGGCAAATCGGCCACGGAGGCTCCGGGCGTAACGTCGGCCTGGTCAACGCAGGCACCTGGATCCGCCCCGACGATGTCGAGGCGACCCTCGGCCAGAAGCAGGGCAGCCGCTTGAACAAGGTGCTCGGCGAGGCACCCGGCGAGGTCTTCGCCATGATCGAGCGCCTTGGCATCGACTGCCAGGCCCAGCACAAAGGCACGCTGCACATGGCGCACAACGCCACCGGCATCGCCGACCTCGAAGCCCGCCATGAACAGTGGAGCCGGCGAGGGGCTGATGTGGAGCTGCTGACCGGCGCCCAATGCCAGGAATACTGCGGTACCAACAAAATTTCCGCCGCGCTGCTCGACCGCCGCGCCGGCACCATCAACCCCATGGGTTACACCCAAGGCCTGGCCGCTGCGGTCTCGCGCCTGGGTGGCAAAGTGTTCCAGCAGTCGTCCGTCGAGGGCCTGGAGCGCGAGGGTGATGGCTGGCGAGTGAAGACCGCGCGCGGCTCGGTGCGCGCCGACAAGGTGGTGATGTCCACCGGTGCCTACACTGAAGGCGACTGGAGCAACCTGCAGAAGCAGTTCTTCCGCGGTTACTACTACCAGGTGGCGTCCAAGCCGCTGCAGGGCGCCGCCGCCGACAAGGTGCTGCCGCATGGCCAAGGCTCCTGGGACACCCGCACTGTGCTCAGCAGCATCCGCCGTGACGACCAGGGCCGCCTGCTGCTGGGCAGCCTGGGCCGGGTCGACAACAAGCCGGCCTGGTTCGTGCGCAGTTGGGCGGACCGGATCCAGAGCCATTACTACCCGGAGCTGGGCAAGGTCGAGTGGGAGATGCACTGGACTGGCTGCATCGATTTCACCCCCGACCACCTGATGCGGCTGTTCGAGCCGGCGCCTGGGTTGGTCGCGGTGACCGGTTACAACGGGCGCGGCAACACCACCGGGACCGTGATCGGCCGGGCGTTTGCCGAGTTCCTGCTCAAGGGTGAGGCGGACAGCTTGCCGATTCCGTTCTCGCCGATGACCGGGGTGAGTGCGCCGTCGTTGCGCACGGCGTTCTATGAGTCCGGGTTCTCGCTGTACCACGCGGGGCAGTGCTTGAGAGTGGTGCTGTAAGGTACTGGTACGGTTCTGTAGGAGCGGCCTTGCGTCGCGAAAGGGTCGCGCAGCGGCCCCGGCGATTTTTGCTGCGCCACAGAACTTGGGGCCGCTGCGCTGCCCTTTCGCGACGCAAGGCCGCTCCTACAATCAGCGCCAATTCAGGGGCCCCAGGTCATTTGTGCAACCAACTGAGGAAGCCGCCCTTCTTGATCAGGGTCGGCTTCTGCAGCAGTAGCGATTCCCGGCTCTGGCGCCGGAACCGCTGCAACTTGCTCAACGCCGTCTGCACCTCGCCGCGCTGCACCAGGCAGCTCTTCACCTGTTCCTTGTCGATGCGGTAAAGCACGCAGCTGGTCAGCGTGCGGAATTCAGCGAAGCCGTCGTCCTCGTCGAGGATGCCCTCGATTCCCAGTACCTCCCCAGGCCCCATGCGCCCAGCCTCCAGCAACTTGTCGCCGTCGCGGACTGACGCCGAAACCACGCCGCTGCCAATCACCAACAGATGCTCCGAGCGTTCGCCCACCCCCAGGATCACCTGGTCGGCCAGGTACTCTACCGCGGTCATGCGCTGGCTCAGCGCATCGCGTTCGTCATCGCTCAGCGAGCGGAACACCCGCACCTCGTCCAGTACTTCGCGCTGGCGGCTGCGTGGCGGCATGGCCAGGTCGACGTTCCACATCACGCCACTGGCCTCAAGGTGCCGGTGGGCCAGGTCGAACAGCTGATTGCGCGCTTCGGTCTTGCCGCCCATGTCGGCAATGAAACCACTGGCCTCGTATTCCACCGATTCCAGGCTCGAGGCCTTCACCGTGACTTTCGGCTTGGGCGAGGCCAGTATCGCGCGGGTGCCCTGCAAGGCCTTTTCCAGCGCATCGAATACCCGCTTCGGCCGCACCTTGGCCGGCACCACCACGCTGATCGATACACCGTGCACATCGGCCGGGCGGCTGTGGTTGAGCAGCTTGGCCTTGGCCGCGACCGAGTTGGGGATCACCGCCAGGCTGCCGGACCCGGTCAGCAGGCGGGTGGCGCGCCAGTCGATGTCCAGTACCTTGCCTTCGGTGCCATCGATGGAGATCGCATCGCCGATCTGATAGGGCCGTGTGGTGTTCAGCACGATGCCGCTGAACACATCGGCCAAGGTGCTTTGCAATGCCAGGCCGATAACGATGGCCATCACCCCGGAGGTGGCCAGCAGCCCCTTCACCGGCAGCTGCATTACGTAGCCTGCCGCCGCCACCACCGCCGCCAGGAATATCAGCGCCCCCAGCACATCCTGCAGCAACCGCCCGCCATGGCTGCCGCGCGCCACCAGCAGCAGGCCGAACACCACCGTCACCGTGCGCGCGCCGAACAGCCACCAGCCGATCGTCAGCACCGTGGCCATCAGGTTGCGCGACACATCCTCGGGCCATGGCGGTGGTTGCAACGGGCTCATGCCGGCGGCCAGCAGCACCGAGCTGAACAGCAGGAAGATCACCAGCCGCGCGCCGATACGCCAGGCCCGGCGCTGGAGGGGGATCAGTTGCCAGAGCACGAGGTCGAGCAGAATCAGGGCGCAGCCGAGCAGCAACGGGGAAGACTGGATAAAGGCCAGCATGGTGGTCTCGGGATGAGGGGAGGGCTGTGGGTAGTAATAGAGCAGGTTGGTTCGCCAGGCAATGTTGTCCGGCTGCGCTCACCCTGGTCGCCTGTTGACTTGTCCAAGGACTGTGGTAGCGTTTTACCTGAGCGCGAAACCAGTTGCCATTCAGCGGCAGTAACTGGCGTAGGAACCCCGTCGATGGCTGAATCATCAGCGCAGGGTGAGACCTCCACACCCCGGCTTGAGGGTGTGTATATGAATATCAAGCACCTCTTTCAGGGCTACTGGTTACAGTGGCCCTTTTCTTTGTTCGGCAGAAACGCATAGCGTTTGAAGAGCAGCTCGCCATGGCGATGCTTGTTCAACGCTTTCGCGTCGCACTGCATAAAATTCCACAGCATTTTTCCGCTCTCGAGCGTCACGATCACCAGCATCTGTCGCTTGGTCTCATAGACCCTGATAAATGCCAATCTATGTGTGTCGTTGGTATAGGCGACACTCCACACTTCAAACGGCCCGGTCAAGGTATCCAAGGCTACTTGGGCATAACGTTCCCGGGCATCCTGCCTTTTTTCGACGATGTGACAGATACAGCTGCGCCGAACCTGAACACCTCCCAAGGGCGTCTTGAGAACCACAAAGGCGATAGGTGAGTCGCTAAAGCCGAAGTGCTGAGCGACCAGTTCGATAGCATCGTCATGGGAGTCCGCTGCAGCAATCTCCTCGATAGCTTGAGCACGCATCTCACGGTGAAGTGACCTGAGATCGGGTAGCCCCATATCCAGCCAAGTGCGCTGACACCCTTTCTCAGTGATTTTTGCGGGTGGGGTAGTGACGGTCAAGGAGGTACCTGGTGACAAGCGGAGGGCTGAAGCGATAGGGCTCGACAAGCCTAGGGAGCGGGCAGAGCGCGAACAATCAGAAGGGAATCGACACAGTTCGTAGGGGATTTCCCGATGCGACGCGGTTTCGCAGGTAATGACTGACATCGCAGTAGGACATTGCTGGCATTTCAGAATGCTGAGGCCGCTACGCAAACAAGCCAGCAAATCCATTGCCAACTAATCGTTCACAAAATAGAACGCTAAAGCCAAAAACAGCTATCTACCGCTCCATAGGTGATGGTTTTAATCTTCTCCCATCAACGCGAAACACCCAAATCACTGAAGATCAAAACCCTTAGGAGCAACGACCATGACCCCATTCAAATACAACCGCCTGAACAAAGACGACGCAGCCGTGCTGTTGGTCGACCACCAGGCTGGCCTGCTGTCCCTGGTGCGTGACATCGAGCCGGACGCCTTCAAGAACAACGTGCTGGCCCTGGCCGACCTGGCCAAGTTCTTCAACCTGCCAACCATCCTCACCACCAGCTTCGAGCAAGGCCCCAACGGCCCGCTGGTACCCGAGCTGAAAGCGCTGTTCCCGGACGCGCCCTACATCGCCCGCCCAGGCCAGATCAACGCCTGGGACAACGAAGACTTCGTCAAGGCCGTGAAGGCCACCGGCAAGAAGCAACTGATCATCGCCGGTGTCGTGACTGAGGTGTGCGTAGCCTTCCCGGCCCTGGCAGCCCTGGAAGAAGAGTTCGAGGTGTTCGTGGTGACCGATGCGTCCGGCACCTTCAACGCCATGACCCGCGACGCCGCCCATGACCGCATGAGCCGTGCCGGTGCGCAACTGATGACCTGGTTCGGCGTGGCCTGTGAGCTGCACCGCGACTGGCGCAACGATGTCGAAGGCCTGGCGGCGCTGTGTTCCAACCACATCCCGGACTACCGCAACCTGATGAGCAGCTACAACGCCTTCAACGCCGGCAAGTAACCCGCCACGCCCCCGGGCACCGCCAGTCGGTGCCCGGCAAGGGCAGCACACCCATGCAATCTTCCGCCCGTTCGCCGTTGCACAGTGGATGCGGGCCAGCTCATCCCAAGGAACGCCGATGAACACCGCACTCCAAGACAACCGCAACGTGGTTACCCTGGTCATCCAGCACAAGGTTCGTGCCGAAGCATTGGCAGGCTACGAAGCGTGGCTCAAGCACACGGTCAGCGCCGCACGCCGCCAACCCGGCCACCTCGATGTCAACGTGATCCGCCCGGAAGACGGTGGCCGCCACTTCACCACCGTGGTGCGCTTCAGCGACGCCAGCCTGTTGCAGGCCTGGGTCAACTCCACCGAGCGCCAGACGCTGGTCAGCCAGGTGCTGCCGTTGCTGGAGGAGGGTGACAACACCCAGGTCCACGACGACCCGGAGTTCTGGTTCACCCCGCCGAGCACCACCGCGAAGCAACCGCCGCGCTGGAAGCAGGCACTGCTGACCTACCTGGTGATCTGCCCGATGACCATGATCATCCCGCAACTGCTGGCGCCGTTGTTCGCCCGCGTCCCGCAGCTGGGCGGCCCGATCACCGGCAACCTGATCGTCAACCTGTTCGTCATCCTGCCCGTGGTGTTCTACATCATGCCGTGGGTAACCCGCCGCTGCGCCAACTGGCTGCGTGGCTGAGCCAGCTCCACCCCCCACCCCAAAAGACTTTCAAGGAGATACCGACATGAGCACACTCGTAACCCGCGACGGCACTTCGCTCTATTTCAAGGACTGGGGCAGCGGCAAGCCCGTGCTGTTCAGCCACGGTTGGCCGTTGGATGCCGACATGTGGGACGCGCAGATGGAGTTCCTGGCCAGCCGCGGCTACCGCGCCATCGCGTTCGACCGCCGTGGCTTCGGCCGGTCGAGCCAACCGTGGAATGGTTACGACTACGATACCTTTGCCGATGACATCGCCCAGTTGATCGAGCACCTCGACCTGCGTGAAGTGACCCTGGTGGGCTTCTCCATGGGCGGCGGCGATGTCAGCCGTTATATCGCCCGCCATGGCAACGAGCGAGTTGCCGGGCTAGTGCTGCTGGGCGCGGTGACGCCGGTGTTCGGCAAGCGTGATGACAACCCAGAAGGGGTCGATGCATCGGTGTTCGAAGGCATTCAGGCAGGGCTGCGTGCGGACCGGGCGCAGTTCATCGCTGATTTCGCCACGCCGTTCTATGGTTTGAACCAAGGCCAGCAAGTGTCCCAGGGTGTGCTGACGCAAACCCTGAACATCGCGCTGCTGGCCTCGATCAAGGGCACACTGGATTGCGTGAGCGCGTTTTCCGAGACCGACTTCCGCCCCGACATGGCCAAGATCGAGGTGCCTACCTTGGTTATCCACGGTGACGCGGACCAGATCGTGCCGTTCGAGACCACCGGCAAGAAGGCTGCCGAGTTGATCCGCGGTGCCGAGTTGAAGGTGTATGAAGGCGCGCCGCATGGCTTTGCCGTGACGCATACGCAGCAGCTGAACGAAGACCTGCTGGCGTTCTTGAACCGGTGAAAATCCAGCGGCCGCCTCGCGCCGAGGCCGGCCGCTGCACAAAAGCTGATCAAGGCTAACCTTCACCCACCCACCGCACATCCATCCAAGCCTTGGCCAGGCACGAACCGGCATGCTCCGCAGTTGCGCTTGCCGCCGCCGCACCCAGACGGAGAAGACCATGTCCCAGGACCCCAACGACAAGAGCCGTCGCCAGTTCCTCGCCACCAGCACCGTGCTCGGTGCTGCTGGCGCGCTCTGGTCCGCATTGCCCTTCGCCGGCTCCGCCGGTTCCGCCCATGCATCCACCCAAGGAGGCTCCATGACCGCCGACCTCATCCTGTTCAACGGCAAACTGCACACCGTTGACCGTGAGAAGCCCACCGCCACCGCCGTTGCCATCAAGGACGGCCGCTTCATTGCCGTCGGCAGTGACGCCGACGCCATGGCCCACAAAAGCGCCGCCACGCAGATCATCGACCTCAAGCAGCGTACTGTCATCCCGGGCCTGAACGACTCCCACCTGCACTTGATCCGTGGTGGCCTGAACTACAACCTGGAGCTGCGTTGGGAAGGCGTACCGTCGGTAGCCGATGCCCTGCGCATGCTCAAAGACCAGGCCGCCCGTACCCCAACCCCGCAGTGGGTGCGTGTGGTCGGTGGCTGGAACGAATTCCAGTTCGCTGAAAAGCGCATGCCGACCTTGGAAGAAATCAACCAGGCCGCGCCCGATACCCCGGTGTTCCTGCTGCACCTGTACGACCGCGCACTGCTCAACCGCGCTGCGCTCAAGGCCGTGGGCTACACCAAGGACACGCCGAACCCGCCAGGTGGCGAGATCCAGCGCAACAAATTCGGCGAGCCGACCGGCATGCTCATCGCCCGCCCTAACGCGATGATCCTCTACGCTACCCTGGCCAAGGGGCCGAAGCTGCCGCTGGAATACCAGGTCAACTCGACCCGCCAGTTCATGCGTGAGCTCAACCGTCTGGGCCTGACCAGCGCCATCGACGCCGGGGGTGGCTACCAGAACTTCCCCGACGACTATTCGGTGATCCAGGAGCTGGCTGACAAGGGCCAGTTGACCGTGCGCATCGCCTACAACCTGTTCACCCAGAAGCCTAAGGAAGAACTCGACGACTTCAAGAAGTGGACGTCGAGCGTGAAGCTTCACAGCGGCACGGACTTCCTGCGCCATAACGGCGCGGGTGAGATGCTGGTGTTCTCCGCCGCCGACTTCGAGGACTTCCTTGAGCCGCGGCCGGACTTGCCGCAAACCATGGAAGAAGAGCTGGAGCCGGTGGTGCGCCACCTGGTCGAGCAGCGCTGGCCGTTCCGCCTGCACGCTACTTACAACGAATCGATCACGCGCATGCTCGATGTGTTCGAAAAGGTTAACCGGGACATTCCGTTCAACGGCCTGCCGTGGTTCTTCGACCATGCCGAAACCATCACCCCGGAAAACATCGAGCGCGTGCGCGCCCTGGGCGGGGGCATCGCCATCCAGGACCGTATGGCCTTCCAGGGTGAATACTTCGTCGACCGCTACGGTGCCAAGGCAGCCGAAAAGACACCGCCGATCCAGCGCATGCTCGACATGGGTGTGCCGGTCGGGGCCGGTACCGACGCAACCCGCGTCTCCAGCTACAACCCGTGGACTTCGTTGTATTGGTTGGTCAGCGGCAAGACCGTTGGCGGCATGGCGCTGTACCCGGAAGGCCTGAGCCGCGACACCGCGCTGCAGTTGTTCACTCAGGGCAGCGCCTGGTTCTCCAGTGAGCAGGGCAAGAAAGGCCAGATCAAGGTGGGCCAGCTGGCCGACCTGGCGGCGTTGTCGCTGGACTTCTTCAGTGTCGATGAAGAGGCGATCAAGGGCATCGAGTCGGTGCTGACCCTCGTCGATGGCAAGGTCGTGTACGGCGCCGGCGAGTTCGACAGGCTCGGCCCGCCGCAGGTGCCAGTACTGCCGGAATGGTCGCCGGTGGCCAAGGTGCCGGGGCACTGGCGGGTGGGTACGCCATCGCTGGCCGCAGCGGTGCACCAGTGCAGCGGCCCGTGTGGGGTGCATGCGCACAGCCATGAAAAGGCGCGGCATTCCAGCGTGCCGGTGAACGATTTCCAAGGGTTCTGGGGGGCGCTGGGTTGTTCGTGCTTCGCGTTCTGAGTTGATGTGAAGAAGGGGCCTGCAGAGGCCCCTTTTTTTGCTTGAGTGAATTATCGGCTCAGTTCAGAAGCTGCCTTTGAGTGGGTATTCGATGATCAGGTAGAGGCGGTCGATATCGTCGCCCGCCTGGGCTTGGTTGGCGCGATGGGTGACGTGGGAAAGCGCCAGGCTGAGGTCTTTGGCGACGCCGGACTGCACCACATACCTGAGGTCGATATCGCGTTCCCAGTGGCGCCCGCCCTGGCCCTGTTGCGCCGCGTAGGCGCCGCTTGCCGGGGCATGCGTGCCGTCGACCCCGCGGCCACTGACGTAGCGGCCCATCAGGCTCAGGCCGGGCATGCCAAGGGTGGCGAAGTCGAGGTCATAGCGCAGCTGCCATGAGCGCTCGCCCGGGCCGTTGAAGTCGGCGTACTTGATCGAGTTGGCCAGGTAGATCGAGTCGCCAGCGACGAAGTCGAAGGGGGTGTCGCCTTCGACCTTCTGGTAGGCGAGGGTCAGGGCCTGGGCACCGAAGCTGTACTTGCCCGCCAAGCTGAAGGCAAGGGTGTCGATGGCGCCGGCGCTGGCGTTGCCGGTATTACGGCTCTTGTAGAGGTTGCCGTCCAGGCGCCAACTGCCTTCGGCCAGGTTGAGATTGAGGTAGGCCTGGCGCCAGGTGTCTTGCAGTTGGCTGGCGTACAGCGCGCCGCCGAACGGGCCATCGGCTGCGAACGTGGCGCCGGCCAGGCTGATGGCGCGGCCATGGGTGGTGGCGCCGTAGCCTGTAAAATCGTCGTGGGTCGAGCTGTTGTCCTGGTTGTTGAACGCGGTAAAGCGTCCGGCCTCCAGGCGCCAGCCGGGCAGGGCGGTGTTCTCCAGCAACCAGCCGGTGGCGTATTCGGGGTGCAGGCGTTTGTCGCCGGTATCGAACACGGGTGTCTCGACGGTCATCTCGCCATAGCGCAGCAGGGTATTGCCCAGGCGCAGCTTGATGGCGGCGCCGGCGCTGGAATAGTCGGACTCGGCACGGCCATCGCTGTCACGCGGCAGCAGCCCGGTACCGGCATGGCCGCGGCCACCGTCGAGCTTGAGGCCGAGAAAGCCATGGGCATCGATGCCGACACCCACAGTGCCTTCGGTGAACCCCGAGCGGATTTCACCGATGAAGCCTTGCGCCCATTCCTGACGGTAGTTCTGGCCGCTGCCGGAAGGCGAGCGGAAGTCGCTGTGCAGGAAGTAGTTGCGGCTGAGCAGCGACCAGCCGGGTTCTTCTGCCTGGCTGAGCGCGGGGCAGAGGGCGAGGGTGGCGAGCAGGGCGCGGCCGGGGCCGTGAGTGGCGCGGATCATGGGGGCTCCGGGATGGATGATCCAGGACTGTGGAGCAAGCGCAGGCGAGGGTCTTGTAAAGGTGTGCTTTCGCGGGTAAACCCGCGAAAGGGCAGTACAGATTCAGGCCATGTCGCTGATGGCGAACTCCTCGGCCAGGTGATCGATCAGCGACCGCACCGACGGCAGCAAGCCGCGTCGCGACGGGAAGATCGCATGCACGATGCCGCAGCGCGGGTGCCAGCCCGGCAACAGCTCCACCAGCCGGCCCTCGGCCAGGTCCTCGCGCACGGCTACCCGGGGCAGGTGCGCAATGCCCACACCGGCCACCACGAAATGGCGCAAGGCAAACAGGTCGTCGGTGACCATGCGCGGTGTGTGCGGGATCACGATGCTGTGGCTTTGGTCTTCCCCTTGGAACAGCTCCCACTGGTACTCACGTTGGGCGCTGCCCCAGTGCACGCTGGGCAGCTGGCCGAGCATCTGCGGGTCGAAGCCCTTGGGCAGTTGCTCCCGGTATTGCGGCTGGCCGACCAGGCACTGGGTACTGTTGCTCAGCACCTTCATCACCATGTCGGTGTTTTCCAGCGGCGGAAAGCGCACGCGCAGCGCCACGTCGAAGCCTTCATGCAGCAGGTCGACGCGGCGGTTGGTACTTTCGATGAACAGCTCTACCTGCGGGTACTTGAGCATGTAGCGCGTCAGCATCGGCCCGACCCAGGAGTTGAGCAGGGTGGTCGGGCAGCTGATGCGCACCAGCCCGCGCGGCTCGCTGCGGTTGCGTTCGATGATCTCCGCCGCGCCCTCGGCCTCCACGCGCATGGCCAGGCAACGGTTGTAGTAGGCCTGGCCGATTTCGGTCAGCGAGCAATGCCGGCTGGTGCGGTGCAGCAGGCGTACGCCAAGACGCTCTTCAAGGTCTGCGATACGCCGGCTGAGCTTGGACTTGGGCATGTCCAGCGCGCGACCTGCCGGGGCGAAACCGCCGTGCTCCACTACCTGGGTGAAGTAGTAGAGGGAGTTGAGGTCTTCCAATGATCGTTCTCCGGGTGGAACGGTAAGGGCAGTTTCGCAGTTTAACGGTTTAATCTGTGGGGCTGGTTAATGGCTTCTAGGCGCCTGTCGATAGGCGTTCAAGGCCTATGAAGTCGAGCGCCGCCCGCGCGGCGCTCGATCTCTATGGCGACAAATCACCTAACGGCGAGCGCTCCAAGCCTCAATCCACAACTCAATCCGCATCCGAATCAAACAACCGCTCCAGTTCCACCCGCGCTTCCTTGGCTGTCTGCATCACCTTGGCCCGGTCATCACGCACCTGCCCTTGGGCTACCAGCACTTCTTCGTCGTGTTGGGTAAACCGGGCGATGCGATCCGCCGCTTGTTCATCACTCAACCCTAACCCCACCAGCGCACGGCGGGTCATCTCCAGGCTCGAATAGAACGTCTCGCGAATCGGCTCGGCGCCTACATCGATCAGCTTGTGCACATGCTGGCGGTTACGCGCGCGGGCCAGCACTTTCAGGTGCGGGTACAGGCGCTTGACCCGCTCCGCCGTGCGGGTGGTGACTTCCGGGTCGTCGGTGGTGATGACGAAGTACTCGGCCTCGCCCACCTTGGCCGCATGCAACACCTCGGCGCGCAAGGGGTCGCCGTAGAACACTGGAGCCTGCTCGAACATGCGGGTCATCTCGATGGCGTCCACCGAAGTTTCCAGGGCGATGAAGGGGATCTTCTGGGCGCGCAGGATGCGCGAGACGATCTGCCCCATGCGGCCCATGCCGACGATGACCACACGCGGGGCGTCGGTCTGGATCTGCTTGTACTGCTCCGGCACTTCACGCTGCGGCTGCGGGCGCTTGAGGGCGCGGGCGCAGCCGAGCATCAGCAGGGGGGTGAGGGCCATCGACAGGGTGATGGTCATCATCAGCAGGTCGTAGGTCTGGGTGTCGAACAAGCCCTGGTCCTTGCCCAGCTTGAACACCACGAAGGCGAACTCGCCACCCGCCGCCAGCACCATCCCCAGGCGCAGGGCGCTGGCGCTGTTGAGGCCGCCGGCCAGTCGGCCGACCACGATCAGCAAGGTCAGCTTGACCGCGATCAGCAGCAGGGTCAGGCCCAACAGCACCAGCGGCATTTCCAGCAGCAGGCTCAGGTTGGCGCCCATGCCGACACTGATGAAGAACAGCCCCAGCAGCAGCCCCTTGAACGGTTCGATCTGCGACTCCAGCTCGTGGCGGTACTCCGAGTCGGCCAGCAACAGGCCGGCGAGGAAGGCGCCCAGGGCCATGGAAATGCCGGCCTCTTCCATCAGCCAGGCGGTACCGATCACCACCAGCAGCGCGGTGGCGGTGGAAACCTCCGGCAGGCCGGTACGGGCGACGATGCGAAACACCGGGCGCAGCAGGTAACGGCCGCCGACGATGACCACGGCGATACTGGCGAATACCTTTAGTGCATGTTCGAGGCTGTCACCGTGACTGGTATCCGGACCGCTGGCGGCCAGCAGCGGGACCAGGGCGATCAGCGGGATGGCCGCGATGTCCTGAAACAGCAGAATGGCGAACGCGAGGCGACCGTGCGGCGCGTTCAGCTGCTTGCTTTCGGCCAGGCTCTGCAGGCCGAGGGCGGTCGATGACAGCGCCAGGCCCAGGCCCAGTACCAGGGCCGCCGGCAATGACTGGGCAAAGCCAAACAGGGCGATGGCGCCGATCACCGCACCGGTCAGCAACACCTGCGCAGCCCCCACGCCGAACACTGACTTGCGCATCAGCCACAAGCGTTTGGGTGACAGCTCCAGGCCGATGATGAACAGCAGCAGAACAACGCCCAGTTCAGAAATGTGCGCGACGCTCTCGGTATCGCGGATCAGCCCCAGCGCCTGCGGGCCGATGGCCACGCCAGCCAGCAGGTAGCCGATCACCGCGCCCAGTTGCAGGCGCTTGGCCAAGGGGACGGCAAGGACGGCGGCGAAGAGGAAGATCACCGCGGTTTGCAGAAGGCTGCCTTCGTGTGGCATTGGCTCGAACTCCATGAGCTGCCGGGGCAGCGTTAGAACAGTGTGGCGGACAATTCTGGAGGTGGAGGGGGTGTTAGACAATCTGGCTGGAAGGAGAAACATTGTCTCGCCAGGCGGGACAGTGATGATCCTCCACACGTGTATCTGTCAGCCGCCACCAAACTGCGCCCGGTACTGCGCTGGTGTCATGCCGATGCGCTCGCAAAACACCTTGCGCATATGCCGATCACTGCCAAACCCACACTGTGCTGCCACCACCTTCAACGGCAGGTCGCTGCCCTCGAGCACTTTGCGTGCCTGATCGATACGCGCATTCTGCAGGTACTGCAGCGGGGTGATGCCGACCTCGCGCTGGAAGGTCCGGGCAAAATTGCGGCTGCTCATCGCCACCAGGTCGGCCATCTTGCGCACGGTAAACGGCTGGTCGATATGGTCGACGATATAGGCCTGCACCCGCGCGGTCGGCGAGTCGTCGCGCGGCACGGCCGCCAGCAACGGCCCGTAAGGTGTCTGCCCGCCCTGGCGATGGCGCGCGACCAGCAGCACTTTGGCCACTTCCAGCGCCAGTGCCTTGCCATGGTCTTCGGCAACTACGGCCAGGGCCAGGTCGATACCTGCCGTGATCCCGCCCGAGGTGATCAGGCAGCGGTCGATCACATAGATCTGTTCGGTTTCGACTTTCGCCTCAGGGAAGGCCCGCGCCAGCCGCTCGACGTAGTTCCAGTGGGTGGTACAGCGATAACCGCCAAGCAGCCCCGCCCGGCCCAGCAAGAACACGCCAGTGCAGATCGCGCCGAAACGCTTGGCCCCACGCACGGCCTGCGTCAGCCAGTGCTCGAGCCCCGGCAGCGCAACGTCGTAGGCGCCTGGGCCTCCGGGTACCAGCAACAGGTCGACGGCTTCCGGCAGCGCCTCAAGGCGCAGGTCAGCGATGACCCTCAGCCCGCATGAGCCGCGCACCACCCCATCGCCGTCGGCCAACGTGATCAGCCGGTATCGCCGCTCGGCGGGCAAGAAGCGGTTGGCAATGGCAAAGGCATCCATGGGGCCGGTGACATCCAGCAACAGCACATCATTGAACAGCACCATCGCCACGGTGCGGTGAGCGCGATTTTCCTGCATACCACTTTCGCCTTTAGTACGGGCCGCCGCTGGCGGCGTGAAGCTGAACAGGCGCGCATCTTAAGGTATCGGTATAGCGGCCAGGGCCAGCAATGCACAATTAAGAACTATTCAGGTTTGGCTCAGGACTTTGTCATGTCCTCGGGGCGAGACTTTCCTCATTGAACAGGAGAGTCGCCATGAGCCCTCTGACGATCTGCAGTACCTCACAGGCGCCGGGCGCGCTGACCCCTGCACGCCTGCGCCAGGCCAAGGAACTGATGCTGCACAGCCCCTTGTCGATCATCGAGATCGCTGGCCTGTGCAACCTCACCCGCAGCCACTTTTCTCGCGCGTTCAAGGTCAACACCGGCTTGTCGCCCCAGGCCTGGCGCCTGCTGGCGCGCATGGAGAAGGCCAAGCGGTTGCTGGTCACCGAGGTGCCGATCACCCATGTCAGCCTCGAATGTGGTTTCTGCGACCAGTCACATTTCACCCGGGCGTTCAGCCGCCTGGTCGGCCAGCCGCCCAAGGCATGGCGGCGGACCAGCCAGAACGCCGCGTCCGGCGCTCATTCTTAAACCATGTTTATCCGTTGGTATACCACCTCCGGATAGTACCGCCCCCGTTTTCCAAGCCCAAATCATCCAAGGAGAAACCCCATGAGCCAACCCGATTACAAGCGCCTGAACAAAGACGACGCCGTGGTGCTGCTGGTCGATCACCAGACCGGCCTGATCTCGCTGGTACAGGACTTCTCACCCAACGAGTTCAAGAACAACGTACTGGCCCTGGGCGACCTGGCCAAGTTCTTCGGCCTGCCGACCATCCTCACCACCAGCTTCGAGCAAGGCCCGAACGGCCCACTGGTACCCGAGCTGAAAGAGATGTTCCCGGACGCGCCGTACATTGCCCGCCCAGGCCAGATCAACGCATGGGACAACGAAGACTTCGTCAAGGCGATCAAGGCGACAGGCCGCAAGCAACTGATCATCGCCGGTGTGGTGACTGACGTGTGCGTGGCATTCCCGACCTTGTCGGCGCTGGCCGAAGGCTTTGAAGTGTTCGTGGTCACCGACGCGTCCGGTACCTTCAACGAGACCGTACAGCAGGCTGCGTGGGTGCGTATGACCCAGGCAGGCGCGCAGATGATGAACTGGTTCTCGGTGGCCTGTGAGCTGCACCGCGACTGGCGCAACGATATCGAAGGGCTGGGTAATCTGCTGTCCCAGCGAATCCCCAACTACCGCAACCTGATGAACAGTTATGCGGTGTTGAGCGCGCGTTGATGTAAGCCTGCTCGGGCCTCTTCGCGGCGGTGCGGCGATCCGACTTACCCGCGAAAAGGCCGCACCAGGCTACACAGGCTTCAATCGCCTGCCCGAACCGGCACAGTTACCCGAATCCTGCACCCGCCCAGCTCTGACGCCTGCGCCTGCAGCTGCCCGCCATGGGCCTGAATCACCGAGCTGCATATCGCCAGCCCCATTCCCAGCCCACCGCTCTTGGTGGTGTAGAAGGCGCCAAACACGCGTTCCAGTTCCTCTGGCGCAATGCCCGGCCCATTGTCGTCGACACAGATCTCCACCTCGTCCTCGACAACGGCACAGGTGATCCGCAATACGCCGTCGTTGCGAAACCCCGCCAGTGCTTCCAGAGCGTTAGTGAGCAAGTTGTAGATCAACTGCTGCAACTGTACCGGGTCAGCCATCATGCTCGTCGCCGCTTGCAACCGGGTTTGCACGTTCACGCCGCATTTCAAGGCCTCCGAGGACGTCAGGCGCACCACTTCCAGGATCAGCGCATCAAGCTTCACCGCCTTGCACTGCATCGGCGACTGTTTGGCCAGCGAACGCAGCGCGCGAACGATGTTGGCCGCGCGCTCGCTGTCTCTGCGGATATCCTCCAGGCCATCGATGGCTTCCTGCAGGTCGGGCTGGTCGCGTTTCAGCCAGCGAAGGCTGGCCGAGGCATTGGCGGCGATACCCAGCAGCGGCTGGCTGATCTCGTGGGCGATAGAGGCCGACAACTCGTTCATCACCTGCAGGTGCGCACTGCGCGCAAGCTCTGCCCGTGAGCGACGCAGCTCGGCTTCCATCTGCGCACGGCTTTGATTGTCTTCGGCCAGGCGGGTATAGAACTTGGCGGTTTGCAGCGACACTGCAGCCTGCGAAGCGAGGATCTCGAGCATGGCCAGGCGCTGCTTGCCAAACAAATTGGGCACCAGGCGGTTTTCCAGGTAGACCAGGCCGATAAGCACGCCTTGCAGCAGCAGCGGAAGGCACAGCACCGAGCGGGCGTTGCGCGCGTGCAGTTCCTGGCGGAAGGCTTCCGGGCAGTCGCACTGGGCATCGTTGAGCACCAGTGGCTTCTTGGTGCGCAGGGTGGCGTTGATGATCGACAGCGGGGCCTGGGTCATGAACTTCTGGCAGTTGTCCATGCGCACTTGTAAACCGGCGTCGTCGATGTAGGCCAGCGCAGCCATCTGGAACTCGGCGCCGCTGACGATCAGCAAGGCGCCGTGATCGGCACCGGAGTGCTGGGTCAGGTGCCCCATCAGGGTTTCGATCAGGCCCTCCAGCAGCACTTCTTCGGACAATGCGCGCGCGGCCTCGAGGCCGACTTCCAAGTCCAGCCGGGCCTGGCTGGCAGAGCGGTAGGTCTCCTGCACGGGCTGAGTGCGCAGGAAGGGGTGCAGGGTTTCGAGCTGGCGTACCTTGCCCGTGGCGCCCCAGATGTGGAAGCAGTCGCGGGCTATACGCAGGTGCAGGTTGGCACCGGAGATCAACCCGCTGGGGATGCACACTTCGGCCAGTTGCTCGTGGGCGAGGGCCTGCTCATGGATGAACCCGGCGGCCGTAGCTGCGATCTGGGCCTGGTCGAAGCAGCGGATGGCGGATAGGCCGTCACCGCTGAGCTTGGCAATCACACCCTCGATCAGCAGCAGCTTGCTGCGGAAGGTGACCGGGTTGAAGCCCGACCATGCCGCGAAGCGTTCGCGCAGTTCGTGCAGTGCGGCCAATTTGCCCATCGCGGTGCCGGGGGCCTCTGGGCTGCCCAGGGTCAGGCCGCAGAACAGGTGGTAGTCGGCCAGGTTGATGTGGGCGGGGGCGGCCCAGGCATGGCTGCCGGCGCTGGCAAGTTGGCGTACAGCCTGTTTGATGTCGCCCAGGTAGAAGGCCGACATGCCAGTGAAGAGGTGCTTGAAGAACAGTGTTGTGCAGGATTTTATGGCGTGTACGGTGGCGTCGGCAGGCGCTTCGCACGCCGACCGCGAGGCAAGGCCGCTCCTGCCGCCGCTGCCGATCATGGCGGCGACGAATGCCTGCTGGGCCAGGAGGATATGTTCGACATCGCTGTAGCCGTAGCCGCGAACGGTGAGCAAACCTTGCGCCACTTCGCCGCCGACTTCCTGCAAATGGTGGCCCATGAACAGCGAGTCGGAAACCAGGTGATTGCGGGCATAGCAGGCCATCGCCAGGTCGCCGCTCAGGCGCGTCGAGTCGAGCGCCTCCAGTGCCGTGCGTCGGGCGTACTCCATGGGGGCGGTCCAGGCGCTGACCTGGTCCAGGGCAAGCAGGGCGCTGGTCAGGTCCGCCTCGAAAGCGTGCCGTTCGATCAGCTTGAGCGCCGCCAGGCAGTAGGCATGGCCATCGTGGTAGGCGCCAAAGCGTTCGGCAGCCATCACACCGAACCAGGCCAGACCATAGGTGCTGCCAGGGGCCACGCCGTGCAGCAACGACAGCTCCATGATCTTGGCAAGGTGCAGAAAACAGATATCGTCCTTGACGAAAAACGATGACGACAGCGTCGCCAGCAACGCGATCGCCACGGCCACTTCTTCCGAGTCGGTTTTGGGCAGCGACTCTAGGCAGTGCTGACCCTTGTCTTCGATCAGGGCATGCACGCGGCCATAGGCGGCCTCGACCAGATCGGGGTTGGAACCCTGTACCAGCGTGACGCCCAGCAGCTCAAGGCCACTGATGGCGCAGGCGATGGCCGTCGGGTAATCCGAGCGCAGGGTATGTAAGCGGGCCTCAAGCTTGCAGACACGCGCCTTGTCCAAAGCCGATTGCGCACGCAGGTGGCATTCGCGGATGCGGGCTTCGGCCTGCGGCATCCGCGACAATTGCATGTCGCACTCCGCCGCCAGGCAGGCGATGGCAAGCGCATGGGTTGCCTGGGTGCCAGGTGCAGCGCTCAGGCGCAACAGTTCGTCGGCGGCATGCAGGTAGCCGGCCGTCTGCTCGTAGGCGGCGCTGTCACGCGCCCTCAGCGCAGCTTCTTGCAGTAGCAGCACAAACACCTCGCAGTCGCAGGCCTCGAATGCTCGCGGGCTGGCCTGTTGTACCTGGTTGGCGATCTCGAACACGGCCTCGTGCAGCGTCGCCTGCCAGGCTTCGCGCATGGCGTGGGCAATGTGCGCATGCAAGGCCGGCCGCTCTCGTGAGGGCGTGAGTGCGTAGGCGGCTTGCAGTACGCGATCATGGGAAAACCTCAGGCCCTTTTGCCCCGGCAGCAGGAAACCTGCGGCAATCAAGGCTTTGAGCTGTTCGGCCAGGTGCGTGGCGGGCAGTGGCAGCATGCTGCGCAGCAGTGGCTCATCGCATCGGCCACCCGCCGCGCTGGCCACGCGCAGCACATCGCGCTGGGCCGAGGGCAGGCGCGCCAGGCGATGGACCATCAGGTCGGCGACGTTGTCGGCATAGCGGTGTTGCGCCACCGCCGACAGTGACCAGGACCAGCGCATGGTCTGGGTGTCGAAGGTGAACAAGCGGTCCTCGACCATCGCCCCGAGGATCTGGTGAATGAAGAACGGGTTGCCAGCGGTCTTGGCGTGCACCAGCTCGGCGAGTTGCAGCGCGGCCTCAGGTGCGGCGTGGTAGCGTTCGCCGATCATCTCCATCACCGCGCCGACAGTAAGGGGGCGAAGGTCGAGCGTGGTGCTGCGGATGGACACAGGGGGCACACAGGGCTTGCTGTCGGGTGCTGCGTCGCTGCGCCGGGCAAAAATCAGCAGCAGGTTGCCGGGCGCTTGCTCAAGCAGTTCGTCCAGCAGGTGCAGCGTGGCGTCGTCAGCCCATTGCATGTCATCGAAAAACAGTGCCAATGGGCGCCCGGGGCGGCTGAACACCTGCAGGAACTCGACCACGGCGCGCAGTTCTTTTTGCAGTGCCAGCCGCGTGGGTTTGTCGGGGAGCTCGGCCGTGGGGCCGATCACCAGCTTGAGGTCCGGGGCCAACTTGCCGAGCAGCCGGCCACGGCCTTTGATGCGCCGCAGAATTTCACGGCGTAGCAGCTCCAGGTCATCACTGTTCTTGGCCAGCAGTTGGGTGGTCAGTGACCCGAGGATTTCGATCCAGGGCCCGTAGGGCACCGCTCGCTCCAGGCTGTTGCACGTGCCGCTGGCCCAGTATCCCTCGGCGCTGCCCTTGAGTGCCGCCTGAACCAGGCTCGACTTGCCCATGCCCGTGGCGCCTTTGATGAACAGGGCCTGGGATGTGCTGTCCCGGCGCAGTGCCTTGAGCAGCAGGGTGATGACCTTCTGCTCGGCAGAGCGGCCATAGAGGCGGTCGTGGCTGGGGGAAAGGGGGTCGGCGCTGCCGGGTTGGAAATCTGCGATGGCCTGGCCCGCACGCCACTGCCGCTGACAATGGCCAAGGTCGACCGCCAGCGCGCGGGCAGTCTGGTAGCGGGCATCGGGCTCTTTGGCCAGGGCCTTGGCGAGGATGCGGCTGAGCGGCTGCGGTACCCGGTTGTCGACGTCGATGGCCGCCCGCGGTTGAACGCCGGCATGCAGCTGGCGCCAGTGCGGTTTGTCGCGCCCGGCCAGCGGCAGCTCGCCCAGCAACAGCTGGTACAGGATGGCGCCGAGCGCATAGATATCGCTGCGTTGATCGCAGCTGGAGCCGTGTGGGCAGATCTGTTCCGGTGCCAGGTAGCTCCAGGTGCCGAGGGGGGTGCCTGGTTCGCTGATCAACGCCGGCACATCGGCGCAGAAACAGCCAAGCCTGACCCGATGCGCGTGTTGCACGCAGATGTGCGCGGGCTGCAAGGCACCGTGCAGAACATTGCTTTCGTGTGCCAGCGCCAGTGCCGAGGCGGCGTTGACGGCGATGTCGAGGAAGCTGGGGAGCGCTGCGGGGCCTTGGGCAATCAGGTCGGCGACCGAGCGGCCCGCCGGATAGACCAGCAGCGGCCCTTCGGCCGAACGCAGATAGGCCGAGGGGATCACCGCCCACTGTGGGTCGAGGCGCAGACGATAAGCGCGCTCCAGGTGCTGGCAGGCAGCAGGCGACTCAAGGGGCGCGCGTACGGCGAGCCACGACTGACCTGTGCCGGGGTCACGCAGGCGGAAGTAGGTCAGATCACCTTCCTGCCCCAGGCGCGTGATGTCGCACCGGTTCAACCAGCCCTCGTCGATCGACGGGTCATAATCGATGGGCCTGCAAGCGAGGCGTTCATCGAGCATCAAGCACCCCCTGCTAACGACATCCAAGGGCGCGAGTATACGCAGCGAGCACCGTGCGCATGCCCGGGCCAGACGGCTTGGCAGGAACGGGAACCATCTTGACCGTTATCGCCCCCTCGGCTGCGGCGGGTGCTTGTATAGTCCAAGGGCCGACCTATCCCTCGGGATAATTGTATGAATGTGGACGGTGGCCTAGATTGCATGGGGCTGCGCAACCGCCCGGACCCGTGAGATTCGAGACGACCATGATCCGATTTGGCAATGCCCAGGTGTCGCTGGAGCGACGAGAAGCGTTTCTCGACGGCAAGCCGATTACGTTGGGCGGGCGCGCCTTCGAAGTGCTGGCGACGCTGATTCGCGCCAAAGGCCGGGTGGTCGGCAAGGACGAGCTGTTCAGCCAGGTCTGGGCCGGCACCGTGGTCGAGGACAACAACCTGCAGGTGCAGATCTCTTTGTTGCGCAAGGCGTTTGGCGACCGCGGCCTGATCCAGACCGTGCCTCGCCGGGGCTATCGGCTGGCGGCTGAAGTCGCGCTCGACCTACCGGCGAAGGACATTGGGCGCGCGTTGCGACCTGTCGACCTCGATACCGCTGACGCAGCGGGTGACTGCTCGGCCGTGCCCGTGCTGGTGGTAGATGACGACCCTTCGGTGCTCAATGCCCTGGGCCGGCTGTTGCGCTCGCACGGCATTTTGCATCGGCTGTACGCCTCGGCTGAGGCGCTGCTTGAAGCCGATTCGCACGTGCCCTGTGCCTGCTTGTTGCTGGACATGAACCTGCCTGAGGCCAGTGGGCTGGAGCTGCAGGCGATATTACGTCGGCTCGACCTGCCATGGCCGGTCGTGTTCATGACCGGCCACGGCACCATCCCCATGACTGTTCAGGCCATGCGTGCAGGTGCGGTGGAGTTTCTGACCAAGCCTTTTGATGAAGCGCAGTTGCTGGCATTGCTGACGGCACTGCGTGCCCGCGCGCTGGCGGCCGGGCGCACGTGGCGGCATGCTCGGCAGGTTCGGGAAAAGTACGGGCGGCTCACGCAACGCGAGCGCCAGGTGTTCGCGCTGGTGGTCAGCGGGTTGTCGCACAAACAGATTGCCAAGGAGATCGGCACCAGCGAGGTGACGACCAAGGTGCACAAGAAGAACATCATGAACAAGTTGCAGTCCCGCTCGCTGGTCGAACTGGTGGCCATGCACAACGTGCTAGAGGCGCGTGTCGAGGGCCAGGGCGCCGCATGAAGCCACAGGGGGCAAACGACAGGGTGTGGGTGTGCATCGTCGATGACGATGCGTCTGTACGTAAAAGCCTGGCCAACCTGCTGCGGGCGACAGGCTTTGGGGCACTGCTGTTCGGGTCGGGCGAAGAGTTTCTGGCCTCGACGCTGGCGCGTGACGCCGGGTGCGCGTTGCTCGATCTGAGGATGCCCGGGCTGACTGGGCTGGAAGTGCTGCGTGAGCTGGCACACCTGGGCTGGCGTTTGCCGGTGATCTGCATGTCGGCGCATTGGGATGATACGACGCTAGAAGCGTCGCTGCGCCAGGGGGCGGTCGCCTACCTGGCCAAACCGTTTTCCGAAGAGGCGTTGCTGGCGGCGGTACAGGCCGCAATGACCGACCTGTAGGAGCGGCCTTGCGTCGCAATGGGCCGCAAAGCGGCCCCCAAAACCCAAGCCCGTGTCAGCTACCAGGCCGATACTGCAACGCCTCGCCCAGATGCCCTCGGGCAATCGACGCCACGCCCTCCAGGTCCGCCAGCGTGCGCGCCACTTTCAGCAGCCGATGGGCAGCGCGCAATGACAAGTTCAATCGCTCGCAGGCAGTCTCCAGCCAAGCCTGGTCGGCCGCCTCCAGCAGGCAATGGCTGCGCAAACCGTTGAGGTCGAGAAACGCATTGGCGCACCCTTGCCGACGTTGCTGCAGGTCGCGCGCCTCGGCCACCCGCTCGGCGACCGCAGCGCTGGTGTCGCCGCTGGGTTGGTTGTTCAGCGTGGTGGTTTCGCGCGCCACGGTCAGGTGCAGGTCAATGCGGTCCAGCAGCGGCCCCGACAGCTTGTTGCGATAACGCTGGACCTGGTCGGTGCTGCAGCGGCAGCGGCCGCTCGGGTCGCCGAGGTAGCCGCAAGGGCAGGGGTTCATCGCCGCCACCAGCTGAAAACGCGCCGGGAAGCGCACTTTGTCCCGCGCCCTGGCAATCACGATCTCGCCGGACTCGAGCGGTTCGCGCAGTACCTCCAGCACGCGCCGCTCGAATTCCGGCAACTCATCGAGAAACAGCACACCATGATGAGCCAGGGTGATTTCGCCCGGCTGTGGCCGGCTGCTGCCGCCCACCAGTGCAGGGCCTGAGGCCGAGTGGTGCGGGTGGCGGAAAGGGCGCTGTGGCCAGCTGTTCAGCGGCGCATGGCCGCTGACCGACTGAATGGCCGCCACCTCCAGCGCCTCGCGCTCGTCCAGCGGCGGCAACAGCCCTGGCAAGCGGCTGGCGAGCAAGGTCTTGCCAGTGCCGGGCGGGCCGGTGAACAACAGGTTGTGCGCCCCGGCTGCGGCCAGCAGCAATGCACGCTTGGCCGCCACCTGGCCCTGTACCTCGCTGAGGTCGGGGTAGGGCCGGCTGTTCAATACCAGGCCATTGGCGGCATAGGGCGCTAACGGTACCTGGCCGTTCAGGTGGGCGACCAGTTCCAGCAGGTGCCCGATGGCATACACCACCAGCCCACCTGCAAGGCTGGCTTCTTCGGCGTTTTCGCGTGGTACCACCAATGCCCGACCCGCATCCCTTGCCGCCAGCGCCGCCGGCAACACGCCCTGCACAGGGCGCAGTTGCCCGGACAGCGCGAGCTCGCCCAGGCACTCGATGTCGCAGAGGGGGGCCACCGGGACCTGGCCACTGGCGGCCAGAATGCCCAGGGCAATGGCCAGGTCATAGCGCCCGCCATCCTTGGGCAGGTCGGCGGGCGCCAGGTTCTGGGTGATGCGCCTTGCCGGGTAGTCCAGGCCTGAGTTGACGATGGCACTGCGCACCCGGTCTTTGCTTTCCTTGACCGTGGTTTCGGGCAGGCCGACCAGGGTGAGGTGGGGGAGCCCGTTGGCCAGGTGGGTTTCGACGCTGACCGCCGGTGCCTGCACGCCTACCTGGGCGCGGCTGTGGACGAGGGCAAGTGACATGGACGCTCCGTTGTCGCTGAAAAGGGCCGCTTCCTGCGGCTTGGGCAAGGTTAGCGGGCAAAGTGGCAATCAGCGCAAGAAGTGTGCGTCCTGGTTTTTCAGGTCAGGGTTTTCTCCTGGTTTTTCATACAATCTGACAAAAATGGATCCAATAACTTTGCGCAGATCCAGGGTATGGCTTAGTGTTGAAAGGCTACTGCGCTTGCCATGGGATGGCAGCGCCGCTTCCCACAAATGGACTTGAGGTATTGCTCCGTGCAAACGCTCACTCGCACTCGCCAGGCAATCCGAGAACTGGTGCAGGCCAGTGCATTCGTTGAACTCAACCGCTACTTCGACATCCTCGAAGCGCGCTGGCGACAGTCGCCACCCGGCGAGTTTCCTGCCTACCTGGAGGCCGTTGAAGGGCACATGCTGGTCGATTGGGACTGCCAGGGCGACAAGGCCCTGACGCAGGTTCTAAAGGCCTGGATCGACGCCTGCCCCAAGGCCTACCACCCTCAGGTGGTGATGGGCTTGCATTGTTTCAGTCGCGCCTGCGATATCCACGACAGTGCCAATGCCGAGCCCCTCAGTGCCGAGCAGCAGTTGGCGGCCGAGCAGGTTTGCGAGCTCGGCGCCGCGCACCTGTTGCGTGCCATGGGGCGCTCGGCGCAGCCGGTGGCGGCGGCCATCGGCATGCTGCGGCTCAGCGCTCAGTTTGCCGAGCCAGGTTGGTTGCGCGAACTGTTCGACGGCCAGCCGGCACGCTTCAGCCCGAGCGCTCACGCGGATGTGGAGGTGCAGGAGGCTGCGGCGCCGCTGCTGGTGAAATACGGCCTGCTACCCCTGGCCCAAGTGCCACAGACCTTGCCGGCGTGCCTGGGCAAACGTGCCGTGCATGGGCGAGAAGCCGCGCAGCACTATTGGCTGCAGCATGCGCTGGGTGCTTTCCCCGGCTGTTTTGAAGCGATTCAGGCGCATGCCATCTACCTGCTGCCCCGTTGGGGCGGCAGTTACGCGGCAATCGACGGATTGGCTGGTGGCATGCTGTGTGAAGGATGGCGAGAGGAGCAGCGCAATGCGCTGCGCTGGCTGGCTATCGAGGACCAGCTCGAACTGCCGCATGCCGGCCAGGTGCAGTCGATCGCTGCCTGGCAGCAGGTGTTCAAGGGGTGGTCGCTGCGTGCGCTCAGGCCTAGGGAGCGCGCCACCTTGCTGGCATGGCGTGGTGCCTTGCGTGGTTGTGCCCTGCAGGACTACACGGGCGCGCTGCGCGATTTTGCCGTCTGTGTGAACCTTTACCCTGACCTGGGCTTTGTCCCGAGTATCGGCCAGCCCTTTCGTAGTTTTGTCTGCCTCATGCTGTTCCACGGCATGGACGATGACCAGCAGGCATTTCGTAGCGCGATCGAGCGGCTGTGCGAGAGCGGTTCGCACCCGGCTGCCTGTGCGCTGCGGGCGGTGGGGCATGCGTTTGGGCGCTGGGGGTTTGCATGTTCGCCTGAGCAGGCACGTATTTGGTCGCAGCGTGCGGTGAAGCGGCAACTTGGCCGCCAGCGGCCGGATTTCGATGTGCTCGAAGTGCCACGTCTGCTCTGGTCTGCCAATCAGCAAGAGGCCGCCTATTTCCTTTATGAACGCTGTGCCGATCTGAGCCTGCCAGACGCTGCGCTGAGCCTTCATCACCTGCATCGCGGTGCACTGGCCAACACCCCTGGGCACTACCTGGACGCGGATGCGGCCGAATACTGGCTGCTGCGCGCGGTGCAGGCTGGCTGCAAGGTGGCCAAATACACCTTGGCATGCCGGCGTATGCAAAGTGCCGAAGCCTTGAGCGACCGAAGTGCCATGCTGGCAGTGAGGCGGCTATTGAACGATGCGTTGGGCAGTGCGCAGACCGCTGCCGGTGCGCGGCTGCAACTGGGTATTCTGCTGCGGCAGTTTGGCGAGCCGCAGGAGCAGGCCGAGGCCGTCGACTACTTGCTTGGCCTGGTCGAGCACCCGGACGATTGGATTGCCGCCCGTGCCAGCGCAGAGCTGGGGCTGGCCTGGATGCAGGGGCATGGCACACGCAAGCAAAGCCGCTTCGCGGCCATCGAGTGGATCAACCGCGCAGTGGCGTTGCAGCCGGCGGACAACGACATCGAGCATATCCAGGCCGAGATACTCAACTCGCACAACCGGGTGAAAACACTGTTCACCTTGTGCGGTGCCGCTTTGTTTCGGGGGACGCTGCATGCCAGCGAGTTGCCGCCTAAATCGGGCAACCCGGGCGAAGGGCGATTGCAGGCATCGGCCTGAACCTTATGCCTGAGGTGGCGCCATCCGTGCTTCCAGCTCGGCGACCTGTTTCTCCAGGGCTTCCAGGCGAGCGCGGGTGCGGGCGAGGACGACCATCTGGCTGTCGAATTCTTCGCGGCTGACCAGGTCCAGCTTGCTGAAGGCGCCCTGCATCAGCACCTTGAACTGGCTTTCGAGTTCGGCGCGAGGCTGGGCGGAATCGCTGCTGAAAAGGCGCGAGGCCTGGTCGCTCAGGGCGTCGAGGAGGGCTTTGGGCGCGAGCATGTTCGGCTGTCCACTGAATCTGAAAAATGACCCGCAGTGTAGCACGCAGCAAAACACTGTTTTGAGGGCAGGAGCGGGTGAGCCTTGCACATTTTTCGAGCAAGACGCCGACGGGTAGCGCACCGAAATCGTGCATCTTTTTGATGCTGGCGACTGGCCAACGCCGACGCCTTCAAGCAACTCACTGTTTTCTGGTGGTTTAGTGGAACTGGCAAGGTTTCTGCAAAGACCTGTACGAGCCATGCACTGATGCAGTTCCTTGTGACCAGGCAGTGCGCACGCGGAGCCGGATGCCGACGACGCGTTACAAAGCCAACCGCTGCGCTTAGACTTGAGACGGGTTTGTTTTCCTGGGGCAAGTCCACCAAATCGGGAGAGAGTTTCATGAAGCTAGTCACAGCCATCATCAAGCCGTTCAAGCTGGACGACGTGCGCGAGTCGCTGTCGGAAATCGGCGTGCAGGGCATCACCGTCACTGAAGTCAAAGGCTTCGGTCGGCAGAAGGGCCACACCGAGTTGTATCGCGGTGCTGAATACGTGGTCGACTTCCTGCCCAAGGTGAAGATCGACGTCGCCATCGACGACAAGGACCTTGATCGGGTGATCGAAGCCATCACCAAGGCTGCCAACACCGGCAAGATCGGTGACGGCAAGATCTTCGTGGTGAATCTGGAGCAGGCGATCCGCATCCGTACCGGCGAAACCGATACCGACGCGATCTAAGTAACAAAAAAAGCCTCACCAAACCCAACGCCCCAGGAGAAAACAACATGACTCTGCGTAAGATCGCAGGGCTAGGAGCCCTATTGTCCCTCGTAATGCCCGGGCTTGCCCTGGCAGAGGAAGCTGCCCCAGCGCTGAACTCCGGCGACACTGCCTGGATGTTGACCGCTACGGCGCTGGTGCTGTTCATGACCATCCCGGGCCTGGCCCTGTTCTATGGCGGTATGGTGCGTTCCAAGAACGTGCTCTCGGTGATGATGCAGTGCTTCGCGATCACCGGTCTGATGAGCATTCTCTGGGTCGTCTACGGCTACAGCATGGCCTTCGATACCACGGGTATGGAAAAGGGCGTGCTCAACTTCAATTCCTTCGTCGGTGGCTTCTCCAAGGCGTTTCTCAGCGGTGTCACCCCCGACAGCCTCACTTCGGCCACCGCGCTGTTCCCTGAGGCTGTGTTCATCACCTTCCAGATGACCTTCGCCATCATTACCCCGGCGCTGATCGTCGGTGCCTTCGCCGAGCGCATGAAGTTCTCCGCGATGCTGGTGTTCATGGGCATCTGGTTCACCCTGGTGTATGCGCCGATCGCGCACATGGTCTGGAGCGGTGATGGCGCGCTGATGTGGGACTGGGGCGTGCTGGACTTCGCTGGCGGCACCGTGGTGCACATCAACGCCGGTATCGCGGGCCTGGTGTGCTGCCTGGTACTGGGCAAGCGCAAGGGCTACCCGACCACGCCGATGGCCCCGCACAACCTGGGCTACACCCTGATGGGCGCGGCAATGCTGTGGATCGGTTGGTTCGGCTTCAACGCCGGTTCCGCCGCCGCTGCCAACGGCACTGCCGGCATGGCCATGCTGGTGACCCAGATCGCCACCGCTGCTGCGGCGCTGGGCTGGATGTTCGCCGAGTGGATCGGCCACGGCAAACCGAGTGCCCTGGGCATCGCCTCGGGTGTGGTCGCCGGTCTGGTCGCCATCACCCCGGCTGCCGGTACCGTGGGCCCGATGGGCGCCCTGGTGATTGGCTTGGCGTCTGGCGTGATCTGCTACTTCTGCGCCACCACCCTCAAGCGCAAGCTGGGCTATGACGACTCGCTGGACGCCTTCGGCGTGCACGGCATCGGCGGTATCGTCGGCGCCATCCTGACCGGTGTGTTCGCAGCACCAGCCCTGGGCGGTTTCGGCGCTGTGACCGATATCGGCATGCAGGTCTGGATCCAGGCCAAGGGCGTGATTTTCACCGTGGTCTACACCGCCATCGTTACCTACGTGATTCTCAAGGTACTGGACGTGGTGATGGGGCTGCGGGTCAACGAAGAAGAAGAGTCGGTCGGCCTCGACCTGGCTCAGCACAACGAACGCGGCTACAACCTGTAACTGCGACGCTGGAAAATCTTGCCCGGTTCGCCGGGCATTTTTTCGCCTGATTTTTGCCTTTTCCCGCACAGCAAACGGTTTATCCGCCACGTTCGCGACGCAGGCGGAAAACTTACAAGATGATGGGCGTTTATGGCGCTTTGCTTTTTCTACGGGCGCGCTAGAATGCGCGCCGAAGGGTGTTGGACATGCAGTCCGCAGGCGCCCCCAGCCTTTGCTAGGCTTGCCATTAGCGCGTGGCCAGCAGATGGCTCAAGGATTTCGTCAGGCCCTGCCAGGAGCAGGGCCTGCAGGGTACAAACCCTCCCATCAGGAGGTGCATGCCCAAGGCAGTGGCCAACCCACGGCCAGTTGAATTTTCACTGGTGGCTGCCGGTCTACGGCTGCACTGGTCTATAACTAACCTGCTTTTCGCAAGTCATGAGGTAGAACATGAGCGACGATGATCTGGAAAACGACGACCTCGAAGTAGGCGATGATGATGAGGCTGATGAGGGTCTGGAAGCTGCGGCTGATGACGTAGCGGAAGACTCCGGCGAAGACGATAGCCCCGCGCCCACTGCCAAAGGCAAGTCCAAGGCCGCTGTCTCGGTAGACGAGATGCCGAGCTTGGAAGCCAAGCAGAAGGAGCGTGATGCCCTGGCCAAAGCGATGGAAGAATTCCTTTCGCGCGGTGGCAAGGTGCAGGAAGTGGAGGCCAACGTGGTCGCCGATCCGCCCAAGAAGCCGGACAACAAATACGGCAGCCGCCCTATCTGAGTGGTTGCATGCAAAAAAGCCCGCCGTCGCTGCGGGCTTTTTTGTGCGCCATGAATGCGCTCCTACACAGGTCTGTGCGGCGTTGAGAAGGTATCGGCTGTCAGCGCCAGCGTGCTATCACTTCAGGCAGTTGCGAGAGGCGCTGAATCTCTGCATCCGGCGCCCGCTCACCGGCCCAGGGCTTGCCTTGCGGGTTGAACCATACGGCACGCAACCCGGCACGCTGGGCGCCGGCGATGTCGTCGCCAGGGTGGTCACCCACATGCACCGCCGCGCCGGCCTCGACCTCGCCACGTTTCAGCGCCTCGAGGAACGGCGCCGGGTCCGGCTTGCCGATCCCCAGATCCTCGGCGCACAGGGCGAAGCGGAAGTAGTCCGCCAGGCCCAGGCGGCTCACATCGGCATTGCCGTTGGTGACCACGCCCAGGGTGTATTGATGGCGCAGGATTTCCAGCACAGGCTGCACTTCAGGGAAAATTTCCACCTGGTGCCGGGCATGCAGGAACACTTCAAAGCCTTCGTTGGCAAGCGCCTGGGCGTGCTTTTCGCTGTAACCGACCTCTTCCAGGGCATGGCACAGCACCCGCCTACGCAAGGCGCTGATACGGTGCTTGAGGCCCGGTTCGGCCTGCACCAGGCGCTCGCGGAGGGTGAACAGGTGCTCGACCGGTACGCCGCCCAGGATCGGTGCGTTGGCTTCGAGCCAGTCGCGCAGGACGACTTCAGCGCTGGCAATGACCGGCGCGGTGTCCCACAAGGTGTCATCGAGGTCGAAGGTGATCAGCTTGATGCTCATGAGTCTGTGCCTTTGCTGCGTTTGGCCCGAGGGTGGGCGCTGTCGTACACCGCGGCCAGGTGCTGGAAGTCCAGGTGGGTGTAGATCTGCGTGGTGCTGATGTCGGCATGGCCGAGCATCTCCTGCACCGCTCGCAGGTCCTGGGACGATTCCAGCACATGGCTGGCGAAGGAATGGCGAAGCATGTGCGGGTGCAGGTGCTGGCCCAGCTCGCGCTCGCCGGCCGCCTTCACGCGCATCTGGATGGCCCGCGGGCTCAGGCGATTGCCCTGGCGGGTAATGAACACGGCGCTGTCGCGCGGGCCGCCGATGCCGCGCAGGCGCAACCAGGCCTGCAGCGCCTCGCGTGCCTTGCGCCCGACCGGCAGCACGCGTGCCTTGCCGCCCTTGCCAAGCACCTGCACCAGCCCGGCGGCGAGGTCGAGGTATTCGAGGTCCAGGCCGGTCAGCTCGGACAGGCGCAGGCCTGATGAATAGAACAGTTCGAGGATGGCCTGGTCGCGCCGGGCAATGAAGTCGTCGTCGACACCGCCGTCGAGCAGTTGCAGGGCACGGTCGGTATCCAGCGTCTTGGGCAGGCGCCGTTCGCCTTTGGGCGCAGACAGGCCGTTGGCCGGGTCGTGCTGGCACAGCCCTTCACGGTTCAGGTAACGGTACAGCCCGCGTACCGCTGAAAGCAGGCGCGCCAGGCTGCGCGAGGACTGCCCCTGATGGTGCTGACGGGCGATCAGTTGGCGCAATTGCTGGATTTGCAACGCTTGCCAGCCGGCAATGCCGTGTTCGTTGCAATACGCGACGACCTTGTCGAGGTCGCGGCGATAGGCCAGCAGGGTGTGTTCGGACACCTGGCGCTCATTGCGCAGGTGCGCGCAATAAGCTTCCAGCTGGCGGTCCATCAGCGCACCTGGCGCAGGGTCTGGGTCACGCGTGGGACGACGCGGCCGAGCACTTCGGCAATGTAGCCGAGGAACAGCGTGCCGACGCTGCTCTTGTAGTGCTGCGGGTCGCGGCTGCCGATTGCCAGTACACCGTGCAGCCCTTGATATTCGAGTGCTGCAACAGCACTGGAGCCGACCTCGCGTCGCTCTTCTTCACCAAACAGGAAGGCCAGTTCGTGTTCGCGCAGGTTACCGCTGACGGTCTTGCCGCCCCCCAGCAGGCCACCGATGGCCTGGTGTGCCTCGGCATTGCTGACCCAGCGGCCCACCGGAGCGACGTTATCGCCGAACAAGATCAGGCTGACGAAGGGCACCTGAAACTCCTGGCGCAGGCTGTCTTCGACCGCCATCACCACTTCTTCCAGGCTGCCGGCATCGAGCAGGTCGAGGATCAGCCGGCGGGTCTTGTCGAACAGCCGGTCGTTGTCACGCGCCACGTCCATCAGTTGCGACAGGCGATGGCGCATCTCGATGTTGCGATCGCGCAGCAGCTTGAGCTGACGCTCCACCAGCGACACGCTGTCGCCGCGCTGGTGGGGGATGCGCTGCTCGACCAGCAACTCGTCGTGTTCGGCGAAGAAGGTCGGGTGGGCACGCAGGTACGCGACCACCGCCTCGGCATCGAGGTCACTGGATTGCTGGGGTACAACCTTGGGCTGATCGGTCATGGCGGTTACTCACTTAGAGACGAACCTGTCCTTCGTAGACGCGTACGGCCGGGCCGGTCATCAGCACGGGCTTGCCGGGACCGGCCCATTCGATGTGCAGGCGGCCACCCGGCAGGTCAAGGCTGACCGGTGAGTCCATCCAGCCCTGGCTGATAGCCGCCACGGCCGCGGCGCAGGCGCCGGTGCCGCAGGCCTGGGTTTCGCCCGCGCCGCGTTCCCAGACCCGCAGGTTGGCACGGTGACGGTCGATGACCTGGATGAAACCAGCGTTGACCCGCTGCGGGAAGCGCGGATGGTTTTCGATCTTCGGGCCCAGTGCGTGCACGGGCGCAGTATGTACGTCATCGACACGCAGCACGGCATGTGGGTTGCCCATGGACACTGCGGCGATCGAATAGACCTCGCCGTCGACTTCCAGTGGGTAACTCAATGCCTGCTCGTCGGCGACGAAGGGGATTTCGGCCGGCACCAGGCGCGGAGGGCCCATGTCGACACTCACCTGGCCGTCGTTCTGCACGTCCAGCTCGATGATGCCGCTTTTGGTTTCCACGCGGATGCGTTTTTTCGCGGTCAGGCGTTTGTCCAGCACGAAGCGGGCGAAGCAGCGCGCGCCGTTGCCGCACTGCTCGACCTCGGAGCCGTCGGCGTTGAAAATCCGGTAGCGGAAGTCCACTTCCGGATTGTTCGGCGCCTCGACGATCAGCAACTGGTCGAAACCGATGCCGGTATGGCGGTCGCCCCATTGCTTGGCATGCTTGGGCTGGATATGTGCGTGCTGGCTGACCAGGTCGAGGACCATGAAGTCATTGCCCAGCCCATGCATCTTGGTGAAACGCAGCAGCATGGGCTCACTCCGGCAGCAGGCTTTCGCCAGCATACAGTTCGGCGATGGTCTCGCGGCGGCGCACTTCGAATGCCTGGTCGCCGTCGACCAGGATTTCGGCGCAGCGGCCACGGGTGTTGTAGTTCGAGCTCATGACAAAACCATAGGCGCCGGCAGACTGCACGGCCAGCAGATCGCCTTCGGCCAGGTTCAGCTCGCGGTCCTTGGCGATGAAGTCGCCGGTTTCGCAGATCGGCCCGACCAGGTCATAGGCGCGGCCCTGGCCTTCGCGTGGGGTAACCGCGCTGACGCCCATCCAGGCCTGGTACAGGGCCGGGCGGATCAGGTCGTTCATCGCCGCATCGATGATGGCGAAGTCCTTGTGTTCGGTGTGCTTGAGGTACTCGACACGGGTCAGCAGGACACCGGCGTTGGCCACGATGTAGCGGCCTGGCTCGAATACCAGGGCCAGGTCGCGGTCGCCGACGCGTTCGCGGATGGCCTTGATGTAGTCGGCCACCAAAGGCGGCTCTTCATCGCGGTAGCGCACGCCTACGCCGCCACCCAGGTCCAGGTGGCGCAGGTGGATGCCGCAGTCGGCGAGGCGGTCGACCAGGTCCAGCAGGCGGTCGAGGGCATCGAGGAACGGTTCGACGGTGGTCAACTGCGAACCGATGTGGCAGTCGACACCGACCACGTCCAGGTTCGGCAGCTGCGCGGCGCGCACGTAGATGGCTTCGGCGTCAGCGATGGCGATGCCGAACTTGTTTTCTTTGAGGCCGGTGGAGATGTACGGGTGGGTACCGGCATCGACGTCCGGGTTGACCCGCAGCGAGACCGGGGCGACTTTGCCCATCTCGGCAGCCACCACCTGCAGGCGCTCAAGCTCGTCGGTGGACTCGACGTTGAAGCAGTGCACGCCGACTTCGAGGGCGCGGCGCATGTCTTCGCGGGTTTTGCCGACACCCGAGAACACCACGCGATCCGCGCGCCCGCCAGCGGCCAGTACGCGCTCCAGTTCACCGCCGGAGACGATGTCGAAGCCTGCGCCCAGGCGCGCCAGGACGTTCAGCACGCCCAAGTTGGAGTTGGCCTTGACGGCAAAGCAGACCAGGCTGGAAATGCCGTCCAGCGCGTCGGCATAGCTGCGGTACTGGGCCTCGATGTGGGCGCGCGAGTACACGTAGGTGGGGGTGCCGAAGCGTTCGGCGATGGCCGACAGGGCCACGCCTTCCGCAAACAGTTCACCGTCGCGGTAGTTGAAAGCGTTCATCTGATTTCCTTACTGCGCTGGCGACTGCTCGGGCTCGGATTGCAGCTCGGGCTGCTGTTCTTGCGTCTGGGCCGGCTTGGCTTTGGGCTGGTGCTGGTGCGATTTGCGGGTGTCCTTGCCGTCCTTGCCGTCTTCCGGCAGGTAGAGGGGGCCTTTCTGGCCGCAGGCAGAAACGAGGCAGGCAACAGCGACCAGCGCCGCGAGGGAGGAAATCAGGCGCTTCATTGGGTGAAATCCTTTGAAATATGCAGTATTGCGCCCGAGTATACCGAGCGACCGGCGGATTGCCTATGCAAGGGCCGGTCCGCCGGGCGGGCTATTCTTACCGCCTTCAATGGCTAATCTTTGCATTCAGCGCCAAGCGCCCGTATCTTGCCCGGCTTGCCTGTCACGCAGCCAATTTCGAGGTTCCTGCAATGAGTTTGAGCGAAGCGCGTTTCCATGATCTGGTCGACGCGACCCAACAGGCGCTGGAAGACCTGTTCGACGACAGCGACTTGGACCTGGACATGGAAAACTCCGCCGGCGTCCTGACCATCAAGTTCGACAACGGCAGCCAGCTGATCTTCAGCCGTCAGGAGCCGCTGCGCCAGTTGTGGCTGGCTGACAAGTCCGGGGGTTTCCACTTCGACTACGATGAAGAGAGCAAGAAGTGGACCTGCGAGAAGACCGACGAGCTGCTCGGCGAGATGCTTGAACGCATCGTCTGGGAGCGCGCCGGCGAGAAGCTGGACTTCGACGAGATCTGAGATGAGTGAGCAGCCGCGGCCGCCCAAGCCGCTTTACAGCAATGTCAGCACCGCCGTGAAATCGCCGTGCATCAGTGTCTGCCGCCTGGACGAGCAGCGCGTCTGCACCGGCTGTCATCGCCATGTGGAGCACATCCGCGAATGGCGCTCTGCAGATGACCAGCGGCGCCGGCAGATCTGCCAGGAAGCCGAGGCCTTGCGCGCGCGGGCTTGAGTATTTGCCCGGCTGTGGTAGTGTCGGGTTATGCGTCGGTGACGCCAAAGCATTCACAAACCCCGCCCTTGGGCGGGGTTTTGCTTTATTTGCCCACAGAAAACCGCCTGTTCAATGGAGTCTGACTGGATCATGAGCACCAAGCCTTCCCTCACCCTCACCCGATTGGACGTACAACGTCTGGAGCGTCTGATCGACAGCCTCGACGAAAGTACGCCGGGTGTGCTCGCCCTGCAGGACGAGCTGGACCGCGCTGAGAAGGTTGTCGGTCATGAGGAAGTACCGGCCGGCGTGGTGACCATGAACTCGCGCGTGCACTGCCGTGAAGAGGCCAGTGGCAAGGATTACCACCTGACCCTGGTGTATCCAAAGGATGCCGGCGGCGAAGGCAAGGTCTCGATCCTGGCGCCAATTGGTTGCGCATTGCTGGGCCTGACGGTGGGCGAGCAGATCGACTGGCCGGCGCCCGGCGGCAAGACGCTGAAACTGAAGCTGGTGGCGGTTGAGTACCAGCCGGAAGCGGCGGGTGATTTCGACCTGTGAGCCTTTGGGGGCGCAAAGCGCCCCCTACTATTCAGAAACCCAGCGCCTGCACCTGCTCCAACCCCTCGTTCAACGCCTGCTCCAGCTCCCGCTTGTAGCGCAGATACAATACGGTCGCCCCCAGCTCGTCCCCCAGTAGCTCGGACAAATCCAGGTCGGTGATGTAACAGCGGTAATGCCCGGCATTGCGCCGTTGGCCGATGATCTGCCGCGCGACCACTGCGTACAGCTGGTCACCATGATCCAGTTCGGAAAACTCCTGTTGGTCACAGTACAAGGTGACCTGCACAGCGCCCGCTGCCCCGGCCTGAATGATGGCCTGGACCTCATAGAAAGGCTGGTCGCTGCCGTCCACCGGCGCCAGGCGCGGCTCGATGCTGCGGGCCTTGCCTGTGCCTGAAGGCAGCAACTGCCCATAGCGGATATCCAGCGAAGCCGCCCCCAGGCTGTCGAGCGGCAGTTGCGCATCGCGGCGCATCAGCACCGAGCGCAAAAAGCGTTGCAGCGGCAGCAGCAAGTGGGCTTCATCCTGCAGTGGCAAGCGTTGCTGCCACAACGCGTTGTACTCATCCAGCACATACAGGTCGGCCCAGTCACCCAACAGGCGATAGAACACCTGGATGCAAGCGGGCCGGCCGCGCTCCAGTACCAGTGGCAGGTCGTGGTCCTGCAGGGCATTGGCGTCCAGGTGCAGCGGGCTGTAGACGCTGCGCTCTTCGCTCAGGCAGTCCAGCACGGCCTCATGGTCGCCCAGGGTCGCCAGGCTGACCTGGCCGGGCAGAAGCTCCAGCACGTGGGTGTGCTGGGCCACCTGCAGCACGTAGCGGTGCTTGGCACCCTGGTCGAGCAGCCGTTGCACCGTGGCGAAAATGTCCTCGACCCGCTGTTCGATGGCCTGCGCGCGGTTGTGGCAGAAGCAGCGCACCCGCAGCCGTGGGCGATGGCCACGCTGGCCGAGGCTGTTGAGGTAGTCGCGCAGGCAGCGCAGCAGCGCGTGCTCGCCGTCGTAGCGCTGCACCAGCACCTCGCTCCAGCTGTTGAGGGTGACCTGGTCGAGCGTCAGCACCAGGTTTTCGCGCACGCCGGCGTAGCTCAACGAGTCGGTGCGCTCGGTGGTCATCAGGATGTTCAGGTCGCGGTGGTGGCGCAGTGGGTCGACGCCGACGTTGACCAGCAACAGGATGTCGTCGGCCACGCTGGGCTGCAGCAGGCGGACTTCGCTGACGGTGGGCAGCGGCAGGTCGATGGCCTGCTGCAGGCTGCCCAGCAGGTTGAACAGTTCGAGCTCCCTGAGATCGCTGGCACCAGGGTGCAGGGCGAAGCGCGTGCTGCTGTCGATCACGCCATTGCGATGGGCCCAGGTCAGTAGTTCGAGCAGTTCGCGGCAGCGTTTGATCGGGCTGAAGTGCTCCACTTCGTGGGTGCTCAGGTTGCCTGTGTACAGTTCCCAGTGATGGCTGCCGGGCTCCTTGCGATTGGGGGCCTGGACCAGGGTGAGGGTGCCCTCGGCCAGGTCCGGGGCAATCCCCGGGTTGATCACCTCGGTCTTGCCGGCTCGGCGTTCGAAGGCGGCATACAGGCGCCGCCCCAGCACATTGAGGTCACGCTGGTCGGCGCGGCTGCTGGCGTTGCGGGTCTGGGCGAACTGGCTGAGGAAGCGGTAGCTGTGGTTCAGTTCGGCCACCAGTTCGCGGCGCTCGACGGCCACCTGGCCGACTTTCCATTGGCTGCGGCTATCGAGCAGGGCCAGTTGGCGCTCGTCCCAGCCCCATTCGTCTGCCAGGCGCTGCAGCAGCTGGCGCTGCCAACCGTTGCCGCGCACCTGGTCGCTGAGTTTCTTGTTCACCTTCAGGTACAGGCTGCGCCTTACCCGTTCGAGGCGTACCGGCTCGCCGCGTTGGTGCAGGTACTGCTCGATGCGCCGGTAGACCATCACGTAGGGGTCCAGCGCGTCGAGGTCGAGCTGGTTGGCGAACACCGCTTGCTTGTAGTCCAGGCTCAGGCAGCGTACGGCGGGGTGCTCACTGGCGTAGGCTTCGGTCAACAGCAGCTTGAGCAGCGATTTGTAAGGCGAGTCGATGCCCTTGAACAGCTGCCACAGCCCAGCACCGACGAACTCGCCGGGCGGGATATGCGCCAAGTTGCCAAGGTCGAGCACGTCCTGGCTGCGGATGAAGCGCTTGCTGAGCAAGGTCTGGGTGTAGGCCTTGTAGTTGTGCTCTTCATACACCGGCACCAGCCACCACAGGGGCGTACGCCCGGCCAGCCAGATGGCGGTGCGATAGAACTCGTCGAGCAGCAGGTAATGCTGGGTGGTGCCACAGTCGTCGGAGCCGAGCTGGCCATCCCGCTCGCCTTGAGCAAAGCCTTGTGGGTCGATCAAAAAGAAGTGTGCCTCGGCCCCCAGGCTGGCGGCCCAGGTTTCCAGCAACTGGCATTTGCGCCGAAGCTCGTCCAGCTGGCTGTCGCCCAGGTCAGGCGCGTGGCAGACCCAGAAGTCCATGTCGCTCAGTTCGGCCTGGGCCAGGGAGCCAAGGCTGCCCATCAGGAACAGCCCATGGATCGGGCGCGGTGCGTGCCCCTGGCGAGCCTTGTAGGCAAACGAGCGTGCCAGGCGCTGGGCTTCGGCGACCCGTTCTGCGCCAGGCTCGAAGCCGGCCACCCCGGCAGGGGTGCTGCTCGAGACATAGCCGGGCAGCAGCGGGTGATTGACGTGGAACAGCAGCGGCAACAACGTCAGTACCTGCTGCTGGCGCGTCGACAGCCCCTCTCTCGCACGCTGCAAACGACCTTGATTGAGCTGCAGGAACCGCGCCCGCAATGTCGCCAGGACCTTGCGGTCGATGCCTTCGTCCAGGTCGGGGCGGATTTCGTGGGGGTGGTTCATTGCACACTCGGGGCAGGCCAGTGGGGCTGCGGCGAGTTTAGCCTGAGTGACGCACTCGGATAAGCGCTAAATGGATTGTTGACGCCATTTTTCAAGCACCGGTATGCCTTGTGCAGGCCAGGCAGCTCCAGCTTTTGCCACGCTTCGGGCATGATGTGAGGCATGAGCGTAGTCTCGCTGATTTAGAGGTGTTTCCCGATGCGTGTATGGATCGATGCCGACGCCTGCCCCAAGCCGGCCAAGGACTTGATCGTCAAGTTTGCCCTCAAGCGCAAACTCGAGGTGGTGATGGTGGCGGGCCAGGCGCAAAGCAAGCCGGCCTTTGCCTGTGTGCGGCTGATCGTGGTGCCCAGCGGCATGGATGCGGCTGATGATTACCTGGTCGACAACGCCGCGCCTGGCGAACTGGTGATCTGCAGCGACGTGCCGCTGGCCGATCGGCTGGTCAAGAAAGGCGTGGCGGCGCTGGACCCACGGGGGCGTGAGTTTGACGAGCGCAACATGGGTGATCGGCTGGCGGCGCGCAACCTGTTCACCGAATTGCGCGAGCAGGGGCAGGTTGGAGGAGGGCAGGCGCCTTATGGCGAGCGGGAGAAACAGGCGTTCGCCAATGCACTGGACCGCATCATCGCGCGCTTGTCCAAGGGCCCCTGACGCGCGCGGGTTCTGGTTTTTGTAGGAGCGGCCTTGCCGGGGCGCCGGACCGGTCGGAAAGGGGCGCGGAGCGGCCCCCTACGTTCTTGCTGGCACCCGAAAACCCGGGGCCGCTCCGCGACCCTCTCGCGACGCAAGGCCGCTCCTACAAAGAGGGTGCAGGCCGGGGGGTTACTGGTCGTTCTCGTGGGTCAGTTCCAGCACGCGATCCACCAGCTTGTAGATCCCGCCCGCCGCCTCGCTGATCGACTTCGCCACCATGTATGCCGGGGTCGTCACCAGCTTGCGCTGGGTGTCTTCGACGATATCGTGCACATCGCATTCTTCATGCTTGCCGCCCATTTTTTCCACTGCTGCAGCGGTACCGGCATCGTTGCCGATGGTGCAGACCACACCCGGGCCATAGATTTTCGCTGCCAGCGCTGGCGAGATGCAGATCAGCCCGACCGGCTTGCAGGCGTCGGCAAAGGCTTCGGCCAGGGCCAGCACGTCCGGGTTGACGCTGCAGTTGGCGCCTTCGACGGCAAAGTTGGACAGGTTTTTTGCCGCGCCAAAACCACCGGGCACGATCAGTGCGTCGAAGTCTTCGACATTGGCTTCGCGGATGTCCTTGACCTCACCGCGGGCGATACGCGCCGACTCCACCAGTACATTGCGCGACTCGGGCATTGGCTCGCCGGTCAGGTGATCGATCACATGCATCTGCGCGATGTTCGGCGCAAAGCACTGCACCTGCGCCCCGCGCTGGTCGAGGCGCAGCAGGGTGATCACGCTTTCGTGGATTTCGGCGCCGTCATACACGCCACAGCCTGAAAGAATCACCGCTACTTTTTTTGTCATGCTCATTACTCCAGTGTCGAGGCGCTAAATGTCCTCTAGTTTGGCAGATGTAGCCATAGGGGTTCCCGCAGTTGCGGCCTAATCTTGGTGGATAACGCCTGAGGTCGTTGCCATGGACCTGATACTGCTGGCCGTGCCGTTCTTCTTCGTATTGATTGCCGCCGAACTGGTGGCCGACCGCGTGCGCGGCCAGCGCAATTTCACCTTGGCCGACTCGATCAACAGCCTGAGTACGGGCGCCTTGTCGACCAGTACCGGCCTGCTGACCAAAGGTGTAGGGCTGGTGACCTATGCCCTGGCCTGGGAGCACCTGGCGTTGTTGCGCCTGCCGCAACAGGCGTGGTGGGTGTGGGTGCTGGCCTTTGTGCTTTACGACTTCTGCTACTACTGGCTGCACCGCCTGGGGCATGAGCGCAACGTGCTGTGGGCAGCTCATTCGGTGCACCACCAGAGCGAGGAGTACAACCTCACCACGGCGCTGCGCCAGACCAGCAGCGGGTTCATCTTTGCGTGGGTCTTCTACCTGCCGTTGGCGCTGGTCGGCGTGCCGCCGCTGGTGTTCATCACCGTGGCGTCGCTGAACCTGCTGTACCAGTTCTGGGTGCATACCCGGCACATTCCCAAGCTTGGCTGGCTCGAGTGGATACTGATCACGCCATCCAACCATCGCGTCCACCATGCGCAAAATCCTGTTTACTTGGATCGCAATTACGGCGGCGTGTTCATTCTCTGGGACCGCCTGTTCGGCACGTTCAAGGAAGAAGACCCGGACGAGCCGGTGGTATTCGGGGTGACCACGCCACTGGCCAGCTGGAACCCGTTGTGGGCCAACCTGCAGTTCTATGCCCAGCTGTGGAACGATGCCCGGCGTACCCAGCGCGTGTGGGACAAGCTGCGGATCTGGTTCATGCCCACGGGCTGGCGCCCGGCCGATGTCGCGGGGCGCTATCCGCAGACCAAACCGGACCTGGCGCTGTTTCGCAAGTTCGAGGTAGCCCTGGGGCGGGCGCAGCAGGCCTACGTAGCGGTGCAGTTCGTCGTCTACGTGGCCTTGGGCAGCTACTTGATGGAAGTGGCAGAGCGCGTGCCGGGCGCCGCCCTGGTGCTGGGCTGGTCGGTCATGGCCGTGGGCCTGTTCGTGCTCGGCACGCTGCTTGAGAATCGGCCATGGGCCAGGCGCCTGGAGTGGCTGCGGTTGCTGTCGAATGCGCCAGCGCTGTACCTGGCTGGCGCACTGGGTTTAGCGCTGATCACGCCGCTGGGGTGGTTCCTGCTCCTGGTCTACAGCCTGCTCAGCGTCTGCGGCTTGGCCCAGTGCGGCCGCCTTGCGCTCGGCGCGCATGGTGCGAAAGCGCCGGCGCAGCCAGAGCAGGGCGCCAAGCAGCAGCAGGCCGCCGAGCACCCATAGCTCGTATCGCTTCACATTACCCAGCAGGCCTTCGAGGATAGCGCCGAAGTGATAGGCCGCAGCACCCAGGGCCAACGCCCAGATGGCGGCGCCGAGGCCGTTGAGCAGCAGGTAGCGGCGCGGCGGATAGCCCGACAGGCCAATGGCCACCGGCATCACCGTGCGCAGGCCATAGACGAAGCGAAAACTCAGCACCCAGATGTCGGGGTGGCGGCGGATGTGGTCCAGCGCCCGATCACCCATGGCCTGCCAGCGCGGCTTGCGTGCCAGGATCTTGCGCCCATGGCGACGGCCCATGAAGTACCACAGTTGGTCGCCAGCATAGCTGCCCAGGAAGGCCACCAGGCACACCAGCTTGATGTCCATGTAGCCGCGGAACGCGAGAAAACCCGCAAGCACCAGGATGGTCTCGCCTTCAAAGAAGGTGCCTAGAAAAAGGGCGAAGTAGCCGAAATCCTGCAGGAATTGTTGAAGCATTTTCTGAGGTGCTGGCGAAATGAACGCGCAGCCTACCCCTTCGCGCGCGTGGATGAAAGTGTCCAAATGTGTCTCGACGTGAACATTTCCTACAAGGACAATGCCTTCGGCCACAAGTCGCAGGCTTGCCAGTGGGTGTAACACAGGCGTCATAATGGCCGCTTATCGTCCCGCTCAATTGATGATAGGGCGTTAACGTCCTCCAGGAACGTCCAGATGAATAATGAAGTGCTCACCCCTGTCGCGATCAAGGACGCCCAGGCCGTCCCCGAAGAGATGGTGCAGACCCCGCCAGACCTGCCGCCGGCGCCAGAGCCCGAGCCAGAACCTGCGCCGGTGGTCGAGGCTGCGGCACCGGCCCCTGCGCCGGCACCAGCGATCGCCGTCCCCGGCCTTGACGACAGCAGCCTGTACATTCATCGCGAGCTGTCGCAGCTGCAGTTCAACATTCGGGTACTGGAGCAGGCGCTGGACGAGAGCTACCCGCTGCTCGAACGCCTGAAATTCCTGCTGATCTTCTCCAGCAACCTCGACGAGTTCTTCGAGATCCGCGTCGCCGGCCTCAAGAAGCAGATCAACTTCGCCCGCGAACAGGCCGGTGCCGACGGGCTGCAGCCGCACCAGGCGCTGGCGCGCATCAGCGAGCTGGTGCACTCCGAGGTGGACCGCCAGTACGCCATCCTCAACGATGTGCTGCTGCCGGAGCTGGAAAAGCACCACATCCGCTTTATCCGCCGCCGTCACTGGACGCCCAAGCTCAAGACCTGGGTGCGGCGCTTCTTCCGCGACGAGATCGCCCCGATCATCACCCCGATCGGCCTCGACCCGACCCACCCGTTCCCTTTGCTGGTGAACAAGAGCCTCAACTTCATCGTCGAGCTCGAAGGCGTCGATGCCTTCGGCCGCGACTCGGGCCTGGCGATCATCCCGGCGCCACGCCTGTTGCCGCGGGTCATCCGGGTGCCTGAAGAGGTCGGTGGCCCGGGTGCCAACTACGTGTTCCTGTCGTCGATGATTCACGCTCACGCCGACGACCTGTTCCAGGGCATGAAGGTCAAGGGCTGCTACCAGTTCCGCCTGACCCGTAACGCTGACCTGGCACTGGACTCCGAAGAGGTCGACGACCTGGCTCGCGCCCTGCGCGGCGAGCTGTTCTCGCGCCGCTATGGTGACGCCGTGCGCCTCGAGGTGGCTGATACCTGCCCGAAACACCTTTCGGATTACCTGCTAAAACAGTTCAGCCTGAGCGAGAGCGAGCTGTACCAGGTCAACGGCCCGGTCAACCTTACCCGCCTGTTCAGCATCACCGGCCTCGACAGCCACCCGCAGCTGCAATACACGCCGTTCACCCCGGCGATCCCCAAGCTGCTGGTGAACGCCGACAACATCTTCAGCGTGATCAGCAAGCAGGACATCCTGCTGATGCACCCGTTCGAGTCCTTCACGCCGGTGGTCGACCTGCTGCGCCAGGCTGCCAAGGACCCGCATGTGCTCGCCGTGCGCCAGACCCTGTACCGCTCCGGTGCCAACTCTGAGATCGTCGACGCGCTGGTGGACGCCGCCCGTAACGGCAAGGAGGTCACTGCGGTGATCGAATTGCGCGCGCGCTTCGACGAAGAGTCCAACCTGCAGATGGCCAGCCGCCTGCAAGCTGCGGGTGCGGTGGTGATCTACGGTGTGGTCGGGTTCAAGACCCACGCCAAGATGATGTTGATCCTGCGCCGCGAGCACGGTGAAATCGTGCGTTATGCGCACCTGGGCACCGGTAATTACCACGCCGGCAACGCCCGTCTGTACACCGACTACAGCCTGCTGACGTCCGACGACGCTCTGACCGAAGACGTCGGCAAGTTGTTCAGCCAGTTGATCGGCATGGGCAAGACCCTGCGCATGAAGAAGCTGCTGCACGCGCCGTTCACCCTGAAGAAGGGCATGCTCGACATGATTGCGCGCGAGACCCAGTTCGCGCTCGAAGGCAAGCCTGCGCACATCATCGCCAAGTTCAACTCGCTGACCGACGCCAAGGTCATCAAGGCGCTGTACAAGGCCAGCCAGTCCGGCGTGCGCATCGACCTGGTGGTGCGCGGCATGTGCTGCCTGCGGCCAGGCATTGCGGGGGTTTCGCACAACATTCACGTGCGCTCGATCATTGGCCGCTTCCTGGAGCACACCCGGGTGTTCTACTTCCTCAATGGTGGCGAGGAGCAGATCTACCTGTCCAGTGCCGACTGGATGGAACGCAACCTCGACAAGCGCGTCGAGACGTGCTTCCCCGTCGAAGGCAAGAAGCTGTTGCTGCGGGTGAAGAAGGAGCTGGAAAGCTACCTGACCGACAACACCCATGCCTGGACGCTGCAGTCGGACGGGCGCTACGTGCGCAGCACCCCGACCGGCAACCAGAACCCGCGCAGTGCCCAGGCGACCCTGCTGGAGCGCCTGAGCAACCCGGTGCTCAACGTACGCTGAGGACGAAACCGACCCGGGCTAGCCACTCCGCCTCGTTGGCGAAGTCGGCCTGGGTCAGCTGGTGTTGCTCCAGCCAACCCTGCGGGAAGACCACTTCGAGGCTGTTGTCGCCGGCTTGCAGTTGCACTTTCGGCATCTGTTGGGTACCACGAATGTGGTGGAACAGGATGGCGAAGCGCAGCAGCACGCACAGGCGAATCAGCTGCACGCCTTCATCGCCGAACTCGGCGAATTTGTCTCTGGGGATGTTGCGGCGATGGCCGCGCACCAGCAGGGCCATCATCTGCTGGTCCTCGCGGGAGAAGCCTGACAGGTCGGAATGTTCGATCAGGTAGGCGCCGTGCTTGTGGTAGTGGTAGTGGGCAATGTCCAGCCCAACTTCGTGCACTTTCGCCGCCCAACCCAGAAGATCGCGCCAATTTCCGTCTTCCAGCTTCCAGGCTTTGGCCACTTGGTCGAAGGCATGCAATGCCTTGCGCTCGACGCGCGCGGCCTGGCCTTGGTCAACGTGGTAGCGCTCCATCAATGAGTTGAGGGTGCGCTCGCGCACGTCTTCGTGATGATGGCGGCCAAGCAGGTCGAACAGCACGCCTTCGCGCAGGGCGCCGTCGCAGTGATCCATGCGTTGCAGCTCGAGGGCATCGAAGATCGCCTCGAGAATCGCAAGGCCAGCCGGGAAGATAGTGCGCCGGTCTGGCTTGACCCCGTCGAAGTCGATCTTGTCGACCTCACCCAGCTTGAACAGCTTGCGTTTGACCCACGCCAGCCCCTCGGCGTTGACCTCGCCATTGCCCAGGCCACTGGCCTTGATGGCTGCGCCGATGGCGCGAATAGTGCCGGACGAGCCGATGGCTTCGTCCCAGGTCAGGCGGTGCAGGGCGTTTTCGATGCTCATCAGTTCCAGGCGTGCGGCGGTGTAGGCCTGGGCATAGCGCGCCGGGGTGATCTTGCCGTCGCGGAAGTAGCGCTGGGTAAAACTGACGCAGCCCATCTGCAGGCTCTCGCGCAGCAGCGGCTCGAAACGCTGGCCGATGATGAACTCGGTACTGCCGCCGCCAATGTCGGCGACCAGGCGCTTGCCCGGATTGTCGGCCAGGGTGTGGGAGACGCCCAGGTAGATCAGGCGGGCTTCCTCACGGCCGGAAATCACCTCCACCGGGTGGCCGAGAATGGCCTCGGCGCGCTGGATGAATTCGTTACGGTTGCGCGCTTCGCGCAGTGCGTTGGTGCCAACGATGCGCACGGCGCCCGCAGGCAGGCCGTTGATCAACTGGGCGAAGCGCTTGAGGCAATCGAGGCCTCGTTGCATGGCTTCTTCGCTGAGCTTGCGCTCTTCGTCGATGCCGGCGGCCAGCTGAACCTTTTCCCCCAGCCGTTCGAGAATGCGGATCTCGGTGTGGTGGGCCTTGGCCACGACCATGTGAAAACTGTTGGAGCCAAGGTCGATGGCGGCGATCAGAGACAGGTTCTTCGCGTTGGTATGCGGCATGATCTGGATGTTCTCGGTCGTTAACCTGGCAATCGTGCCACGATACGGGGCTGTCGCCAACGCGTGGCACGCCAAGGCTTGATGCAAGGCAATGTGCCATTCGATGTTATGACACACGTATGACAGTTTTCGATTCGCGGCGTCTTGCACAACTATAGTTACACTCAATCGTCTGTGACTTCCTGTAGCCAGCCTCTGCGGCTATCATGGGTCACGTTTTTTTGCTTACGACCCTGGAGATATCCATGAGCAGCGATCTGATCAAACACGTCACCGACGCGGACTTCGAAGCCACCGTACTGCAGGCTCAAGGCCCGGTGCTGGTCGACTACTGGGCTGAATGGTGCGGCCCATGCAAAATGATCGCTCCAGTCCTGGACGACATCGCCAGCACTTACGAGGGCAAACTGACCGTCGCCAAGCTGAACATCGACGAGAACCAGGAAACCCCCGCCAAGCACGGCGTGCGTGGCATCCCAACGCTGATGCTGTTCAAGAACGGCAACGTCGAGGCCACCAAGGTCGGCGCACTGTCCAAATCGCAATTGGCCGCGTTCCTCGACGCCCACCTGTGATGTGAAAAAGCCCCGGAAAAACCGGGGCTTTTCTTTTCCAACCCACTAGACGTCGAAAAAAGCAAGTGTTACATTCGGCCTCGCACTGCTTCTCCAGTGCCCCCTGCACGCCGTCGCCGACGCACTCCTAATTAGAATCTGTGCGCGATCCTATCGCCTTCTAGCGGCGCGGCTTCATTAAGCCAGAAGCTTAATCCTCCCTTCATACATGATTACGTCACTCCCCTTATGAACCTGACTGAACTCAAGCAAAAGCCGATTACCGATCTGCTGGAAATGGCCGAACAGATGGGCATCGAAAACATGGCCCGTTCGCGCAAACAGGACGTGATTTTCGCCCTGCTGAAAAAGCACGCGAAAAGCGGCGAAGAGATTTCGGGTGACGGCGTGCTGGAGATTCTCCAGGATGGTTTCGGTTTCCTGCGTTCGGCTGATGCGTCCTACCTGGCCGGCCCCGACGACATCTACGTCTCGCCCAGCCAGATCCGCCGTTTCAACCTGCGTACCGGCGACACCATCGTCGGCAAGATCCGCCCGCCGAAGGAAGGGGAGCGTTACTTCGCCCTGCTGAAGGTCGACACGATCAACTTCGATCGCCCTGAAAACGCGAAGAACAAGATCCTGTTCGAAAACCTGACGCCGCTGTTCCCCAACAAACGTCTGAAGATGGAAGCCGGCAACGGTTCCACCGAAGACTTGACCGGCCGTGTCATCGACCTGTGTGCACCGATCGGCAAGGGCCAGCGTGGCCTGATCGTCGCCCCGCCGAAAGCGGGTAAAACGATCATGCTGCAGAACATCGCGGCGAACATCACCCGGAACAACCCCGAGTGCCACCTGATCGTCCTGCTGATCGACGAGCGCCCGGAAGAAGTGACCGAAATGCAGCGCACCGTGCGCGGCGAAGTGGTTGCCTCGACCTTCGACGAGCCGCCGACCCGCCACGTGCAGGTTGCCGAAATGGTGATCGAGAAGGCCAAGCGCCTGGTCGAACACAAGAAGGATGTGGTCATCCTGCTCGACTCCATCACCCGCCTGGCACGTGCCTACAACACCGTGATCCCGAGCTCCGGCAAGGTCCTCACCGGTGGTGTCGACGCCCATGCCCTGGAGAAGCCGAAGCGCTTCTTCGGTGCCGCACGTAACATCGAGGAAGGCGGTTCGCTGACCATCATCGCCACCGCGCTGGTTGAAACCGGCTCGAAGATGGACGAAGTGATCTACGAAGAGTTCAAGGGTACCGGCAACATGGAGCTGCCCCTGGACCGTCGCATCGCCGAGAAGCGTGTGTTCCCGGCCATCAACATCAACCGCTCCGGCACCCGCCGTGAAGAGCTGCTGACTGCCGACGACGAACTGCAGCGCATGTGGATCCTGCGCAAGCTGCTGCACCCGATGGACGAAATCGCCGCCATCGAGTTCCTGGTCGACAAGCTCAAGCAGACCAAGACCAACGACGAGTTCTTCTTGTCGATGAAGCGCAAGTAAGCTTCGCTGCATCATACAAAAAGCCGGGGAAACCCGGCTTTTTGCTGCTTGTCACAAAAGATCGTTAGCCAGCCCCCTGAACGCAGGCCAGTCGGTGAGACTGTGCGCGGCCCAGACTCCCTTGGCCATTTTGCCCTCTTAGGCGCTACACTCTGCACCCCGACCGATACGGCCAACACGAGGCTCCTGCATGCAGTATCGCGACTTGCGCGACTTCATCCGTGGCCTGGAACAGCGCGGCGAACTCAAGCGCATCCAGGTTCCGATTTCTCCCGTCCTGGAAATGACCGAGGTCTGCGACCGCACCCTGCGTGCCAAGGGCCCGGCGTTGCTGTTCGAGAAGCCCACCGGCTACGACATCCCGGTGCTGGGCAACCTGTTCGGTACGCCAGAACGGGTGGCCATGGGCATGGGCGCCGAGTCGGTCGAAGAACTGCGCGAAATCGGCAAGTTGCTGGCCTTTCTCAAGGAGCCCGAGCCGCCGAAGGGCCTGAAGGACGCCTGGTCGAAACTGCCGATCTTCAAGAAGGTCGTGTCGATGGCGCCCAAGGTGGTCAAGGATGCCGTGTGCCAGGAGGTGGTGGTCGAAGGTGACGACGTCGACCTCGGCCAGCTGCCGATCCAGCATTGCTGGCCAGGCGATGTGGCGCCGCTGATCACCTGGGGCCTGACCGTGACCCGCGGCCCCAACAAGGACCGCCAGAACCTGGGCATCTACCGCCAGCAGGTCATCGGCCGCAACAAGGTCATCATGCGCTGGCTGAGCCACCGCGGTGGCGCGCTGGACTACCGCGAATGGTGCGAGAAGCACCCCGGCCAGCCGTTCCCGGTTGCCGTGGCGCTGGGCGCAGACCCGGCGACCATTCTTGGGGCGGTGACACCCGTGCCGGATACCCTGTCCGAGTACGCCTTCGCCGGCCTGCTGCGTGGCAACCGCACCGAGCTGGTCAAGTGCCGTGGCAGCAACCTGCAGGTACCGGCCACCGCCGAGATCATCCTCGAAGGGGTGATCCACCCTGGCGAAATGGCGCCCGAAGGCCCCTATGGCGACCACACCGGTTACTACAACGAAGTGGACAGCTTCCCGGTGTTCACGGTCGAGCGCATCACCCACCGGCAGAAACCGATCTACCACAGCACCTACACCGGCCGCCCGCCCGATGAGCCGGCCATTCTCGGGGTGGCGCTGAACGAAGTGTTCGTGCCGATCCTGCAGAAGCAGTTCCCGGAGATCGTCGACTTCTACCTGCCGCCGGAAGGTTGTTCGTACCGCATGGCGGTGGTGACCATGAAAAAGCAGTACCCAGGCCACGCCAAGCGCGTGATGCTGGGGGTGTGGTCGTTCCTGCGACAGTTCATGTACACCAAGTTTGTTATCGTCACCGACGACGACATCAACGCCCGCGACTGGAATGACGTGATCTGGGCCATCACCACGCGCATGGACCCCAAGCGTGATACGGTGATGATCGACAACACCCCGATCGACTACCTGGACTTCGCGTCGCCGGTGTCGGGGTTGGGATCGAAGATGGGCCTGGATGCCACCCACAAGTGGCCGGGCGAGACTACACGCGAATGGGGGCGGGTCATCGTCAAGGACGAAGCCGTCACCCGCCGTATCGATGAGCTGTGGGATCAGTTGGGAATAGATTGATGCAGGTAACGTTGCAGCCGTCCGGGGCAGTGCTGGCGCTCGAACCCGGGGAACGGATCCTGGATGGAGCGCGGCGGCTGGGCTATGACTGCCCCAACAGCTGCCGCAATGGCAATTGCCATGTCTGCGCCGCTTTGCTGGTAGAAGGGAGCGTCCGCCAGAACGGCGAAGTACGCGACCATGGCGAGCTGTTCACCTGCATTGCCGAACCGCTGGAGGATTGCGTGTTGCTCTGGGATGGTGTGCTCGCCCTGGGCGAGCTGCCAGTGCGCAAGCTGGCGTGCAGCGTGAGCGAATGCGTCGACGTCGGGGGCGACGTCTGGCGCGTGCGCCTGCGTGCGCCTGCGGGCAAGCCGCCGCGTTATCACGCCGGGCAGTATCTGATGATCGAGCGTGAAGGCGGCAAGCAGGCGGCGTTCTCCCTGGCCTCGGCCCCCCACGGTGGGCGTGAGCTGGAGCTGCACGTGCTGGCGCGTGAACCCAGCGCACTGCAGTTGATCGAGCAATTGCAGCGCGATCGCCTGGCACGTATCGAACTGCCGTTCGGCGATGCGCACCTGGCCGAGCTGCCAGACGGCCCGCTGGTGCTGATCGCTGCCGGTACGGGGATGGGCCAGATGCACAGCCTGGTCGAGCACTGCCGCGCCCAGGGTTTCAAGCATCCGGTACACCTGTATTGGGGTGTGCGCCGGCCCGAGGATTTCTACCAGATCGAGCACTGGGACCAATGGCAGCACTTGCCCAACCTGTTCCTGCACAAGGTCGTCAGTGACCTGTGCGGGTGGGAAGGCCGGTGCGGCATGCTGCACGAGGCGGTTTGCGAAGACATCGCTGACCTCAATACCGTGCATGTGTATGCCAGCGGCTCGCCCAACATGGTCTATGCCACCCTCGATGCGCTGGTCGAGGCGGGCATGGATGCGCACCGCATGCGCGCGGATGTATTTGCCTACGCGCCGCGTGGCTAATAACCGAAGTTTGAACCACTGGGTATAAGGCGGTAATTGTTACCGCCTTGGCTAATAACTTTCACCCGGCTTGAAACAATGCGCTCCAACCGTCGGAAGTTCGCGTGAAACTTTAGCTGCGGGGCTTGAGTATTGGCCTGTTTATATCCTAAGGTTAATCCAGACACCTTGGGTGCGGGGCGCAGGCCCTGGCACACAGCGACGCTCGCTACGACTGTAGTTCACGGGGAATAATGGCGGCAGCTTATGTCGGCACTTCAACAGTTATCCTGGAATAGTTCTTACCCTCCGGCGCTCGATTTCGGCCAGCAATTGACCCGCGAGCAATTGATCAACTCCATGCACACGACCATGTCACGCCATGAAGGCGGGCCGGTGTGGTTGTTTGCCTATGGCTCGTTGATCTGGCGCCCGGAGTGCAGTTCGGTTGAGCGTCAGCGGGCGCGGGTGCATGGGTACCACCGTGGGCTGTACCTGTGGTCGCACGAGCACCGGGGCACGCCGGAAATACCGGGCCTGGTGTTCGGCCTGGACCGTGGCGGGTCGTGCAGCGGTTTTGCCTATCGGCTGGATGAAAGCAACCTGGATGATTCGCTGATGGCGCTGTGGCAGAGGGAGATGCCTTACCCGGCCTACCGCCCGCACTGGCTCAGTTGCCGGTTGGGGGATGGCAGCAAGGTGCAGGCCTTGGGTTTTGTGCTGGAGCGCCACTTGCCGTGCTATGCGGGGAATCTGCCAGATACGCTGCTCAGCCAGATCCTTGCCAGTGCCAAGGGGCGGTATGGCACCACGCGCGAGTACGTGGAGCAGACCTTGAACGCATTGCGCACTCACCAGATGCCGGATCGCAACCTGGAGGCGCGGTTCAGGCGCTGCCATAACCTGCGCGAAGTTTGAGCAAGACAGTTGCTCAGGTTCTCTGCGGTCTTCAGGTTGTGGGAGCGGGCTTGCCCCGCGAAGAGGCCGGTGCTGCCAACCCAGTTGTGATGCCTTATCGGGTTAGCACCACCAACTTACCCACCGCCTTCCTCTGCCCCAATTGCTCGATAGCCGCCCCAGCCTCGGCCAGTGGATAAGTCTTCGACACCAACGGTTTCAGTTTGCCTTCGGCATGCCAGGCAAACAGCTGGCTGAAGTTCGCCGCATTGTCCTCCGGCTGACGCTGTGCAAACGCCCCCCAGAACACCCCCAGCACCGCAGCGCCCTTGAGCAGCACCAGGTTCGCCGCCATCTGTGGGATGGTGCCGCTGGCAAACCCGACCACCAGTAACCGTCCATTCCAGGCCAGCCCGCGCACGGCCTGGTCGAACAGCTCGCCGCCCACCGGGTCGTAGATCACGTCCGCGCCCTGGCCGCCGGTCAGGCGCTTTATCTCGTCCTTGAGGCTGGCCTGGCTGTAGTCAATCAGCTCGTCGGCCCCGGCAGCCTTGGCCACAGCCAGTTTTTCAGCGCTACTGGCCGCGGCGATCACCCGGGCGCCCATGGCCTTGCCTATTTCCACTGCCGCCAGGCCCACACCGCCAGACGCCCCCAGCACCAGCAGGGTTTCACCGGGCCGCAGTTGGCCGCGCTGCTTGAGTGCATGCATCGAGGTGCCGTAGGTCATGCCAAAGGCGGCAGCGGTCGTGAAGTCCATGCTTTCGGGGATCGGCATCACGTTGTAGAAGGGCACCGCGACCTGCTCGGCGAACGCACCCCAGCCCGTCAGCGCCATGACCCGGTCGCCGACCTTGAACGCCCCGGCCTTTTCGCCGACTGCGGCGACCACCCCCGCTGCTTCGCTGCCCGGGGAAAACGGCAGCGGTGGCTGAAACTGGTATTTACCTTCGATGATCAGGGTGTCCGGGAAGTTGACGCCTGCGGCCTGTACCTCCAGCAGGAGCTCGTTCTTCTTCGGCACGGGGCTGGCGACGTCTTCCAGTACCAGGTCGCGCGCCGGACCCAGGGTTTTGCACAACACAGCTTTCATCGGGGCTATTCCTTTGCGGGTAATGGCCGATAAGTGTAGGAGGGCCACCTGCCGGGTCAACGAGCATGGCCCACCCTGATGGGCCGGCATAAGCCTGGGCTTGGGTTTGAGCGGTGTGCTGGGTAAGCTGGCGCCAATTGTATTGAGGAGCGAATTCGTGAAAGCGTGGATCTTGATGGTGCTGGCCCTGATGCTGCCAGTGGCGGCCATGGCCGAAGAGGCCAAGGAAGGGCAGCCAAAAGTCGCCTACATCACCCTGAGCCCACCCTTTGTCGGTAACTACGCGCTCGACGGTGGCCCCAAGCTGCGCGTCTACAAGGCTGACGTGGCCCTGCGCGTGACCGGTGATGAGGCCGCCAAGGCGGTGAAGCATCATGAGCCGCTGATCCGTAACCAGCTGGTGGCGCTGTTCACCCAGCAGACGGTAGACAAGATGAGCAACGTCGAGGCCAAGGAGCAACTGCGCCAGGAAGCCCTCAAGCAGGTGCAGCAGGTAATGGAAGCGGAAGAGGGCAAGCCGATTGTCGAAGACCTGCTGTTCAACAACCTGATCGTGCAGTGATCAAGAGGCCAGGCTGCGCCGAAAGCGCGCCAGTGCCACGCTGAAGAACACCAGGCCGATCACGGCCAGGGCCAGGATATCTGGCCATACCACGGCCAAGCCGGCGTCGCGGAACAGAATCGCGGCGCCGAGGCTGACGAAATGCGTCGACGGCGAACCTTGCATCACCCATTGCAACCACTGCGGCATGCTGTCCAGCGGCGTGCTGCCGCCCGACAGCAACAGCATCGGGATGATCACCGGGATCGCCAGCAGGCCGAACTGAGGCGTCGAACGCGCCAGGGTGGCCAGAAAGATGCCCAGCGCGGTGCTGGCGAACAGGTACAGCGCCGTCACGCCCAGAAACAGCCCCATGGAGCCGGACAACGGCACGCCGAGGGCGCCCTTGACCACCACGATCAGCGAGATCCAGGTGCAAAGCACCACCACCAGTGCGTTGCTGGCGATTTTCGCCAGCATGATTTCCAGCGCGGTCAACGGCAGCACCAGCAAGTGATCGAGCGTGCCGTGTTCGCGTTCACGCAACAACGCGGTGCCGGTGAGGATGATCGCCAGAATCGTGATGTTGTTGATGATCTGGATCACCGCCAGAAACCAGCCGCCCTCGAGGTTGGGGTTGAACAATGCCTTGGGGTTGATCAGCACCGGGCTCTGCGTGGTGGTGCGCTGGGTATAGTCGAGCAGCTCACGTTCGAAGATCCGGCCGATGTAGCCGGCACCCATGAAGGCCTGGCTCATGGCCGTGGCGTCGACGTTGATCTGCAGCTCCGGCGACCGCCCGGCCAGCAGGTCGCTCTGGAAATTTACCGGCACATTGATCACGAAGGTGTACTGGCCACTGTCCATGGCCTGGTCCAGGCGGTCCGGAGGCAGAGGCACGGCAGGCTGGAACTCGGGCGGTTGCAGCGACTCGGTGAGTTTGCGCGAGAGCAGGCTGTGGTCTTCGTCGACCACGGCGACACTGGCGTTGTGCACGCCGATCACCGAGCCGGCCGCAGGCATGTAGATCGCCACGCTAAAGGCATAAAGCAGAAACAGCAGCAGCACGCTGTCATGGCGCAGGCTGGTGAGTTCTTTCAGGCCCAGGCGCAGGGTGTGGTTCAAGCGCGACATGTCAGGCCTCCTGCTTCTTGAGCATGATCAGGCTCAGGCCGGTGAATACGGCAAAGAAACTCAGCAGGATCAGGCACTGCGGCCACAGCTCGCGCAGGCCCAGCGCTTTGGTGAAGGTGCCGACCGCGATGTCGAGGAAATACCCGGCCGGGAACAGCTGGCCCATCACCGCCGCAGCGCCGTCGAGCGACGAGCGCGGCACGATCAGCCCGGAAAACTGAATGGTCGGCAAGCTGGTGATGATCATGGTGCCCAGAATGGCCGCGATCTGGGTGCGGGTGAACGCCGAAATCAGCAAGCCCAGGCTGGTGGTGGCCAGCAGGTAGGCCACGCCGCCACAGGCCAGGGCCAGCACGCTGCCCTTTAGCGGCACGGCGAACAGCCAGCGGTTCATCGCCACCAGCAACGCCAGGTTGACCAGGCTCACGGCCAGGTAGGGCAGCTGTTTGCCCAGCAGGAACTCCAGGCGGGTGAGGGGCGTGGCGTAGAAGTTGGTAATGGAGCCGAGCTCTTTCTCGCGGACAATGCCCAGGGCGGTGAGCATGGCTGGTATGAAGGCCAGGATCAGCGCCATCACCCCGGGGCCGATGGCATTCACGCTGACCACATCCTGGTTGTAGCGAAAGCGTGTTTCCAGGCGCACCGGTTCCTGGCGCTGCACCGGTTGCGGGCTGTAGGCGGCAAGCTGTTCGAGGTTCGCCTGGTGCACGGCTTCCACGTAGTTACGGCTGGTTTCCGCACGAAACGGCATGCCGCCGTCCAGCCAGGCCGCCACGACCGGCTGGCGCCCGGCGTGCAGGTCGCGGCCAAACCCCGGTGGGATCTCCAGCGCCAGTTTGATTTCGGAGCGCTGCAAGCGCTGGTGCATCTCGCGAGTATCCCGGATCGGCGCCTGTTCGGCGAAATAGCGCGACCCGCGAAAGGCCTCGAGGTAGGCGCGGCTCTGCGGGCTCTGATCCTGGTCGTGGACGGCGAAGGCGAGGTTCTCCACATCCAGCGAGATGCCGTAGCCGAAGATCACCATCATGAACACGGCGCCGAGCAGGGCAAAGGCCAGGCGCACCCTGTCACGCAGCAACTCCTTGCCCTCCCGGCTGGCCACCGCCAACAGGCGGCGCAGGCTGAAGCCCTGGCGCAACGGCGGTGTGGTCGCTGCTGCCTGCTCCAGTACCGCGTTGCCCGGGGCCTGGGGGCCGGCCTCCTGGGCCTGTTCCAGGCAGCGGACGAAGGCGTCTTCCAGGGTGTTGCCGGCGTAATGGCGCTGCAGGGCGTCGGGTGTGTCGCAGGCCAGCACCCGGCCGGCGTGCATCAGCGAAATGCGGTCGCAGCGCTGGGCTTCGTTCATGAAGTGGGTGGAGAGGAAAATGGTCACGCCCTGCTCGCGGGACAATTCCACCAGCAGCCGCCAGAAGTCGTCCCGGGCGGCAGGGTCGACGCCAGAAGTCGGCTCGTCGAGGATCAGCACTTCAGGGCGATGCAGCACCGCGACCGCCAGCGACAGGCGCTGGCGCAGGCCAAGGGGCAGGGCGCCTGACGGCTGGTCGGCGAAGCTGCCCAGGTCGAAGCGTTCGATCAGTTCGCTGATGCGCTGCGCGCTTTCGGCCTTGGGCAGGTCGAACAGGCGGGCATGCAGCGTCAGGTTCTGGCGGGTGCTGAGTTCGCCATACAGCGAGAAACTCTGCGACATGAACCCCACCCGCTTGCGCGTGGCCAGGTCGCTGGCATCCACCGGGCGGCCGAGCAGGGTGGCGCTGCCCTCGGTGGCGGGCATCAGGCCGGTGAGCACTTTCATGGTGGTGGTCTTGCCGCAGCCGTTGGAACCCAGGAAGCCGAAAATTTCCCCACGGCCAATGGCGAAGCTGACCTTGTTCACTGCGGTGAAATCGCCAAAGCGCAGGGTCAGGTCGTGCGCCTCGATGGCAACCGGGCCGTCATTGGTCGGGCGTGGCGGGATGCTCAAGGGTGCGTGTTGCGTGCTGCCTGCGCCCTGGTAATGGGTAAAGGCGTCGTCCAGCTTGCCGCTGGGCGTGACGGCGGCCAGTATCTGGCTGGGGCCTGCGGCAATCAGCTGGCCGCCATCGAGCATCAGGCAGTGCTCGAACTGCTCGGCCTCTTCCATATAGGCGGTGGCCACCAGCAGCGTCAATTGCGGGCGTTGCGCACGTACCTGCTCGACCAGCTCCCAGAAGCGCCGGCGCGACAGGGGGTCGACCCCGGTGGTGGGTTCGTCGAGGATCAGCAGGTCAGGCTCGTGGATCAACGCGCAGCACAGGCCCAGCTTCTGCTTCATGCCCCCCGACAGCTTGCCGGCCGGGCGCTCGGCGAAACGTTGCAGGTCGGTGGCTTGCAGCAGGTTGGCCATGCGCTGGTCGCATTCATCACGGCCAAGGCCAAACAGGGTGGCAAAAAAACGAATGTTCTCGCTGATCGACAGTTCGGGATACAGGTTGTTGCCCAGCCCTTGCGGCATGAACGCCACTTTTGGGTACAGCGCCGCGCGATGGCGGCGCTGACGGATCGAGCCGCCGAGCACCTGCAGCTCACCCTGTTGCAGGCGCTTCACGCCGGCGATCAGCCCGAGCAGGGTCGATTTGCCGGCCCCGTCGGGGCCAATCAGTGCACAGCGCGTGCCTGCAGGCAGGCTGAAGCCCAGCGTGTGCAAGGCGACCAGGCCGCCATAGCGGTGGCTGATACCCTCGGCCAGCAGTGCCGGCGCGTTCATTGCAGGTTGGCCGGCCAGTCCACATCAGCCGTGCGCACGTAGCCAGCACCCGGCATGCCCGGCTTGGCTTGAGGCACGGCGCTTGGGTCGATCAGGCGCAGTTTGACGCGAAACACCAGCTTCTGCCGTTCGTCACGGGTTTCGACCTGTTTCGGGGTGAACTGTGCCTTGGCCGCAACAAAGGCCACCTTCGCCGGCAAGGCCTGCTCTGGCAAGGCGTCGAGGACGATGCGTGCCTGATCGCCAACGGTCAGCCGGCCGCTGGTGGAGGCCGGCAGGTAGAGGTTCATGTACTGGTCGCTCGGGTCGATCAGCATCAGTACCCGACCGCCAGCACCCAACACCTCACCCGGTTCGGCCAGGCGCAGCTGGATGATGCCGTCGATGGGCGCGCGCAGGCTGCTGTCGTCGATCTCGCTGGTGAGCTGCGCCACCTGGGCTTGGGCGGCGCCGATGGCGGCCTTGACTGCCGCCAGCTGGGCACGTGCCGCGACAACTGCCGCGTTGGCCGTGTCGAAGCGGGCCTGTTGCTGGTCGAGCAACTGCTGGCTGGCGTACTTGCGCTGGAAGATTTCGCGCACGCGCTTGAGCTCCTGGCCAGCCAGCAGCAGTTCACTTTGGCGCAGTTGCACACTGGCCTGGGCTGCCGCGTAGTTTTCCCGCGCGCGCAGCACTTCGGCCTCGGCCTGGTTGCGTTGGGCCTCCATGGTACGGGTGTCGATACGGGCCAGCAGCTGGCCGCGGACAACCTTGTCGCCTTCGTCGACCCGCACTTCGGCCAAGCGCCCGGGGACCTTGCTGGCAATCTGCACTTCGGTCGCCTCGAGACGGCCGTTGCCCATGCTCAAGCCTTCCGGCAATTGGTCGTGCAGCGACTTCCAGTAACCCAGCCCTGCAGCGGTCGCCAGTAAGGCGATCAACGCGGTGGCGAAGACCCTGGGGGCATATCGATTCATCAGTCAGCATCCTGCTCAATGCACGCCCCTATCGTGGCGTGTGGCTATCCATGGCGTGTTGATATCGGTCAAACCCCATGACCATAGCGCACCTTCAGCTCAGCGCGACAATCGCCGCCCATTGCTCGGGGGTCACCGGCATCACCGACAGGCGGCTGCCTTTCTGTACCAGCGGCAGTTCGGCAAGGGCAGCCTGTTGCTTGAGCCAGCCCAGCTCCAGCACCTTGGGCAGGGTCTGCACGTGCGCCACATCTACGGCGCTCCACGGGTTTTTCTCGGCCGTGGCCTTGGGGTCGTGATAGGGGCTCTCTGGGTCCAGTGCGGTTGGGTCCGGGTAGGCTGCCCGCGTGATCCGCGCGATGCCGGCAATGCCCGGCTGCGGGCAGCTGGAATGGTAGAAGAAGAACGTGTCGCCCACGCTCATGGCCCGCAGGAAGTTGCGCGCCTGGTAATTGCGCACGCCGTCCCAGCGTGTTTCGCCCAGGCGGCCAAGGCCTTCGATCGAGAGCTCGTCGGGCTCGGATTTCATCAGCCAATAGGCCATGGATGCTGCTCCTGAAAAGGTTTGAAATAACCTGTTGCACGAAACCGACAGCCGGTTGGCGTCAATGTTTGCGTGTAGACGCAGGTTGTCGGAAAATGCGCCCCGTTTAAAGCGAGATGCGCTGGCGATACCCAGAAAATCGCCAAGCCGGAACAGTTTGCCTGGGGGGCAATCTTCGATGAATCAACGCAAAAAGCCGGATCTTCTGTGGATCCTGGTGTTCATTTTTGGCCTGGGTGTGGTCACTACCGGTTATGCGCAGGGGTTCTGGGAGCGCAAGCTGGATACCGCCTATCAGATGCCAGTCGACGCCAGCCAGCCACCACGTTGATGCCCTTCGCTGGCGCCGCTCAGCTCGGCGCCAGGTACCAGTCGCAGTCCGAGACCGTCCCCTGCAAGGGTACATCCCAGCTGGCCTGCGCCAGCCGCTCGACCTTCTGGCATTCATGCGCCAGCCCCAGCAGCAAGGGCTTTTTCCAGGTCTTGCGGCGCGCCTGGTAGGCCAGGCTGCGGTCATAGAACCCCCCGCCCATGCCCAGGCGCCCACCCACTTCATCGAAGCCCACCAGCGGCAGCAGGATCAGGTCCAGGGACCAGATCGGGCGTTGGCGTTTGCGGTCGGTCAGTGGCTCTGGAATACGGAAGCGGTTGCGCTTGAGTTTTTCACCCTGCTCGAAACGCTGAAACACCATGCGCGTGCGCGGCCAGGCGTGCAGTACCGGCAGGTAGGTGCGCTTGCCGCGTCGCTGGGCTTCGCGCAGTAGTAGGTATGGGTCTATTTCGCCGTCGTTGGGCAAGTACAAGGCGATGTGCCGGGCGCGGCGGAACAGCGGGTTTTGCGCCAACTGGCGGTACAGGCCGAGGGCGGCCTGGCGCTGCTGGGCAGGCGTCAGTGCGCGGCGGGCATTGCGCAGCAGGCGACGGAGCTGGGGGCGGGTAGGCGGCGCGGTGTCGGTCATGGCACGGGCGTTCCCAGTTGTCGCTACTGGTGTGGAGTCTGCCCGCAGCAAATGCAGGCAAGAGAAATAAGGCTCCCCGATAGGACCGCTATCGGTGTAGCCCTTGAACCCGAAAGTTCAAGGTGGAGATTGCAGGGGGCGTTAAGGCTTTCCGTCGAGCGGACATGCACACCGGCCCCAGCGTGCAACCCCCGTGGTTGTGCGTATCGGCTCAGGGACATAACCGACTGGCGCATCCCCCAGGGAGTGGCGCCAGTATACCAATCTCAGCCGATTTTGGTATCCGTGTCGTCGGACAAAGCCTTATCGACTCGATCCAGCAGCTCGCGCACCTGTTCGCGGTTGGTGCCAGCGGCGGGTGCATCGGTACGCTCTTCCTGGCGGTGCAGCATCTCGTGGGTAATGTTCAACGCCGCCATCACCGCGATGCGGTCGGCACCAATCACCTTGCCGCTGCTGCGGATCTCGCGCATCTTGCCGTCCAGGTAGCGCGCCGCGCTGACCAGGTTGTTGCGCTCTTCCGGCGGGCAGATGATCGAGTATTCCTTGTCGAGGATCTGCACGGTGACGCTATTGCTTGAACTCATGAGTCTTGCTCCAGAGCCTTGAGGCGTAAAATCATCGACTCGACCTTGCGCCTTGCGATCTCGTTCTTTTCGATGAGGTGGGCGCGCTCTTCGCGCCAGGACTTTTCCTGAGCTACTAGGAGTGCATTTTGCCGTTTTAGTTGCTCGACACGTTCGATCAGCAACTCGAATCGGCTCATCAGCGCTTGCAGGTCGTTCTCTTGCGTGGGTTGCACTCGAATCGCTCCGTCGTTCAGTCACCTGGCGATGATGCCTCTCCCTGGCCCGCGACGGCCAGTGCCGATGGTCTTGGCGCGCCTGCCGGTGCTAGGATACAAGGTCTCCATTCTAGTCATTGCGCCGTCTGGCGCCTAGTTGCCCATGCCCAATACCCAATCGCCCTACATCGCCTTCGCCATGCTGCTTTCCAGCAATGGCCACCCTGTCACTCCTGCCGAGCTGCACGGCTTGCTGGTCGGGCGCAGTTGCGCCGGTGCCGGCTTCGATGCCGACGCCTGGCTGGCCGACGCCGCCCAACTGCTGGAAAACGAACCCGGTGATACTGTCCGCAATGCCCTGATCGGCCTGCAGGAGATGGTCAAGGGCGAGCTGACCAGCGATGACATGGCCATCGTCCTGCTGCTGCCCACCGATGACGCCGCGCTGGCCGACCGCGCTGCGGCGCTGGGCCAGTGGTGCCAGGGCTTCATCACCGGCTTCGGCCTGAACGCAGGTGGCAAGGAGCTTTCCACCGAGGCCAAGGACGTGCTGCAGGACCTGGTTGCCATCTCGCAGGTGCAAGAAGCCCTCGAAGAGTCTGAAGACGGCGAGAGCGACTACATGGAAGTCATGGAATACCTGCGCGTAGCGCCGCTGCTGCTGTTCTCCGAGCTGGCCAAGCCGGCCGCACCCGCGTCCAAGCCATCGTTGCACTGATCAACCGGGGGTAGTCTGCCCATGAGCCACATTCCCAAGGCCGAGTATGCCCGTCGGCGCAAGGCGCTGATGGCGCAGATGGTCCCCAATAGCATCGCCATCCTGCCCGCCGCCGCAGTTGCCATTCGCAACCGCGACGTCGAGCACGTGTACCGCCAGGACAGCGACTTCCAGTACCTCAGCGGCTTCCCGGAGCCTGAGGCTGTCATCGCGCTTATCCCCGGCCGGGAACATGGCGAGTACGTGCTGTTCTGCCGCGAGCGCAACCCCGAGCGCGAGCAATGGGAAGGGCTGCGCGCCGGCCAGGAAGGTGCGGTGCGTGATTTCGGCGCCGACGATGCCTTCCCGATCACCGACATCGACGAGATCCTGCCGGGCCTTATCGAAGGCCGCGAGCGGGTCTACAGCGCCATGGGCAGCAACCCCGAGTTCGACCGCCGGCTGATGGACTGGATCAACGTGATCCGCTCCAAGGCGCGCCTTGGTGCCCAGCCGCCGAACGAGTTCGTTGCGCTGGATCATCTGCTGCATGACATGCGCCTGTATAAATCGGCGGCGGAAGTGAAAGTGATGCGCGCTGCCGCAGAAATTTCCGCTCGCGCCCACGTGCGTGCCATGCAGGCATGCCGGGCCGGGCTGCACGAGTACAGCCTGGAAGCCGAGCTGGATTACGAGTTCCGCAAGGGCGGGGCGAAAATGCCGGCCTACGGCTCGATCGTCGCCGCCGGGCGCAATGGCTGCATCCTGCACTATCAGCAGAACGACGCCCCGCTCAAGGATGGCGACCTGGTGTTGATCGATGCGGGCTGCGAAATCGACTGCTATGCCAGCGACATCACCCGCACATTCCCGGTCAGCGGGCGTTTCTCGCCCGAGCAGAAGGCCATCTACGAGCTGGTGCTCAAGGCCCAGGCTGCGGCCTTCGCCGAAATCGCCCCCGGCAAGCACTGGAACCACGCCCACGAGGCGACCGTGCAGGTCATCACCGAGGGCCTGGTGGCACTGGGGCTGCTCAAGGGCGATGTGCAGGGGCTGATCGAAAGCGAAGCCTACCGCGCCTTCTACATGCACCGCGCCGGGCACTGGCTGGGCATGGATGTGCACGATGTGGGCGAGTACAAGGTGGGCGGTCAGTGGCGCGTGCTGGAGCCCGGCATGGCGCTGACCGTCGAGCCGGGCATCTACATTGCCGCCGACAACCAGGCGGTGGCGAAGAAGTGGCGCGGCATCGGCATAAGGATCGAGGACGACGTGGTAGTGACCAGGCAAGGCTGTGAAATTCTGACCTCCGGCGTGCCGCGCACGGTCACCGAGATCGAGGCGCTGATGCAGGCTGCGCGCAAGGACGCGGCATGAATCGAGTAAACCTGGCGATCATCGGCGGCGGCCTGGTCGGCGCGAGCCTGGCCTTGGCCCTGCAAGCCGGGGCCAAGGCGCGCGGCTGGAAGATCCTGCTGATCGAGCCGTTCGCGCCTGGCGACAACTTCCAGCCCAGCTACGATGCGCGCTCCTCGGCGCTGTCGTTTGGCACACAACAGATCTACCAGCACTTGGGGCTGTGGCAGGCCATCGGCCAACGCGCCGAACCGATCCGGCAGATTCAGGTATCCGACCGCGGCCGGTTCGGCGCCACGCGCCTGGATGCCGTCGAGGAGGGCGTGCCAGCGCTCGGCTACGTGGTCGAGAACGCCTGGCTTGGCCAGTGCCTGTGGCAGGGGCTCGACAGTGACGTGGTGAGCTGGCGTTGCCCCGCCGAGGTGCGGGCAATGCACGCCATCGAAGGCGGTTACCGTCTGCAGCTGGATGACGACACCAGCCTGGACTGCGACCTGGCGGTGCTGGCCGATGGCGGCCGCTCCGGCCTGCGTGAGCAACTGGGCATTCATGTGCGCCGCACGCCCTATGAGCAAAGCGCCTTGATCGCCAACATCACGCCTGGCGAGGCCCATCGCGGCCAGGCGTTCGAGCGCTTCACCGAGGCAGGCCCGATGGCGCTGCTGCCGTTGCCGGAAAACCGCTGTGCGTTGGTCTGGACCCGTCAGGGCATGGACGCGCAGCGGCTGGCCGAAATCGATGAGCGCAGCTTCCTGCGCGAGCTGCAGGACGCCTTCGGCTATCGCCTCGGCGCATTGCGCCAGGTGGGGGCAAGGCATCTGTACCCGCTGGCATTGGTCGAAGCCGACGAGCAGGTACGCCCGCACCTGGTGGTGCTGGGCAACGCCGCGCACAGCCTGCATCCCATTGCCGGCCAGGGCTTCAACCTGTCGCTGCGTGACGTTCAGGCACTGGCCGAAGCGCTGCTGGCGGGCCCGCAGCAACCCGGAGACCTGGCTACCTTGCGCGTCTATCACCAGCGTCAGCGCCTGGATCAGGCCCTGACCATCGGCTTTTCCGACCAGGTTACGCGCCTGTTCGGCAGCAACCAGCCGTTGTTGGCCGCAGGGCGCAACATCGGCCTGCTCGGCCTCGACCTGTTGCCCCCGGCGAAAAGCTGGTTTGCCCGCCAGGCCATGGGCCTGGGTACGCGCCCCGACCCGCGAGGCCAGGCATGAGCAATCCGCGCAGGCTGGCGCGCCGGGCCCGTATGTTGCGCTGGTTGTTGAACCTCTACCCACCGTACCTGGGCGCCGGTATCCGTGTGCAGCACATCAGCCCGGACATGCGCAGCGTCAAGGTATGCATGAAGCTCACGCGCTGGAACCGCAATTACGTCGGTACCCAGTTCGGCGGCAGCCTCTACTCGATGGTCGATCCGTTCTACATGTTGCTGCTGATCGAGCAGTTGGGGCGTGAATACATCGTCTGGGACAAGGCGGCGAGCATCGATTTCATCTCGCCGGGCAAAGGCCCGGTGTACGCCGAGTTCCACCTCGATGACGCCCTGCTGGACGAGATCCGCCAGCAGACCGCCACCGGCAAGAAGTGCCTGCCGCGTTTGCAGGTGGATATCCGCGACGCTGCCGGCGAGCTGGTGGCGCGGGTCGACAAAACCCTATACGTGCGGCTCAAGCCGCAAGCGAGGCAGGCGTAAGGCATGGAAATGCGCGCAGATCTGTTGATTGTCGGTGCCGGTATGGTCGGCAGCGCCCTGGCCTTGGCGTTGCGCCACAGTGGCCTGGACATTCTCCTGCTCGACGGCAGCCCGCTGTCGGTCAAACCCTACGATAACGAGGCCGCGTTCGAGCCGCGTGTCAGTGCCCTGTCGGCGGCCAGCCAGCGCATTCTCGAGCGCCTTGGCGCCTGGGACGGTATCGCCCGGCGGCGGGCCACGCCGTACACCGACATGCACGTGTGGGATGGCAGCGGCACGGGCCAGATCCACTTCTCGGCGGCCAGCGTGCACGCTCAGGTACTCGGCCACATTGTCGAGAACCGGGTGGTGCAGGATGGCCTGCTGGAGCGTCTGCATGACAGCGACATCGGCTTGCTGCCCAATGCGCGGCTGGAGCAACTGCGCCGCTCCGGTGACGAATGGCTGCTGACCCTGGCCGACGGCCGCCAGCTGCGTGCGCCGTTGGTGGTGGCGGCTGATGGCGCCAACTCGGCGGTGCGCCGCCTGACCGGTTGCGAAACCCGCGAGTGGGACTACCTGCATCACGCCATCGTCACCAGCGTACGTTGCAGCGCGGGGCACCAGTCCACGGCCTGGCAGCGCTTCACCGACGACGGCCCGCTGGCGTTCCTGCCGCTGACGCGCGATGGCCAGCAGGACTGGTGCTCGATTGTCTGGTCGACCACGCCGGAGCATGCCGAGCAGTTGATGGCGCTGGATGAGCCGGCCTTCCTCAAGGCCCTGGAACGGGCCTTCGAGGGGCGCCTGGGTGAAGTCCTGCAGGCAGACCCGCGCGTCTGCGTGCCGCTGCGCCAGCGCCACGCCAAGCGCTATGTGGATGAAGGGCTGGCTTTGATTGGCGATGCCGCGCACACCATTCACCCGTTGGCTGGCCAGGGCGTCAACCTGGGCTTCCTCGACGCCGCTGTGCTGGCCGAGGTGCTGGTCAATGCCTGCGAGCGAGGCGAACGGCTGGCGGATGTGAAGGTGCTGAGCCGCTATGAGCGGCGGCGCATGCCGCACAACCTGGGGCTGATGGCGGCGATGGAGGGTTTCGAGCGGCTGTTCCAGGCCAACCCACTGCCGTTGCGCTGGTTGCGTAACAGTGGCTTGAAGCTGGTGGAGCAGATGCCGGAGGCCAAGGCGTTGTTCGTGCGCCAGGCACTGGGGTTGAGCGGGGACCTGCCAGCGTTGGCCAGGCCTTGAGCCTACGGGTCCGCCTTGCGGCCCCTGCAACATCCGGTAACGGCTCCAAGGGTGAGTGACAAAATGGGATTCACTACCATTTGCGCCTCTCATACGATCCGAGGAGTGCTTTCCATGTTGCCACGCAAGCCCCTACTGGCCGCCCTGGCCCTGACCCTGTTCGGCGGCACTGCCCAGGCAGCTGAGGAAGTGGTGGTGTACTCCTCGCGCATCGACGAGCTGATCAAGCCGGTGTTCGATGCTTACACCGCCAAGACCGGGGTCAAGATCAAGTTCATCACCGACAAGGAAGCCCCGTTGATGCAACGCATCAAGGCCGAGGGCGAGAACGGTGTGGCCGACCTGCTGCTGACCGTCGATGCCGGTAACCTCTGGCAGGCCGAACAGATGGGCATCCTGCAGCCGATCAAGTCCGACATCATCGACCAGAACATCCCGGCGCAGTACCGTGCCTCGTCCCATGACTGGACCGGCCTGAGCCTGCGCGCCCGGACCATCATCTATGCCACCGACCGGGTCAAACCCGAACAGCTGAGCACCTACGAAGCCCTGGCCGACAAGCAGTGGGAAGGCCGCCTGTGCCTGCGCACCGCGAAGAAGGTCTACAACCAGTCGCTGACCGCCACACTGATCGAGAACCACGGCGAGGCGAAGACCGAAGAGATCGTCAAAGGCTGGGTCAACAACCTGTCCACCGACGTGTTCTCCGATGACAACGCCGTGATCCAGGCCATCGAGGCCGGCCAGTGCGATGTGGGCGTGGTCAACACTTACTACTACGGGCGCCTGCACAAGCAAAACCCCGCGTTGCCGGTGAAGATCTTCTGGCCCAACCAGGGTGACCGTGGCGTACACGTGAACCTGTCGGGCATCGGCCTGACCAAGCATGCTCCGCACCCAGAGGCTGCGAAAAAGCTGGTCGAGTGGATGACCGGCGAAGACGCGCAGAAGCTGTTCGCCGACATCAACCAGGAGTTCCCGGCCAACCCGAAGGTCAAACCGTCGGACGAGGTTGCAGCCTGGGGCAGCTTCAAAGCTGACAGCATTCCGGTCGAGATCGCGGGCAAGCGCCAGGCAGAAGCGATTCGGTTGATGGACCGGGCTGGCTGGAACTAAGCGCCAGGCTTTATCCTTGCGGGGCCTGCAAGGGCCCTTTCGCGGGGCAAGCCCGCTCCCACAGGTACAGCGCAGCCCAAGCGGCGGCACCGTACCTGTAGGAGCGGGTTTACCCGCGAACGACCGCGCAGCGGTCGCCATCGCCTTCGAGACTTGAGCCTTGCCCCACACCCCCCAACGCCGCTGGTACCTCCCGGTCGCCCTGATCGCTGCCCTGGTGCTCCTGCCCCTGAGCGTCCTGTTGCTGTCGTGGCAGTCGATCGACCAGCAGATCTGGTCGCACCTGCTCGACACCCAGATGAGCCGCCTGCTCGGCAACACCCTGACCCTGGTGCTGGGCGTAGGCATCGGCGTCACTGTCCTGGGTGTCAGCCTGGCCTGGCTCACCAGCCTCTGCGAATTCCCCGGCCGGCGCTGGCTGGACTGGGCGCTGATGCTGCCGTTCGCCATCCCCGCCTACGTGCTGGCATTCGTCTTCGTCGGCCTGCTGGACTTTGCCGGCCCCGTGCAAAGCGCCTTGCGTGAAGCCTTCGGGCCGATGCGCCTGCCCCGCGTACGCTCCACGGGTGGAGTGGTCATCGTGTTGGTGCTGGTGTTCTACCCCTATGTCTACCTGCTTGCGCGCACGGCCTTTCTGGCGCAGGGCCGGGGCCTGATGGAGGCGGCCCGGGTACTGGGGCTGTCGCCGCTGCAGGCGTTCTGGCGCGTGGCGTTGCCCATGGCGCGCCCGGCCATCGGTGCCGGTATCGCCCTGGCGTTGATGGAAACCCTGGCCGATTTCGGTGCAGTGGCAGTGTTCAATTTCGATACCTTCACCACGGCCATCTACAAGACCTGGTACGGCTTCTTCAGCCTGTCCAGCGCCGCGCAGTTGGCCAGCCTGCTGCTGTTGGCGGTGATGCTGGTGCTCTACGGCGAGCGCCGTGCGCGCGGCGCCAGCCGTACCGGCAACGAGCGGCCGCGTGGGCAAGCGCTCTATCACCTGCGCGGGGCAAAGGCGCTGCTGGCCAGCGGCTGGTGCCTGCTGGTGTTCGCCTGCGCCTTCGTCATACCGCTGCTGCAATTGCTGGTGTGGTTCTGGCAGCGCGGGCGGCATGACCTGGACGATCGCTATGTCGGCCTGGTGCTGCACACCTTGTACCTGGGCGGCATGGCGGCATTGATCACGGTGAGCGTGGCGCTGCTGCTGGCATTTGCCCGACGCCAGGCGCCGACGGCTGGCATCCGCGCTGGGGTCGGCCTGGCCAACCTTGGTTATGCCTTGCCAGGCTCAGTGCTGGCGGTGTCGATCATGCTGGCCTTCAGTTACCTCGATAACCAACTGGTGGTGCCGCTCTCCACGTGGCTGGGCGGCGCTGGCAAGCCCTTGCTGCTGGGTAGCCTGGCGGCCTTGCTGCTGGCCTACCTGGTGCGCTTCATCGCCGTGGCCTACGGGCCGCTGGAAGGCAGCCTGGAGCGTATCCGGCCCTCGTTGCCTGAAGCGTCGCGCAGCCTGGGCGTCGGCGGCGTGGGATTGTTTTTCAGGGTGTATCTGCCGTTGTTGGTGCCCGGTGCACTGAGTGCGGCCCTGCTGGTATTCGTCGATGTGTTGAAGGAAATGCCGGCTACCTTGCTGATGCGTCCGTTCGGCTGGGACACCTTGGCGGTACGGGTGTTCGAGATGACCAGCGAGGGGGAGTGGGCGCGCGCCTCGCTGCCTGCCTTGACCCTGGTACTGGTGGGGCTGCTGCCGGTCATCGGGCTGATCCGCCGTTCGGCTCGGCGCCCCGGTCACAGACACTAAGGGTGCCAGCCTGCGCCCATGCGGCTACAATGCGCGGCATTCGCGCGGCGGGTCCTACAAGAAGAGCTGACGACCCAACGTCATCGACCGCCGCCGCTTCGCCACGCCCGGAAGGAGAAACCCATGGGACAGCGCACGCTTCTGTATGACCTGCACCTGGCGCTCGGCGCCAAGACGGTCGATTTTGGCGGCTGGGACATGCCCCTGCACTATGGCTCGCAAGTCGAGGAGCACCATCAGGTGCGCAGTGACTGCGGGGTCTTCGATGTCTCTCACATGACCGTCATTGACGTCACGGGCCGTGATGCCTTTGCCTGGTTGCAGCGTTTGCTGGCCAACGACGTCGCACGTCTCGCGGGTATTGGCAAGGCGCTGTACAGCCCACTGCTGAACGCGCAGGGCGGGGTTATCGACGACCTTATCGCCTACCGTACCGAAGGCGGCTATCGCCTGGTGACCAACGCCGCCACCCGCGAAAAGGTGCTTGGCTGGCTGCATGCGCAGCGTGCAGGCTTCAAGGTGGATGTTCAGGTTCGCCCGGACCTCGCCATCCTCGCCATCCAAGGCCCCCACGCCCGTGAAAAGGTGGCCGCCTTGCTGAGCCCCTCGCGCGCCGCGCTGATCCGCGAGCTGCGCCCGTTCGAAGGTATCGCCGAAGGCGACTGGTTCATTGCCCGTACCGGTTATACCGGTGAGGACGGCCTGGAGATTATCCTCCCGGGTGACCAGGCCGTGGCCTTCTTCAACGACCTGGTGGGGGCCGGCATCGCCCCCAGTGGCCTGGGCGCCCGCGATACCCTGCGTCTGGAAGCCGGCATGAACCTTTACGGCCAGGACATCGACGAAGCCCACACCCCGCTGACCTCCAACCTGGGCTGGAGCATCGCCTGGGAGCCGGCTGCGCGCGAATTCATCGGCCGCACTGGCCTGTTGGCGGAAATCGAGCAGGGTGTGAAGGAAAAACTGGTTGGCCTGGTGCTGGAAGAACGCGGCGTTCTGCGTGCCCATCAGGTGGTTCGTGTTACCGGTATTGGCGAAGGTGAGATCACCAGTGGTAGTTTCTCTCCTACGCTGAGCAAATCCATTGCCCTGGCGCGTGTACCCATGGCTACCGGCGACCGCGCCGAGGTCGAGATTCGCGGCAAGTGGTACCCGGTGCGGGTGGTCAAACCGACCTTCGTGCGCCACGGCAAAATCCTGATTTGAACAATTATTAACCGGCGGGCCGACCGCTGAGCCAATCGAGGAATTCAAGACATGAGCAATATCCCCGCCGATCTGCGTTTTGCCGAAAGCCACGAGTGGGCGCGCCTGGAAAGCGACGGCACAGTGACCGTTGGCATCAGCGACCATGCACAGGAAGCCTTGGGTGACGTCGTGTTCGTCGAACTGGCGGAAGTCGGCAAGGTGTTTGCCCAAGGCGATGCCGCAGGCGTGGTCGAATCGGTCAAGGCGGCTTCTGACATCTACGCCCCGATCGCTGGCGAAGTGATCGCGGTCAACGACGCGCTGGCAGACAATCCGGAGCTGTTGAACGCAGAACCTTATGGGGCGTGGATCTTCAAACTGCAGCCAAGCGACAAAGCTGAACTGGACAAGCTGCTGGATGCTGCGGCTTATCAGGCTGCGATCGGCGAGTAACTGATCAAGCCGGGGGGCGCAATGCGCCGCCCGGCAATGGTGCGGCAAAAGCAAGTTTCTCCGCACAATCGGCAATCCTTCCTAGACTTATAAGTCTCCATGAGGCCTGGTCTAGGAAGAGAGCGTCGTCATGTCCCAGTCGCCGTCCCTGCATCAACTGCAAGAGCTCAACCCTTTCCTGCGTCGCCACCTTGGCCCCGATGCCTCGGAGCAGCAGGCCATGCTCAGCGCGCTGGGTGTTGCCAGCCGCAGCGAGCTGATCGAGCAGACGGTCCCGCCAGGGATCCGCCTCAATCGCCCACTCGACCTGCCGCCGGCCCTGGATGAACAGGCCGCACTGGCCAAGCTCGCCGGTTACGCCGAGCAGAATCAGGTCAGGACCAGCCTCATCGGCATGGGCTACCACGGCACCGTCACGCCAACTGTCATCCTGCGCAACGTGCTGGAAAATCCAGGCTGGTACACCGCCTATACGCCTTATCAGCCAGAAATCGCCCAAGGCCGGCTGGAAGCCCTGCTCAACTTTCAGCAGATGGTCATCGACCTGACCGGCCTGGCCCTGGCCAACGCCTCGCTGCTCGACGAAGCCACCGCCGCCGCCGAGGCGATGGCCTTGGCCAAGCGCGTGGCACGTAACAAGAGCAACGCCTTCTTCGCCGACGAGCACTGCCACCCGCAAACCCTCTCGGTACTGAAAACCCGCGCCGAGGGGTTCGGCTTCGAGCTGATCGTCGACGCTGTGGATAACCTGGCCAAGCACTCGGTATTCGGCGCTTTGCTGCAATACCCGGACACCCATGGCGAGGTGCGCGACCTGCGCCCATTGATCGACCAGCTGCACAGCCAGCAAGCCTTGGCCTGCGTTGCCGCCGACCTGCTCAGCCTGGTGGTGCTGGCGCCGCCCGGTGAGCTGGGCGCCGATGTGGTGCTGGGCTCGACCCAGCGCTTTGGCGTACCGATGGGCTACGGCGGGCCACACGCGGCCTATTTTGCCTGCCGTGACGACTTCAAGCGGGCCATGCCGGGGCGCATCATCGGTGTGTCACGCGATGCCCGTGGCAATACCGCGCTGCGCATGGCCCTGCAGACCCGCGAGCAGCACATCCGCCGTGAGAAGGCCAACTCCAACATCTGCACGGCCCAGGTACTGCTGGCCAATATCGCCGGCTTCTATGCCGTCTACCATGGCCCAGAGGGCTTGCAGCGCATTGCCCAGCGCGTGCATCGGCTGACCTTTATCCTGGCGGCCGGCCTGGAAGCCAAGGGCATCAAGCGGCTCAACCAGCATTTTTTCGACACCCTGACGCTGGAGGTGGGCGGCGCGCAGGCGGCGATCATCGAAAGTGCCGAGCACGCGCAGATCAACCTGCGCATCCTCGGGCGTGGGCACCTGGGCGTGAGCCTGGACGAAACCTGCAGCGAACAGACCGTGTTGCGCCTGTTCGATGTTTTCCTGGGGGTCGACCACGGCCTGGACATCGCGACGCTCGACCAACTGGCGCTGCCCGAAGGCATACCAGCGGGGCTGGTGCGGCGCACGCCGTTCCTCGCGCACCCGGTCTTCAACCTGCACCACAGTGAAACCGAGATGCTGCGCTACCTCAAGCAGCTGGAAAACAAGGACCTGGCGCTGAACCAGTCGATGATCCCGCTGGGCTCCTGCACCATGAAGCTCAACGCCACCAGCGAGATGATCCCCATCACCTGGCCCGGCTTCGCCCAGCTTCATCCCTTTGCGCCTGCTGCCCAGGCGGTTGGCTACAAAGCGATGATCGACGAGCTGGAGAGCTGGTTGTGCGCGATCACGGGCTTTGACGCCATTTGCATGCAGCCCAACTCCGGGGCCCAGGGCGAATACGCCGGCCTCATGGCCATCACCCGCTACCACCGCAGTCGCCATCAGCCGCAGCGTACGCTGTGCCTGATTCCATCCTCGGCCCACGGCACCAACCCGGCCTCGGCGCAAATGGCCGGCATGGACGTGGTGATCGTCGATTGCGACGAAGACGGCAACGTCGACCTCACGGACCTCAAGGTCAAGGCCCAGGCGGCAGGGGATCGGTTGTCCTGCCTGATGGTCACCTACCCCTCGACCCATGGGGTGTACGAAGAGGGTATCCGCGAAATCTGCGACGTGGTGCACCAGCACGGTGGCCAGGTGTACATGGACGGTGCCAACCTCAATGCCCAGGTCGGCCTGGCACGGCCCGCAGACATCGGCGCCGACGTCTCGCACATGAACCTGCACAAGACCTTCTGCATCCCCCATGGCGGCGGCGGCCCCGGCATGGGCCCGATCGGCATCCGCGCCCACCTCAAGCCCTTTGTCGCCAGCCACCCGGTGGTGCCGGTACCCGGCCTGGACCCGAACAACAGCGCGGTCAGTGCCGCGCCCTGGGGCAGTGCGAGCATTCTGCCGATCAGCTGGATGTACATCGCCATGATGGGCCCGCAACTGGCCGATGCCAGCGAGGTGGCGATACTCTCGGCCAACTACCTGGCCAGCCAGCTTGCCGGGGCGTTCCCGGTGCTCTACCGCGGGCGTAACCAGCGTGTGGCCCACGAATGCATCCTCGACCTGCGCCCGCTCAAGGCACAGACCGGCATCAGTGAGGAGGACGTGGCCAAACGTTTGATGGACTACGGCTTCCATGCCCCGACCATGTCATTCCCGGTACCGGGCACGCTGATGGTCGAGCCGACCGAGAGTGAGTCCAAGGCCGAGCTGGACCGTTTCGTCGAGGCGATGCTGGCGATCCGTGCAGAAATCGCCCAGGTGCAGGAGGGCAACTGGCCGGCCGAAGACAACCCGCTCAAGCATGCGCCGCACACCTTGGCCGATGTGTTGGCAGCGTGGAACAGGCCGTACAGCCTGGAGCAGGGCATCGCCCCCAGTGCTCACGTACGCCAGCACAAGTATTGGCCAGCGGTGAACCGGGTCGACAATGTGTATGGAGACAGGAACTTGTTCTGCGCGTGTGTGCCGGTGGAGGCTTATCGCTGAGTTTCGGGGGGCTTGGCCCCCCGATTATTTACTCGGCTACTGCGTTCTTGGCCAGAATGGCATTGGCCAGTTCCATGTCGCTGGCTTGCATGCCTGGGTTTTCGGTGCGCACCTGGCGCAGCGCAGACTCCAGGAACGGCCCACGAATGGCGCCTTCGCTGGCCACGAAGCTGCCAGCGTCTTCCTGCGCGGCCAGTACCAGCTTGTGATCCTTGGAGGTCAGGTAGGTGGACGCGGTGGTCGCACCCGAAGAAATCACGTTACGCCAGAAGGTATCGGCCATGGCGGAGCCCATTGGCAGCGAAAGCAAGGCAGCGGTCGCGATGGCGGTTTTGAGACGCATGTTGAAACACCTCGAAGGGTGAGGGTTGAAGATGCGCGGTTTGATCGTGGCAAAGGAGGCAAGTTCCTTGAATACAAGGGATTTTCGCTCAGGAGCAGGCCCGTAGCACTTCCTCTGCGCGGGTCAGCCCGCAGGCCACTTTCGCCTCCCCGCAGCGGCGCAGGTCCAGCAAGCCTTCCGTCAGTGCCTGACGCCGCAAGTGCGCAAGGTCGGTGTGCGGGCCTATCTGCGCGCGAAAGTTTTCGCTGGGTATCAACAGTTCGAACAGGCCCGTGCGACCGTGAAATCCGGTACCACGACAGGTACGGCAGGGCTGGCCGCTGGCCGCCGAGGCACAACCCTGGCAATCGCCGCAAAGGGTACGAATCAGCCGTTGCGCCATGACCCCGATCAGCGTTGCCTTGATCAGGTAGTCGGCTACGCCCAGTTCCTGCAGGCGGGTGATCGCAGCGCAGGCATCGTTGGTGTGCAGGGTCGACAGCACCAGGTGCCCGGTGAGGGCTGCCTGTACGGCCACCAGGGCGGTTTCACGGTCACGGATCTCGCCGATCATGATGATGTCCGGGTCCTGGCGCAGCATCGCCCGCACGCCGTTGGCGAAGCACAGGCCCAGGGCCGGCTGCACTTGCAACTGGTTGAACGCCGGTTCCAGCCGTTCGATCGGGTCTTCGATGGTGCACAGGTTGATTTGCGGGGTGGCCAGCAGTTTGAGGCTGGCGTAGAGCGTGCTGGTCTTGCCGGAACCGGTGGGGCCCGTTACCAGGATGATGCCTTGGCGGTGGCGCAGCAGCGCCCGCCATTGCTCCAGCTGCTGCCCTTCGAGGCCCAGGCGGTCGAAGCCTTCATGCAGTTGTTGCGGGTCGAACAGGCGCAACACCAGTTTTTCGCCAAACGGCGTCGGTAGGGTCGACAGGCGCAGCTCCACCTCGCCGCCGCCCGGCAGGCGGCTTTGCAGGCGACCGTCTTGTGGCCGGCGTTTCTCCGCTACATCCATACGCCCCAGGTGTTTGAGGCGGCTGACCAGCGCCAGGGTCACGCCTGCGGGAAAGGCGTAGACGGTGTGCAGCAGGCCGTCTATGCGGTACCGCAGTTGCCCCTGTTCGCGGCGGGGCTCCAGGTGGATATCGCTGGCGCGTTGTTCGAGGGCGTACTGCAGCAGCCAGTCGACGATGTGCACGATATGCGCATCGTCGGCATTGGCCTCGGCCTGGCGTTTGCCCAGTTCCAGCAGGTTTTCGAGCTCTCCCAGGCTGGCCGGCTGCTGGTGTTGCGCACCCTGTACCGACTGGGCCAGGCGCAAGAACGATTGCCCCAGCTGGCGGATCTGCAACGGGCTTGCCAGCACCCGACGAATCGGCCTGCCGAGGCTGCGGGCCAGGTCTGCCTGCCAGTCATCCTGATAAGGCTGGGCGCTGGCCACGGTGACGGCCGAGGCGTCGGCGGCCACGACGAGGATGCCATGGCGCTGGGCGAACGCCGGGGAGATCAGCCCGCTGACCTGGGACATGTCCAGTTGCATCGGGTCGATGCGCACAAAGGGCTGGCCGACCTTATCGGCCAGCCACTGACAGAGGTGGTCCAAGTCCAGCGGCTGGCCGGGGTGCATGCGGTCTTCAAGACCAGGGCCGGCGATCAGTTCCAGTGGGTGGCAGGCCGGGCGTGCGGCGGCCTGCTCAAGTACCAGCAGGGTGTCGCTGGCGTCCAGGTGCTGCTCGGTCAGCAGAGCCTGGAGCAGGCGGTTGAGGTCGAGTGCTTGCTTGCCGGGGGTATGCATGTTGGCGTCCTTGCCAGGTGGGGAGTCCTGATGAAGGCTAGCCGGGTGCGGTGAGCTGTCTGCTGGCAAAGGGTTTCGGGATCTTGCTGTCGCCGATAACCCGTCAGCTATCCCATCCCCTTCACATCAAGAATGTAGATGCCCCCGTACTACCGCCCTTCGCATCCAGATGTTCACGCAGTTCGTTGAAATGATCCCCAACTGTCTGTACCAGGTGGCTCCAGAACGCCGGGTTTTCGACTGTTTGAGTAACCACTTGCATGGGCGATCCGTTGAGAGCGTATTGGGCAGGACAGCAGTCCATTCAGACCACCGCCAGCTCCACGCGCGCAAGGTTCGCCAGGCTCACGTCACCCACGCACACCAGGTTGCGCAATTTTTGCGCAATGACCTCGGCCCGGTGCCAGCTCAGCCCGCCAATGCCGATTTCGATATCGAGCCAGTCCTCCTGTTGGCTGACCTGCACGTGGTGCGGGGTCAGAAACTGCAAGGCAAACAGGTTGAGCACCCGGCACAGGCTGTCGGGCTCGGCCTCGGCCTGCAGGCGGTAGTGCACGGTGCTGTGGGCGTTGCTGGCGGCCCAGGCGTCGGTACGTGGCAGTGCGTTCATGCTGGTCTCCGCGAATGTGGGAGAAATTCTTGCACGTTGCGGCGGGTATTTTTTCGCTATGATTCCATCGATTTGCTGGAATGGCAGATCGTTCAATTCTGATTATCTGGTTTTGGGGGATTATTCATGCACAGCGAGCTGGACGCCTATGATCGGCGCATCCTCGAACTGCTTCAGGAGGACGCTTCGCTGTCCAGCGCACAGATTGCCGAGCGTGTCGGGCTGTCGCAATCGCCTTGCTGGCGGCGTATTCAGCGGCTGAAGGAGGAGGGGGTGATACGCGGGCAGGTGACCTTGCTCGACCGCAAGAAAATCGGCTTGAACACGCAGATCTTCGCCGAGGTGAAGCTGAACGCGCACGGTCGCTCGAATTTTACCGAGTTCACCGAGGCGATTCGGGGGTTCCCGGAGGTGCTGGAGTGCTATGTGCTGATGGGGTCGGTGGACTTCCTGCTGCGCATCGTTACCTCGGACATCGAGGCGTACGAGCGGTTCTTCTTTGAAAAGCTGTCGAATGTGCCGGGGATTCAGGAGGTCAATTCGATTGTGGCGCTTTCGGAGATCAAGTCCACGACGAGCCTGCCACTGGGTCGCTGAGGTAGATTTTCGTGATTTTTGCAGGAGCGGCCTTAAGATCTGTGCTGCTTTGGAGATCTTGGGGCCGCTGCGCGACCCTTTCGCGACGCAAGGCCGCTCCTACAAGGGCCGTGTCGTCAGGGCTTGAGCAGGTGCTTCCAGCCGCGGCTCTGATCAACGGCGCGGGCCTGTTCGATACGGGCTTCAAGCAGCTCGTCGGGCTCTTCCGACAGCGGCAGCTCGGCCAGCTCGTGCAGTTTTTTCAGGTCGCCGTACAGGCGGTCCATTTGCGGTGCTTCGAGCACCTGGCGGGCATGGTGCAGCCAGGCCAGCAACTGTTCGATGCGCGGCAGCTGTTCGGCCAGGTCTTCCGGGCGCTGGGTGTACAGCGGCAGCTTCAGGGCACGGCCTTCTTCGCCCAGCAGATGGGCCATCCAGCTGGCCAGCTGCGCATTGCCCTGGCGTTCGCCACGGCCTTTGCGTTCGGCGGTCCAGCCACGGGCCAGCAGCCAGCGCGAGGTTTCCAGGGAGAACTGACCCCAACGCACGTCTTCGAGCTCTTCGGCAAACTGCTCGGGCGCGGCGCGGCGGATGTCTTCGTCATCGTTACCGGCCTGCACCAGCGGGCGCCAGTCTTCGAGCAATGCGTCGAGGCTGCTGCGCAGGGCGCGGGTGGACGGGCGTGGTGCCGCCTGGCCCAGGCTGCTGGTCAGTGCGCGCAACTCGGCCAGGCACTCGACCCAGTCCTGCAACAGGCGCCAGTGGCCATTGTGGCGATATTGCTCGGCCAGGCGCTGGCTGCTGGCCAACAGCTGCCAGGCGAGGGCGGCGTAGGCATCGTCCACGGCCATTTCGGCGTCCAGCTCGGTGTGCGGCAAGCCCAGCTCATAGCTTTCGGGCTCCAGCAGGCGGTAGCCACGCTCGGCCTTGCTGATGTCGCAGGGCATCAACGGCAGGCTGGCGGCGAGCTCGGCGGCCAGCTCCAGCAGGGCTTCAGGCGCACCTTCGCGCAGCTCGAGCTCCAGCTCGCAGATTTCTTCCTTGCGCTTGCCAGCGATCACGAAGCCTTGGTCCAGCGCGGCCTCGATCACGACTTTGCTCTTGCCACGGCCCCAGGCGATTTCCGCGAATTCGCGGGTGAAGTCGGTGGTGAACAGCGGCTTGATGGTTTTCTTGTCGAGCGCGGCCAACTGCTCGGGCCAGCAGGTGGCGTCGAGTTTTTTCAGGTCGAGCTTGACCTTGTCCAGCTGCCACTCGTACTCGTTGCGCTCGGACAGCCCGGCCACGCTTTGGCCACGGCACTTCAAGGTCTGGATGATCGCCTCGCCATCGCGGCGCAGGCGCAGGGCCACGCGGGCAGCGGAAAGGTCACGCTCCGGGGTGTCGAAGTACTGGTTGAGCAGTTCGCGGGTCTGCCAACCGGACTTGTTGCGCTTTTTCAGCAAGGGGTGCTCGCGCAGGGCGGCAAGGGTCTCGCGGCTGGCGCGGAGCTTGAGTTCGGTTTCTTTGTGCATCGCTGGCTCGAAGGAGGGGCTCGTTGGCAACAGAGTCTACAGCAGTCGGCCGCCAACGGTTTATTCCAGACGGCAGATGGTCCTATGATGGGCAACGCTTCCGAGGAGTACGGGCATGCCGTTGCCGACGCTGAAAGACCAGTTCGCCGCTTTGATCGCCGCGCCTTCGGTCAGTTGTACCCAGCCTGCGCTGGACCAGTCCAACCGCCAGGTCATCGACCTGCTGGCCGGCTGGTTGGGCGACCTGGGTTTCACGTGCGACATCCAGCAGGTCAGCCCCGGCAAGTTCAACCTGCTGGCCAGCCGTGGCACTGGCCCGGGTGGCCTGGTGCTGGCGGGGCACAGCGATACCGTGCCCTTCGACGAGCAGCTGTGGTCGAGCGACCCGCTGAAGCTGACCGAAATCGATGGCCGCTGGGTCGGCCTGGGCAGCTGCGACATGAAGGGCTTCTTCCCCCTGGTCATCGAGGCCGTGCTGCCGTTGCTGGAGCACGACTTCAAGCAGCCACTGCTGATTCTCGCCACCTGCGACGAAGAAAGTTCCATGTCCGGCGCCCGCGCCCTGGCCGAGGCCGGCCAGCCGCTGGGCCGCGCAGCGGTAATCGGCGAGCCCACCGGCCTGCGGCCGATCCGCATGCACAAGGGCATCCTCATGGACCGCATCGACATCTTGGGCCGCAGCGGCCATTCGTCGGACCCAAGCCTCGGGCGCAGCGCAATGGAAGCCATGCACGCGGTGATGGGCGAGCTGATGCAGTTGCGCGGGCAATGGCAGCAGGCGTACCGCAACCCACAGTTCACCGTGCCTACGCCAACGATGAACTTCGGCTGCATCCATGGCGGCGACAACCCCAACCGCATTTGTGGCCAGTGTGCACTGGAATTCGACCTGCGGCCGCTGCCGGGGATGGATGCAGAGCAGTTGCGTGCGGCGATTCGCCAGAAGCTGGTACCGCTGGCGGAACGTTATGAGGTGCGCATCGACTATGCGCCGCTGTTCCCTGAAGTGCCCCCGTTCGAGGAGGCTGCGGACGCCGAGCTGGTGCACGTGGCCGAGCGCCTGACCGGTCATCGCGCCGAAGCGGTAGCGTTCGGCACCGAAGCGCCTTATCTTCAGCAGCTGGGCTGCCAGACCATCGTGCTGGGCCCTGGCGACATCGCCTGTGCCCACCAGCCTGGCGAGTACCTTGAAATGTCACGAATCGAGCCTACCGTGCGTCTATTGCGTGACCTGATCCGGCACTATTGCCTGCACTAAACGTCCATTGAGCTGATTCGTTCCTGCCTAGAGGAGACCGCGCGTGACCGCAAGCCTGTTCCGACGATGATCTTGAACGCCCCCTGTATCGCCGTTCTCCGTCCACTTATCCACAGGCCCTGTCATGCCCGATTACGTCAACTGGCTGCGTCATGCTTCCCCGTACATCAATGCCCATCGCGACTGCACCTTTGTGGTCATGCTCCCCGGCGACGGGGTGGAGCACCCTAATTTCGGCAACATCGTCCACGACCTGGTGCTGCTGCACAGCCTGGGCGTGCGGCTGGTGCTGGTGCATGGCTCGCGCCCGCAGATCGAGAGCCGCCTGGCCGAGCGCGGCCTGACTCCGCACTACCACCGCAGCCTGCGCATTACCGATGCGGCCACGCTGGATTGCGTGATCGATGCTGTGGGTGCCCTGCGCCTGGCCATCGAGGCCCGCTTGTCGATGGACATCGCCGCTTCGCCGATGCAGGGCTCGCGCCTGCGCGTGGCGTCCGGCAACCTGGTCACTGCCCGGCCCATCGGTGTGCTCGAAGGCGTGGACTACCACCACACCGGCGAAGTGCGCCGGGTCGACCGCAAAGGCATCAGCCGCTTGCTCGACGAGCGCTCCATCGTGCTGCTGTCGCCGTTGGGGTACTCGCCCACGGGTGAAATCTTCAACCTGGCCTGCGAAGACGTGGCCACCCGCGCGGCCATCGAGCTGGGTGCCGACAAACTGCTGCTGTTCGGCGCCGAGCCGGGGCTGCTGGATGAACAGGGCAAGCTGGTGCGTGAGCTGCGCCCGCAGCAGGTGGCCCCGCATCTGCTGCGCCTGGGCAGCGACTATCAGGGGGAGCTGCTGGATGCTGCCGCCGAGGCCTGCAAGGGCGGCGTGGCGCGCAGCCATATCGTCAGTTATGCCGAAGACGGTGCGCTGCTGACCGAGCTGTTCACCCGCGGGGGTGGCGGTACGCTGGTGTCCCAGGAGCAGTTCGAGGTCGTGCGTGAGGCAACCATCGAAGATGTCGGCGGCCTGTTGGAGCTGATCAGCCCGCTGGAAGAGCAAGGCATCCTGGTGCGCCGTTCGCGCGAGGTGCTGGAGCGGGAAATCGAGCAGTTCAGCGTGGTCGAGCGCGAGGGCATGATCATCGCGTGTGCGGCGCTGTACCCGATTGCCGATTCCGAGGCGGGGGAGCTGGCGTGCCTGGCGGTGAACCCGGAGTACCGGCATGGTGGGCGCGGCGATGAGCTGCTTGAACGCATCGAGAGCCGGGCACGGCAGATGGGTTTGAATACGCTGTTCGTGCTGACGACGCGCACTGCGCACTGGTTCCGTGAGCGTGGCTTTGCGCCAAGTGGCGTGGAGCGGCTGCCGGCGGCGCGGGCTTCGCTGTACAACTATCAGCGCAATTCGAAGATTTTCGAAAAGTCGCTGTAAGCCTGCCTCGGCCTCAATGAAAAACGCCGCCCTGATGGGCGGCGTTTTCAGTTACACGGTATGCAGGTACCAGTTGTACTCGAGGTCGGAGATCGAATGCTCGAACTCCTCCAGCTCGCTTTCCTTGCACGCGACGAAGATGTCGATGTACTTCGGATCGATGTACTTGTTGAGGATCTCGCTGTCGTCCAGCTCACGCAGGGCATCGCGCAGGTTGTTCGGCAGGCTCTGATCCAGCTGCTCGTACGAGTTGCCTTCGATTGGCGCGCCGGGCTCGACCTTGTTGGTCAGGCCGTGGTGCACGCCGGCCAGTACGGCCGCCATCATCAGGTACGGGTTGGCATCGGCGCCGGCTACCCGGTGCTCGAGGCGCACGGCATCGGCAGAACCGGTCGGCACGCGCAGGGCCACGGTGCGGTTGTCCAGGCCCCAACTCGGTGCGTTCGGCACATAGAACTGCGCGCCAAAGCGACGGTACGAGTTGACGTTCGGGCAAAGGAACGCCATGGACGCGGGCAGGGTCTCGAGCACACCGCCGACAGCATGACGTAGCGCGGCGTTCTGCTCGGGATCCTCGCTGGTGAAGATGTTGTTGCCATCTTTGTCCAGCACGGAGATGTGTACGTGCAGGCCGTTGCCTGCCTGGCCCGGGTAGGGCTTGGCCATGAAGGTGGTGTCCATTTCATGGTCGTAGGCGATGTTCTTGATCAAGCGCTTGAGCAGCACCGCGTAGTCACAGGCCTTGAGCGGGTCGGGGACGTGGTGCAGGTTGACTTCGAACTGCGCCGGGGCGCTTTCCTTGACGATGGCGTCGGCCGGAATACCCTGCTCTTTGGCACCCTCTAGGATGTCCTGCAGGCAGTCGGCGTATTCGTCGAGGTCGTCGATCAGGTACACCTGGGTCGACTGTGGGCGCTTGCCCGAGATCGGCGAGCGGGGTGGTTGCGGGCGGCCGTTCACGTTCTCCTGGTCGATCAGGTAGAACTCCAGCTCGAACGCGGCGCAGATGGTCAGGCCCATGTCGTCGAACTTGCTGACAACCTGACGCAACACTTCACGAGGGTCGGCGAAGAAGGGCTCGCCTTCGATCTCGTGCATGGTCATGAGCAGCTGTGCGGTGGGGCGTTTCTGCCACGGCTCGTTGCACAGCGTGTCGGGGATTGGATAGCAGATGCGGTCAGCATCGCCGATGTCCAGGCCAAGCCCAGTGCTCTCGACGGTGGAACCGTTGATGTCCAGGGCGAAGAGGGAGGCCGGCAGGTTGATGCCTTTCTCGTAAACCTTGTGGAGGCTGGTGCGCTCTATGCGCTTGCCGCGCACCACACCATTCATATCTGCAATCAGAAGGTCAACGTAGAGAACCTCAGGATGTTCCTTAAGGAACGCGTTCGCTTCGTTAAGCTGAACGGCACGCGGGGGTACCGACATGATGCAACACCTTTGTTGTTAAAAATATCAATCAAGGGGGGCTTGCAGGACCAGTCAATCGAAAAGCCATACTGATGTCAAGCCAACCCCATGATGCCCTGAAATGGCACATCTACGGCAGATTTGCTGCATATCGGGGCGTGCCATTATCCGCTATTTACCGCTCAAAGGGCTATCTCAAGCTTGCCGTGTTTTATTTTTTACGGAGGTGTTGTGTAAAAAAATGAACAAGGCTAAGCTCGGTCACAACCCAAAACACAATAATACGAGGGTCATATGGTCCGCTTGTCGCGACCTGAAAGCGCTGCCTGCGCAGTGCAGTCGGGTACCCCTGTCGTTCATGAACGCACCGTCAACGGTGTGGCCGCCCTGGCCGCAATAATTGACGCTTGGCGCACCCGGACCTTCCCCCGTAGCGGCGTTGCGCTACTCGATTCGCCTTCCTGCCCTTCAAACTCATTACGGACACGCTTGGTTTCAGTGTATCCACTGTGCTCGTGCGTGGGGGTTTTTGCTTTAGCAATCTTCTCCATCCAGAATCAATGCGCGGACCACCTTACCTCCTGAGGTATTTATGAGTAACAACCTCGACCAGCTCACCGATTGGTTGAAAGAGCACAAGATCACTGAAGTCGAATGCATGATCAGCGACCTCACTGGTATCACGCGCGGCAAGATCTCGCCGACCAACAAGTTCATCGCCGAAAAAGGCATGCGCCTGCCCGAGAGCGTGCTGCTGCAGACCGTGACGGGTGACTACGTCGACGACGACATCTATTACGAACTGCTCGACCCGGCCGACATCGACATGATCTGCCGCCCCGACGAAGACGCCGTGTTCCTGGTGCCCTGGGCCATCGAGCCGACAGCGCAGGTGATCCACGACACCTACGACAAGAAGGGCAACCCGGTCGAACTGTCGCCGCGCAACGTCTTGAAGAAAGTGCTCAAGCTCTACGCCGACAAAGGCTGGCAGCCGATTGTCGCGCCCGAGATGGAGTTCTACCTGACCAAGCGTAGCGAAGACCCGGACTTCCCGCTGCAGCCGCCGGTAGGCCGCTCGGGGCGCCCGGAAACCGGCCGCCAGTCGTTCTCGATCGAAGCCGCCAACGAATTCGACCCGCTGTTCGAGGATGTCTATGACTGGTGCGAACTGCAGAAGCTGGACCTCGACACGCTGATCCACGAAGACGGCACGGCGCAGATGGAAATCAACTTCCGTCACGGCAACGCGCTGCACCTGGCCGACCAGATCCTGGTGTTCAAACGCACCATGCGCGAGGCCGCGCTCAAGCACAATGTGGCCGCGACCTTCATGGCCAAGCCCATGACCGGCGAGCCTGGCAGTGCCATGCACCTGCACCAGAGCGTGATCGACGCGGCCACCGGCAAGAACATCTTCAGTAACGAAGACGGCAGCATGAGCGAGCTGTTCCTGCACCACATCGGTGGCCTGCAGAAGTTCATCCCCGAGGCGCTGCCGCTGTTCGCCCCCAACGTCAACTCGTTCCGCCGCTTCCTGCCCGACACCTCGGCCCCGGTGAACGTCGAGTGGGGCGAGGAAAACCGTACCGTCGGCCTGCGCGTGCCGGATGCCGGGCCGCAGAACCGCCGGGTCGAAAACCGCCTGCCGGGCGCCGATGCCAACCCTTACCTGGCCATCGCCGCCAGCCTGCTGTGCGGCTACATCGGCATGGTCGAAGGCATCGAGGCCAGCGCGCCGGTGCAGGGCCGTGGTTACGAACGCCGCAACCTGCGCCTGCCACTGACCATCGAAGACGCCCTGGAACGCATGGAAGTCAGCCGTGCGCTGGTGCAGTACCTGGGCAAGAAGTTCATCACCGGCTACGTCGCCACCAAACGCGCCGAACACGAAAACTTCAAACGCGTCATCAGTTCCTGGGAACGTGAGTTCCTGCTGTTTGCAGTCTGATCAACCCTGGTGCCGCAGGAGCGCGGCTGTCGGATAACGGAGAAGCACATGAGCGTCAAAAACCCGCAAACCCGTGAATGGCAAACCCTGAGCGGCGAGCATCACCTCGCGCCCTTCAGCGACTACAAACAGCTGAAGGAGAAGGGGCCGCGCATCATTACCAAGGCCCAGGGCGTGCATTTGTGGGACAGCGAGGGCAACAAGATCCTCGACGGCATGGCCGGCCTGTGGTGCGTTGCGGTGGGGTATGGCCGCGAAGAGCTGGTGCAGGCTGCCGAAAAGCAGATGCGCGAGCTGCCGTACTACAACCTGTTCTTCCAGACCGCGCACCCGCCGGCATTGGAGCTGGCCAAGGCGATCACCGACGTGGCGCCTGAAGGCATGAGCCATGTGTTCTTCACCGGCTCCGGCTCCGAAGGCAACGACACCGTGCTGCGCATGGTCCGTCACTACTGGGCACTGAAGGGTAAACCGCACAAGCAGACCATCATCGGCCGCATCAACGGCTACCACGGCTCCACCTTCGCCGGTGCGTGCCTGGGTGGCATGAGTGGCATGCACGAGCAGGGCGGCCTGCCGATCCCGGGCATTGTGCACATCCCGCAGCCGTACTGGTTCGGTGAGGGCGGGGACATGAGCCCGGACGCGTTCGGGGTGTGGGCCGCCGAGCAACTGGAGAAGAAAATCCTCGAAGTCGGCGAAGACAACGTCGCGGCCTTCATCGCCGAGCCGATCCAGGGCGCGGGCGGGGTGATCATCCCGCCAGAAACGTACTGGCCGAAGGTCAAGGAGATCCTCGCCAAGTACGACATCCTGTTCGTTGCCGACGAAGTCATCTGCGGCTTCGGCCGCACCGGCGAGTGGTTCGGCTCCGACTACTACGACCTCAAGCCCGACCTGATGACCATCGCCAAGGGCCTGACCTCCGGTTACATCCCCATGGGCGGTGTGATCGTGCGTGACACTGTGGCCAAGGTGATCAGCGAAGGCGGCGATTTCAACCACGGCTTCACCTATTCGGGCCACCCGGTAGCGGCCGCAGTAGGCCTGGAAAACCTGCGCATCCTGCGCGACGAGCACATTGTCGAGCAGGCACGCAACGAAGCGGCACCGTATTTGCAAAAGCGTTTGCGTGAGCTGCAAGACCACCCGCTGGTGGGTGAGGTGCGCGGCCTGGGCCTGCTCGGCGCGATCGAGCTGGTCAAGGACAAGGCGACCCGCAGCCGTTACGAAGGCAAGGGGGTGGGCATGATCTGCCGCAACTTCTGCTTCGAGAACGGCCTGATCATGCGTGCGGTGGGTGACACCATGATCATCGCGCCACCGCTGGTGATCAGCCATGCAGAGATCGACGAGCTGGTGGAAAAGGCGCGCAAGTGCCTGGACCTGACCCTCGAAGCGATCAGATGAGCACCTGCTAGGCTAGCGTTGTGACATTAGTTGGTTACAAGGGGCTGCTTTCCTTGAAACAGCGCCTTGTAACTTGCCAGACTAGCGACTGTTTCAGTCGCCCAGCGCGTGTACTGCGGGACCTGGCAGCTGAACGGATGGCTAATCAAAAAAAATCTGGAGCATGACGCATGAAGAAAATGGGCAAGACGTTGCTGGCCGCCGCCCTGATGGGTGCCATGGCGACCGCTGTTCAGGCTGATGACAAAGTACTGCACGTGTACAACTGGTCGGACTACATCGCCCCGGACACCGTGGCCAATTTCGAGAAAGAGACCGGCATCAAGGTCGTCTATGACGTCTTCGACAGCAACGAGACCCTCGAAGCCAAGTTGCTGGCAGGCAAGTCGGGCTATGACATCGTCGTGCCGTCCAACAACTTCCTGGCCAAGCAGATCAAGGCCGGCGTCTACCAGGAGCTGGACCGCTCCAAGCTGCCAAGCTGGAAAAACCTCGACCCAGCCCTGCTCAAGGCTGTTGGCGACGCCAGCGACCCAGGCAACAAATTCGCCTTCCCCTACATGTGGGGCTCCATCGGTATCGGTTACAACCCAGAGAAGGTCAAGGCCGCGCTGGGCGTCGACAAGATCGAATCGTGGGACGTCGTGTTCAAGCCTGAGAACATCGAAAAACTCAAAAGCTGTGGCGTGAGCTTCCTCGATGCACCGACCGAGATGATCCCGGCCGCGTTGCATTTCCTGGGCAAGCCGAGCGACAGCACCAAGAAAGAAGACCTGAAAGCCGCGGAAGATCTGTTCCTGAAGATTCGTCCGTCGATTACCTACTTCCATTCCTCCAAGTACATCTCTGACCTCGCCAACGGCAACATCTGCGTGGCTGTGGGTTACTCGGGTGACCTGGAGCAGTCCAAGGCCCGTGCCCACGAGGCCGGCGACAAGGTCAAGCTGAGCTATGTCATTCCGAAGGAAGGTGCCGGCACCTTCTATGACATGGTCGCCATTCCGAAAGACGCCGAAAACGTCGAAGCTGCCTACAAGTTCATGGAATACCTGCTGCAGCCGAAAGTGATGGCCGCCATCACCAACGCCGTGCGTTTCCCGAACGGCAACATGGCGGCGACCGAGTTCGTCGACAAGGACATCACCAGCGACCCGGCCATCTACCCGTCTGATGCAGTGAAGGCGCAACTGTACGCCATCAAAGCGCCAGAGAAGGCCGCCCAGCGCGACATCACCCGCAGCTGGACCAAGATCAAGTCGGGCAAATAAGCCTGATGCGACACCTCTGGGCCGGGCTTTACCGGCTCAGAGGCAGTGAAAGGCAATTGTTGATTGCGGCATCGAAGCTGCGAAGGTAAGTTGCGCGCCGGTTTTGCGTGTGCGGCCACATTGCCGCTACCCATGCACTGATTGTGAGGACCACCCACTTGTCTATTTCTGTATTACGCAAGGCCTTGATGGCTGGAGCGGGCCTGACGCTGGCATGCAGCGTCCAAGCGGCGCCTACGGTGCATTTCTACAACTGGTCCGATTACATCGGCCCAACCACACTCGCGGACTTCGAGAAGGCAACGGGTATCAAGCCCGTGCAGGACGTTTTCGATTCCAACGAAACACTGGAAGGCAAGCTGCTGGCCGGTAACACCGGTTATGACGTCGTCGTGCCGTCCAACCATTTCCTCGGCAAGCAGATCAAGGCGGGCGCGTTCCAGAAGCTCGACAAGAACCTGCTGCCCAATTATGCCAACCTGGACCCGGCGCTGATGAAGCGCCTCGAGAAGAATGACCCGGGCAACCAGTACGCCGTGCCTTACCTGTGGGGCACCAACGGCATTGGTTACAACGTAGAAAAGGTCAAGGCTGCGCTGGGCGTCGACACTATCGATTCCTGGGCTGTGTTGTTCGAACCCGAGAACATGAAGAAGCTCTCCACGTGTGGTGTTGCCTTCCTCGACTCGGCGGACGAAATGCTCCCGGCGGTGCTCAACTACATGGGGCTGGACCCCAACAGCAGCAACCCCGACGACTATAAAAAGGCCGAGAAGAAGCTGCTGGCGGTACGCCCGTACGTGACCTACTTCCACTCGTCCAAGTACATCACCGACCTGGCCAACGGCGACATCTGCGTCGCGGCGGGCTTCTCGGGCGATATCTTCCAGGCCAAGGCCCGTGCGGAAGAAGCCAAGAAGGGTGTGAACTTGGCTTATGCGATTCCCAAGGAAGGCGGCAACCTCTGGTTCGATGTACTGGCGATCCCCAAGGACGCCAAGAACGTCAAAGAGGCCCATGCCTTCATCAACTATTTGCTGAAACCTGAGGTTATCGCCCAGGTCAGTGATTACGTCGGTTACGCCAACCCGAACCCCAAGGCTGGCGACCTGATGGACCAGGCCGTGAGGACTGACGCCGCGGTTTACCCACCGCAGGAAGTGCTGGACAAGATGTTCGTCAACGCTGAGTTGCCACCCAAGGTGCAACGTCTGATGACTCGTAGCTGGACCAAGGTCAAGTCGGGCAAGTAACAATCCAGGCCCGCCGCGGCCCTCTGCAGAACAGGTTGCGCGGGCACACAAATCTTGTTGGGAGTTTCACTCATGGCAGTTGCCTCCGGTGCCTATAAGAAAGCCCTCGAGGGTGGCCAGCAACCCAAGCAGGTGCTGGTCAAGATCGACCGGGTCACGAAAAAGTTCGACGAAACGGTAGCTGTGGACGATGTGTCCCTGGAAATCCGCAAGGGCGAGATCTTCGCCCTGCTGGGTGGCTCCGGTTCCGGCAAATCGACCTTGCTGCGTATGCTGGCCGGTTTCGAACGGCCGAGCGAAGGGCGGATCCTGCTCGACGGCGTCGACATCACCGACATGCCGCCCTACGAGCGGCCGATCAACATGATGTTCCAGTCCTACGCGCTGTTCCCGCACATGACCGTGGCGCAGAACATCGCCTTCGGCCTGCAGCAGGACAAGTTGCCCAAGGCCGACGTCGACGCCCGCGTGGCCGAGATGCTCAAGCTGGTGCACATGACCCAGTACGCCAAGCGCAAGCCGCACCAGCTGTCTGGCGGCCAGCGCCAACGTGTGGCCCTGGCCCGCTCGCTGGCCAAACGGCCGAAGCTGCTGTTGCTCGATGAGCCGATGGGCGCCCTGGACAAGAAGCTGCGCTCGCAGATGCAGTTGGAGCTGGTGGAGATCATCGAACGCGTGGGTGTGACCTGCGTGATGGTGACCCACGACCAGGAAGAGGCCATGACCATGGCCCAGCGTATCGCCATCATGCACCTGGGCTGGATCGCCCAGATCGGCTCGCCGGTGGACATCTACGAGACCCCGACCAGCCGCCTGGTGTGCGAATTCATCGGCAACGTCAACCTGTTCGAGGGTGATGTGGTCGACGACGCCGAAGGCCACGCGATCATTGCCAGCCCTGAGCTGGAGCGCAAGATCTACGTCGGCCACGGCATCACCACGTCGGTCGAAGACAAACACATCACCTACGCGCTGCGCCCGGAAAAAATGCTGGTCACTACCCAGCAGCCGACCTGCGAGCACAATTGGTCGCGCGGCAAGGTCCACGACATCGCCTACCTGGGCGGCCACTCGGTGTTCTACGTCGAGCTGCCGAGCGGCAAGATCGTCCAGTCGTTCGTGGCCAACGCCGAGCGCCAGGGCACGCGTCCGACCTGGGGCGATGAAGTGTACGTGTGGTGGGAAGACGACAGCGGCGTGGTACTGCGGTCATGAAACTGCGCAAGCTCAAGCGAGCCTTCCAGCGCTTGATCCCTGAGGGGCGGCACCTGGTGATCGGTGTGCCGTTCATCTGGCTGTTCCTGTTCTTCATGCTGCCGTTCTTCATCGTGTTGAAGATCAGCTTTGCTGAAGCCGACGTGGCGATCCCGCCGTATACCGAGATCTACAGCTACGTCGAAGACAAGATCCAGTTGGTGCTCAACCTGGCCAACTACGGGCTGTTGACCGAGGACGAGCTGTACATCTCGGCCTACCTCGGCTCGTTGAAGATGGCCTTCATCAGCACCCTGCTGTGCCTGTTGATCGGCTACCCGATGGCCTATTCCATCGCCAATGCCCGCAAAGAGTCGCAGACCGTGCTGTTGCTGCTGATCATGATGCCGACCTGGACGGCGATCCTGATCCGCGTCTACGCCTGGATGGGCATCCTCAGCAACAACGGGCTGCTCAACAGCTTCCTGATGTGGCTGGGGCTGATCGACCAGCCGTTGCAGATCCTCAACACCAACCTGGCGGTGTATATCGGCGTGGTCTATTCGTACCTGCCGTTCATGATCCTGCCGCTGTACGCCAACCTGGTGAAGCATGACCCGAGCCTGTTGGAAGCTGCATCGGACCTGGGTTCGAGCACCTTCAACAGCTTCTGGAAGATCACCGTGCCGCTGTCCAAGAACGGCATCATCGCCGGCTGCATGCTGGTGTTCATCCCGGTGGTGGGTGAGTTCGTGATCCCGGAACTGCTGGGCGGCCCGGAAACCCTGATGATCGGTAAGGTGCTGTGGCAAGAGTTCTTCAACAACCGTGACTGGCCGGTGGCGTCCGCGCTGGCGGTGGTGATGCTGGCGATCCTGATCGTGCCCATCCTGCTGTTCAACCGCAGCCAGGCCAAAGAGATGGAGGGCAGGGCATGAAGCGTTTCAGTTTCTCCAAGCTGATGCTGGTGCTCGGCTTGCTGTTCATCTACCTGCCGATGCTGATCCTGGTGATCTATTCGTTCAACGCCTCCAAGCTGGTGACGGTGTGGGGTGGCTGGTCGGTGAAATGGTACGTCGGCTTGCTCGACAACACCCAGTTGATGGGGTCGGTGATGCGCTCGCTGGAGATCGCCTGCTACACGGCGGTGGCGGCGGTGGCGTTGGGTACCCTGGCGGCCTTCGTGCTGACCCGGGTCACTCGCTTCAAGGGCCGTACGCTGTTCGGTGGCCTGGTCACCGCGCCGCTGGTCATGCCTGAGGTGATCACTGGTCTGTCGCTGTTGCTGCTGTTCGTGGCCATGGCGCAGATGATCGGCTGGCCGCAGGAGCGTGGCATCGTCACCATCTGGATCGCCCACACCACGTTCTGTGCGGCATATGTGGCGGTGGTGGTGTCGGCGCGGCTGCGTGAACTGGACCTGTCGATCGAGGAAGCGGCGATGGACCTGGGTGCCAAGCCGTGGAAGGTGTTCTTCCTGATCACCATCCCGATGATTGCGCCTTCGCTGGCGGCGGGCGGCATGATGTCGTTCGCGCTGTCGCTGGACGACCTGGTGCTGGCCAGCTTCGTGTCCGGGCCTGGCTCGACCACCTTGCCGATGGAAGTGTTCTCGGCGGTGCGCCTGGGCGTGAAGCCTGAGATCAACGCCGTGGCCAGCTTGATCCTGCTGTCGGTGTCGCTGGTGACCTTCATGGTCTGGTTCTTCAGCCGCCGTGCTGAAGAGCGTCGTCGCAAGGCGATTCAGCAAGCAATCGAGGAAGGTGCAGCGGCGAACGTGTCGCAGCCACAGGTCAAGCGCTCGACGGCTGCTGCAGCGTCGGCCTGACCCGGTTTGGGGCCGCTTCGCGGCCCCTCAATCCGGCCAATGCCAAGCCGGCTCATCCAGCATCCCCTGCCCGACGATCACAGTCTGCCCCAGCTCTTTCGTCAGCCTTATGGCATTGCACCCCTCATCCTCTTCCAGCGCCGCCACCAACCGCGGGGCATGCGATACCACCCACACCTGGCACTGCTGCGAAGCCCGCCGGATCAGCCGCGCCAGCGCCGGTAGCAAGTCCGGATGCAAGCTGGTCTCCGGTTCGTTGAGCACCATCATGCTCGGTGGGCGGGGCGTCAGCAGGGCTGCCACCAGCAGCAGGTAACGCAAGGTGCCGTCGGACAGCTCGGCGGCACTCAACGGCCGCAACAGCCCTGCCTGCTGAAAGCGCAGGCTGAACAAGCCACCCGGTGTCGCCTCGATGCCCACCTGTGAGCCAGGGAAGGCATCGCTGACCGCCGCCTGCAGCGCCTCGAAATCGCCGATCTCCTTGATGGTCTGCAACGCCGCCGCCAGGTCCCGGCCATCGTGGTGCAGCACAGGCGTGCGGGTGCCAAGGCGCGCTTGGCGTGCCGGTGCCTCGGGGTCGGTACGGAAGTGATCATAAAAGCGCCAGCTGCGGATCTGCTCACGCAGGTGCAGCACTTCAGGTGAACCCTGCACGCTACCGACCTGGTCGAACAGGCTGTCGAACTCGGTCATGTGCTGGCTCATGACCTGCCACTGGCGCCCCTCGCGGGCGCGCACCATGGCCGCGCTGCGCTCCACCAGCAGGCTGGCGGGGCGGCAGACCGGGCCCGCCCAGATCGCTTCATGCTTGATCTGCGGGTCCAGGGAAAACTTCGACTGGCTTGGCTCCGGCAGCCCAAGGCCAATGGCATAACCGAAATCTTCGTCGGTGAAGCCCATTTTCAGGCGCCGTACCTGCTGGCGCGGCCCACCTTGCACCGGCACCTCGCCCTTGAGCATGCGCCGGCTGAGTTTTTCGGGCCCGGCATGGAACGTGGATTCCAGCCCACCCTCGGCGGCCAAGGCATTGACCACCCCGCCGCGCGCTGTCTCGGCCAGCAGGCGCAGGGCCTTGTACAGGTTGGACTTGCCGCTGCCATTGGCGCCGGTAATCAGGTTCAGCCGACCCAGCGGCATCACCAACTGGTTGATCGAGCGGTAGTTGGCAATGGCCAGAGTCGTGAGCATGGGGCGCTTCCGTGTGCGGGCGAACAGGCAGTATCGCTGTTTGCTGAACCCTGAACTACGCTAACAGTCGCATTCCTCGAACCATTTGCGCGCAAGCAAGGAGCCCGCATGACGTTGAGGCGTCTTCTGTCGGTCGTCTGCCTGGGGTTGCTGTTTATGTTGTCGGGGTGCGAGAGGGAAGTCTCGAGCCCGGAACTGCCTCGGGTCGGCGTGCTACAAGTACAACCCACTGACTTCGCTGCCAGGGTCACCCTGACCGGCGACGTGCAGGCACGGGTACAAACCGATTTGTCGTTCCGTGTGGGCGGCAAGATCATTTCACGCAGTGTCGATGTGGGCGATCACGTCAAGGCCAACCAGGTACTGGCGCGGCTCGACCCCAAAGACTTGCAGAACAACGTCGACTCGGCCAAGGCTGAAGTGTTCGCCGCCCAGGCGCGTGTGACACAGACGGCCGCCGCCTTCGTGCGCCAGCAAAAACTGTTGCCCAAAGGCTATACCAGCCAGAGCGAGTACGACTCTGCCGAAGCGGCGCTGCGCAGCAACCAGAGCGCGCTCAAGGCCGCTCAGGCACAGCTGGCCAATGCCCGGGAGCAGTTGAGCTATACCGCGCTGGTGTCCGAGGCCGATGGCGTGATCACCGAGCGCCAGGCCGAAGTCGGCCAGGTGGTGCAGGCGACCATGCCGATCTTCGGCCTGGCCCGCGATGGCGACCGCGACGCGGTGTTCAATGTCTATGAATCGCTGCTGGTGGCACCGCCAAGCGATGCCGGAGTGGTCGTCAGCCTGCTCGATGACCCCAAGGTTCAGGCCCAGGGTTTTGTCCGCGAAATCACCCCGACGGTGTCGGCGCAGAGCGGCACGGTGCAGGTCAAGGTGGCCTTGCGCAACGTGCCGCCGGGCATGCAATTGGGCTCGCCGGTCACCGCCACGGCCAATGCTCAGGGGCGACCGAGCATCGAGTTACCTTGGGCGGCACTGACCAAGGCCTTGCATGAGCCGGCAGTGTGGGTGGTGGGCGAGGGCGACAAGGTCGAGCTGCGCAAAGTGCAGGTCACGCGCTACCTCACCGGCAAGGTCGTCGTCGCCCAAGGCATCAAAGGTGGCGAAACGGTTGTGGTCAGCGGTGGTCAGCTCTTGCATCCGGGCATGCAGGTTGAAAAAGTCGATGCTCAGGATGGAGGCGCCGCGCCATGAAACGTCTAATGCTGATAGGCGCGGCAGGGCTGTTGTTGAGCGCCTGTGGCAGTGAAGAACAGCAACCCGAAGCCGTGCGCCCTGTGCTGTCGACCCTGGTCGAGGCGCAGGCGCAGTCGCAGCTGGGCCGCTTCGCCGGCGCCATCCAGGCGCGTTTTGAAAGTACCCTGGGTTTTCGCGTCTCCGGGCGCATCGCCCGGCGTTGGCTGGATGTCGGCGCCCAGGTGAAACCCGGCGATACCTTGGCCACCCTTGACCCGACCGACCAGCAGAACCAGCTGCGCGCGGCCGAGGGCGACCTCGCCAGGGTTCAGGCGCAGTGGATCAACGCCCAGGCCAACGCACGTCGTCAGCAGCAGTTGTATGACCGCGGCGTTGGCGCCCAGGCCCAGCTGGATATTGCCCAGACCGACCTGAAAACCACCGGTGCCAGCCTGGAACAGGCGCGCTCGGCGGTCAGCCAGGCTCGCGATCAGCTCGACTACAGCACCCTGCGCAGCGACCATGCGGCCGTGATCACCGCCTGGCAGGCCGAAGCCGGGCAGACCGTCACGGCCGGGCAGGCCGTGGTCACCCTGGCCCGACCAGACGTCAAGGAAGCGGTCATCGACTTGCCCATAAACATTGCCGAAGCATTGACCAAGGACCTTACGTTCACCGTTGCCTCGCAGCTGGATACCAGCATCAACACCACCGCCACCCTGCGCGAGCTGGAGCCCCAGGCCGACGCTGCCACGCGCACCCGGCGTGCCCGGCTGACCCTGGCTAGCACCCCGGACGCGTTCCACCTGGGCACGGCGATCAGCGTGACCCTGACCTCGGCGATCACCCCGCGCAGTGAACTGCCCCTGAGCGCGCTGCTTGAGCGTGATGGCAAAACCCAGGTCTGGGTGATCGACCCCCAACAGAAAACAGTCGCCACCCGTGACGTCACGCTGACCGAACGCACCAGCGACAGCTTCATGTTGAGCGCCGGCGTACAACCCGGCGAGCGCGTGGTTACCGCTGGTGTGAACAGCCTCAAGCCCGGCCAGAAAGTTACCTTCGACGAGGACGCGCAATGAAAGGAAGCTTCAACCTGTCCGAATGGGCGCTGCGCCACCAGTCCTTCGTCTGGTACCTGATGTTCGTCGGTTTGTTGATGGGGATTTTTTCCTATTTCAACCTGGGCCGTGAGGAAGACCCGTCGTTCACCATCAAGACCATGGTGATCCAGACCCGCTGGCCCGGTGCGACGCAGGACGAGACCCTTTACCAGGTCACCGACCGCATCGAGAAGAAGCTCGAAGAGCTCGACTCCCTCGACTACACCAAAAGCTACACACGCCCCGGCGAGTCCACCGTCTACGTCTACCTGCGCGACACCACCAAGGCCGCCGACATCCCGGACATCTGGTATCAGGTGCGCAAGAAGATCCAGGACATTCGCGGCGAATTCCCCCAAGGCATCCAGGGGCCGGGCTTCAACGACGAATTCGGCGACGTGTTTGGCTCCATCTACGCCTTTACCGCCGACGGCCTGACCCTGCGCCAGTTGCGCGACTATGTGGAGCAGGCCCGCGCCGAGGTGCGTGAAGTACCCAATATCGGCAAGATCGAACTGGTCGGCACCCAGGACGAAGTGCTGTACCTGAAGTTCTCCACCCGCAAGCTGGCGGCCCTGGGCATCGACCAGCGCCAAGTCATGCAGGCGCTGCAGCAACAGAACGCGGTGACCCCGGCCGGGGTGATCGAAGCCGGGCCAGAGCGCATCTCGGTACGTACTACCGGGCAGTTCGCCTCCGAGAAAGACCTGCAAACCGTCAACCTGCGGATCAATGACCGCTTCTTCCGCCTGGCCGATATCGCCGATATCGAGCGCGGCTACGTCGACCCGCCTGCGCCGATGTTCCGCTACAACGGCCAGACTGCCATTGGCCTGGCGATCGGCATGAAGGCCGGCGGCAACATTCAAGTGTTCGGCGCTGCGCTGAAGCAGAAGATGGACAGCATCGTCAGCGACCTGCCAGTGGGCGTGGGTGTGCACACCGTGTCCGACCAGTCGGTGGTGGTCAAGGACGCGGTGGGCGGTTTTACCAGCGCCTTGTTCGAGGCGGTGGTGATCGTGCTGGCGGTGAGCTTCGTCAGCCTGGGCGTGCGCGCCGGGCTGGTGGTGGCCTGCTCGATCCCGCTGGTGCTGGCCATGGTCTTTGTGTTCATGGAATACAGCGGCATCACCATGCAGCGGATCTCGCTGGGTGCGCTGATCATCGCCCTGGGGCTGCTGGTGGACGATGCGATGATTACCGTCGAGGTGATGGTCACACGGCTGGAAATGGGCGAGAGCAAGGAGCAGGCGGCTACCTTTGCCTACACCTCCACGGCATTCCCCATGCTCACCGGCACCTTGGTGACCGTGGCCGGCTTCGTGCCGATCGGCCTCAATGCCAGTTCTGCCGGCGAGTACACCTATACCCTGTTCGCAGTGATCGCCGTGGCACTGATCGTGTCCTGGGTGGTGGCGGTGTTCTTTGCGCCGGTGCTGGGCGTGCATATTCTCAAGATTGACAAGCTCAAGGCCCACGACGCCGAGCCTGGCCGCTTAGGGCGGGCGTTCGAAGGCGGTTTGCTGTGGTGTATGCGCAACAGATGGCTGACCATCATCGGTACCATCGTATTGTTCGTCCTGGCGTTGTTCTGCATGCGCTTTGTGCAAAACCAGTTCTTCCCGTCGTCCGATCGCCCGGAAATCCTCGTCGATCTCAACTTGCCGCAAAACGCCTCGATCGAGGAGACGCGCAAGGTGGTCGACCGCCTGGAGGCGAGAATCAAGGACGACCCGGACCTGGTGCGCTGGAGCACCTATATCGGCCAGGGCGCAATCCGCTTCTACCTGCCCCTGGACCAGCAACTGCAGAACCCGTACTACGCCCAGCTGGTCATCGTCAGCAAAGGCTTCGAGGAGCGTGCAGGCATGATGGTGCGCCTGCAGAAACTGCTGCATGAAGAGTTCGTCGGCATCGGCACCAACGTGCAGTCGCTGGAGATGGGCCCGCCGGTGGGCCGGCCGATCCAGTACCGCGTCAGCGGCAAGGACATCGACCAGGTGCGCAAGCATGCGATCGACCTGGCCACGCTGCTCGATGCCAACGAGCACATCGGCGAGATGATCTACGACTGGAACGAGCCCGGTAAGGTGCTGCGGATCGAAATCGCCCAGGACAAGGCACGCCAGCTGGGGCTGTCGTCCGAAGACGTGGCGAACGTGATGAACAGCATCGTCAGCGGCGCACCTGTGACCGAGGTCAACGACAATATCTACCTGGTGGACGTGGTCGCCCGTGCCGTGGACAGCGAGCGGGGTTCGCCGGACACACTGCAGAACCTGCAGATCGTCACCCCAAGTGGCACCTCGATACCGCTGCTGGCCTTCGCCACCGTGCGCTACGAACTGGAGCAGCCGCTGGTGTGGCGCCGTGACCGCAAGCCGACCATCACCATCAAGGCCTCGGTCAACGGCGACATCCAGCCCACCGACCTGGTGGCCCAACTGAAGCCGAAGATCGATGAGTTCGCCAGCCAGTTGCCGGTCGGCTACGAAGTGGCCACGGGCGGTACGGTGGAGGAGAGCAGCAAAGCCCAAGGCCCGATCGCCAAGGTCATCCCGCTGATGCTGTTCCTCATGGCGACCTTCCTGATGATCCAGCTGCACAGCGTGCAGAAGCTGTTCCTGGTGGTCAGCGTGGCGCCGCTGGGGCTGATCGGTGTGGTGCTGGCGCTGGTGCCGACCGGTACGCCGATGGGCTTTGTGGCGATTCTCGGGATTCTCGCCCTGGCCGGCATCATCATTCGCAACTCGGTGATCCTGGTGACCCAGATCGACGAGTTCGAAGCGCAGGGGTTCTCGCCATGGGATGCGGTGGTGGAGGCCACCAACCATCGGCGGCGGCCGATCTTGTTGACTGCGGCGGCAGCCAGCCTGGGCATGATCCCCATTGCCCGAGAGGTGTTCTGGGGGCCGATGGCCTACGCCATGATCGGCGGCATCATCGTCGCGACGTTGCTGACCTTGCTGTTCCTGCCGGCCCTGTATGTGGCCTGGTACAAGATCCGCGAGCCGCAAAAACAAAACTGAAGTGCTACACCGAACCCTGTGGGCGCGGCTAAACCCGCGTCCGCAGGGTATTTTTAAAATGGTTATATAAACATTCTTAAACAGTATTTTTAAGAATATCCGCGCCTCACTACTATTGCCCTCAAGCCAGGCGCAAACCCCCTTCAAATCTCTGCCCGGCACCCTCACTCCAAGGAGAACGAGCATGAGTGCATCTCTGCGTAGCATCGACGGTCAGGACGAAGCCACCATTCTGCGTGAGATCCAGAGCGCCTTGCGCGATCTGCGCTTCGGTGCGGTGGAGATTACCGTGCACAACGCTCAGGTCGTCCAGATCGAGCGCAAGGAGAAGTTCCGCCTGCAACAGCCCGGCAACAAGTCCGGCTGATCGCGCCACACCTTCAAAAAATTAGAAAAATGCCAATCGGGAGCTTCACCATGTCCATCCGCCGTTATGCGCTCGCCGCCCTGGCCAGTGCTGTTTTTGCCGGTTCCGCAATCGCCAAGGACTACGAACTGCTGAACGTGTCCTATGACCCGACCCGTGAGTTGTACCAACAGTACAACGCCGAATTCATCAAGCACTGGCAGCAGTCCCACCCGGACGACAAGGTGAAGATCCAGCAATCCCACGGTGGCTCGGGCAAACAGGGCCGTGCCGTGATCGATGGCCTGCGCGCCGACGTGGTGACCTTGGCCCTGGCCGGCGACATCGACGAAATCGCCAAGCTCGGCAAGACCCTGCCGGACAACTGGCAGACCCGCCTGCCGGACGCCAGCACCCCGTACACCTCGACCATCGTGTTCTTGGTGCGCAAGGGCAACCCGAAAGGCATCAAGGACTGGGGCGATCTGATCAAAAAAGACGTTTCGGTCATCACCCCGAACCCGAAAACCTCCGGCGGCGCACGCTGGAACTTCCTTGCCGCCTGGGCCTACGGCCTGAAGACCGGTGGTAGCGAAGACAAGGCCAAGGCCTATGTGCAAGAGCTGTTCAAGCACGTGCCAGTGCTGGATACCGGCGCCCGTGGCTCGACCATCACCTTCGTCAACAACGGCCAGGGCGACGTCCTGCTGGCCTGGGAAAACGAAGCCTTCCTGGCGCTGAAGGAAGACGGTGGCGCCGACAAGTTCGAAATCGTCGTGCCTTCGCTGTCGATCCTGGCCGAGCCACCGGTGGCCGTGGTCGACAAGAACGCCGAGAAGAAGGGCAATACCGCAATTGCCACCGAATACCTCAAGCACCTGTACAGCCCGGCTGGCCAGAAGATTGCCGCCGAGAACTTCTACCGCCCACGTGACGAGAAGGTCGCTGCCGAATTCGGCAAGCAATTCCCGAAACTGGACCTGGTAACCATCGACAAGGACTTCGGTGGCTGGAAAACTGCGCAACCGAAGTTCTTCAACGACGGCGGTGTGTTCGACCAGATCTATCAGGCCCAGTAATTCTGCGCCTGCGGGAGCAACACCCTTCAGTAGCCTGCACGGGCCCGGCTTAACCGCCGGGCTTCGTGCGTTCAACCAGGGATATTTATGTCACGTCGTATTTCCCCCGTCATACCCGGCTTCGGGCTGACGCTGGGCTACACCTTGGTGTACCTCAGCCTGATTGTGCTGATACCGCTGGCCGCGATGTTCGTGCATGCCGCGCAGCTGACCTGGGAGCAGTTCTGGACCATCATCAGCGCGCCGCGGGTGATCGCCGCGCTCAAGCTGAGTTTCGGCACCGCCCTGTTCGCCGCCATCATCAATGGCGTGATCGGCACCCTGCTGGCCTGGGTGCTGGTGCGCTACACCTTCCCCGGGCGCAAGATCATCGACGCGATGATCGACCTGCCATTCGCCCTGCCGACTGCCGTTGCCGGTATCGCCCTGACTGCCCTGTACGCCCCGGCGGGCTGGGTTGGCCAGTTCGCCACTGACCTGGGCTTCAAGATTGCCTACACGCCGCTGGGCATCACCCTGGCGCTTACCTTCGTCACGCTGCCATTCGTGGTGCGCACGGTGCAGCCGGTACTGGCCGACATCCCGCGTGAAGTGGAAGAGGCCGCCGCCTGCCTGGGCGCGAAACCGCTACAGGTGTTCCGCCATATACTGGCGCCAGCACTGCTGCCCGCCTGGCTGACCGGTTTTGCCCTGGCCTTCGCCCGCGGGGTGGGTGAGTATGGTTCGGTGATCTTCATTGCCGGCAACATGCCGATGAAGACCGAGATCCTGCCGCTGCTGATCATGGTCAAGCTCGACCAGTACGACTACACCGGCGCGACCGCCATCGGCGTGTTGATGCTGGTGGTTTCCTTCATTCTGCTGCTGCTGATCAACCTGCTGCAGCGCCGTATCGAAACCCCTTGAAGGAGGCCGGCTATGTCTAGTTCATCCCTGAGCGCTACTGCCGCCGCCAATGCTGCCCGGCGTGGCAGCGCCACCTCGCGGCGTATTCTGATCGGCCTTGGCTGGCTGGTATTCGCGCTGTTCCTGCTGCTGCCGCTGGTGATCGTGGTGTCGCAGGCTTTGAAGAACGGGTTTGGCACCTTCTTCGAAGCGATTTTCGAGCCTGATGCGCTGTCTGCGCTCAGGCTGACCTTGCTGGCGGTGGCCATTTCGGTACCGCTGAACCTGGTGTTCGGCGTCAGCGCCGCGTGGTGCGTAAGCAAGTACACCTTCCGCGGCAAGAGCGTGCTGGTCACCCTGATCGACCTGCCGTTCTCGGTGTCGCCGGTGATCGCCGGCCTGGTCTACGTGCTGATGTTCGGCGCCCAAGGCTTCTTCGGGCCATGGCTGCAGGACCACGATATCCAGATCGTCTTTGCCTTACCGGGCATCGTGCTGGCCACCATCTTCGTCACCGTGCCGTTCGTGGCCCGTGAACTGATCCCGCTGATGCAGGAGCAGGGCACCCAGGAAGAAGAGGCCGCGCGCCTGCTCGGTGCCAATGGCTGGCAGATGTTCTGGCACGTGACCCTGCCGAACATCAAGTGGGGCCTGATCTACGGCGTGGTGCTGTGTACCGCGCGAGCCATGGGTGAGTTCGGCGCGGTGTCGGTGGTGTCGGGCCATATCCGCGGCGTCACCAACACCTTGCCGCTGCACGTGGAGATCCTCTACAACGAGTACAACCACGTCGCGGCCTTCAGCGTGGCCAGCCTGTTGCTGATCCTGGCGCTCTTCATCCTGCTGCTCAAGCAGTGGAGCGAGAACCGTATTAACCGCCTGCGCCACAGCGCTGCGGAGGAATAATTCATGTCGATCGAAGTTCGTAACGTCAGCAAGCGCTTCAACAGCTTCCAGGCCCTGGACAACATCAACCTGGATATCCACAGCGGTGAGCTGGTGGCCTTGCTCGGCCCGTCCGGCTGCGGCAAGACCACCCTGCTGCGCATCATCGCCGGGCTGGAAACGCCGGATGACGGCAGCATCGTGTTTCACGGCGAGGATGTGTCTGGCCACGACGTGCGTGATCGCAACGTCGGGTTCGTATTCCAGCATTACGCGCTGTTCCGCCATATGAGCGTGTTCGACAACGTCGCTTTCGGCCTGCGCATGAAGCCCAAGGGCGAGCGCCCGAGCGAGAGCAAAATTGCCGAGAAAGTGCATGAGCTGCTGAACATGGTGCAGCTCGACTGGCTCTCCGACCGTTACCCCGAGCAGCTTTCCGGTGGCCAGCGCCAGCGTATCGCCCTGGCTCGCGCCTTGGCGGTGGAGCCCAAGGTGCTGTTGCTCGATGAGCCGTTCGGTGCCCTGGATGCCAAGGTGCGTAAAGAGCTGCGCCGCTGGCTGGCGCGCCTGCACGAGGACATCAACCTGACCTCGGTGTTCGTGACCCATGACCAGGAAGAGGCCATGGAAGTAGCGGACCGCATCGTGGTGATGAACAAGGGCGTGATCGAGCAGATCGGTTCGCCGGGTGAGGTGTACGAGCAGCCGGCCAACGACTTTGTTTATCACTTCCTGGGTGACTCCAACCGCCTGGCCTTGAGCGAAGGGAACCATGTGCTGTTCCGCCCCCACGAGGTGTCGCTGTCGCGGCATGAGACCGAGGGGCATCACGCCGCCGAGGTGCGCGACATTCGCCCGCTGGGCGCGACGACCCGGGTGACGTTGAAGGTGGAAGGGCAGAGCGAGCTGATCGAAGCTGAGGTGGTCAAGGACCACGATAGCCTGACTGGCCTGGCGCGGGGGGAGACGCTGTTCTTCAGGCCGAAGGTCTGGCAGAAGGTGGCGGATATCTGATCTGTCAGTGAACGAAGAACCCGGGCATGGTCCCGGGTTTTTTATGCCTGATGGATTGCTGAGGCTGCGAAGCCCTCGCAACAATCTGATGCCTAACGCGAATATTTTATATGCCCTGAATGCATCGTCTTTTTCTGACGCCTCTACAGCCCTTGAGGCGCGAGGCTTTGCTAGAGAACATGCTTTTTAATATTCAATATGGTTCTAACCATAATTTTAAATATTACTTTAAGAGATAAGCCTCTGGCCCCGATGATTCAGCCACACACCTGAATCGAGACCCCAGGAGTTTGATCAATGGGTAATGTCCAGACGGCCGTCAGGGCCTACGACCAGCCATGGCGCCCGGCATCCGGCGACCTGGTCGAGCTTGGACGCACGCTTCGTCTTCCGCTTGGCCAGCAGCGCCTGCAACGCACGCCTACCAGCGGCCTGAAGCGCCGCGACAAGTTGGCGTTGGCGTTGCTGGTGCTGGCGCTGCATGGCGCCGCCGCCTACTGGGTCAGCCAGGCACCGACGCCTGAGCTGCCAGTGGTGCCGCCGCAGGTGCCGCCCATGACCATCGAGTTCGCCGCGCCGGCGCCGCCCGTGGTCGAGCCGCCACCCCCCGCCCCCGCGCCGCCGGTGGTCGAGCCACCACCGCCGCCGCCGGTAGTCGACGAGCTGGCAGCCAAGCCCAAGCCCAAGCCAAAACCGGTGCCCAAGCCTGTGGTCAAGCAACCACCCAAGCCGCAGCCGAAACCGGTCGAGGCACCGCCGCCTGCACCGGTGGCAGCCCCCGCGCCGCCAGCCCCCGCGCCACACGCGCCGGCCCCGGTGACGCCGGCTTCGGCCAACGCTGCGTATTTGAAGAACCCGGCGCCGGAGTACCCGCAGATGGCCCAGCGCCGCGGTTGGGAAGGCACCGTGCTGCTGCGTGTCGAGGTACTGCCCAGCGGCAAGCCAGGGCAGATCCAGGTGCAGAAGAGCAGCGGCCGCGATGCCCTGGACGCCGCTGCGCTGGCGGCGGTCAAGCGCTGGAGCTTCGTCCCTGCCAAGCAAGGCGACGTGGCCCAGACCGGCTGGGTCAGCGTGCCGATCGACTTCAAGCTTCGATAACTCTTTTCAACGCATCAGCAGAACATAGGAAGACATCATCATGAGCCTGTTGGCATCCCCCCTCGAATCCGTTGAAAGCGCAGTCATCTGGCTGCTGGTCGGCTTCTCCGTCGTCACCTGGGGCCTCGCCCTGGTCAAGGTCGTGCAGTTCGTGCGGCTGAAGCACCAGGACAAACGCTTCCACCAGCAATTCTGGGCCGCCTCGAGCCTGGACTCGGCCGCCGAAATCAGCCACGAGCTGCCTGGCCCGGCCGCTCGCGTCGCGCAGTCCGGCTATGCCGCCATTGCCGTGGGCGATACCACCCAGGCCAACGACCTCAGCCACGCCATCAATCACCAGGACCGCCTCGAGCGCGCCCTGCGCCAGCAGATCGTGCGCGAGCGCCGTTCGCTGGAAACCGGCCTGGCCGTGGTCGCCAGTATCGGCAGTACCTCGCCCTTCATCGGCTTGTTCGGCACCGTGTGGGGCATCATGGAAGCGCTCAAGGGCATCAGTGCGGCAGGCTCTGCCAGCCTCGAAACCGTGGCTGGGCCTATCGGCGCGGCGCTGGTGGCCACGGGTGTGGGTATTGCGGTCGCGGTGCCTGCGGTGCTGGTCTACAACTACTTCCTGCGTCGCCTCAAGCTGACCGCCGCAGACCTCGACGACTTCGCCCATGACTTCTACAGCCTGGCGCAGAAGAGTGCCTTCCGGGTACTGGTGCACCCGGCGGTGCACAAGGCCCAGGCCGGGTTTACCCAGCCAGTGAAGGAGGCGTCCTGACATGGCCTTTTCGACCCAGGACAGCGACGAAGTCCTCAGTGAAATCAACGTCACGCCGCTGGTGGATGTCATGCTGGTGCTGCTGGTGGTGTTCATCGTCACCGCGCCACTGCTGACCAACGCCATCCCCATCAACCTGCCCAAGACCGAGGCGGTGGCCCCGGTGGAGCAGAAGGACCCGCTGGTGGTGAGCATCGACGGGGCCGGCAAGTTGTTCATCAACAAGGACGAGATCCAGCCGGACCTGCTGGAGACCAACCTCAAGGCGGCCAAGGCCAAGGACGCGCAAGTGCGTGTGCAATTGCAGGCCGACGACGGCGTGAACTACGGCGAAGTCGCGCGTGCCATGGCGGCGATCGAACGTGCGGGCATCAGCAAGCTGGCGGTGATCACCGCGCGCTGATACCCGGCAACCCTCTTCAGGCAAGTACGCTCTATGAGCGCTTATGGGCCACATCTCTTGGCAGGGGTTGGCCCTTTTTTTTTGGTTGAGAATGCATTTTGGCGACAAGGAGCTCGCCAGTGAATTTTTAGCGCCTGTCAGATCGAGCGCCGCAACCCCTGAGCCAGGCACCACGACGCCATCACACCATCCCCATCTCAGTCGCTCTGTAAATGAATTTAAGTTATTAATAAATAGCTTCTTATTCCTTTACGAATATAACTGCCTCCCTATACTGGTCTCCAAGCACGCAAACTTACTGGAGGCGTCCCCATGCGCAATGAGTCTATTCGTTACCTGATTGTGCCGGGCTGGCAAGGATCGCCAGACAACCATTGGCAGAGTCACTGGCAGCGCACCCTGCCCAACAGCGCCCGGGTAGAGCAGCTCGACTGGCTGACCCCGCAACGGCGCGATTGGGTGCAGGCCCTGGAGCAGGCGATTACCGCCGAACGCTCGCCGGTGATCCTCATCGCCCACAGCCTGGGCTGCATCACCGTCGCCCACTGGGCTGCCGAGGCCAGCCCGGCGTTGCTGCGCCAAGTGCGTGGCGCGCTGCTGGTGGCGCCTGCGGATGTCGAGCGGCCGACCTGTGCGCCGGCTCTGCGCAACTTCGCGCCGATCCCGATGCAGGCGCTGCCGTTCCCAAGCCAGGTGGTCAGCTCCGACAACGACCCGGCAGTGAGCGTGCCGCGTGCACTGCACCTGGCCCAGGCCTGGGGTGCTGAAGCGGGGTTGCTGACCAATGCCGGGCACATCAACGTCAAGTCCGGCCACGAGCGCTGGGAACAAGGCTTCGCCTACCTGTATCGCCTGCAGAGCCGGGTCGAGCAGCGTGCACTGCGCCGCGCCTGATCGCCCCTACTGATTACCGTTAGCCTGACGCCCGGCCATCGAAGGCCTGGGGCGGGAGTTCGTCATGACCTTTCAAAACCCGTTTGGCCAGCCGCTGCTGACCTTCCCCGAGCTGGACAAGAGCCCGCTGAGCATTCGTGCCAAGGCCCTGGTGTTCATCGACCCCCGTTCGCAACAGCTTCGCCAAGACCTCGAACGCCTGGCGCCACTGCCCTTGCCTGTGCTGATTCGTGGCGAGACCGGTACCGGCAAGGAGTTGCTGGCGCGGCAGATTCATCGCGCCAGTGACCGCAGCGGGCTGTTCGTGTCGGTCAACTGCGCGGCCATCAGCCCGACCTACGCCGACGCCGAATTGTTCGGCTACAGCGCTGGTGCCCACAGCGGCACTGCCAGCAGCCGCGCCGGGTGGTTCGGTTCGGCCAACGGCGGCACCCTGTACCTGGACGAGATAGCCGACTTGCCGCTGGAGATCCAAGGCAAGCTGCTGGCCGCGCTGGAAAACCGCGAAGTGACCCGCGTCGGCGCGCAGCAGCCTCAGCCTGTGGATGTGCGCCTGGTGGCGGCGACCAGCATCGACCTGGCGCGGGTGGTGAAGGCTGGCAGGTTTAATGAGCGCCTGTACCAGTACCTGCGCGAGGGCGCGCTGGAACTGCCCCCCTTACGCGAGCGCCGTGGCGATATTCTGCCGTTGGCCGAGTACTTTGTGGGTATCTACACCGCCCGCCTGCAACGCTCTGTGCCGCTGATCAGCGACGCGGCCCAGCAGGTGCTGGAAGCCCATGCCTGGCCCGGCAACACCCGCGAGCTGGAGAACGTCATCCACTTCGCCCTGCTGGTGAATGACAGCGAAGAGATCCAGCCGGAGGACCTCGACCTGCCCAACCCTGCGTGTTAGACAGCGCTCATAAGCAAAGGCGGTGATGGCAGTTTGTTTTTGGAATAAGCAGCTAATTAAAAGATATTGTTGCGGTATAAGAAATCTCGGTATTGTCCGCTTCACGCCCACCCCACACGGGGCAGGGCACACGACTTCGCCATCGCCGATGGCCCAGATTCAGAACAAGGACCACCATGAAGAAGACCCTGCTGACCACTGCCCTGGCCGCCGCCCTGGCGCTCGCTGGCCTGGCCAATGCCGCCGAAAAACTGGTGGTGGCTGCCACCCCGGTGCCGCATGCCGAGATTCTCGAGCTGATCAAGCCGACCCTGGCCAAGGAAGGCGTGGACCTGCAGATCAAAGTCTTCACCGACTACGTGCAGCCCAACGTGCAGGTTGACCAGAAGCGTCTGGACGCCAACTACTTCCAGACCCTGCCGTACCTGCAGAACTTCAACGAGGGCAAAGGCACCCACCTGGAAACCGTGGTCGGCGTGCACGTCGAACCGTTCGGTGGCTACTCGAAGAAGGTCAAAAGCCTGAGCGAGCTGAAGGAAGGCGCCACCGTTGCCATCCCTAACGAGGGCAGCAACAGCGGCCGTGCCCTGCTGCTGCTGCAGAAGGCTGGCCTGATCACACTGAAAGACCCGAAAAATGCCTTGGCCACCCCGAAAGACATCGCCACGAACCCGAAGAATCTGAAATTCCGCGAGCTGGAATCGGCCATGCTGCCGCGTGTGCTGGATCAGGTTGACTTGGACATGATCAACACTAACTACGCCCTGGAAGCCGGCCTGAACCCGGCCAAGGATGCGCTGGTGATCGAAGGTGCCGATTCGCCGTACGTGAACTTCCTGGTGGCTCGCCCGGACAACAAGGACAGCGACGCCATCCAGAAGCTGGCCAAGGCTCTGACCAGCCCGGAAGTGAAGGAATTCATCGCCAAGAAATACAGCGGTGCGGTACTGCCGGCGTTCTGATCCGGTTGTAGCCCTCCCACACGGTCCAGGTACTGCACACACCTGTGTTCCAGTGCCAATCCTGTGGGAGCGGGCTTGCCCCGCGAATGGGCTGCGCAGCAGCCCTTACTCAGCCGGCAGCAATCTCAAGGTGCTCTGCGCCGGTATCACTCCCATCTGTGCCTTCTGATACTGCCCCTCGATATAGCCCTTGGCCTGGTCCGCATAATGCTGGTCAAACGGCACGCCACTTTGCCCAACCGGGTTGCTCGTCAATGCCTGCCCCGTATCGGCAAAGTCGATCAGCCTTCGCGTCGAAGGCCCATAAGTCACCGGCCATGGCGCCGGCCCGATCTTCGCCGACAGATTGTTGGGCACCTCATGCGTGCCTGGCGCGGCAAACGGGCCGACGTTGAACAGCAGGTTCAGCGGCTTTTTCACGCCGAGCGGATGGTTATGGGTCAAGGTATGGGCCTTGCCCCATTGCCAACTGGCCGGGTCGCTGCCCAGGGTATCGCGCAGGTGCTTCAGGCTCTTCTGCCAGGCGATGCGCACGATTGCCGCACGGTCGGTACGTTCGTTGGCACCTCGGGTGCTCCACCAGGGCGACGCGGCATCCGCTGCCAGGCGGGGCAGGGCGGCATCGATGGCACGGGTGCTGATCAGCACCGGGAACCAGGTGTCGCCCAGTTCGTCATGCAGGGCAGCGAATGCCAGTTCATAGAGAAACTGGTTGAACAGCGTCGCGCTGGTCGAGTCCAGGGGGTAGTCACCGCCCCAGGCGGCCAGTTGCTCGACCAGCTCTTTTTCCTCGTCGCCCTCGGCCACCGCGCGCAGCGTCGCCAGCAACGGGGCAAGGGTGCGCGGGCCATAATCGCTGGTGGTGTCCAGCTGCAAGGCCTGGCTGTTCTGGGTGTCCCACTTCACGTCAGGGTTTGCCAGGTGGCGGTCGAGCTGGCGGCCGCGGTCCGGCAAGTTGTAGTAGCCCGGGACGGGCACGGCCGAGGGCGGCTGATAGTTGGCCGAAACGATGTAGCCGCGTGCCGGGTTCTCTTGCTGAGGGTTGGCACTGAAGGGGTAGAAACCGAGCTTGTCCGCCTGCGGGCTGGCGCCATCGAGGATGAACGTCGGGTTGACGCCTTGCGGGCGGATCGGCAGTTGTGCCGCTGCCCACCAGCCGATATCGCCACGGGCATTGGCCCAGACGAAGTTCAGCCCAGGCGCCTGAACCTTAGCGGCGGCCTCGCGCATCTTGCCCAGGGTGTCGGCACGGTTGAGCTGGTAGAACCCGTCGAGAATCGGGTTTTCGGTTTCAAGAAAGGCCCACCACATGGCCACCGGCGTGGTCCCGGCGCTTGCGCCCAGCACCTCGTTGACGATCGGGCCGTGGGGCGAGCGGCGCAGGCTGATGGTGACCGGAGCCTCGCCTTTGACGGCGATGGTCTGTTCAGTCTTTTCCAGTGTTTGCCATATGCCGTCGATCATCACCTGGTCGCTGTTGGCGGGGTTGGTCCGTTCGGCGATCAGGTCGACGTCATCGTTCTGGAACATGGTCAGGCTCCAGCCGAAGTCGCGGTTGTGCCCGAGCAGTGCGAAGGGGTTCAGGGCCTGGAAGTAGCCGTAGAGGTTGAACCCAGGCGCCGAAAGTTCGGCCTCGTACCACACCGCCGGCACTGCGAAACTGATGTGCGGGTCACCGGCCAGCAGGGGCTTGCCGCTGCGGGTACGGCTGCCGGAAACGGCCCAGGCGTTGCTGCCTTCGAACTGCGGGATACCGGCGTCGTTCAGGGCGTCATGGCTGAGCCGGGCAAGTGCCTCCAGGCTGCGCCAGTCGGCGGCGGCCAAGGGGCTAGCCAAGGCACCCTCGGGCTGCCAGTCGAGGTCGAAGATCTTCAGGTACTGCGGACCAAGCTGGTCGCGGATGTAGGTCAGTGCCGGCTCGGTACGGAACGCGGCGGCGAAACTGTAGGCCAGGTAGCCGGCGATGCTGAGGGTGTCTTCGGCAGTGAACGGACGTGGGGTAATGCCCAGCAGGTCGAATTCGATTGGCTTGGGGTGGCTGGCCTGCCAGCTGTCGATGCCTTCAAGGTAGGCTTGCAAGGCCTGCCAGGCGGGCGATTGACGGTCCAGCCGCTGCACCATCAGTGCCGCCTGATCGCGGATGCGCAGGCTGCGGAACAGGGTATCGGTGGGCAGCAGTTTGTCGCCGAGCACCTCGGCCAGCTCGCCTCGGGCCAGGCGGCGCATGATCTCCATCTGGAACAACCGGTCCTGGGCATGCACGTAGCCCAAGGCGCGATACAGGTCCTGTTCGTTCTGCGCCTGCAGGTGCGGCACGCCGCGCGCGTCATAGCGCACACTGACCGGCGCCTGCAGGCCGGCGATCAGCACCTCGCCCTCGCGTTGTGGCAGCTTGCCGTGCACGTACCAGTAACCGGCGCCAGCGGCCACGGCGATCACCACGGCCAACAGGGTCAGGCTGCGCTTCATCGAGACTCCTTGTGCATTCGAACGGAAACTGTGGTCCGATCATCGACGGATTCGCGAACAGAGCATAGCCCTCGAAAGGAGTTTCCATGTCCCTCAGCGAAAAACAGAAAATGCTCAGCGGCCAGCTCTACCACGCTGGCTGCCCCGAGCTGCAGGCCGAGCAGATTGCCAACAAGCACTGGATGCATCGCTACAACAACAGCTTCGAACTGCTCAACGACGCACGTCACAGCCTGCTGGCCGAGCACTTTGGCCAAGCCGGCGAAGGCACGGTGATCCGCCCGCCGTTCTATTGCGACTATGGCTACAACATCAACGTTGGCAGCAATACGTTCATGAACTTCAACTGCGTGATCCTCGATGTGCTGCCGGTGCACATCGGCGACGATTGCCAGATTGGCCCGGCGGTGCAGATCTACACCGCCGACCACCCATTGGACCCTGAGCTGCGCCGCACCGGCCTTGAAAGCGGTCGGCCGGTGACCCTCGGCAACAATGTGTGGATTGGCGGCGGGGCGATCATCCTGCCGGGGGTGACCATTGGCGACAACGCGGTGGTCGGCGCGGGCAGCGTGGTGACGCGCGATGTGCCCGCGGGTGCGGTGGTGGTGGGTAACCCGGCGCGGGTGCGTCAGGCGCCCCAAGGGCAGTAGCAACCCACCGCCAGGGTGTTGGAGGCGGTCACTGGGCGGCCGTCCAGCAACGCCTTGATAATCGGCTCGATGAAGCTGTTGCTGGCGTTGCACACCGCGCCCTCGCTGTAGGGGCCGAAGTAGGCCAGGTGGCCTTGCCGGTCCCAGATGGCCACGGCCGGGGAGGCGGGCAGGTGTTCGCTGCCAGGAAGGCTGGCGAGGGGCTTGAGGGCAGTGAGGTTCGCCGGTAGCTGGCCGTGGCTGCCGGGCTTTTGCAACACATGGAAAGTGACGCCCTGGCCTGTGAACTGGCTGACCAGGTCGCCCAGGTGTTGCTGGTTACCGACATTGCACGGGCAGGCCGGGTCCCAGAAGTGCACGACGCGGATCGGCCCGGGGCCGGCCAGTTGGGGGGGCAGTTGCAGTTGGCTGCCGTCGAACAGGGTGGTCTGGTTGTCGAACGGGCGCAGGTAGCGGGCCTGGAAGGCGTCGTAGGCCAGCCACAGGGTGAGGATGCAGAGCAACAGGGCAAGCAGCTTGATGGCGCGAGAATTCATGAGGGTGTCCGCGGGCCTTTGTAGGAGCGGCCTTGCGTCGCGAACGGGGTGCGGAGCAGCCCCAGCAATGTTGGCGGCGAAGCTGAAATCCTGGGGCTGCTCCGCACCCCGTTCGCGACGCAAGGCCGCTCCTACAAGGACCGATGCCAGGTATTGGTAAGTGATCAAGCTTGCCACGTTGAGGCTCAGAGCTGAATATCACAGATCAATACTCGCTTCGCTCTGGATGTACCCAATGCCCGCTGCCTTACTCCCCGACCTGCTGCGCGCCAGCCTGGCGCCCTTGACCGATCGCCAGCCGTTGTCGGCGCAGGGTCGGGATTACCAGCATTTCTACGGCCTGGATCTGCCTGTACAGCGCTGGCTGGGTGGCTTCCAGGCGGCCGGGTTCGATGTGGTTGGGCAAGTCTGGCTACCGCCGCAGCCGGTGGCCACCGTATTCCTGCTGCATGGCTATTACGACCACATGGGCCTCTACCGGCATGTGATCGAGTGGGCGCTGGGCCAGGGCTACGCGGTGATCAGCTGCGACTTGCCCGGGCATGGCCTGTCCAGTGGTGAGCGGGCCAGCATCAGTGACTTCTCGCTGTATCAGCAGGTGCTCGATACGCTGTTCGAGCAAGCACGCAGGCTGGACCTGCCGCGCCCTTGGCACCTGTGCGGGCAGAGTACGGGTGGCGCCATCGTGGTCGACCACCTGTTGCACCGGGGCGAGCAAAGCCCGGCCGACGGACAGGTGATTCTGCTTGCACCGCTGGTGCGGCCCAGTGCCTGGCGGTGGTCGAAGTTCAGCTACTGTGTGCTGCGCCATTTCGTCAACGGTATCGAACGGCGGTTCAGTGAGAACACCAATGACCCGGCATTCCTGACGTTCCTGGAGGCCGACCCGCTGCAACCGCGCCGCCTCCCGACCGCATGGGTCGGTGCACTGATCGCCTGGGTCAAGCGCATAGAAGCGGCGCCACGCAGCACGCGGCGGCCCTTGATCGTGCAGGGTGAGGCGGATGGCACGGTAGACTGGCCCTACAACCTCGAAGTGCTCAAGGCCAAGTTCACCGAGCCGCAGATCCTGATGCTGCCCGACGCGCGGCACCACCTGGCCAATGAACTGCCCGGCATTCGCCAGCGTTACTTCGCCTTCATCGACCAGCGCCTGGGCTGATCACTTGAGGTCGGCAGCGCTCTGGCCCACCGCCAGCCCCGCGCGCACCGCCGCCAGTGCCGCCTGGTAATACGCCTTGCCTTCGGCCGATTCGGCGAAGGTGGCAAACGCTTCAAGCTCGGCGTCGGACAAGTCGCGGTAGACATACAGCAGGGTATTGTTGAGGTCTTCGCCGATCTGGTTCATCAGCCGCTGGCGCTGGCCGTCGAGCAGGCCCTGGGCCTGACCGCCGCCGAACAGGCCGGGGATCATCGAGCTGAGGCTGTCGGCGGCGACGCCGGCAATCGCCAGGCTGACTTCGGCACCCGCTTCGCGGGCTGGCAACGCCTGGGCCAGGTGGCCGATGAGCAGCAAGCGGTCGTCGCTGGCCTGGATCTTCGGCAGGCCCTTGGCATGCTTGGCCAATTGGTCCTTGCGCGTGGCCTGCAGTTCGGCGGCCACCACCTTGCGGCCCAGCGGCGACTGGAAGAAGGCCAGCGCGGGTGCGGGGTTGTTCAGGGTGGCGCGCAGTTGCGCCTGGGCACGACGGTCCACGGCCTGGGCCTGGAAGCGCTGATCGCTGTTGTTGACCAGCGCTTGGTAGACCGCAGGCGGCAGGCTGTTGCGATAGCGTTCCTGGGCGGCGCTCAGGGCATCGTTGAAGTGGGCGCGCTGGTCGGGCCAGCCGGCGGCCTTGTACAGTTGATCCAGGTTGTCTGCCCAGACAGGCATGGCGCAGATCATCAGCAGAATCAGGGAAAACAGACGGCGCATTCAGGACTCCTGTCGGCAGGCTGCCATTGTCCTTGTCCCAGCGTCGGTTTGTCGAGATACCTGCGCGCTTCTCAGCCAAGTGGCGCTGTGCGAGTGCAGGGCTAATGGATATGATGCGCGCCATGCACACCTCCCCTGAACACCCGATGCTTGCGGCCGTCGTCGACGATCTGGCCACCCATGGCTGGTCCCAGCAGGCGCTCTTTCTGCCTGCCGACCTGGTGCGCGCGCTGGCGGCCGAGTGCCGACGCCGTGATGCCGAAGGCGAACTCAACCCGGCTGGGGTCGGGCGCGGGGCTTCACAGGAGGTACGCGAGGCGATCCGCGGCGACCAGATCCAGTGGATCGACCCCGGCCAGGCCGCAGCCTGCGACCAGTACCTGGCAGCCATGGACCAGCTGCGCCTGGCCATCAACCAGGGGCTGTTTCTCGGCCTGGAAGACTTCGAATGCCATTTCGCCCTGTACCCACCAGGGGCGTTCTACCGCCGTCACCTGGATCGCTTCCGTGACGATGACCGGCGCATGGTCTCGGCGGTGTTCTACCTGAACGAGGGTTGGCAGCCGCAGGATGGCGGCCAGTTACGCATGTTCCTGGCCAATGGTGTCGAGCACGATGTGCAGCCTGTGGCCGGCTGCCTGGTGGTGTTTCTGGCGGGCGATGTGCCCCATGAGGTGTTGCCGGCCGGGCGTGAGCGCCTGTCATTGACCGGCTGGTTCCGCAGGCGTGGCAATGACCCGTTCTGAGCTGCCGAAGGTACTGGTCAGCGCTTGCCTGCTGGGGCAGCCGGTGCGCTATGACGGCCGCGCCAGTGGCCACCCGGGCCTGTTGCAGTGCTGGCAGGGCGAAGGGCGGGTGGTGCCGTTGTGCCCGGAAGTGGCCGGCGGCCTGCCGACCCCGCGCCCGCCTGCGGAGATCCCCGGCGGACAGGGCGGCGAGGTGCTCGACGGCCAGGCACAGGTGTTGACGGTAACCGGTGAGGACGTCAGCGACGCCTTCCTGGCGGGTGCTCAACTGGCATTGGCGCTGGTGCGCCGGCACGGGATTCGGGTCGCGGTGCTCAAGTCCGGCAGCCCCTCGTGTGGTAATCGCCTGACCTACGATGGCACCTTCAGTGGGGTGAAGGTGCCGGGGGAAGGGGTGACCACGGCCTTGCTGCGGCGCGAGGGGGTGCTGGTGTTCAGTGAGCTGGAGCTGGATGAAGCGCAGCAGGCACTGGCGAACGTGTAGGCGCGGTCACTGGCCTGCAGCCGTCTCCTGTACACCCTTGAACCACTTCTGCTCAAGCTCCGCCGTGCGCCCGCTGTCCTTGAGGCGCTGCAAGGCGTTGTTCACCGCGCTCTCGAATGCCGGGTTGTCCTTCTGGAACGGGATGACCAGCTTTTTCTCGCCAAAAGGCTGGCTCAGGTCGAACGGTGTATCGGCTTTGGGCGCGTTGTCCGACGGGGTCAGGGTGATGTCGTACTTGCCACTTTCGACACCTGGCAGCACTTCGGCCGCAGGTGTTTCGATGAACTCGGCACGCAGGTCCAGTTGGTTGGCCAACGCTTGGCCGAAGTCGATTTCAAAGCCCGTCAGGTGGTCGTTTTCCTTGAACGCATACGGCGAGTTGTCGGCCTGCACGGCAATGCGCAGTTCGCCCCGGTCGGCGATTTCGTCGATCAGCTCGGCTTGAGCCAATGGCGTGATCAGTACTGCCAGCAGTACACCTATGGTCGAACGCATGTAATGCCCCTTTATCCTTTGGCAAATGAATAACTTTCGCCACGACTTTCTTCCTCGTCGTGGTCGAGCGCAGCCTATGACCTTGAAGCCTTGGCGAGGTTTAACCCTAACTGAAATATTTCTCTTTGTGGGCTATGGTGAACTACCGCCGCCGATCGTTTACTGGTGGCGGTCAATAAGTGAATCACAGGAGAAGTGAATGAACAGCCTATTTTCGCGTGCTGCCGTAGCCGGTCTGCTGATGGGGGCCTCGGTGTTCGCCAGTGCTGCGGATGCCCTGAAGAGCCAGGAGCCGCCCAAGGATGCCAAGGTCTTCATCGTTTCCCCCGCCGATGGCGCTACGGTCGACAAGACCTTCACCGTCAAGTTCGGCATCGAGGGCATGGGGCTAAAACCTGCGGGTGACCAGACCCCGCATACCGGGCATCACCATTTGCTGGTGGATGTCGACAAGCAGCCGGTGGCCGACATGCCGCTGCCAACCAGCCTGATGCCGGAGAACAACGCGCCGCTGCCGGCCGGCCCGCAAGTGCTGCACTTCGGCAAGGCACAGACCGAGGCGACCATTACCCTGACGCCGGGCAAGCACACCTTGCAGCTGGTGCTGGGTGACCAGTATCACGTGCCGTTCAAGCCGAGCGTAGAATCGAAGAAGGTCACTGTCACTGTGAAAGAGTGAAAAAGGCCTGCGCAGCAGGCCCAGGATCCAAACGAAAAAGGGAGGCCACCAGGGCCTCCCTTTTTCATGATGCAGTGAAACTTAGAACAGTACGCGGGAGCGGATGGTGCCCTTGACGTGCTGCAGCTTCTCCTGCGCCAGGTCCGAGTATTCGGCGTCGACGTCGATTACCACGTAACCCACTTTCTCGTTGGTCTGCAGGAACTGACCGGAGATGTTGATGCCGTTCTCGGCGAAGACCTTGTTGATCTCGCTGAGCACGCCTGGGATGTTTTCGTGGATGTGCAGCAGGCGGTGTTTGCCTGGGTGCGCCGGCAGGGCAACTTCCGGGAAGTTGACCGAAGACACCGAAGTACCGTTGTCGCTGTACTTGACCAGCTTCTCGGCAACTTCCAGGCCGATGTTGGCCTGGGCCTCTGCGGTGGAACCACCGATGTGCGGGGTCAGGATCACGTTGTCCAGGCCGCGCAGCGGGCTTTCGAACTCTTCGTCGTTGGAGCGCGGCTCGACCGGGAATACGTCGATGGCGGCGCCGATCAGGTGCTTGTCCTTGATCGCGGCGGCCAGGTGATCCAGCTCGACCACGGTGCCGCGGGCGGCGTTGATCAGGATCGAACCCTTCTTCATCGCGCGGATTTCCTTCTCGCCGATCATCCACTGGGTGGATGGCAGCTCAGGCACGTGCAGCGACACGATATCGGCCAGGCCCAGCAGCTCGTGCAGGCTGGCGACCTGTACAGCGTTGCCCAGCGGCAGCTTGGTCAGCGGGTCGAAGAAGTAGACCTGCATGCCCAGGTTCTCGGCCAGGACCGACAGTTGGGTGCCGATCGAGCCGTAGCCGACGATGCCCAGCTTTTTGCCGCGGATCTCGAAGGAATTGGCCGCGCTCTTGATCCAGCCGCCACGGTGGCAGGAAGCGTTCTTCTCAGGGATGCCGCGCAGCAACAGGATGGCTTCGGCCAGCACCAGCTCGGCCACCGAACGGGTGTTGGAGTACGGTGCGTTGAACACGGCGATACCGCGCTCGCGGGCCGCTTCCAGGTCGACCTGGTTGGTACCGATGCAGAAGCAGCCAACCGCGACCAGCTTCTTCGCGCAGTCGAAGATCTCTTCGGTCAGTTGCGTGCGCGAACGGATGCCGATGAAGTGGGCATCGGCGATCTTTTCCTTCAGCTCGGCTTCCGGCAACGAACCAGTGAGGTATTCGATGTTGGTGTAGCCGGCAGCCTTGAGGGTATCGACCGCGTTCTGGTGCACACCTTCAAGAAGAAGGAACCTGATCTTGCTCTTGTCGAGAGAAGTCTTGCTCATCTGCGTAAACCTGTATCCCGGAGAAAAAATGGCGAGGGGTGATGCTAGGCGCGGCATCGGCCTTAGCATGAACAGCGGGAGGGCTATGCTAGCATACGCGACACAATCTGAGCTTATCCCGACAGGTGAAGAGTGCTCAGGGTGACTATGAATAAGTCGAGAGTTCCAGCGATGAACCATCCCGCTGTTATTGATGAACTGATGACCCTTGTCGACCCTGGCAAGGTCCTGACCGACGCGGCTTCCCTCGAAGCCTATGGCAAGGACTGGACCAAGCATTACCCGCCCGCGCCGACTGCCATTGTGTTGCCCAAGACTGTCGAGCAAGTGCAGGCGATTGTGCGCTGGGCCAATGCGCACAAGGTGGCCTTGGTGCCATCTGGTGGGCGCACCGGGCTTTCCGGTGGCGCAGTGGCCGCCAATGGTGAAGTCGTGGTCGCCTTCGATTACATGAACCAGATTCTCGATTTCAATGCCTTCGACCGCACCGTGGTCTGCCAGCCAGGGGTGATCACTCGGCAGCTGCAGGCCTATGCCGAAGAACAGGGCCTGTATTACCCGGTGGACTTCGCCTCCAGCGGCTCCAGCCAGATTGGCGGCAACATCGGTACCAATGCCGGCGGGATCAAGGTCATTCGTTACGGCATGACCCGCAACTGGGTGGCCGGGCTGAAAGTGGTCACCGGCAAGGGCGAGCTGCTGGAACTGAACAAGGACCTGATCAAGAACGCCACCGGCTACGACCTGCGCCAGCTGTTCATTGGCGCCGAGGGCACGCTGGGCTTCGTGGTCGAGGCGACCATGCGCTTGGACCGCGCCCCGCGCAACCTAACCGCCATGGTGCTGGGCACGCCGGACTTCGACTCGATCATGCCGGTGCTGCATGCCTTCCAGGGCAAGCTCGACCTGACCGCCTTCGAGTTCTTCTCCGACAAGGGCCTGGCCAAGATCATGGGCCGTGGCGACGTGCCGGCGCCGTTCGAGACCGATTGCCCGTTCTATGCGCTGCTGGAGTTCGAGGCCAGTACCGAGGAGGTCGCCAACGAAGCCTTGGCTACCTTCGAGCACTGCGTCGAGCAAGGCTGGGTGCTGGACGGGGTGATGAGCCAGAGCGAAACCCAGCTAAAAAACCTGTGGAAGCTGCGCGAGTACTTGTCCGAAACCATCTCGCACTGGACACCGTACAAGAACGACATTTCCGTCACTGTGTCGAAAGTGCCCGCGTTCCTGCGTGATATCGACGCCATCGTCGCAGAGCATTACCCGGACTACGAAGTGGTCTGGTACGGCCATATCGGCGACGGCAACCTGCACCTGAACATCCTCAAACCCGACGCCATGAGCAAGGATGACTTCTTTGCCTCGTGCGCCAAGGTCAACAAGTGGGTGTTCGAAATCGTCCAGCGCTACAACGGCTCGATCTCCGCCGAGCATGGTGTGGGCATGACCAAGCGCGACTACCTGGGCTACAGCCGCTCGCCCGAAGAAATCGCCTGCATGAAGGCAATAAAGGCCGTCTTCGACCCTAACGGCATCATGAATCCGGGTAAGATCTTCGCACCCGTATAAAAAGCAGTATCCAGAGGAGTCGGCCATGAGTTACCAGCACCAGTACGTAGACGGCACGCGCATTCACTTCCCGATGGGCAAGGTGGTGTGCATCGGCCGCAACTATGCCGAGCATGCCAAGGAACTGGACAACCCCATCCCCAGCGAGCCGTTGCTGTTCATCAAGCCGGGTAGCTGCGTGGTGCCGCTGGAAGGTGGTTTCAAGATCCCGACCGACCGTGGTGTCGTGCACTACGAGGCCGAGATCGCCGTGCTGATTGGCAAGCCGCTGTCCACCCGGCCGACCGAAGAGGAGGTGCTCGACGCCATCTCCGGTTTCGCCCCGGCGCTCGACCTGACCCTGCGCGACGTGCAGGCCAAGCTCAAGGAAAAGGGCCTGCCGTGGGAGCTGAGCAAGAGCTTCGACGGCGCCTGCGTGCTGCCGCCGTTCGTTTCGGCGTCCAGTTTCGAGGACGTGACCGACATCCCGGTGCGCCTGACCCTCAATGGCGAAGTGGTGCAGGACGGCACCAGCGCGATGATGCTCAACCCGATCGTGCCGATCATCCAGCACATCGCTGCGCATTTCTCGCTGCAGGCCGGTGACGTGATTCTGACCGGTACACCCGCTGGCGTAGGCCCGTTCAATGTCGGTGATGAGCTGGTGCTGGAACTGCCGGGTGTCAGCCGTTTCGAAAGCCGGGTGCTCTAACCTGGCACCGCCTTGTGTAGGAGCGGCCTTGCGTCGCGAACGGGCCGCAAAGCGGCCCCTCGATTTCAGCGTCGCCGCCAATATCCCGGGGCTGCTTCGCACCCCTTTCCGACCGGTCCGGCGCCCCGGCAAGGCCGCTCCTACGCACACACACCGATGTAATCTGGCGGGTTTTTACCGTTTTTTCACACGGCATCTGGATAATGCGCAAACCTTCGCCCATTCACCCAGGATAACTCTGCATGGCATTGCCTTCCGGCGCCCCCGTTTCTGCAAAGCCCAAGCGACGCTTCTACCTGCGCTGGCCCTTTGGCCTGGCAGTTGCTGCGGTCATCGGCTATGGCGTCGCCGTGGCCATGCACTGGGATGACCGCGGGGCGCTGTGGGTCCAGGAAAGCTTTGAAAGCACGGCCGAGCAGAGCGAGAGCGTGTGGTTGCCGGCCTACCAGGTCGATATCGACGCCAAACCTCTGCCGGGCATGGACGATGACGAAGCCTCGGACATCGCCTTCAACCCGCAAACCCGCACCCTGTTCGCCGTCATGGGCAAGAACCCGTTCCTGGTCGAGCTGAGCCTGGACGGCAATGTGCTGCGCCAGATCCCGCTGCACGGCTGGAACAACCCGGAAGGGGTGGCGGTGATGGAGGGTGGGCACCTGGCGATCGTCGACGAGCGGCTGCACGACCTGACCGTGGTCAAGGTGGATGCGCACACCACAGCGCTCAACCACGGCGATTTCCCAAGCTACGACCTGGGCAAGTCGGTGAAGAGCAACAAGGGCTTCGAAGCTGTGGCCTGGGACCCTTTGCGCCAACGCCTGGTGATCGGCGAAGAGCGCCCGCCCAAGCTATACACCTGGAGTACCGATGGCCGGAGCCCGCTCAAGGGCGACAAACAGCCGCTGCCCAGTGATGAACTCGACCTGCGCAACCTTTCGGCCCTTGGCGTGGACCCGCGTACCGGGCACCTGCTGGTGCTGTCGGCAGACTCCAACATGTTGCTGGAGCTGGATGAGCAGGGCCAGCAAGTGAGCTTCATGACCTTGCTGGGTGGTTTCAACGGCCTTGAAGACACCATTCCGCGTGCCGAAGGCGTGGCCATGGACGACAAGGGCAACCTGTACATGGTCAGCGAGCCGGCGCTTTTCTATCGTTTCAAGAAAAACTGACACGATCATCTGATTTTTCGGATGATGGCATTAAGCTTTAGTTCAGTTGTTCGTGGTTAGATTCGTCACCCCTTCGTCGAGTCTGCCTCAAATGCGTCGTTTTCTTCGCCTGTCACTGATCCCAGCCTTCATTGGCCTGCTCTTGCTCGGTTGGGCCGGGCAAGAGTTTCGCTTGTTCGAGCGGGGCTGGTTCAACCTCAAGACCTGGTGGCAGCCTGCCGAACAAGGCATTGGCCTGGACCGCTATCGGGTAGTGGTCGAGGCGCAGCCTGTCGAGGGGCTGGATGACGACATTTCGGCCCTGACCTACGACCCCGACCGCAAGACCCTGTTCACCGTCACCAATGCACGCTCGGAGCTGATCGAGCTGTCGCTGGACGGCCGCATCCTGCGGCGGGTGCCGCTGACCGGCTTCGGCGACCCGGAAGCGGTGGAGTACGTGGGGCCCAACAGCTATGTGATCACCGATGAACGCCAGCAGCGGCTGATTCGCGTGCGCCTTGATGACGACACGCTGTTCCTCGACGCCGGCGATGCCGAGCAGTTGACCCTGGGCATTGGCCTGAACGGCAACAAGGGCTTCGAGGGGTTGGCTTACGACTCGGCCGGTAAGCGCTTGTTCGTGGCCAAGGAGCGTGACCCGATGCTGATCTACGAAGTGCATGGCTTCCCGCATGAAAACCCCGAGCAGCCTTATGCCGTGAATGTGGTGCAAGATCGCAAGCGTGATTCGCGTTTGTTCGTACGGGATCTGTCCAGTTTGCAGTTCGATGAACGCAGCGGCCACCTGCTGGCGTTGTCGGACGAATCGCGGCTGGTGCTGGAGCTCGACGTGAAGGGCAGGCCGCTGAGCACCCTGTCGTTGCGCAAGGGGTACCAGGGGTTGAAACAGACGGTGCCGCAGGCGGAAGGGATCGCCATGGACGAAGCCGGGACCATTTACCTGGTCAGTGAGCCGAACCTGTTCTATGTGTTCAAACAGCCGGCAGATTGAATGGCCTTGAGGGCCGCTTCGCGGGGCAAAGCCCGCCCCACAGACGCCCCCGCTGGATTGAAAAGGCGGGGATCTATGGGCGCGGCGGTTCGGCGATCCGACTTGCCCCGCGAAGGAGGGGTTACTCGGCCTTCAGGCTCTGCACGCCTTCAGCGGTGCCCAGTAGCAGCAGGTCTGCCGGACGTGCCGCGAACAGGCCGTTGGTGACCACGCCGACGATCGCATTGATCTGCGCTTCCAGCTCGACCGGGTTGGTGATCTGCAGGTTGTACACATCCAGGATCACGTTGCCGTTGTCGGTCAGCACGCCTTCACGGTACACCGGGTCACCGCCCAGTTTGACCAGCTGGCGCGCCACGTGGCTGCGGGCCATCGGGATCACTTCGACCGGCAGCGGGAAGGCGCCCAGCACCGGCACCAGCTTGCTGGCATCGGCGATGCAGATGAAGGTCTTGGCCACGGCCGCGACGATCTTCTCGCGGGTCAGGGCCGCGCCACCGCCTTTGATCAGGTTCAGGTGCGCGTCGCTCTCGTCGGCACCGTCGACATAGAACTCCAGCTCGCTGACGCTGTTCAGCTCGTAGACCGGGATGCCATGGCCCTTCAGACGCTGGGCAGTGGCCTCGGAGCTGGCGACCGCGCCATCGAAGGCGGTCTTGTGCTGAGCCAGGGCGTCGATGAAGAAGTTGGCGGTCGAACCGGTACCGACGCCGACAACGCTCTTTTCATCCAGCTTGGGCAGAATGAAGTCGACAGCGGCCTGGGCGACGGCCTGTTTGAGTTGGTCCTGGGTCATGCGGGCTCCGAGAGGGGCGGGGGAGGTTTCAAAGGGGCTTAGTATAACGGCTTGCGCGGCTTTGCTGTGGTCGCCCGACGTAGCGCTGGGGTAGACTCGCAGCCCTTGTCCTGCGGCCAGTGATGCTTTCCCGATGCTCGAACAGTACGTCAAGAAGATCCTCACCTCGCGCGTCTACGACGTCGCTGTCGAAACCCCGCTGCAAAGCGCCGGGCAGCTGAGCAAGCGCCTGGGCAACCAGATTTTGCTCAAGCGTGAAGACCTGCAACCGGTGTTCTCGTTCAAGATCCGTGGGGCGTACAACAAGCTGGCGCAATTGAGCCCGGAAGAACTGGCCCGCGGTGTGGTCACCGCTTCGGCCGGCAACCATGCCCAGGGCCTGGCCCTGGCGGCCCGCGAGCTGGGTATCAAGGCCACGATCGTGATGCCCAAGACCACCCCGGAGATCAAGATCGAAGGCGTGCGTTCGCGTGGCGGCAAGGTGGTGCTGCATGGCGACTCGTTCCCCGAGGCGCTGGCCTACTCGCTGAAGCTGGTCGACGAAAAGGGCTTCGTCTATATCCACCCTTATGATGACCCGCACACCATCGCCGGCCAGGGCACCGTGGCCATGGAAATCCTGCGTCAGCACCCAGGCCGGCTGGACGCGATCTTCGTGCCGGTCGGTGGCGGCGGCCTGATCGCCGGTATCGCTGCCTACGTGAAGTACCTGCGCCCGGAAATCAAGGTGATCGGCGTCGAGCCGGACGACTCCAACTGCTTGCAGGCCGCCATGGCTGCGGGCGAGCGCGTGGTGCTGCCGCAGGTCGGGCTGTTCGCCGACGGTGTGGCGGTGGCGCAGATCGGCCAGCACACGTTCGATATTTGCCGCCTGCACGTGGATGAGGTGGTTACCGTCAGTACTGATGAGATCTGCGCAGCAATCAAGGATATCTACGACGATACCCGCTCGATCACCGAGCCTGCCGGGGCGCTGGGTGTTGCCGGCATCAAGAAGTATGTCGAGCTGTACGGCGTGACCGGCCAGACCCTGGTCGCCATCGATTCGGGCGCCAACGTGAACTTCGATCGCCTGCGCCATGTGGCCGAGCGGGCCGAACTGGGCGAGAAGCGCGAGGCGATCATCGCCGTCACCATCCCCGAGCGCCCTGGCAGCTTCAAGGCCTTCTGCGAAGCGATCGGCAAACGCCAGATCACCGAATTCAACTACCGCAAGCACACCTCCGACGAGGCGCATATCTTCGTCGGCGTGCAAACACACCCGGACAACGACCCGCGCGCGGTGCTGGTGCAGCAGTTGATCGAGCAGGGCTTCCCGGTCACCGACCTGACCGACAACGAACTGGCCAAGCTGCACATCCGGCACATGGTCGGTGGCCATTCGGCCGGTGCCAGTGATGAGATCGTGCTGCGCTTCGAGTTCCCGGAGCGTCCGGGTGCGTTGTTCAACTTCCTCAACAAACTGGGCGGGCGCTGGAATATCTCGATGTTCCACTACCGTAACCACGGCGCGGCCGACGGGCGTGTGGTGGCGGGGCTGCAGGTGCCAGAGGACGAGCGCCACCTGGTGCCGGCGGCCTTGGCGAAAATCGGCTACCCGTATTGGGACGAGACCGAGAACCCGGCTTACCGGCTGTTTCTGGGCTGAGCGGCTAAGCTGGGGCTGACGGCCTGCACAAGGAAAATCGAAACATGGAACACCTGACCACACTCAAAACCTTGCACATCCTCGCCACCGCGCTGCTGCTTCTGGGCGCGCTGGGCCTGGCGATCTGGACGGTTCGCGCCCGCAGGCTGGGCGATGGCGAGGCTTACGGCAAATTGCTGCGGCGGCCGCTGGTGTTCGTCTGGCTGGTCATGGGCCTGTGCCTGGTGAGCATGCCGTTCACGGGCTGGTGGCTGGTGCACCTGGTAGGCTGGCCGCTGGGGCAGACCTGGGTGCTGGCCTCCAGCGTCATCTATACCTTCGGGGCATTGGCGGTGTGGTGGCTGCTGGTGCGCTTGAACCGGCTGCGCAAGGCTGAGGTGGTGGGGTTGCGGTTTACCTTGGCCTTGGCGGTGTTCAGCGGGGTGTGCTTCCTGTCGATTGCCGGGCTGATGGGCGCCAAGCCGGTCTGAACCTGCCGGCCGCTTCGCAGGTATCCGCCAAGCGGCCGGCACAGAAAAACATCAATCCCTCAGCGAAATTACCGGCCACCCGCGCTGCTGCGCCTCCGCCTGCAGGTTAGGGTCCGGGTCCACTGCCACCGGGTGAGTCACCTGCTGCAGCAACGGCAAGTCATTCATCGAATCGCTATAGAAATAGCTGTCTGCCAGGTCATAGTCGTTTTCCAGCATCCAGCGCTGCAACCTCGTCACCTTGCCTTCACGGAAACACGGTATATCGGTACTGCGCCCGGTAAACCGGCCATCACGGGTTTCGCATTCGGTCGCCAGCAGGGTGCGCACGCCCAGACGGCGGGCAATCGGCGCGGTCACGAAACGGTTGGTGGCAGTGATGATTACCAGTTTGTCGCCCGCTTCGCGGTGCTGCTGCAGCAATGCCAGGGCCTTAGGCAGGATGATCGGCTCGATGCAGTCGCGCATGAAATCGCGGTGCCACGCGTCGAGCTGGGCCGTAGGCGTTGCCGCGAGAATCTCCATGGAAAAGGCCAGGTAGGCCTGCAGGTCCAGGGTGCCGTGCAGGTAGTCCTGGTAGAAGGCATCGTTGCGTTGTTTGTAGGCAACCGGGTCGAGGATGCCGCGTTCGCACAGATAGTCACCCCAGGCATGGTCGCTGTCGCCACCGAGGAGGGTATTGTCCAGGTCGAATAAAGCCAGGCGCATCGCGTTCACTCGCATCAGCCACAGGGTAGGCCCGCAGAATACGGAGTTTTCACCTCGCTGCACATAAGCTTGGCGGGCGCGTTGCTGCGCTCGCAGGCTTTGTGGAACAATGCGGTGACATGCGTTTGCGAGGTTGCTGCCGTGATCGACCCGGATGGTTTTCGCCCCAATGTCGGGATCATTCTCACGAATGATGCCGGGCAGGTGCTATGGGCTCGACGGATCAACCAGGATGCCTGGCAATTCCCCCAGGGTGGTATCAACCCTGACGAGACGCCGGAAGATGCCCTGTACCGCGAGCTGAACGAAGAAGTTGGCCTTGAACGCGATGATGTGGAAATTCTTGCCTGCACCCGCGGCTGGTTGCGTTATCGTTTACCCCAGCGTCTGGTGCGTACGCACAGCCAGCCGCTGTGCATCGGCCAGAAACAGAAGTGGTTTCTGCTGCGTCTGGTCAGCAATGAACAAAGGGTACGGATGGACCTGACGGGCAAGCCGGAGTTCGACGGCTGGCGCTGGGTCAGCTATTGGTACCCGCTGGGCCAGGTTGTGACATTCAAGCGCGAGGTCTACCGTCGCGCCCTGAAAGAGCTAGCACCGCGTCTGCTGACGCGCGACTGACGACGGAGTTCGACCCCGAGCCATGCTCAATACGCTGCGCAAGATCGTCCAGGAAGTGAACTCCGCCAAAGATCTCAAGACGGCGTTGGGGATCATTGTCTTGCGCGTCAAGGAGGCCATGGGCAGCCAGGTCTGCTCGGTCTATCTGCTCGACCCGGAAACCAACCGCTTCGTGCTGATGGCCTCCGAGGGCCTGAACAAGCGTTCGATCGGCAAGGTCAGCATGGCCCCCAACGAGGGCCTGGTCGGCCTGGTCGGTACCCGGGAAGAGCCGCTGAACCTGGAAAACGCCGCCGATCACCCGCGTTATCGCTACTTTGCCGAAACCGGTGAAGAAAAATTCGCCTCCTTCCTGGGTGCGCCGATCATTCACCACCGTCGTGTGGTTGGGGTATTGGTCATCCAGCAGAAGGAGCGCCGCCAGTTCGATGAGGGCGAAGAAGCCTTCCTGGTCACCATGAGCGCCCAGCTCGCCGGGGTTATCGCCCATGCCGAGGCGACTGGCTCGATTCGTGGCCTGGGCCGCCAGGGCAAGGGCATCCAGGAAGCTCGCTTCGTCGGTGTGCCGGGCTCGCCAGGCGCTGCCGTGGGGCGTGCGGTGGTGATGCTGCCGCCGGCCGACCTCGAAGTGGTGCCAGACAAGACCGTCGAAGACATCGACGCTGAACTCAAGCTGTTCCAGAACGCCCTTGAAGGCGTGCGCGCCGACATGCGCAAGCTGTCGGCAAAGCTGGCCACCCAGCTGCGCCCCGAAGAGCGCGCCTTGTTCGACGTGTACCTGATGATGCTCGAGGACGCCGCCCTGGGTGGCGAAGTGACCGAGGTCATCAAGACCGGCCAGTGGGCCCAGGGCGCGTTGCGCCAGGTGGTCGGCGAACACGTCAACCGCTTCGAACTGATGGACGACGACTACCTGCGTGAGCGGGCTTCGGACGTCAAGGACCTTGGCCGCCGACTGCTGGCCTACCTGCAGGAGGCACGCTCGCAGTCGCTGGTGTACGCCGACAACACCATCCTGGTCAGCGAAGAACTGACCCCGGCGATGCTCGGCGAAGTGCCTGAAGGCAAGCTGGTCGGCCTGGTTTCGGTACTGGGCTCGGGCAACTCCCACGTCGCTATCCTGGCCCGGGCCATGGGTATCCCCACGGTGATGGGCCTGGTCGACCTGCCGTATTCGAAGGTCGACGGCATCGAGCTGATCGTCGACGGTTACAAGGGTGAGGTGTTCACCAACCCCAGCGACGTGCTGCGCAAGCAGTACAGCGAAGTGGTCGAGGAGGAGCGCCAGCTGGCGCAGGGCCTGGATGCACTGCGTGAGCTGCCTTGCATCACCCCCGACGGCCACCGTATGCCGCTGTGGGTCAACACCGGCCTGCTGGCCGACGTCGCACGTGCCCAGCAGCGCGGCGCCGAAGGGGTAGGCCTGTACCGCACCGAAGTGCCGTTCATGATTAATCAGCGCTTCCCCAGCGAGAAAGAGCAGCTGGCGATCTACCGTGAGCAACTGGCGGCCTTTCACCCGCTGCCGGTGACCATGCGTACCCTGGATATCGGCGGGGACAAGGCGCTGTCCTACTTCCCGATCAAGGAAGAAAACCCCTTCCTGGGTTGGCGCGGCATCCGCGTCACCCTCGACCACCCGGAAATCTTCCTGGTCCAGACCCGCGCGATGCTCAAGGCCAGCGAAGGCCTGAACAACCTGCGTATCCTGCTGCCGATGATTTCCGGCATCCATGAGCTGGAAGAAGCCCTGCACCTGATTCACCGCGCCTGGGGCGAGGTGCGTGACGAAGGCACCGATGTGCCGATGCCGCCGGTTGGGGTGATGGTCGAAATCCCCGCGGCGGTGTACCAGACCAAGGAGCTGGCGCGGCAGGTCGACTTCCTGTCGGTCGGTTCCAACGACCTGACCCAATACCTGCTGGCAGTCGACCGTAACAACCCACGGGTCGCCGACCTGTACGACTACCTGCACCCGGCGGTGCTGCAGGCGCTCAATACCGTGGTGCGCGATGCCCACGGCGAGGGCAAGCCGGTGAGCATCTGCGGTGAGATGGCCGGTGACCCGGCGGCGGCGGTACTGTTGATGGCCATGGGCTTCGACAGCCTATCGATGAACGCCACCAACCTGCCCAAGGTGAAGTGGATGCTGCGCCAGATCAACATGAGCAAGGCCAAGGAACTGCTGACCGATGCCATGAGCCATGACAACCCGCAGGTTATCCACAGCTCGTTGCAGCTGGCGTTGAAGAACCTTGGGCTGGCGCGGATGATCGGGCCTGGTGCCAACAAGACCCTTTGATACCTGCCCCGCGAAGGGGCCGGTACTGCCGAAACACTTCTATCAGACCATTACCTCAACTTCCCCCAAATGCCCCCCAAACGGCCCGAAACTGCGTTCAATAAGCCGCCTTTCACCCTGATCATCCACGATCAGCACCGTACTGGCCCGCGTTCCATAATTCTGGCTGGCAATAAACACACTCGACAGCAGCTTCTCGGTCGCTACCCCCACGCCAGTCTCCGGCAGCTCAGCCTCAGGCGCCGTCTCGCCATCGGCCAGCAACGCCAGCAAACGCTGCGGGTCAGCTGAGCCCAGCAACCGTTCCAGGCCGTCGCGCGCCTTGACCAGCTTGGGCCACGGCGTATCCAGCCCGGCATTGGAAAGCCCGTACACCCCAGCCTCCAGCAAACGCGGCGCCGCGTCTCGAGCGTGCAGATACCCCAGCTGCGTACCATCGCCCACCAGCAGGTTGAACCCCGAATACTGGCTGCTGCGGCTGGCCACCTGGTCCAGATACGCTTCAACGCCAAGCTCACCCTGCAGAAACGCCGCCACCAGCTCCCCACGGGAACGCACGCCAAGCGCCTGCCCAGGGTCGCGAATGTTGGTCAGCGCAGCGAAGCGCCCCTGCGGCCCCACGCCGAGCCACGTGCCGCCGGCCTCCAGGTCACGTCCGGCATACACCCCAGGCGCATCCTCCCAGGCCGCCAGGGCCTGCGTGGGGCGGGCATAGAACTCGTCGCGGTTGGCCGCCACGATCAGCGGCAGGGCATGCCCCGGCCGCCAGGCGAATACGATTAGGCACATCGGTTGGGCCTCTGTGTTTTGTGCCACTGTACCCACTGCGGCGGTGCTGATCCATCCTGTCACGAAGTTCACTAGAGCCTCGAGCCCGGCTTCCGTTACCATGCCGGATTGATTTGCTCAGGGGCAACGAATGGAGTTCGTACTCTATCTGCTGTTAGGCGCATGCGCTGGCGTGCTGGCCGGGCTGTTCGGCGTGGGCGGTGGCATCATCATCGTGCCGGTACTGGTGTTCAGCTTCACCTTGCAGGGCTTCGACCCTTCGGTATTGACCCACCTGGCAGTCGGCACTTCGTTGGCAACCATCATTTTCACCTCGATCAATGCGGTGCTCGAGCACCATCGCCGTGGAGCGGTGCAATGGCCGATCTTCGCCTGGATGACCGTGGGCATCCTGCTCGGCGCCGGCGTCGGCGCCAAGACCGCATCCTTGATCCAGGGCCCGCTGCTGCAGAAGATCATCGGTGTGTTCGCCCTGATCATCGCCGCGCAAATGGCCCTGGACCTCAAGCCCAAGGCCAGCCGCGGCATCCCTGGCAAGCCCGCGCTGACCGCAGCAGGCGGGGTGATTGGCTGGGCTTCGGCGATCTTCGGTATCGGTGGCGGCTCGTTGACCGTGCCGTTCCTGACCTGGCGCAGCCTGCCCATGCAGCAGGCGGTGGCAACGTCCTCGGCCTGTGGCCTGCCGATTGCCCTGGCCAGTGCCCTGAGCTTCATGTGGCTGGGCTGGCACGAACAGCACCTGCCGGCGCACAGCCTGGGTTACGTGTACCTGCCAGCGCTGCTCGGCATCGCCGTGACCAGCATGTTTTTCGCCCGCTTCGGCGCGCGCCTGGCGCACAAGCTGTCGCCACGCCTGCTCAAGCGTCTGTTCGCCGCGTTGCTGTTCTGCGTCGGCCTCAGCTTTTTGATTTAGCTCGCTGATTTGAAACTAGAGGAATATCCATGCTGCCTTACCCGCAGATAGACCCCGTGGCCGTGGCCCTCGGGCCACTGAAAATCCACTGGTACGGCCTGATGTACCTGGTCGGTATTGGCGGCGCCTGGCTGCTCGCCTCGCGTCGGCTGAACCGCTTCGACCCCACCTGGTCCCGTGAAAAGCTGTCCGACCTGGTGTTCTGGTTGTCGATGGGGGTGATCGTCGGCGGTCGCCTGGGCTACGTGCTGTTCTATGACCTGCACGCCTACCTGGCCAACCCGACGCTGATTTTCGAGGTGTGGAAGGGCGGCATGTCGTTCCATGGCGGCTTCATCGGCGTGATGCTGGCGGCGTTGTGGTTCGGCAAGCGCAACAACAAGACCTTCTTCGAGCTGATGGACTTCGTCGCGCCGATGGTACCGATCGGCCTGGGCGCCGGGCGTATCGGCAACTTCATCAATGCCGAGCTGTGGGGCAAGGCCACCGACGTGCCGTGGGCAATGGTGTTCCCGCCGTTCAGCGACCCTGAGCAACTGCCACGCCACCCGTCGCAGCTGTACCAGTTCGCCCTGGAAGGCGTGGCGCTGTTCCTGATTCTCTGGCTGTATTCGCGCAAGCCGCGGCCAACCATGGCGGTCTCCGGGATGTTCGCGCTGTTCTACGGCATCTTCCGCTTCATCGTCGAATTCGTCCGGGTACCCGATGCCCAGCTGGGCTACATCGCCTGGGGCTGGCTGACCATGGGTCAGATACTCTGCATCCCGATGATTCTGGCCGGCCTCGGATTGATCTGGTGGGCTTATAATCGCAAACCCACGGCGACACCCGCCATCTGATTCCCGACGGCAGGGGCGATCCCCCTGCCGTTCTTGCTACAGGTAAGCCATGAAACAGTATCTTGACCTGGTCCGTGACGTCATCGAAAACGGCACCCTGCAGGAAAACCGCACCGGCATCCGCACCATCAGCCTGCCGGGCGCCATGCTGCGCTTCGACCTGCAGAAGGGCTTTCCGGCCATCACCACGCGCAAGCTGGCGTTCAAGTCGGCCATCGGCGAGATGGTCGGTTTTCTGCGTGGCGTGAAGAACGCCGGTGAATTCCGCGACCTGGGCTGCAAGGTCTGGGACCAGAACGCCAACGAAAACGCCCAGTGGCTGGCCAACCCGTTCCGCCAGGGGCATGACGACCTGGGTGAGATCTACGGCGTTCAGTGGCGCCAGTGGCCGGGCTACAAGCGTGTACCGCTGAGCAACCCGGCGGCCATCGAAATGGCTGAAAAGCAGGGGTTCCGCAAGATTGCCCAGGACGAGGAAGACGGCCAGGCCTTTGTCATCCTGTACAAGGCCATCGACCAGGTGCGCCAGTGCCTGGACACCATCGCCAACGACCCGGGCAGCCGGCGCATCCTGTTCCACGGCTGGAACTGCGCCCAGCTGGATGAAATGGCCCTGCCGCCGTGCCACCTGCTGTACCAGTTCCACCCGAATGCCGAGACTCGGGAAATTTCCCTGACCCTGTACATTCGCTCCAACGACCTGGGCCTGGGCACGCCGTTCAACCTCACCGAGGGCGCGGCTTTGCTGTCGCTGTTCGGCCGCCTGACCGGCTACACGCCGCGCTGGTTCACGTATTTCATTGGCGATGCCCATGTGTATGAGAACCACCTGGACATGCTCAACGAACAGCTCAAACGCGAGCCGCTGCAAGCGCCGAAGCTGGTGATCAGCGACCGCGTGCCAGCGTTTGCCGAGACCGGCAAGTATGAGCCGCAGTGGCTGGAGCAGATCGAGCCGAGTGATTTCAGCCTGGAAGGGTATGAGCACCATGCGCCGATGACGGCGCCGATGGCGGTTTAACCTTCGCAATTGCTGGGGGGCAAAGCACCCCCAGCATGCTCAATGCCCGTGGCTTCGTCCCACATGCGAATGCTCACCTTCCGGCACCGATACCGCCCCGTTCACCTCCAGTTGCTGCAAGATCGCGCATTCATCTCCTTGCGCATTGCACCGCTGCCGCAGTTCCACCAACTGCTCCTGCAACGCCACCAACCCATCGATCCGCGCCTGCACATGGGCGATATGCTCATCGATCAACGCATTGACGCTGCCGCACGACCCTTCGGGGCTGTCGCGCAGGCGTAGCAGGCTGCGGATCTCGTCCAGGGTCATGTCCAGGGTGCGGCAGTTGCGGATAAAGGTCAGCCGCTCGACGTGGGCTTGGGTGTAGAGCCGGTAATTGCCGTCGGTGCGCGCCGGCTCTGGCAACAGCTGCTCACGCTCGTAATAGCGGATGGTTTCCACGGCACAATCGGTGGCTTTTGCCAGTTCTCCAATCTTCATCGCGAAATCTCCAGCGGATGGCTTGACCCTATAGTGGCTACAGGGTGTTCACTTGGCAACAGGCTCACTTTAAGGATGACCCAATGAACCAGCCTGCCAGCCCCCACCACAAGCATGACCACCACGCCCACAGCTGCTGCGGTAGCGCCGCCGCCCCGGCGTTGGTGCAGTTGAGCGAAAAAGCCAGCGGCGACGCACAGCTCAGCCGCTTCCGTATCGAGGCCATGGACTGCCCCACCGAGCAAACGCTGATCCAGGACAAGCTGGGCAAGCTGGCGGGCATCGAGCAGTTGGAATTCAACCTGATCAACCGCGTACTTGGCGTGCGTCACACGCTGGGCGGCACCGCCGAGATCGAACGGGCCATCGACAGCCTGGGCATGAAGGCCGAACCCCTCATTGAAGGGGACGCGGCAACGGCCGCCAGCGCCTCGCCAAGCAAGACCCGCTGGTGGCCGCTGGGGTTGTCCGCTGTTGCCGCCATTGCCGCGGAAGTGGTGCATTTCACCGGGCTGGCGCCTGAGTGGCTGGTGGCCGCGCTGGCCTTGGCGGCAATCCTGGGTTGCGGCCTGGGCACCTACAAGAAGGGCTGGATCGCCCTGAAAAACCGCAACCTCAACATCAACGCCTTGATGAGCATTGCCGTGACCGGCGCGGTGTTGATCGGCCAGTGGCCGGAAGCGGCCATGGTGATGGTGCTGTTCACGGTCGCCGAGTTGATCGAGGCGCGCTCCCTGGACCGGGCCCGCAATGCCATCAGCGGCCTGATGCAACTCACCCCCGACATGGCGACGGTTCAGCAGGCCGATGGCCAGTGGCGTGAAGTGGAGGTGCGTGAGGTGGCCATCGGTGCCCAGGTGCGGGTACGGCCAGGTGAGCGCATCGGCCTGGACGGTGAAGTCACCAGCGGGCAATCCAGCGTCGATCAGGCGCCGATCACCGGTGAAAGCCTGCCTGTGGAAAAGGCCATGGGTGACAAGCTGTTCGCCGGCACCATCAACCAGGCCGGTGCCCTGGAGTACCGCGTAACTGCCGCCGCTGGGCAATCGACGCTGGCGCGCATCATCAAGGCTGTCGAGGAGGCCCAAGGCGCCCGTGCGCCCACCCAACGCTTCGTCGATCAGTTCTCGCGTATCTACACCCCGGTGGTCTTTGCCCTGGCCTTGGCCGTGGCGCTGATCCCGCCGCTGTTCCTGGCTGGCGCCTGGTTCGACTGGGTCTACCGTGCGCTGGTGCTGCTGGTGGTGGCCTGCCCGTGTGCACTGGTCATTTCTACCCCGGTTACCATCGTCAGTGGCCTGGCCGCAGCGGCGCGCAAGGGCATCCTGATCAAAGGCGGGGTTTATCTGGAGGGCGGGCGCAAGCTGGATTACCTGGCCCTCGACAAGACGGGCACCCTCACCCACGGCAAGCCGGTGCAGACCGACGCCAAGGTGCTGGAGCCTCTGTTCGAAGGCCGTGCCCAAGCCTTGGCTGCCAGCCTGGGTGAGCGTTCGGACCACCCGGTGTCGCGTGCCATTGCCCAGTTCGGCAAGGCACAAGGGCTGGCCTTGAGCGAGGTGGGCGATTTCGCCGCCCTGGCCGGGCGTGGTGTGCGCGGGGTGATCGAGGGCGAGGTCTACCACCTGGGTAATCACCGCCTGGTGGAGGAGCTGGGCCTGTGCTCGCCGGCGCTGGAGGCGCAGCTGGATGCACTGGAGCGTCAGGGCAAGACCGTGGTCTTGCTGCTCGACCGCAGCGGCCCGCTGGCGTTGTTCGCCGTGGCCGACACGGTCAAGCAAAGCAGTCGCCAGGCCATCGCCGAGCTGCATGAGCTGGGTATCAAGACGGTCATGCTGACCGGTGATAATCCCCATACCGCCGAGGCCATCGCCGCCCAGGTCGGCATCGATCGCGCCGAAGGCAACCTGTTGCCGGACGACAAGCTCAAGACCATCGAAGCGCTGTACAGCCAGGGCCATCGGGTGGGCATGGTCGGCGACGGTATCAACGATGCGCCGGCCCTGGCCCGTGCCGAAATCGGCTTTGCCATGGCCGCTGCTGGTACCGACACCGCCATCGAGACGGCCGATGTGGCGTTGATGGACGACGACTTGCGCAAAATCCCGGCCTTCGTCAGGCTGTCGCGCCAAAGTGCGGCGATTCTCAGGCAGAACATCATTCTGGCCCTGGGCATCAAGGCGATTTTCCTGGCGATCACCTTTGCCGGCATGGCCACCTTGTGGATGGCAGTGTTTGCCGACATGGGCGTGAGCCTGCTGGTGGTGTTCAACGGCTTGCGCCTTTTGCGCAAATAGAGGACGTGCATGCAGAGTTCCGAGCTCAAAGCCTTCTACATGGTGGCCCGCCTGGGCAGCATCACCCTGGCGGCGAAGAAGCTCGGGCTCAGCCAGCCCACGGTGACCACGCAGATCCGCAACCTCGAAGCCCAGTACGCGGTGGAGCTGTTCTACCGTGGCGGGCGGCGCCTGGTGCTGAGCGAGGAGGGCGTGCGCCTGCTGCCGATGGTCAAGGCGCTGCTGCAGCAAGAGGCCGACATCGAGTTCGAACTGCGCAACAGTGGCCAGGCCCAGGGCAGCCTGCGCATCGCGGCCACTGCGCCTTACTACATTCTCGACCTGGTGAAGATCTTCCGTGAGCGCCTGCCCCAGGTGGATGTGACGGTGGAGATCGGCAACTCGCAGCAAGTGCTGGAAATGCTCGAAGACTACCGGGTCGATATCGCTGCCTCGTCGCAACTGCTGGAGGATGCACGCCTGGTGCGCCGCGTGCTGGGCACCGACCCGCTGGTGGTGGCGGTACACCGTAACCATCCGTTGGCCCATCGCCAGGCGGTGTCCATCGACGTGGTGGCCGGGCATTGCCTGTTGATGCGCGAGCAGGGCTCGACCACGCGCAAGCTGACCGAGCAGATGCTGCAGGAGGCGGGCGTCAAGGCCGCAACATTGCTGGAAATCGGCAGCCGCGAGTCGATCCGTGAGGCGGTGTTGCGCAACATCGGCATCAGTGTGATCGCCCGACATGAAGTGCCGCACAACCCCGAATTACGGGTGTTGGTGCTGGAGGGGGCGCCGCTGATGCATGAATACCTGTACTGCCTGAAGGAGCGGCGCCAGGCGCGTTTGCCTGCAGCGTTTCTGGGGGTTGCACAAGAAGTGGCCGGTTCACAGTTCTAGGTCAGTGATGCAGATACAAAATCTGCCTATACCACTATCGCCAGCTTTTGCCTGAACGCCACAGAACCGTCGCACAGGCTTCCTAGCATGGCCCCATCTCTTCGATGAGGCCCTGCCATGAACAACGCCACCTCGGGCGCACAAATGAAAGTGCGCAATATCCACAAGCGCTTCGGCGCCTTCACGGCGCTTAACGATGTCTCCCTGGACATCGCCGCGGGCGAGCTGGTGTGCCTGCTCGGCCCATCCGGTTGCGGCAAGACCACGTTGTTGCGCTGCATCGCCGGCCTCGAACGCCAGGACCGCGGCGAGCTGTACATCGGTGAGCGCGACATCTCCGAGCTGCCACCCCAAGCCCGCGACTACGGCATCCTGTTCCAGTCCTACGCGCTGTTTCCCAACCTCACCGTCGAAGCCAACATCGCCTACGGCCTGATGAGCAGTGGCCGTGAGCAAGCGCGCCAGCGGGTGGTTGAAATGCTCCAGCTGGTTGGCCTGTCCGGTAGCGAAAAAAAGTACCCCGGCCAGCTTTCTGGCGGCCAGCAGCAGCGTGTGGCCCTGGCGCGTGCCCTGGCGCCGGCACCTTCGTTGTTGCTGCTGGATGAGCCGATGTCGGCGCTGGATGCGCGGGTTCGCGAGCACCTGTGCACCGAGCTGCGCCAACTGCAACGCCAGTTGGGTATCACCACTTTGATGGTCACCCACAACCAGGACGAGGCCATGCTGATGGCCGACCGCATCGCGGTGATGAACAACGGCCAGGTCGAGCAGTACGCCACGCCGCAGGAAATCTACGACCAGCCTGCCACGCCCTTTGTGGCCGAGTTCGTGGGCCAGGGTAACTGGCTGCCGTTTCAGCGCAGCAGTGACAACCAGGCCCAGGTCGGTGGCATGCGCATGCGCCTGACCCCCGGCTCGGCGCGAGCCAGCAGCGGCCGGCTGTTCTGCCGGCCGGAGGCGATCACCGTCAACCCGGTGGTGCACGAAGAAAACCTGTTTGCGGCCAAGGTCCGCGAGATCACGTTCCTCGGCAACCGCTGCCGCATGAGCTTCGAACTCAAAGACCTGCCCGGCCATGCATTGCTGGCCGAACTGGCCCCCGAGGCCATGCCGCGACTGGGCTCGCAGGACATCTGGGTGGCGCTGCCACCGCAGAGCCTGCAGGTGTTTGCCTGAGATGGCCGCGCCAATGTCCCTGCCGCTGGCCCAGGCCAAGGCTGCGTCCGAACGTGGCGTCGCCCGCGGTGACCGATTGTTCGTCGTCGGTGGCAAGTGGTTGCTGCTGATGTTGCTGGTGCTGGCCGTGTTGATGCCGCTGCTGGCGATCTTCTGGCGCGGCTTCAGCGGTGAGGCTGGCCAGGGTGGCGGCCTGGCGGCAGCGCGTGAACTGTTCACCAGCGAGGGCTTCCACTGGCTGCTCGGCAATAGCCTGTCGGTGGCACTCACCGTTGCCGCCATCGTGGTACCGCTGGCGTACCTGTTCGCCTACGCCTTGCAGCGCACCCTGATCCCGGCCAAGGGCCTGTGGCGGGGTATCTCGTTGCTGCCGCTGCTGGCGCCGTCGATGCTGCCGGCCATTGCGCTGGTCTACCTGTTCGGCAACCAGGGCCTGCTGCGCGGGCTGCTGAGCGACAACATCTACGGCTTCTGGGGGATCGTGCTGGGCGAGGCCATCTACACCTTCCCGCATGCGCTGATGATTCTGCTGTCAGCCCTGTCACTGGCCGATGCGCGCCTGTTCGACGCTGCTTCCAGCATGGGGGCCGGGCCTTGGCGGGCGTTTTCCAGCATTACCTGGCCTGCCACACGCCAGGCAGTGTTCGCGGCCTTCTGCCTGGTGTTCACCTTGACCATCACTGACTTCGGCGTCCCGGTCGTGGTCGGCGGCGACTATCAGGTGCTGGCCCTGGAAGCCTACAAAGCTGTCGTGGGCCAGCAGCAGTTTGGCCGCGGCGCACTGATCGGCATGGTCTTGCTGCTGCCGGCACTGTTGAGTTTTGCCGTCGATGCCTGGTTGCGCCGACGCCAGGGCGAGGCCATGAGTGGACGTGCGCAAGTGTTCGAGCCCAAGCCCTCGCGCCGCCGCGATGCCTGCTTCCTGGCCATCGTCGTGCTGGTCTGCGCGGCCCTGTTGCTGGTGATCGGCATGGCCGTGTACTCGTCGCTGGTCACGTTCTGGCCCTATAACCTCTCGCTGTCGCTCAAGCACTACATGTTCGAGGACACTGCCGGTGGCGGCTGGCTGGCCTACCGCAACAGCGTGACCATGGCGATCGGCACGGCGCTGATCGGCAGCGTCGTGATCTTCAGCGGTGCCTACCTGATGGAGAAGACCCAGGGCCAACGCCTGCTCAACCAGGCGCTGCGCTTGCTCAGCTTCATCCCCATGGCAGTGCCGGGCCTGGTGCTGGGCCTGGGCTACGTGTTCTTCTTCAACCTCAGCGGCAACCCGCTGCATGTGCTGTACGGCAGCATGGGGCTGCTGGTCATCTGCACCATCGCCCATTATCTGACCACCGCGCAGATGACCGCCACCACCGCCCTGCGCCAGCTCGACGGCGAGTTCGAGGCCGCCGCGTTGTCGCTCAAGGCGCCCTTGTACCGGCACTTCCTGCGGGTGACGGTGCCGATCTGCCTGCCGGCGCTGCTGGACATCATTCGCTACCTGTTCGTCTCGGCGATGACCACCGTGTCGGCGGCGATCTTCCTATACAGCCCCGACACCATCCTTGCCGCCGTCGCCGTGTTGAACATGGACGACGCGGGCAACGTCGGCGGTGCCGCCGCCATGTCGACCCTGATTCTGCTGACCAGTGCCAGCGCTTCACTGCTGCTGGCCGCAGCCTCGCGCGGCCTGCTGCGCCGCTCCCAAGCCTGGCGCCAACGCGCCGCGACCGCCTGACCTGTAAGGAACCCCACCATGTTCAAGCACCTTGCACTTGCCGCTGCCGTTTCTGCCGTGTTCAGCCTGCAGGCTTCGGCCGCCGAGACCCAGCTGACGGTCTATACCGCGCTGGAAGCCGAGCAGCTCAAGACCTACAAGCAGGCCTTCGAAAAGGCCAACCCAGACATCGAGATCAAGTGGGTACGCGACTCCACCGGCATCATCACCGCCAAACTGCTGGCCGAGAAAGACCGCCCGCAGGCCGATGCGGTCTGGGGCTTGGCGGCGTCCAGCCTGGCCATCCTCGACCAGAACGGCATGCTCGACGCCTATGCGCCCAAGGACCTGGGCAAGATTTCGGCGAACTACCGCGACGCCGCCAACCCGCCGGCGTGGGTGGGCATGGACGTCTGGGCCGCGACCATCTGCTTCAACACCATCGAGGCCGAAAAGCAGGGCCTGAGCAAGCCGGTAAGCTGGCAGGACCTGGCCAAGCCTGAATACAAGGGCAAGATCGTCATGCCTAACCCGGCCTCGTCCGGTACCGGCTTCCTGGATGTCAGTGCCTGGCTGCAGACCTTTGGCGAGCCGCAGGGGTGGGCCTATATGGACGCCTTGCACCAGAACATCGGCCAGTACGTTCATTCGGGTTCCAAGCCGTGCAAGTTGGCGGCGGCGGGCGAGTTCCCGATTGGTATCTCGTTCGAATACCCGGCCGTGCAGCTCAAGCGCCAGGGGGCGCCGCTGGACATCGTGCTGCCGAAAGAGGGGCTGGGCTGGGAGATCGAGGCGACGGCAGTGATCAAGGGCACGCCAAAGGCCGATGCGGCCAGGCGGCTGGCTGACTTCTCGGCCAGCCCCGCGGCGATGGAGTTGTACAAGGAGAACTTCGCGGTGCTGGCTGCACCGGGGATTGCCAAGCCGCAGACCGAGTTGCCAGCGGATTACGAGCAGCGTCTGATCAAGAACGACTTTGCCTGGGCTTCGAAGCACCGCGACGAGATTCTTGCCGAGTGGCGCAAGCGCTATGACGGCAAATCGGAGAAGGTGGCGCAGCAGTGAGGGCGTAGGGGCTGGGAGGTGCATGCCTTGAGGCGCTACACCCCTCAAGGTATGCACCTCCCGCCCACTCACAACACTCAAATCTGCAAAACCAACGCCTCCAACTGCTCCTGCCGTTCTGCCTGATTCACCCGTGCCCCTGGGTTCAGCGTCGACCATTGCGGATGCGCCCGCGCCTTGATCAAGGCCTCAGGCAACTTGCCCTCGCGCCAGGCCTTCTCATCCAGTTCGCCCAGGCGAATGCTGTCTTGCGCCGCATGCCCGCGATTGTCCAGGGCCACCATCAACTGCTGCTGGCGCAGCGCCAACAGCCGCAACACCGTATCGTCGACGGTCAGCTCGCGCTGGCCCTTGAGCTTGCCCATCAACCGCGACCCATAATTGCGTGCCGTCTGTAGCGCTCCGCCGGCGATGGCCCCGGCCAGGGCGGCGGCGCCAAGGGTGAGGCCGCCGACCAGCAGGTCGACCCCGGCACCCGCCGCAGCACCCGCCGCAACGCCACTGCCCAGGCGCACACCCAGCAGCTTCAAGGTCTCGGGGTTGAACAGGTCATCGCCCCAGCGCCCGTCCAGCAACGGCAAATCGCTGGCATGGGCGTCCTCACGGCGGAAGGCGTACAGCTTGAGCAGCGCCTCGACACAGCGCTGCTCGCGCTGGCGCACGTCCTGGCGCAGCGCTTCGATGGCCTTGGCTTCGGCAGCAGGCTCGGCCACCACGCTGCGCCGGCAGGCGGCGCAATCGAGCAGCAGCTCGGCGATCAGGCGTTTACCGCTGTGGTGGCGGGCCTGGCGTTGCGCCTGCTGGTCGTCGATCAGCCGTTGCAGGGCAGGGCGAGCGTCTTCCAGCAGCAAGGCCAGGCTTTCGTACAAGCGGCGTTCGCCGTCTTCCGGCGGCGCCACGCTGTCGAACCGCACCAAGGCGTGCAAGCCAAGGCGGGCGAGGGCTTCACGCCATTCGGGCTCGCGGTGCTGGCTGCTGGCTACGAAGTTGAGCACTGGCAGCAGGGGCTTGCCACAGCTGGCCAGCACTTCCAGCTCGTCGCGGTACTTGGCCAGCACCGGTTCGCGGGCATCGATCACATACAGGCCAGCATTGCTGGCCAGCAACTGGCGCAGCACCTTGGCCTCCTGCTCGAAGCGCTGGCGCGCCTCGCTGCCCTGAAGGAAGCGCGCCAGACGGGCCGGGCCGTCCAGGCGCTCGCCCGGGCGCTCCAGCCGCTCAAGGTAGTCGAGCAGGGCAATGGCGTCCTCCAGGCCGGGGGTATCGTACAGCTCCAGCAACGGCTCGCCGTCCACCGACAGGCGCGCCCCTTCCACATGGCGCGTGGTGCTGGGGCGGTGAGACACCTCGCCAAAGCCCACATCGCGGGTCAAGGTGCGCAGCAGTGAGGTCTTGCCAACGTTGGTATGGCCGACCACGGCCAGTTTCAGCGGCTCAGTCATGGCCATGCTCCAGCCAGGTCAGGGGCGAGGTGTCGGCGTGGGGCAGGCCGAGACGGTCCAGGGCTTCGTGCCAGTCGCCCAGGCGCTCGGCATCCAGGGCTTGACCTGGCGCCGCCTGCAGCAACCAGATACGGGTGGCGCCGGCATTGCGTGCCAGTTCGGCGAGCAGCGCCAGGCTGCCGCGGTCGGGGGAGCGGCGCGGGTCGCAGGCGATGGCCAGGCGCGCAGGCGGAAAGCGGCTCAGTTGTTCGAGCAGCTTGTTGCGTGACTCGCGGCTATCGAGCACACCGGCATCGGTCACGTTCCTGGGCAGGGCGGGCGGCCAGGGGCGCTGGTCGTCCAGCTCCAGGCCGACCAGCAGGGCACCGCTGCTGCCGCTTTCCAGTTGGCCGGCAGCGAAGTGGGGCAAGGTTTCGGGCGCGGCATCCTGTACACCGATGCGTTCGCTGCGGGGCATCAGGCTTTCGCGCAGGGCTGCGTAGCCGGGCAGGCTGAGGTCCAGCGCCAGGCGCGCGCGGCCCTGGCGCCAGCGCCACAGGCACAACCCGGCCAACAGCAGGCGCGGCAGCAGGCCATACACCAGCACCACGCCGAGCAGCCAGCTGGCCCACGCCTGGCGCGCCAGGTCCAGGGCCGGCAGCGTGTCGCCGCTGGCGCGGATCAGGGTTTCGTCCGGCACCGCAAAGCCCAGCAGCGAAGGCAGGGCGCCGAGCGCCTGGGTCAGATGGATGAACGGTTCGGCGGCGAGCAGGGTGGTTTCCCAGACAAAGCCATAGCGCCGGGTAGCCAGCAGGACCACGAGCATGCCCAGCGCTGTGCTCATCGCCAGCAGCCACAAGCCGTGCACCAGCACGCCCAGCAGCCAGCGGTTCAGCCGCTGGCGCTGCAGCAGCACCAGCAGCGCCGGCGCAAGGTGCGCGGCCTTGGCATCGCGGGCAAAGCGTTCGCTCAGCCACAGCCACAGGCGGCCCAGGCCTGCGCCGTGTTCGCCGCTCAGGCCCAGGCCGATCGCCCAGCCCAGCAACATCAGCAGGTTCAGCCCAAGCAGGCTGCCCAGCGCCCAGAACACATTCACCGGGCGTTGGCCGTCCCCCAGGGCCGCGAAGGCCAGGCCCGCGCCGCTGAAGGCAGCGACGATCAGCAGGGCCAGCAGTGCCAGGCGTGCGCCCTGTTTCCAGTGCCGCAGGGCAGTCGCCATGCCGTCGCGTTCGGCCAGGAACAGCGCACGGGTCTCGATACGGGCCGCCAGGTCGCCGCCGACTTGGCGGGCGCGGCGGTTGGCCTCCTGGTCTTCCAGGGGGCCGGCGTGTTCCTCGCGCAGGCGCACCGCTTCGGTGAGCCAGCGTTTATCCAGTGGCGTCGGTCCAGTCACAAGGTCTTCCATTGCACAGGTCAGGGCAGAAGCATAACCCACGGCGGGTTTGCTATCCTCGCCAGCATGACTAGCACACTCCCTCTCAGCCTGATCGCGGCCCTCGCCGAGAACCGCGTGATCGGCATCGACAATTCCATGCCCTGGCACCTGCCGGGGGACTTCAAGTACTTCAAGGCCACGACCCTGGGCAAGCCCATCATCATGGGGCGCAAGACCTGGGACTCGCTGGGCCGGCCATTGCCGGGGCGGTTGAATATCGTGGTCAGCCGCCAGCCGGGGCTGCAACTGCCTGGCGCCGAGGTGTTTGCGTCACTGGAAGCTGCGCTGGTGCGGGCTGACCAGTGGGCGCGCGAGCAGGGCGTCGATGAGTTGATGCTGATTGGCGGTGCGCAACTGTATGGGCAGGCGCTGGAGAAGGGGCTGGTGAGCCGCATGTACCTGACCCATGTGGAGCTATCGCCTGAGGGCGATGCTTGGTTCCCGGCGTTCGACGAGCACCAGTGGCGGCGGGTATCGAGTGAGCCGCAGGCGCCTGAAGGGGCTGGGCCGGCTTACCATTTCGACGTTTGGGAAAGGCTTTGAGAGTGTGGGGCTGCGATGCAGCCCCTAGCCATCTCAGCTATGGCTCAACTCTGCATGCTGATCATCGGCCAGCACACCTTTGTCGGTCTCTTTCAACAGCTGGCTGGTAACCACCCCAGCCGTCATCGAACCATTCACGTTCAGGGCCGTTCGCCCCATATCGATCAGCGGCTCCACCGAAATCAGCAGCGCCACCAACTCGACCGGCAAGCCCATGGCCGGCAGCACGATCAGCGCGGCGAAGGTGGCACCGCCGCCAACCCCGGCAACCCCGGCCGAGCTCAGGGTGACGATGGCGACCAGGGTCGCGATCCACAGCGGGTCAAAGGTGTCGATACCAACCGCCGGGGCAACCATCACCGCCAGCATCGCCGGGTACAGCCCAGCGCAACCGTTCTGGCCAATGGTGGTGCCGAACGAGGCGCTGAAGCTGGCTATCGATTGCGGCACGCCCAGGCGGCGGGTCTGTGCTTCGATATTCAGTGGGATGCTGGCTGCGCTGGAGCGGCTGGTGAAGGCGAACGTCAGCACCGGCCACACTTTGCGGAAGAAGCGCAGCGGGCTTACCCCGGTCGCAGCCAGGATGATGGCATGCACCACGAACATCAGCCCCAGGCCGATGTACGACACCACCACAAAGCTGCCCAACTTGAGGATGTCGTCCAGGTTGGAGCTGGCCACCACCTTGGTCATCAAGGCCAGCACGCCATAGGGGGTAAGCTTCATCACCACGCGTACCAGGCGCATCACCCAGGCCTGCAGGGTGTCGATGGCCGACAGGGCGCGCTCGCCTTTTTCGGCATCGTCCTTGATCAGTTGCAGGGCGGCCAGGCCGACGAACACGGCGAAGATCACCACGCTGATGATCGAAGTCGGCTTGGCCCGCGCCAGGTCGCCCACTGGGTTGCTGGGGATGAACGACAGCAGCAACTGCGGGATATTGAGGTCGGCGACCTTGCCCGCGTAGTCACTGTGGATCGCTTGCAGCCGGGCGCTTTCCTGCACGCCCGCCACCAGGCCGTCGGCAGTGAGGCCGAACAGGTTGGTCAGGACGATGCCGATCAACGCGGCGATGGCCGTGGTCAGCAGCAGGGTACCGATGCTCAGCACGCTGATGCGCCCGAGCGAGGAGGCATTGTGCAGGCGCGCCACCGCGCTGAGGATCGAAGCGAAGATCAGCGGCATGACGATCATCTGCAACAGGCCGACGTAGCCGTTGCCGACCAGGTCGAGCCAGGCGATGGTGGCTTTCAGTACCGGGTGGCCTGCGCCATAGATCGTGTGCAGGACCAAACCGAATACCACGCCCAGCACCAGGCCCAGCAAGACTTTCTTGGCCAGGCTCCATTGGGTATGGCGGGTTTGTGCCAGGCCCAGCAACAGGGCCAGGAACGCCAGCAGGTTGAGTGACAGCGGCAGGTTCATTGAAGCTCCAACAAGAACAGAAGAGGCATCGCCTCTGTGAGCGATTGCGAACGGAAATGCTAACAGCCTGAAAACAAACGAATTTATACCCAAATGGAATTTGCTTAGTCGTTAATGGAATAACGGCGTGTCGCAAAAAGCAATGAACACGACGTTTCAAGCTGCCTGGGCGTCGTTGTCAGGGCTGGCGGGTGCGGGATGTTGGGCTAGCGTTGCCTGGTCATTTCAGGAGATTCGTACATGCAGCTTGCTCCGAAAGCCTTCGCCGTCGGTCTTTCCCTGCTGTTCAGTGTCCAGGCCTGGGCCACCGAACTCAAGCACTGGCCCGCCGAGGCCGGCAAACAGCTCGACAGCATGATCGCCGCCAACGCCAACAAAGGTAACTACGCGGTGTTCGACATGGACAACACCAGCTACCGCTACGACCTTGAAGAGGCGCTGCTGCCGTTCATGGAGAACCAGGGCCTGCTGACTCGCGACAAGCTCGACCCTTCGTTGAAGTTGATCCCGTTCAAGGACACGGCCGAGCACAAGGAAAGCCTGTTCAGTTACTACTACCGCCTGTGCGAAATCGACGACATGGTCTGCTACCCGTGGGTGGCCCAGGTGTTCTCGGGCTTTACCCTGAAAGAGCTGAAGGCCCAGGTCGATGCCTTGATGGCCTCGGGCAAGCCCGTGCCCAGCACCTACTTCGAAGGTGACCAGGTCAAGGCCATCGAGGTGCAGCCGCCCAAGGTCTTCGCCGGCCAGGCCGAGCTGTTCAACAAGCTGATGGAGAATGGCATCGAGGTGTATGTAATTTCTGCCGCCTCCGAAGAACTGGTACGCATGGTCGCGTCCGACCCGAAGTACGGCTACAACGTGAAGCCGCAGAATGTCATTGGTGTCAGCCTGCTGCTCAAAGACCGCGCCAGCGGCCAGCTGACCACGGCGCGCAAGCAGATTGGCGCCGGCCACTATGACCCCAAGGCCAATGAAGGCCTCGAACTGACGCCGTACCTGTGGACACCGGCAACGTGGATGGCAGGCAAGCAGGCGGCGATCCTCACCTACATCGATGAATGGAAGAAACCAGTATTGGTCGGGGGCGACACGCCGACCAGCGATGGTTACATGCAGTTCCACGGCGTGGATGTGGGCAAGGGGGGCATCCACCTGTGGATAAACCGCAAGGCCAAGTACATGGACCAACTCAACGGGATGATCGCCAAGCATGCAGCCGCCCAGGCCAAGGAAGGGCTGCCGGTGACGGCTGACAAGAACTGGGTGATCGTCACGCCGGAGCAGATCCAGTAACGGGGCGCACCTCAGCCGCTGCGGCCGACGATGATGGTGCGGGCCTGTGCCTGATCGATGTTGCGCGCCAGCAAGCTCACTTCTACGAGGGCGCTGGCACGGACGCTGGCGCCCGCAGGGCTTAGCGTTTGTTCGGCCACGATGCTGTGCACCCGGTTGATGCCGACAAAGCGGAACCACGCATCGAGGAAGGGTTTTTCCAGGCCAAACGCCTGGTCGGGCGTTTGCGAGTCGGGGCCATACCCCAGTCCGCGGGTGTAGATGGCCACCGCCCGGCGCCCGCCCAGCATGCCGTTCAAGCCTTGCTCGTCGAAGGTGAACAGAACGCCCTTGTGCGAAATCGCGTCAATCAGGTGCTTGAGCTTGTACGGTATGCCGAAATTCCACAGCGGCACGCTGAACAGCAACGTATCCGCCCGATGGAAGCGTTTGGCGAGCGCTGTGATCTGGGCCCATGCAGCGGTTTGCGCGGGTGAAAGCGGGGCATCGGCAAGCCCTGCGTACTTGGCCGCAAGCAGGTCGCCATCCACCTCGGGCAGCGCGCACTCCCAAGGGTCCAGGCGGTCAACCTCTATGGCTTTGCGCTCTGCCAGCGCCGACAGAAAGACTTCGGCAATCTGAGCGGAAACCGAGCGCTCTCCTCTCGGTGAGGCGCACACATACAAGACACGTTCAACCACGGGTGCTTCTCCTTGGCAGCGTTGATGACATGTTCGCTGGTGCTTGAGTGCACAGGCGGGCTGCGCAAAAGTGTGATTGAGGATGATCCATTATAGAAATGACGTATGCTCGGTTCATTGAGTGAGATAGGTGATCAATCCGTGTTCGATACTGTCCTTCTGCGTAGCCTGCTTGCCGTTGCCGACAGCGGTGGTTTTACCCGTGCTGCCGAACGGCTGCACCTGACGCAATCGGCGATCAGCGCGCACATTCGGCGGCTCGAGAGCGAAGCCGGGCAAAAATTGCTGGAGCGCACCACCCGCTCGGTCAGCCTGACGCCAGCAGGTGCGCGGTTGGCAGGCTATGCCCGCACCATCCTGGCGCTGCATGACGATGCCCGTGCAAGCCTTGGTGTGGGGCGGCGGGTTTCAGGCACGGTGCTTGTGGGCTTGAGCGAGGAGATGGTCAAGGCGCCGGTGATCGACTGCCTGCGCCGATTCTTGGTCGCTCACCCGGATACTGAGCTTGTGCTGAAAGTCGGCCTGACCGGGGAGTTGCTCCCGCTGGTGCAGTCCGGTGGGCTGGATTTTGTCTTGGGTAGCCGCTGCAACGGTGATGAGCCTGGTGAGGTGTTGTGGTCCGAGCCGCTGGTCTGGGCGAGAGGGCCGCTGGCGCTGCTTGCAGATGATGAGTCCACCGCTGTTCCCTTGGCCGTGTTTTCTGACCAGTGCCCCTATCGGGCTGCTGCCATCGAGGCGCTGGCGCGCGCGGGGCGGCAATGGCGTATCGTCTGCCAGAGCCCAAGTGCCGGAGGCTTGATGACAGCCGTGAGCGGCGGTTTTGGGGTAACACCGGTCACTCGCATGGCCGCCCTGGCCGCAGGGCTGCTGGAAGTGCCAACGCTGCCGCCCTTGCCCCATGCGCAGTTTGTGCTGACAGCGGCGGCGAAACCGAAACGCTCGGTTGCCCTGCTGCTGGCGCAGTTGCGCCAATGTGTTGCCAGGGGCGGCGCAGACTTGTAAGCAAGGTAGTTGCTCTCGTCGCTCGGCGCTGGCCTTTGATCCTTCAGGCATAAAAAAACCGGCGCACAGGGCGCCGGTTTTTCGAACGCTGAAAAGCCTTACAGCCCGTCGAGCATCGCCTTGTTGCGTACCGCACCCTTGTCGGCACTGGTCGCCAGCAGGGCGTAGGCCTTGAGGGCAGTGGTCACCTTGCGCGGGCGCACTTCAACAGGTTTCCAGCCTTTCTTGTCCTGCTCGACGCGGCGCTCAGCCAGCTCTTCGTCGCTGACCAGCAGGTTGATCGAACGGTTGGGGATGTCGATCAATACCTTGTCGCCGTCGCGCACCAGGCCAATGGCGCCGCCAGCGGCGGCTTCCGGCGAGGCGTGGCCGATCGACAGGCCTGAGGTACCGCCCGAGAAGCGACCGTCTGTGAGCAGGGCGCAGGCCTTGCCCAGGCCTTTGGACTTCAGGTACGACGTCGGGTAGAGCATCTCCTGCATGCCCGGGCCGCCTTTCGGGCCTTCGTAGCGAATGATCACGATATCGCCAGCCTTCACTTCGTCGGCGAGGATGCCGCGCACGGCGCTGTCCTGGCTCTCGAAGATCTTCGCGCTGCCTTCGAACACGTGGATCGACTCGTCGACACCGGCGGTTTTTACCACGCAACCGTCGAGGGCGATGTTGCCGTACAGCACGGCCAGGCCGCCCTCTTGCGAGTAGGCGTGCTCGAAGCTGCGGATGCAGCCGTTTTCACGGTCGTCGTCGAGGGTTTCCCAGCGGGTCGACTGGCTGAACGCGGTCTGGGTCGGGATGCCCGCCGGGCCGGCCTTGAAGAAGGTGTGTACCGCTTCGTCGTCGGTCTGGGTGATGTCCCACTTGGCGATGGCTTCTTCCATGCTGCGGCTGTGCACGGTCGGCAGGTCGGTGTGCAGCAGGCCGCCACGGGCCAGCGAGCCGAGGATGCTGAAGATGCCGCCGGCGCGGTGCACGTCTTCCATGTGGTACTTCTGGATATTCGGCGCCACCTTGCACAGCTGCGGCACCACGCGCGACAGGCGGTCGATGTCACGCAGGTCGAACGCCACCTCGCCTTCCTGGGCCGCGGCCAGCAGGTGCAGGATGGTGTTGGTCGAACCGCCCATGGCGATGTCGAGCATCATGGCGTTTTCGAACGCCTTGAAGTTGGCGATGCTGCGCGGCAGCACCGACGCGTCGTTCTCACCGTAGTAGCGCTTGCACAGCTCGACGATGGTGCGGCCAGCCGTGAGGAACAGCTGCTCGCGGTCGGAGTGGGTGGCCAGGGTCGAACCGTTGCCCGGCAGGGCCAGGCCCAGTGCCTCGGTCAGGCAGTTCATCGAGTTGGCGGTGAACATGCCGGAACACGAACCGCACGTCGGACAGGCGCTGCGCTCGTATTCGGCGACCTTCTCGTCGGAGGCCGAGGAGTCGGCGGCGATGACCATCGCGTCGACCAGGTCCAGGCCGTGGCTGGCCAGCTTGGTCTTGCCGGCTTCCATTGGGCCGCCGGAGACGAAGATCACCGGGATGTTCAGGCGCAGGGCGGCCATCAGCATGCCGGGGGTGATCTTGTCGCAGTTGGAGATGCAGACGATGGCGTCGGCGCAGTGGGCGTTGACCATGTATTCCACGGCGTCGGCGATGATCTCGCGGCTAGGCAGCGAGTACAGCATGCCGTCGTGGCCCATGGCGATGCCGTCGTCGACCGCGATGGTGTTGAATTCCTTGGCCACGCCACCGGCGCGCTCGATCTCACGGGCAACCAGCTGGCCCAGGTCCTTCAGGTGCACGTGGCCCGGGACGAACTGGGTGAACGAGTTGGCGATGGCAATGATCGGTTTCTTGAAATCTTCGTCCTTCATCCCGGTGGCGCGCCACAGGGCACGAGCGCCGGCCATGTTGCGGCCATGGGTGGAAGTCTTGGAACGATAATCAGGCATGAAGCGCTCCTGGCGGCTTAATCAGGTCACAAAAAGGGGAGTGAGCTTCTCTTGTCCTATGCGCCTTAGGCCGGTTGCCACTGGCACGGATGGGGCCGAAGACACCACGGGATCGCCGCGTGCTCGACCAGAGCTCATAAACCCGCCGGGGATGACTGGCGATGAATAGCCCGATTCTACACCGCTGGCGCGGCGAGGGAATGGCGATGTGTCTGGGCGGTGGCTTTGGCCGAATAGCCGGTAGTTTGTAGGACCCTTCCGAAACGGCTCTTCAAGGGCTGACCTGCCGGCTCAGGCTGACTATGATCCGCCCGCCGCATGTGCGGCTTCACGAGATACACCCTCAATGGACCTTCCCAGTTTCAGTTCATACCGAACTCGTAAATTGGCACTGAGCGCGTCGTCGCCAGGGCCTGCGAAGGCTTGAGCCCGTGTGGCTGAGGTTTGCAGGTGCCTGCGTCGGCGCCTGGAGAACCTCATGCAACACTCTTCCGATCTCTGCGTTTCCCCCCTCGACCTGCGCCAGGCCGCCCAGGCGCGTCGCGACGACCTGCTGCACCCGCACGGCTACCGCGAAGGCACGGCCGGTTACCTGATGACCAGCGAATACTCGTGCCTCGATGCCGGCCTCACTGCCAGCCAGGCCATCGACATGCTGCGCCGCGAGGCCGCCGATGCCGAAACGATCTATCAGTCCTATGTCCTCGATGAGCAGCGCAACCTGCGCGGTACCTTGTCCTTGCGCGAGTTGATCCTGGCCGCCCCCGAGCAGCCGATCGAGCAGATCATGGTGCACAAGGTCATCTGCGTGTGTACCGCGACCCGCCAGGAAGAGGTGGCCCGCCTGATACGCCAGCACGACCTGCTGGCCGTGCCGGTGCTGGACGAGGGCGGGCGTCTGGTGGGGCTGGTGACGTGCGACGATGCGCTCGACGTGGTGGTCGATGAGGCCACCGAGGACTTCCACAAGGGCGCATCCATCACCAACCACGTGGGCAACCTGCGGGATGCCACGGTCAGCCTGTTGTACCGCAAGCGGGTGTTGTGGCTGGTGCTGCTGGTGTTCGGCAACCTGTTTTCGGGGGCGGGCATCGCCGCGTTCGAAGAGACCATTGCCGCGCATATCGTGCTGGTGTTCTTCCTGCCGCTGTTGGTGGACAGCGGTGGCAATGCCGGGGCGCAGTCGGCGACCTTGATGGTGCGGGGCCTGGCGACGGGCGAGGTGGTGATGCGTGACTGGCTGCGGATGCTGGGGCGCGAGTGCGGTGTGGCGTTGGCGCTGGGGGCCACCATGGCGGTGGCGGTGGCATCGCTGGGTGCGTTGCGCGGTGGGGTGGACGTGGCCATCATCGTTGCCAGCAGCATGCTGGTGATCGTGTTGCTGGGTAGCCTGATCGGTATGAGCCTGCCGTTCATGTTCACCAAGCTCAAGCTCGACCCGGCGACTGCCAGCGGGCCGTTGGTGACGTCGATTGCCGATGCGGCGGGGGTGCTGGTGTATTTCGGGATTGCTTCGTACGTGCTGGGGATCTGATGTGCCTTTGGGGCCGCAAGGCGGCCCCAGGGCAGTGCATCAGCTGTTTGGCAGCAACCGGCAGGTAATGCTCTTGATGTAGCGGGTTTCGGCAATGGCCGGGTGCACCGGGTGGTCCGGGCCTTGGCCGCCGCGCTCGAGCAGTTGCAGATTGCGATCCAGGTGACGGGCGCTGGTCAGCAGGATGTTGTTCAGGTCATCTTCGGGCAGGTGCATGGAGCACGAGGCGCTGACCAGGATGCCGTCCTTGTTGAGCATGCGCATGGCCTGTTCGTTGAGGCGGCGGTAGGCCGCTTCGCCGTTTTTCAGGTCTTTCTTGCGCTTGATGAACGCGGGTGGGTCGGCAATGATCACGTCGAAGCGCTCTTCGGCGGCCTTCAGCTCGCGCAGGGCCTCGAACACGTCACCTTCGATGCAGGTCAGTTTCTCGCTGATGCCGTTGAGTGCGGCGTTGCGCTCGACGCCGTCCAGGGCGAAGCCCGAGGCATCCACACAGAACACTTCGCTGGCACCAAATGCGCCGGCCTGCACGCCCCAGCCACCGATGTAGCTGAACAGGTCGAGCACGCGTTTGCCTTTGACGTAGGGGGCCAGGCGCGCGCGGTTCATGCGGTGGTCATAGAACCAGCCGGTCTTTTGCCCTTCACGTACCGGGGCCTCGAATTGCACGCCGTTCTCTTCCAGTGCAACCCAGTCCGGCACTTCGCCGTAAACGGTTTCGACGTAGCGCTGCAGGCCTTCGGCATCACGCGCGGCGGAATCGTTCTTGAACAGAATGCCGCTTGGCTTGAGCACCTGGATCAGGGCGGCGATCACGTCGTCCTTGTGCAGCTCCATGGTGGCCGAGGCCAGCTGAACCACGAGGATGTCGAAGAAACGGTCGACCACCAGGCCTGGGAGCAGGTCGGAGTCGCCGTAGACCAGGCGGTAGCACGGCTTGTCGAACAGGCGCTCACGCAGCGACAGGGCGACGTTGAGGCGGTGCACCAGCAGCGACTTGTCCAGTGGCAGCTTGACGTCGCGCGACAGCAGGCGCGCGCAGATCAGGTTGTTCGGGCTCAGCGCCACGATGCCCAGCGGCTTGCCGTTGGCGGCCTCGAGGACCGCCTGCTGGCCGGCCTGCAAGCCTTGCAGCGGGGTCGCGGCGACGTCGACTTCATTGCTGTAGACCCACAGGTGGCCAGCGCGCAGGCGGCGGTCGGCATTGGCTTTGAGGCGAAGGCTGGGCAGGGACATGACGTCGCTCCGGGAAAAAAGAGCGGGAGTATACCGTGTTGGCCCTTGCTGCGGTGCTGGGCGCGACAAAGTGCTGGCCAGCCGTAAAGCCAGACGATCCGGTGTTAGAATTCGCCGTCCTCAACGAGTGTGTACGCATGTCCCAAGAACTCAGCGCCGAACAGATCCAGCAAGCCTTGCAAGGCATTACCATCCCGCCGCAACCGCAGATCATGGTTGACCTGCAGTTCGAGCAGTACATGCCTGACCCAGATCTGGAAACCATCGCCAAGCTGATTTCCCAGGACCCGGGCTTGTCCGGCGCCTTGCTCAAGCTGGTCAACTCCCCGCATTTCGGCCTCTCCAACAAAATTGGCTCGATCCAGCGTGCGGTGAACCTGCTGGGCAGCCGTTCGATCATCAACTTGATCAACGCCCAGTCGATCAAAGGCGAAATGAGCGACGAAACCATCGTCACCCTGAACCGCTTCTGGGACACCGCGCAGGATGTGGCAATGACCTGCCTGACCCTGGCCAAGCGCACCGGCATGCAGTCGGCGGACGAGGCCTACACCCTTGGGCTGTTCCATGATTGCGGCGTGCCGCTGATGCTCAAGCGCTTCCCCAACTACATGGAGGTGCTGGAAGAGGCCTACGCCAAGGCCGACGGCGAAACCCGTGTGGTCGATACGGAAAACCGTGCGTTCAATACCAACCACTCGGTAGTGGGGTATTTCACCGCCAAGTCCTGGCGTCTGCCCGAGCACCTCACTGCGGCCATCGCCAACCACCACAATGCCTTGGCGGTGTTCCGCGACGAGTCTTCGCGCAATACCCAGAGCCAGCTGAAAAACCTGCTGGCGGTGCTGAAGATGGCCGAGCACATCTGCGCGTCCTACCGCGTGCTGGGCAGCCAGAGCGTTGACCACGAGTGGGAGGTGGTGGGGCCGCTGGTGCTCGACTACATTGGCTTGTCGGACTACGACTTCGAAAACCTCAAGCAGAATATCCGAGAGCTGGGCGGGCACTGACACATGCCGGAACTACCCGAAGTAGAAACCACCCGGCGCGGCATCGCGCCCCACCTGGAAGGCCAGCGGGTCAGCCGCGTGGTGGTGCGTGACCGGCGCCTGCGCTGGCCGATCCCCGAAGACCTGGATGTGCGCCTGTCGGGGCAGCGTATCGTCAGCGTCGAGCGGCGCGCCAAGTACCTGTTGATCAATGCCGAGGTCGGCACCTTGATCAGCCATTTGGGCATGTCGGGTAATTTGCGCCTGGTCGAGCTGGGCTTGCCGGCGGCCAAGCACGAGCATGTCGACATCGAGCTGGAGTCGGGGCTGATGCTGCGCTACACCGACCCGCGCCGTTTCGGCGCCATGCTCTGGAGCCTCGACCCGCTCAACCACGAGCTGCTGCTGCGTCTGGGGCCAGAGCCGCTGACCGACCTGTTCGACGGTGAACGCCTGTTCCAGCTGTCGCGCGGGCGCTCGATGGCGGTCAAGCCGTTCATCATGGACAACGCGATCGTGGTCGGTGTGGGCAACATCTACGCCACCGAAGCGTTGTTTGCCGCAGGCATCGACCCACGCCGGGAGGCAGGCGGTATATCGCGGGCGCGGTATTTGAAGCTGGCCATCGAGATCAAGCGGGTGCTGGCGGCGGCCATCGAGCAAGGCGGCACGACCTTGCGCGACTTCATTGGCGGGGATGGGCAGCCGGGGTACTTCCAGCAGGAGCTGTACGTCTACGGGCGGGGTGGCATGCCGTGCAAGCTGTGTGGCACGACCTTGCGCGAGGTGAAGCTTGGGCAACGGGCCAGTGTGTTCTGCCCGCGCTGCCAGCGCTGAATCGGGGCCGCTTGGCGGCCCATTCGCAGGGCTCAGGCCTTGCCAGTGATCAGACGATACTTGGCCATCAGTTGCTCTTCGGTCTCCGGGTGCGCTTCATCCAGCGGGATGCAGTCGACCGGGCAGACCTGCTGGCACTGCGGCTCGTCGTAGTGGCCCACGCACTGAGTGCACAGGTTAGGGTCGATCACGTAGATCTCTTCGCCTTGGGAGATGGCCTCGTTCGGGCACTCGGGTTCGCAGACGTCGCAGTTGATGCAATCGTCGGTGATGATCAGGGACATGGGGACTCCGGCCGGGGCTCACCGCCCGGGCATGTTCAACGCAATGGGCACAATTGTGCCGCATTCGCGCCCGCAGTGCACGCGGGCGCGATATTCAGGCGATCAGGCGTTACTTCTTGAAGCGTTCGGTCAGCGCCTCTGCCACTACGGGGTGGACGAACTTGCTGATATCGCCGCCCAATGCCGCGATTTCCCTGACCAACGTCGAGGAAATAAACGAATAGCGCTCCGAAGGCGTCAGGAACAGGCTCTCGACATCGGGGGCCAGTTGCCGGTTCATGTTCGCCAGCTGGAACTCGTACTCGAAGTCGGACACCGCACGCAGGCCACGCAGGAAGACGTTGGCGCCCTGTTCCTTGGCGAAATGCGCCAACAGGGAAGAGAAGCCGATGACTTCGACATTGGGCAGGTGCTTGGTGACCTCACGGGCCAGCGCCACCCGTTGTTCCAGCGGGAACAGGGGGTTTTTCTTGGGGCTGGCCGCCACCGCGATAATCACATGGTCGAACAGCCGCGAGGCGCGCTCGACCAGATCGCCATGGCCCTTGGTAATGGGGTCGAAAGTACCCGGGTACAACACTCGGTTCATCGCGTCATCCTGGCTGGAGTGCGTTGGGGAGTCGGATGGTAGCGCAGCGATTGCGCCCGGCCAAGTCGTGCGGCCGGCTGATGGCACTATAGACAGTGGGTGCATTTGTTGTCATGCGTTGTGTGCCAGGCGGGTGATCAGGGCATCGGTGAGCTTTGCGCTGAGGGCGTAAACCGATAATTGCGGGTTGGCGCCGATGCTGGTGGGGAAAAGCGAGCCGTCGTGAATCGAGAGGTTTTCCAGTTGGTGGTGCTGGCCCAAGCTGTTGCACACCGCCTGGCGCGGGTCTTCACCGAGGGCGCAGCCGCCCATCACATGGGCGCTGCCCAGGCGTGTGCGGTACGGCGCCAGTGACAGCTCGTCGATCATCGTCAGGGCTTCACTCAGGCTGCTGGCGTAGCAGGCATCGCCGTGCACCGGCAGTACCCGCGTGGCACCGGCGGCAAACTGGATGTGCGCCATGCTGCGGTAGGCGCGACGCAAACCGTCGCGCAGGTAATCGTTGACCGGGTAATCCAGCACCGGTGAGCCATCGCCGCGCAGCTCGACGGCGCCTCCCTGGCTTTGGGGGTGGAAGCCATCGCGCAGCAACGCCAGCATCACGTGGGTGTGCGGCAGCTCGGCCATGCGCTGGGCATTGTCGTTGCCATGCCCGCCCAGCAGGGTGCTGGCCAGGGCAGGGTGCAGAGGCGGCACTTCGAGTTTGTAGCCGATCGGGCCGTCGCTGCCGCCCACCCATTGAAAATGGTCGCTGTAGATCGATTGCGGGGCGCCGTAATAGGGGTCGATGCGTGCGTTGAAACGTGCCGCGCTGAAGTTGACCAGGTGCAGGAAAGTGCGTTTGCCCAGGCGCGCGTGCGGGTCGGGAGCGTTGGAGCGCAGCAACAGCGCCGGGCTGTTGATACCGCCTCCCGCCAAAATGTAGTGCCGGGCGCGCACGCTGATCTGCTTGCCGGTGGTGTTTATCCCGTTGGCGTCCAGGGCGCTGCACTGCAACCCGGCGATGCGTTCGCCGTCGTGCTCGAAGCGCTCTGCCCGGGCCAGGTACAGCAGCTCGCCACCGTGGTCGAGGGTGGCCGGTATGCTGGTCACCAGCATCGACTGCTTGGCATTGACCGGGCAGCCCATGCCGCAATAGCCAAGATTCCAGCAACCGCGCACATTGCGCGGTATCACCGCCCAACGATAGCCGAGCTGTTCGCAGCCACGGCGCAGCACTTCGTTGTTGGCATTTGGCGGCAAGGCCCAGGGGCTGATGCCCAGCTGCTGTTCGATACGTTCGAACCAGGGGGCTAATGCTTCGTTGCTCAAACCGCTGACCTGGTGCTCCTGGGCCCAATGGGCCAGGGTCTGTGGCGGTGTGCGAAAGCTCGAAGTCCAGTTGACCAGCGTGGTGCCGCCCACGGCGCGGCCCTGCAGAATGGTGATGGCGCCATCCTTGCTCATCCGCCCCAAGCCCTCCTGATATAGGCTCGCGTAAGCTTCGCTCTCCAGCAGGTGGAAGTCGCTGCTGGTCTTCAGTGGGCCTTCTTCGATCAGCAATACCTTGAACCCGGCGGCGCTGAGCAACTGCGCACTGGTGGCGCCGCCCGCGCCGCTGCCGATCACGGCGATGTCCGCTTGCAGGGTCAGATCATTCGCCAGGCGCGAGCCGTCGTGGGTGATCCAGCCGCGTTCGAGGCCTTGGCGAAACGGGTCGATTACAGGCATTGGCGGTGCTCTTGTTGTGGTCAGATCTTCGGTGGCCCTGGGTAGCCGCAGGCCGCCCAGGCTTCCGGGCGTTCGTACCAGGCCATCAGCAGCAGTTGCAGCAGCGACGCATGGCCCATGCGCAGCAGGTTCAGCGAGCTGCCCTGCCAGCGTTGCAGAAACGCGTTGATCTGCTCGGCGCTGGCTTGCTGCCAGGCGCCCCAGATACCGGTCAGGGGGCCACGGGTCAGCGGCAGGCTGAGCACGTCGAACAATTGCCGGGTGAGCTTGAGCATCTCTGGCGACAGCGCCGCCAGTTTGTGATCAAGGCTGTGCAGCACCAGCCCATCGACGGCCTGGGTGCCGGCAAGCACCACCGGGATCAGCGCGCTCAGCAGGGGCAGGTCGTCGTCGCGCAGTGCCCGATAGCCGGTTGCGGGCGACTGCGCCGTGCAGCCGACCAGGCTGGTGGTGGCGAGGAAGGCACTGGCTCCCAGGCTGAAACGGAGCAGGTCGCGGCGCTGCATGGGCCAGGGCTCAGCGGATGAACAGCTTGTAGACCAGGCGCTGCAAGGCCTTGCCGTAAGGCGGGTAGATCAGGCGGGCAGCGTTCAGGCGTTGCTTGGCCAGCACCGCCTTGGCTTTGCTGAAGGTCAGGAAGCCGTCGTGGCCGTGGTAGTGCCCCATCCCGGAAGGCCCTATGCCGCCAAAGGGCAGGTCGTCCTGGGCGACATGCAGCAGGGTGTCGTTCAGGCACACGCCACCGGAGTGGGTGTGGCGCAGTACATGCTCCTGCTCGCTGCGCTCGTAGCCGAAGTAGTAGAGGGCCAGGGGGCGTGGGCGCTGATTGATGTAGGCCAAGGCTTGGTCGAGGGTGTCATAGGGCACCAGCGGCAACAGCGGGCCGAAAATTTCGTCCTGCATCACCTGCATGCCATCGTTCACCCCTAGCAGCAGGTGAGGGGGCAGGCGTCGCCCCTGGCGGGGTTCGCCAGGGTACAGGTCGAGCACCTCGGCGCCTTGGTCGCGGGCGTCGTCCAGCAGGTGCTGCAGGCGCTGCAGCTGCCGCGGGTTGATGATGGCGGTGTAGTCGGGGTTGTCGGCGATATGTGGGTACAGGCGGCGAACGGCGAGCTGGTAGGCGTCACTGAAGGCCTGCAGCCGTTCGCGCGGCACCAGCACGTAATCGGGGGCTACGCAGGTCTGGCCGGCGTTCAGGGTCTTGCCGAAGGCAATGCGCTCGGCCGCGCTGTCCAGCGGCACGCTGGCCGAGACGATGGCCGGCGATTTGCCGCCCAGTTCCAGGGTCACCGGGGTCAGGTTGTGGGCCGCAGCCAGCATGACCTGGCGGCCCACGCTGGTAGCGCCGGTGAACAGCAGGTGGTCGAACGGCAGGCGAGCAAAGGCCTGGCCAACCTCGACCTCACCCAGCACCACACTGACCAGGTCTTCGGGGTACACGCGCGCCAGCAACTGCTTGAGTGCCTGGGCACTGGCCGGCGTTGCTTCGCTGAGCTTGAGCATGACCCGGTTGCCCGCTGCCAGGGCGCAGGTCAGCGGGCCGATGGCGAGAAACAACGGGTAGTTCCACGGCACGATGATGCCGACGACCCCCAAGGGTTGGTAGTGCACCTGCGCGCTGGCGGGCTGGAAGGCCAGGCCTACGCGGCGCCGGCTGGGGCGCATCCAGCGTTGCAAATGCCTTTCGGCGTGTCGCAGGCCCTGGATCGAGGGCAGCAGTTCAGCCAGCAAGGTCTCGTCGGCACTACGCCCGTCAAAGTCCTGGTCGATGGCTTCGATCAGTTGCGCCTGGCCCACCAGCAGTGCCTCGCGCAGGCTCTTCAGCCACTGGCGGCGCTGCGCCGCCGGTGGCGTGGGGTTGCCGGCAAAAGCCTGGCGTTGAGCGGCGAACCTCGCCGTCAGGTCGAGGTCGGAATGCACAGGAGGCGAGGCAACGGGCGAGGTCATATCGGCGCGAGTCCGGGCGAGGGAGTTCCTAGAGCCTATACTCTAATCGGTACCATGGTGCGAATTTTTCCTGGGGTTCGAGCGGTGCATTCCACAGCGTATAAGCCGTAAGATGACCCTTTGACCAAGGCCCGCAGACTGGGAGCTGAGCATGGCCCCGCGCATGAAGACCCGAGAGCGCATCGTGCAGAACAGCCTGGAGCTGTTCAACCAGCAGGGCGAACGTAGCGTCAGCACCAACCATATTGCCGCGCACATGGAAATCTCGCCCGGCAACCTCTATTACCACTTCCCCAACAAGCAGGCGATCATCGCCCTGTTGTTCAGCCAGTACGAAGCGCTGGTGGACAGTTTTCTGCGCCCGCCTCAAGGGCGAGCCGCAACGGTGGAAGACAAGCGTTTCTACCTCAAGGCCCTGCTCGCGGCGATGTGGAACTACCGCTTCCTGCACCGCGACCTGGAACACCTGCTGGACAGCGACCCCGAGCTGGCCGCGCGCTATCGGCGGTTTTCCGAGCGCTGCCTGCGCCAGGGCCAGGCGATTTACCGGGGCTTTGTCGACGCCGGGATCCTGGCCATGGCGCCGGCGCAGATCGAGTCGCTGACCATCAACGCCTGGATCGTGCTGACGTCATGGGTGCGTTTTCTCAGCACCACGCGTGAGCACTCCGCGCACCTGGGTGAAGAAGCCTTCAAGCGCGGCGTCTATCAGGTACTGGTGCTGGAGCTCGGCTTCGTCACCGTTGACGCCCGCAATGCCGTGGACGCGCTGTGCCAGGAATTCCATGTACCGTTCAACCAGGCCCTGGAACTGTAAACCAGGGCACGAGTGCCATCGATCAGGAGATAGTCATGCCCCTTGCGCAATTGATCACCCCGCAACAGTTGGCCGAGCGTCTGGGCTCGCCCGATCTGGTGATTCTCGACTGCCGCTTTGCCCTCGAGGATGTGGACTATGGCCAACGCAGCTATGCCGAGGGGCATATTGCCGGGGCCCACTTCGCCGACCTTGAGCGCGACCTCAGTGGCCCGGTAAGCAAGGGACGCACGGGGCGCCACCCATTACCGGATGCGGGGCGGCTGGTTGAGCGCCTGCGCGAGTGGGGGCTGGACGATGACAGCCAGGTGGTGCTCTACGACGACGGCCCCGGTGCATTTGCCGCCCGCGCCTGGTGGTTGCTGGCCTGGCTGGGCAAGCGCAGTGGCGTGTCGATCCTCGATGGCGGCCTCAAGGCATGGCATGCAGCGCACCTGCCGTTGAGCCTGGACCCACCCCCCAAGTACAAGGGTACGTTCACAGGTGAGCCGGATAACACGTTGCTGATCGATGCCGAGCACTTGGCCAAGCACCTGGGCGATGCGGGGCTGACGTTGATCGACGCCAGAGGCTTGCCGCGCTTTCGCGGTGAAGTCGAGCCGATCGACCCGGTTGCTGGGCACATTCCTGGTGCGCAGTGCGCGGCGTTTACCGACAACCTGGGGGCCGACGGGCGTTTTCTACCGGCCGACGCACTCAAGCAACGGTTTGCCGAAAAGTTGGCGGGGCGCTCGCCAGAGCAGTTGGTGGCCTACTGCGGGTCGGGGGTGACGGCTTGCCACAATCTGTTTGCCCTGGCACTGGCGGGCTATCCGCTGGGGCGGCTGTATGCAGGGTCGTGGAGCGAGTGGATCAATGATCCGGCGCGTGGGGTGGCGACCGGGGATTGACCCGGGCTGCTGCTACGCGCCTTCTACCAGCCACTGCGGAATCCGCCGTTCCAGGTAATACCCCGGGTTGCGCAGGCTGCCATCGACAAAACCCACATGGCCACCGCGATTGTGCAGTTCAAACTGCGTCTGCGCTGCCAGTTCGCTGGCCAAGGGCAAGCTGTGGCTGGACACGAATGGATCGTCGCTGGCGTGGATGATCAGGGTCGGCGTGCGGTTCTCGCCCAAGAAGAAGCGGCTCGATGAGCGGCGGTAGTAGTCGTGCGCATCGTTGAAACCATTGAGCGGCGCAGTGACCCTGCCGTCGAAGTCCCAGAAGGTGCGCAGTTTGGTCAGGGGCCCGAGCCGTTGCAGGGCTGCTAGCCGCTCGTGTTCGCCCTTCTCATGGAAGTGGCGCTGCTTGAGCTGTACATAGGCCAGCATCTCGCGCATGAAATGGGCCTGGTAGACCTTCGAAAAACCCTGGCCGATACGGTCGGCACACTGGTCCAGGCGAAACGGCACCGACACCGCGACCGCAGCCTCCAGCTGGCTGGCCGAGCCGCTTTCGCCCAGGTATTTGAGCAGCACATTGCCACCCAACGAATAACCCACAGCATAAAGTGGCGCCAATGGGCGCTGGGCGCGCAGGTGCGCGACGATTTCTGCCAGGTCCTCGCTGGCGCCGGAGTGGTAGCTGCGCGGCAGCAGGTTCGGCTCGCCCGAACAACCGCGCCAGTTCACCGCCACGCTTGCCCAGCCGCGGCCCTGCAGGGCTTGCTGCAAGCCTTTGACGTAAGGCGAGTGGGAAGACCCGGTCAGCCCGTGCAGCACCAGCACCAGCGGCGCATCCGCCTGGTGCGGGCCATGCCAGTCGAGGTCGATGAAATCGCCATCGGCCAGCCACAGCCGTTCGCGGTCGCGCTCCAGCGCTGGCAGCTTGCGCCAGAGCGGGCCCCACAAGGTTTGCAGGTGCGGATTGGACAGGCCGACGGCCGGGCGAAAATGGGCAGTGAGGCTGGGCATGCTGGGCGACTCGTGATGTGCCTGCCTAGAGTGCCATGAAACGCTGCCCCTGTACCTGCGCTATTGGTCGAGAGCCGGCAGCGGTTGTTGGTTCACCAGCGGGCCGACGCTGACAAGCACCTGGCGCGTCTGGTCGAACCTGCGTTGCATGACTTCGCGGACCACCTCCGGGGTCAGCTGGGTCAAGCGCTCGATGTAGGTATTCAGGTGGTCATCCGCTTGCCGCTGATAGGTGGTGTTGGTGAGTAGCGCGGCCAGGCTGTTGTTCCTGGCAACACCGCGCAACGGGTGTTCGGACATGGCGCAAGTGCTCCTGCAAGAAACGAAGGAGCAGCTTCAGCCATGGCGCCGGTTACTGTGCTGTAACTAATTACGCCAACACGGTAAACCGGCGTGCAGTCGGGCGGTCAGCCGCGCTGCCAAAGCGCGTAATGCACCTGGCCGGTCTTTTTCTCGCGGTGCAGGCGCCAGTTACCGGGCATTTGCAAGGCCGAGGGCGCGGTCTCGCTTTCGGTGTAGATCCACGCCTGTTCACGCAGCCACTGGTTCTGCTCCAGCAGGTTGCAGGTGTTGGCCAGCAGGTCCTGATGGAAAGGCGGGTCGAGGAACACGACGTCGAACTGCTGCTTGGCCGGGTTTTGCAGGTAGCGCAGCGCGTCGGTCTGCAGGATCTGCCCGCGTGGGCAGCGCAGCAGCTCGAGGTTGTCCTTGAGGTTGCTGATGGCGGCTGGGTTGCTGTCCAGGGCCACGGCATCTTCGGCGCCGCGAGACAAGGCTTCGAGCACCAGAGCACCGCTGCCGGTAAAGGCATCCAGCACCCGGGCGCCTTCGATGTAAGGCGCAAGCCAGTTGAACACGGTTTCGCGCACACGGTCAGGCGTTGGCCGCAGGCCGTCGCCTTCAGGCACCACCAGGCGGCGGCTGCGCCACTCGCCGGCGATGATGCGCAGGTGGCCCTGGCCCTTGCTTTGGCCCGTTTGAGGGCGGGCGGGAGGGGTGGATCTTGGCATTAGTGCTCCGGTACGCCGGGCGGTTGCTCGGCGGGCTTGTCAGTGGGGGCTGGCAGCGGTTTTTGCGGCACCTTGGGGCCAGCGGTGACGATCACCAGTTTATCGGCTGACAGGTGTTTGTTCATGGCGGCCTTGACCTGTTCGACGGTAAGGGCCTGGGACTGCTGCATGAAGTCCTCGAGCCAGGTCAGCGGCAGGTTGTAGAAGCCGATGGCCCCCAGTTGGCCGACGATACTGGCGTTGCTGGCATTGGACAGCGGGAAGCTGCCGGCCAGCTCGCGCTTGGCGTCGTCCAGCTCTTGCTGGGTCGGGCCGCTTTTCAGGTAGTCGGCAAGAATGTCCTGGACCAGCTTGAGTGTGCCTTCGCTGAGTTCGGCGCGGGTTTGCAGGTTGATCATGAACGGGCCGCGTACCTGCATCGGGCTGAACACCGAGTAGACGCCGTAGGTGAGGCCGCGCTTTTCACGTACTTCACTCATCAGGCGGGTGCCGAACGCGCCACCGCCAAGGATCTGGTTGCCCAGCGACAGGGCTGGCCAGTCTGGGTCCTGACGGTCGATACCCAGTTCAGCCAGCATCAGGTGGGTCTGTTTGGACGGGAAGTCAATGTGGGTCAGGCCCGCCTTGGGCTCAGCGGGCTGGGCCGGTGCCGCCAGCGCCGGGCCCTTGGGCAGGCCGGCGGAAACCTGGGCGGCAATGGCTTCGGCTTCGGCGCGGCTGAGGTCGCCGACCAGGGCGATGACCGCATTGCCGGCGGTGTAGGCCTTGGCATGGAAGGCGCGCAGCTGTGCCAGGGTGATACCGTTGATGCTTTCGGCGGTGCCGTCGCTCGGGTGAGCGTAGGGATGGTCGCCGTAGAGCTTGCCGAACAGCGCCTTGCCAGCGATCTTGCCGGGGTTCTGCTTCTCGTATTCGAAGCCGGCCAGCATCTGGTTCTTGATGCGCTTGAGGGCGTCCTCCGGGAACGTGGGCTTGCCGGCGACCTCGGCGAACAGTTTGAGCGCCGGTTCGCGCTTGTCCTGGGTGCTCAGGCTGCGCAGCGAGGCCACGGCCATGTCGCGGTACGAGCCGTTGCCGAAGTCTGCGCCGAGGCCTTCGAAGCCTTCGGCAATGGCGGTCACGTCCTTGCCTGCCACGCCCTCGTTGAGCATGGCGTTGGTCAAGGCGGCCAGGCCTGGCGTGGCGCCGTCCTGGCTGCTACCGGCGGCGAATGTGACGCGCAGGTCGAACATCGGCAGTTCGCGGGCTTCGACGAACAGCACTCGGGCGCCTTCGGCGGTGGTCCAGTTCTGGATGTTCAGCTGGCGCCGGCTGGGCGCCTTGCCATCCAGCTCGGCCAGTGACTGCAGGGTATTGGCCGGGCGGGCCGCAGTGCTGTCGGCCTTCGGCGCGTTGTCGGCCAGGGCCGGGGCCGCCAGCACTGCCGCCAGCGTAAGGGCGCGGATGCCCGTAGCCAGCAGGGTGAGGCGTGGTGCGCGACGATCACTCATGAGCGGACTCCTCGGGCAGTACATGGGCAACGCTCAGGCGTTCGCGGGTGAAGTAGGTGTGCGCAGCGTTCTGGATGTCTTGCGGGGTCACGCGCTTGAGCTCGTCCAGTTCGCTGTCGATCAGCTTCCAGGACAGGCCCACGGTCTCCAGCTGGCCGATGGTGGTGGCTTGGCTGCTGATGGAGTCGCGATCGTAGACCAGGCCGGCGATCACCTGGGCGCGCACGCGTTCGAGCTCTTCGGCGCTAGGGGGCGTGGTCTTGAGCTCTTCGAGCAGTTGCCAGATGCCCTTTTCCACGTCTGCCAGGGTTTTCTGCTTCTGCACGTTCGGCGTGGCCGAGATCAGGAACAGGCTGTCACCACGGGTGAAGGCGTTGTAGCTGGACGACGCCCCGGCCACCAGCTCCTGACCGCGCTCCAGGCGGGCCGGCATGCGGGCACTGTAGCCGCCGTCGAGCAAGGCCGAGATCAGGCGCAGGGCGTGCACCGTGCTCGGCTCCTGGGTGGTCGCCAGGCCGGGTACGTTGAAGCCGTAGATCAGGCTTGGCAACTGCGTGCGCACATGCAGGGTCAGTTGGCGCTGGCCTGGCTCGGCCAGCTCCAGCGGCAGCTTGGCTGGCGGGACCGCGCGTTTGGGAATGCCGGCGAAGTACTTTTGCGCCAGGCCCTTGACCTCGTCGACGGTGACATCGCCGACCACCACCAGGGTGGCGTTGTTGGGCGCGTACCAGGATTCGTACCAGTGCCGCAGCTCCTCGACCTTCATGCGTTCGAGGTCGGCCATCCAGCCGATGGTCGGGGTGTGATAGCCACTGGCCGGGTAGGCCATGGCGCGGAACAGCTCGAATGCTTTCGAGTTGGGCTGATCATCGGTGCGCAGGCGGCGCTCTTCCTTGATCACTTCGATTTCGCGGCTGAACTCGTCGGCGGGCAGGCGCAGGCTGGCCAGGCGGTCGGCTTCGAGTTCCAGGGCCACTGGCAGGCGGTCGCGGGCCAGCACCTGGTAGTAGGCCGTGTAATCGTCGCTGGTGAAGGCGTTTTCTTCGGCGCCCAGGTCCCGCAGGATGCGCGAGCCCTCGCCGGGGCCGACTTTGGCGCTACCCTTGAACATCATGTGTTCCAGGGCGTGGGACAGGCCGGTCTGGCCCGGGGTCTCGTAGCTGGAGCCAACCTTGTACCAGATCTGCGAAACCACGACCGGTGCGCGGTGGTCTTCGCGCACGATCACCTTGAGGCCATTGTCGAGGATGAATTCGTGAGTCGGTTGCACATCGGCGGCGAAGGCCGCGAGCGGCAGGCAGAGCGTGCCGAGCAACAGGCCAGCGGCGCGGCGGGCTAGAGCATTCATACGGTGTTTAACCTGTTCGGCGGCCCGCAGGGTTTAGCGTCGGCGGGCCAGGAGGTGCTAGGATACTGATCCGGTTGCCTGGCGACCATGCCTGTCGCCGTTCTGGCCCGCAGGACACTAAGACAAAACGTTGCGCATGAACCAGCCGGCTTCAAGATAGTCTGTTCTGCGTATAGAGAATTCCCGATGCGCCATTGCTGGCGCATCGCTACCCTGAGATAGCCGTCCTCCATGTTTGGTTCCAACGACGACAAAAAAGCGCCGGCCGAGTCTGGCGAAAAGAAAGGCCTGTTCAGCTGGTTTCGCAAGAAGCCGCAGCAACCTGTCGCCGAACAGCCGCAAACGCCCGAGCCACAGTCTGCTGAACCGGTAGCGCCGCAGCCTGCCGTCGAGCTGCCTGAAGCGCCGCCGCTCGCGCCTTTGGCCGCGCCGGCCCCGGTTGCTCCCGAGGTGCCTCAGCCTGCGCTGCCGCCTGCTGCCTTCAAGGCCCCCGAGCCCGAGCAGCCAGCGGCAGGTGCGGGCTTGCCCGCGAATCCGCAAGCCGCCACACCGGTCGAAAGCCCTTCGCCGCTGGTGCAAGCCCCTGAAGCCCCGGTAGTTCGCGGCGCAGAACCGCCTGTCAGCAACCTGGTGCTGCCGGTCGCCGAAGAGCCCGTGGCCCTGGTGCCGGACCTGGAGCCTATCGCCCCGCCAGCGATCCCTGAACGCCCGGTAGTCGCAGCGCCTGCCGCGCCTCATCCGGCGCCCGTGGTTGTCGAGCCAGCAGCGGTCGCGGCGCCTGCCCCGGTCGAAGCTGAACCGGTTGCCGTACCGGTCGCCACCGAACAGTCCAAGCCCGGCTTCTTCGCCCGCCTCAAGCAAGGCCTGTCCAAGACCAGTGCCAGCATCGGCGAAGGCATGGCCAGCCTGTTCATGGGCAAGAAGGTTATCGATGATGACCTGCTCGACGAGATCGAAACCCGCCTGCTGACCGCCGACGTCGGCGTCGAAGCGACCTCGGCCATTGTCCAGAACCTGACCCAGAAGGTTGCCCGCAAGCAACTGGCCGATGCCGATGCGTTGTACAAGTCGCTGCAGGAAGAACTGGCCGCGCTGCTGCGCCCGGTCGAGCAGCCGCTGAAGATCCAGGCGCAGAACAAGCCCTACGTGATCCTGGTGGTCGGCGTGAACGGCGCTGGCAAGACCACCACCATCGGCAAGATGGCCAAGAAGCTGCAGTTGGAGGGCAAGAAGGTCATGCTGGCCGCGGGCGACACTTTCCGCGCTGCGGCCGTTGAGCAGTTGCAGGTCTGGGGCGAGCGTAACCAGATCCCGGTGATCGCCCAGCACACCGGTGCCGACTCCGCCTCGGTGATCTTCGATGCCGTGCAGGCCGCCAAGGCCCGTGGCGTCGATGTGCTGATCGCCGACACGGCCGGCCGTCTGCACACCAAGGACAACTTGATGGAAGAGCTGAAGAAGGTTCGTCGGGTCATCGGCAAGCTCGACGCCGAGGCGCCTCACGAGGTGCTGCTGGTGCTCGACGCCGGTACCGGCCAGAACGCCATCAGCCAGGCCAAGTACTTCAACCAGAGCGTCGAGCTGACTGGCCTGGCGCTGACCAAGCTGGACGGCACCGCCAAGGGCGGGGTGATCTTCGCCCTGGCCAAGCAATTCAGCATCCCGATCCGTTTCATCGGTGTCGGCGAAGGTATCGACGACCTGCGCACCTTTGAAGCCGAGCCGTTCGTCAAGGCGCTGTTCGCCGAGCGAGAGCATCCATGATCCGATTCGAACAGGTCGCCAAGCGCTATCCCAATGGCCATGTAGGCTTGCATGAGCTGAGTTTCCGGGCGCGCCGGGGCGAATTCCTGTTCGTCACCGGGCACTCGGGTGCCGGTAAGAGCACTTTGTTGCGTTTGCTGCTGGCCATGGAACGCCCGACCAGCGGCAAGCTGCTGCTGGCAGGGCAGGACCTGGGCCAGATCAGCAATGCGCAGATCCCCTTCCTGCGTCGGCAGATCGGTGTGGTGTTCCAGAACCACCAGTTGCTGTTCGATCGCACGGTGTTCAACAACATCGCCTTGCCGCTGCAGATCCTCGGTTTGTCCAAGGCCGAGATCACCAAACGCGTGGATTCGGCGCTGGAGCGTGTGTCGCTGGCCGACAAGGGCGAGCTGTTCCCGGCGGACCTGTCCACGGGGCAGCAGCAGCGGGTGGGTATTGCGCGGGCCATCGTCCATCAGCCAGCCCTGTTGCTGGCCGACGAACCCACCGGCAACCTTGACCCGCGCCTGGCCGCGGAGATCATGGGCGTGTTCGAGGATATCAACCGCCTGGGCACCACGGTATTGATCGCCAGCCACGACCTGGCACTGATCGCGCGCATGCGCCACCGCATGCTGACGCTGCAGCGCGGCCGTCTGATCGGCGATGGGGAGGCCGGGCAATGAGCACTACACGTACGCCGAAGGTTTCCGAGCGGGTTGCGCCGAAACCCGCTGACCCGCAGCCTGGAAAGAAAAAACGCGACGACGATGACGGCCCGGACTTTCGCACCTTGCTGCATGCCTGGCTGGAGAGCCACCGGGCAAGCATGGCCGACAGCTTGCGTCGCCTCGGCAAGCAGCCGATCGGCAGCTTCTTTACCTGCCTGGTCATGGCCGTGGCCTTGAGCATGCCCATGGGCCTGTCGTTGCTGCTGAAGAACGTCGAGAAGCTCGGCGGGTCCTGGCAGCGCGCCGCGCAGATTTCGCTATACCTGAAGCTTGACGCTGGCAGCAAGGAAGGCGAGGCCCTGCGTGACGAGATCAAGCGCATGCCCGGGGTGGCCGATGCGTTGTATGTCAGCCGCGACCAGGCGCTGGAAGAGTTCCAGCAGCAGTCCGGGCTGGGCGAGGCCTTGCGTGAACTCCCCGAAAACCCGCTGCCTGGCGTGGTGGTGGTGACCCCGAGCGAGGTCGATAAGCCCGCGCTGGAGGCATTACGTCAGCGCCTATCGGAGCTGCCCAAGGTCGAAGTGGCACAGCTGGACTTGGTATGGGTCGAACGCCTGGCGGCGATCCTCAAGTTGGGTGACCGCTTTGTCTTCGGGTTGGCGGTCATGCTGATTTCTGCGTTGCTGTTAGTAATCGGTAACACAATTCGTCTACATATTGAAAACCGCCGCACCGAGATCGAAGTCATCAAGCTGGTAGGCGGCACCGACAGCTACGTGCGCCGGCCTTTCCTGTACATGGGTGCCTTGTACGGCCTGGGTGCGGGTTTCTTGGCCTGGGGTATCCTGGCGTTCGGCCTGAACTGGCTGAACCAGGCGGTTGTCGGGCTGTCCGGCTTGTACGGCAGTGACTTCGCCCTGGGCGGCGTGCCGGCGTCCGATGGTCTGTCGCTCTTGATCGGAGCGGTGCTGTTAGGGTATATCGGTGCATGGATCGCGGTCGCTCGCCACTTGAACGAGCTAGCGCCTCGATAGTTTTTCCCGTGCCAGCATTGACTTTATTACCGTTTTGGGAACTTGTTCATCGGTTTCCGGTCAATGTTGGCAGTGCCCACAAGGCGCGAGTCTAGTAAGTCGGAGGTTCTTGAATGACCACATCGTTGCAACCTGCCTATGCCTTGGTACCCGGTGCAAACCTGGAAGCCTATGTGCACACGGTCAACAGCATCCCGCTGCTGACGGTCGAGCAGGAGCGTGATCTGGCCGAGCGTCTCTATTATGAGCAGGATCTTGAGGCCGCTCGGCAAATGGTGATGGCCCACCTGCGTTTCGTCGTACATATCGCCCGTAGCTATGCAGGCTATGGCCTGGCCCAGGCCGACCTGATTCAGGAAGGCAACGTCGGCTTGATGAAGGCCGTCAAGCGCTTCAACCCTGAGATGGGGGTGCGCCTGGTGTCCTTTGCCGTGCACTGGATCAAGGCAGAAATCCACGAATTCATCCTGCGTAACTGGCGCATCGTCAAGGTGGCTACCACCAAGGCCCAGCGCAAACTGTTCTTCAACCTGCGCAGCCAGAAGAAGCGTCTGGCCTGGCTGAACAACGATGAAGTCCATCGCGTGGCTGAAAGCCTTGGCGTTGAACCCCGTGAAGTGCGTGAGATGGAAAGCCGGCTGAGTGGTCAGGACATGGCCTTTGACCCGGCGGCGGAAGCCGACGACGACAGCGCTTTCCAGTCGCCAGCGCATTATCTGGAAGACCACCGCTACGATCCGGCGGTACAGCTGGAGGATGCCGACTGGAGTGACAACTCCACCAGTAACCTGCACGAAGCGTTGCAAGGCCTGGACGAGCGTAGCCGTGACATCCTCTACCAGCGCTGGTTGGCTGAAGAGAAGGCGACCTTGCACGAGCTGGCGGACAAGTACAGCGTTTCGGCCGAGCGTATTCGGCAGTTGGAAAAGAACGCAATGAACAAGGTCAAGGCGTTGATCGCGGCCTGATTCGCGCCTTGCTGGATGAAAAGCCGTGCCCTGTGAGGGGTGCGGCTTTTTTATGGGCTTCTGGGGCTGCACTGCAGCCCCGGATAATCAGAGTTTGCGCGAGGCATCCAGCTGCATCAGGTAGCTAGGCCCGCCCAGCTGGCTCATCTGCCGCCGGATCCAACCCGCCCGATTGGCCACATAGGCGCTGGGCCGGCTGGCGCTCCACTTGATCGGGCTGGGCAGCACGGCAGCCAACTGCGCGGCCTGCTGGCGGCTGAGGCGGCTGGCATCGACACCGAAGTGGTAGCGCGCGGCAGCCTGGGCGCCAAACACCCCATTGCCCCATTCGGCGCTGTTGAGGTAAACCTCGAGGATCCGCTCTTTCGACCAGAACAGCTCGATCAGCGCGGTAAACCACGCTTCCAGGCCCTTGCGGAACCAGCTGCGGCCCGACCACAGGAACAGGTTCTTGGCCACCTGCTGGGTCAAGGTACTGGCCCCACGAATGTTGCCACCACGTTCGTTATAAGCCAGCGCTGCCTGAATGGCCGGGATGTCAAAGCCCCAATGGCTGGCGAACTTCTGGTCTTCACCGGCAATGACCGCCACCTTCAGGTCATCGGCGATGTTCTCCCACGGTTGCCAGTCGCGCTGCAGGTCGATTGGCTCGCCACTCACCCAGGACTGCACCTTGCGCTCGGCCATCAACGCCGTGCCGGGTGGCGGTACCCAGCGAAACACCAGCACCAGCACGATACTGCCGGCAGCGAACCAGAGCAGGGCGCGGGTGAGGCGGCGGATAAGGGATGGCAGCATGTCGATGGCTTGGCCGGGCAGGTGGAAGGGGCCATTATACAGACCCGATAGTAGGAGTCCTCCCATGCTTCGCAGCTTCCTGATGCTTGCCGCCTTTTTCGGCTTTACCGGTGTGGCCTTGGGCGCATTTGCCGCGCACGGGCTGAAAAACCGCCTTACGGCAGATTACCTGGCCATCTTTCATACCGGGGTTACCTACCAACTGGTGCATGCCCTGGCGATTTTCGGTGTTGCCGTGCTTGCGGCGCACTTGCCTGGGCGCCTGGTCGGCTGGGCCGGCGGTCTGTTCGCGCTGGGTATCGTACTGTTCTCCGGTAGCCTGTACCTGCTGACCCTGACGGGTGTAAGCAAGCTCGGCATCATCACGCCCATTGGCGGGCTGTGCTTCCTGGCCGGTTGGTTGTGCCTGGGCCTGGCAGCCTGGCGGCTGGGCTGACCGAGCGGTCCACAATCGCGACTAATGGCGTGCACCGCCCTTGGGTTCAAGGGTTGTTCAGCGCTAGAATGCGGGCCCCAAAGAACAACGGTGGCCGTGCGCATGCGCATTCAACTGAACGGTGAACCTTACGAACTGCCCGCTGGCGAAAGCGTCGCGGCCCTGCTGACCCGCCTGGAACTCACCGGGCGCCGGGTAGCCGTGGAACTGAACCTGGACATCGTGCCGCGTAGCCTGCATGACAGCACGCAGCTGAACGACGGCGACCAGGTCGAAGTGGTCCACGCCATCGGCGGCGGCTGATTACAGCTCGGCGGTTCACATGCAAGCCCAGTAACCTTTTCCCGAGGAACAACGATGAGCAACGTTCGTAGCGACAAGCCCTTTACCCTGGCCGGGCGCACTTTCCAGTCGCGCCTGCTGGTCGGCACCGGCAAATACCGTGACATGGAAGAAACCCGCCTGGCCATCGAGGCCTCGGGTGCCGAGATCGTCACCGTCGCTGTGCGTCGTACCAACATCGGCCAGAACCCGGGCGAGCCGAACCTGCTCGACGTACTGCCGCCAGACCGTTACACCATCCTGCCGAACACCGCTGGCTGCTACGACGCGGTCGAAGCCGTGCGCACCTGCCGCCTGGCCCGTGAACTGCTCGATGGCCACAACCTGGTCAAGCTGGAAGTCCTGGCCGACCAGAAGACGTTGTTCCCCAACGTGATCGAGACCCTCAAGGCCGCTGAAGTACTGGTCAAGGACGGTTTCGACGTGATGGTATACACCAGCGACGACCCGATCATCGCCCGTCAGCTGGCCGAAGTCGGCTGCATTGCGGTCATGCCGCTGGCAGGCCTGATCGGTACCGGCCTGGGCATCTGCAACCCCTACAACCTGCAGATCATCCTGGAAGAATCCAAGGTGCCGGTGCTGGTCGATGCCGGCGTGGGTACCGCCTCCGATGCCACCATCGCCATGGAAATGGGTTGCGAGGCGGTGCTGATGAACTCGGCCATCGCCCACGCCCAGCAACCGGTGCTGATGGCCGAAGCCATGAAGCACGCCATCGTGGCAGGTCGCATGGCCTACCTGGCCGGCCGCATGCCGAAGAAACTCTATGCCAGCGCCTCTTCGCCGCTGGATGGTCTGATCAAGTAAGAGCTCCTGATGACTGAATCGCAAGAAACGCCGACCGCCGCCGAAGGCGAAGAGCGCCCACACCGCCGTATCAAGAGTTTCGTGATGCGCGCCGGTCGCATGACCGAAGGCCAGCAACGCGGCCTGGACCAGGGTGGCCCACAGTTCATCCTGCCCCTGGCCGACAGCCCGGTGGACTACGACCAGGTGTTCGGCCGCGCTGCGCCGCGCACCCTGGAGATCGGTTTCGGCATGGGCCACTCCCTGCTGGAGATGGCGGCTGCCGCCCCTGAACTGGACTTCATCGGTGTCGAAGTACACCGTCCGGGTGTTGGCGCGCTGCTCAATGGCGTGTTGACCCAGGGCCTGAAGAACCTGCGGGTGTACGATTGCGATGCCATCGAAGTGCTGAACCGCTGCGTGGCCGACAACAGCCTCGACCGGCTGATGCTGTTCTTCCCGGACCCTTGGCACAAGGCACGCCATCACAAACGCCGCATCGTCCAGCTGGAGTTCGCCGAGCTGGTGCGCCGCAAGCTCAAGCCCGGTGGCGTGTTCCACATGGCGACCGACTGGGAGCCGTATGCCGAGTACATGCTGGAAGTGATGAGCGCTGCGCCGGGTTACCGTAACCAGGCGGCGGACGGCGCCTATGTGCCGCGTCCGCAAGAGCGGCCGATCACCAAGTTCGAGCGCCGTGGTGAGCGCTTGGGGCATGGCGTTTGGGATTTGAAGTTCGAAAAGGTGGATTGATCAGCTGATTCAGCCGATTGAACCGCAGCGCTTGCAGAAATGCAGGCAAAAAAAACCGCCTTGAGAGAGGCGGTTTTTTTATGAAAGCGAGAGGACGGAGTCTCCGCTTCCACAGAGTAGATGCAGCTCTGCAGGCGTAAATCAACCCCGCCGATCAGCCACCACGCCGATCAACACCAGCACCACCAGCAGCACCGGTGCCAGCGCATAGTTATTGAACTGGCTCAGCCCTTTCACCACCCATGGCGTGGCATAGATCAGCGCCGCACCGCTGCCGATCATCACCAGCAAGGCCATCACTGGCACGCGCAGCGCGCCCGCCAAGCTGCCGATGCGTTGCTCGGCCCAGGCTTTGATATCGGTGCCGAACAGCACCAGCAGGCAGCCTACCAAGGCCAGCGAAATCTCCGACAGGTTGCTGCGGCTCCAGCGGGAAACCGTCGCGAGCAGATCAAGTACCAGATCCATGGGTCATCCTTAGGTCAAGAAATACTGCAGCAGGTCATTGAGGAACAACTGGCCGCGTGGCGTGGCCACCAATCGATCCGGTTCGACCTGCAAAAGGCCTTTTTGTTCGGCGGCACGCCGTGCCTCGACCAGCTGTGCCAGCGGCAGGCCGGTGCGCAGGGTAAACAGTTCGGCTTCCACGCCATCGGTCAGGCGCAAGGCATTCATCAGGAATTCGAAGGGCAATTCTTCGGCCGGCAGCAGCTTTTCACCGGCCTTGAACGGCTTGGCCAGGTTCAGGTAGTCCTTGGGCAGGCGGGTTTTCCAGGTGCGCAGGATGCGCCCGTCGGCGAAGGTCAGCTTGCCGTGGGCGCCGGCACCGATACCGATGAAATCACCAAAGCGCCAGTAGTTGAGGTTGTGCTTGGCTGCACGGCCTGGCTGGGCATAGGCGGAAACCTCGTACTGGCGGTAGCCGTGCTCGGCCATCAGCGCCTGCCCCGCCTCCTGGATGTCCCAGAGGATGTCGTCTTCGGGCAGCTCGGGGGGCTGGTTCCAGAACACCGTGTTGGGCTCTACGGTCAGCTGGTACCAGGACAAGTGGGTTGGCCCCAGCTCGATGGCTTGGCGCAGGTCACCCAGGGCATCGTCCAGCGACTGCTCGGGCAGGCCGTGCATCAAGTCCATGTTGAAGTTGTCGAACCCTGCGGCGCGGGCCATGCCCGCAGCGCGGATTGCTTCGTCGCCATTGTGAATGCGCCCGAGCGCCTCGAGTTTGGCGGGCTGGAAGCTTTGCACGCCGATGGACAGGCGGTTGATGCCGGTTTGCCGGTACGCCTTGAATTTCTCCTGCTCGAACGTGCCTGGGTTGGCCTCCAGGGTGATTTCGATGTCTGGTGCGAACGGGATGCGCTGTTCAACACCGCGCAGCAGGCGGCCGAGCGCATTGGCGCTGAACAGGCTCGGCGTGCCGCCACCGAAGAAGATCGAGCTGATCGGGCGCCCCTGCACGGCTACAAGCTCTTGATCGAGGTCGGTCAGCAGGGCGTCGACGTACGCCTCTTCAGGCAGCTCGGGGCCAGCCGCGTGGGAGTTGAAGTCGCAATAAGGGCACTTGCGCACGCACCACGGGATGTGGATGTACAACGCCAAGGGCGGCAGCACGGCGAAACCCGCCGCCCCCCTCGGGAACGGCTGGGTGGACAACGTTTCGATCATGCCAGGCCCAGGCGTTGACGCAGCAGGGCCATGGCGCGGGCGCGGTGGCTGAGCTGGTTCTTGTCGACCGGGGCGAGGTCCGCGCTCGAGCAATTGCGCTCCGGTACCCAGAACAGCGGGTCGTAGCCAAAGCCGTGCTCGCCGCTGGCTTCGAACATGATGCGCCCGTGCCACAGGCCTTCGCACAGGATCGGCAGTGGGTCGTCGGCGTGACGCACCAGCGCCAGCACACAGACGAACTGCGCGCCACGCTCAGCCTCAGGCACCTCTTTCAAGGCCTCCAGCAGCTTGGCATTGTTCGCCGCATCACCCTTGCCATCGGCATAGCGTGCGGAGTAGATGCCCGGCGCACCACCCAGGTAGTCGACTGCCAGGCCCGAGTCGTCGGCCAGTGCCGGCAGGCCAGAGATGCGCGCGGCATTGCGTGCCTTGAGAATGGCGTTCTCGACGAACGACAGGCCGGTTTCCTCTGGCTCGACCTGGCTGAATTCGCCGATCGAGCGCAGCTGTACGGAGGCTCCGAGCATGGCCTGGAGTTCCTTGAGTTTGCCGGCATTGTGGCTGGCCAATACGAGTTGCTGGAAATTCATCATTCGCCTGGGAACACTTCCTGGTTGAAGCTGAGAGAGTTACTGATGCCGCCGGTTTCGACATTGAGGTCGAAGGTCACGGTTTCGGGCTGTTCGATCTTGAACTGGGCGATGTAGTACACCGCGCCCTGTTCGTTGATCTGCTTGAAGGACAGCGGGCTACTGCGCCCGGTCAGGTCCTTCACCGTGCCGCTGACGACCGCCATGGCCGGCTTGTTGGCCTTGAGCACGGCAATGTTGAGCACGCCCTGGTTCTTGCTGCGCACCAGGCCCGTGGCTGCGGCCACCTCTGGTGTCAGCATGCTCGAGGTGAACGCGCTGTAGTGTACCGTCACGTCGCCAAACACTTCCTTGCGCTCGGGACGGGCGGCATCGGCAGCCAGTACGGGCAGGGCCAGGCACAGGCTGATCAGGAACAGGGTCAGGCGACGCATGGTGCGATTCCTCCAGTGGGCGTCAAACCGCGAGCTGGTGCTCCTGCAGGCCAGGGCTGCTGACGCGATAGATGCCGATCTCACCTAGAAGATTAGGCCATAGCCGGCCGCCCCACCCATTACGGTGCAAGTGGTCGACGGCCAGGCGGTCAAGGACCTTGGCATGGCGCTCGTGGCACAGCTCTTCGAAGTCGGCGAAGGTGCAGAAGTGGATGTTCGGCGTGTTGTACCAGGTATACGGCATGAAGTCCGAAACCGGCATGCGGCCTTTGGTCGCCAGGTACCAACGGCAGCGCCAGTGGCCGAAGTTGGGGAAGGTGATGATGCATTGACGGCCCACGCGCAGCATCTCGTCGAGGATGCGGTCGGGGTACTCCACGGCCTGCAGGGCCTGGGTCATGATCACCACGTCGAAGCTGTTGCTGGCGAAGTTGCCCAGGCCCTGGTCCAGGTCCTGCTCGATGACGTTGACGCCCTTGGCCACGCACGCGGCGATGTTGTCGGGGTCGATCTCCAGGCCGTAACCGGTGACCTGCTTGCGGTCACGCAGCGAGGCCAGCAGTTCGCCACTGCCGCAGCCCAGGTCGAGTACCCGGCTGCCGGCGGGAATCCAGTCGTGGATGATTTCCAGATCGGCTCTCATGCTGTCCTCAGATGGCGATGCGGTTCATGTAGTTCGAGAAACCCTGCATGTAGCGAGGTGTGGGGATCAGGAAGGCATCGTGCCCGTAGGGCGAGTCGATCTCCAGGTAACAGACGTTCTTGCGTGCGGCCATCAGTGCGTCGACGATCTCGCGGGAACGTGCCGGCGAGAAGCGCCAGTCGGTGGTGAACGACATGATGCAGTAGTCTGCCGTGACGCCGGCGAGTGTGGCGGCAAGGTCGCCCCCGTGGGCCGCCGCGGGGTCGAAGTAATCCAGCGCCTTGGTCATCAGCAGGTAGGTATTGGCGTCGAAACGGCCGGAAAACTCCTCGCCCTGATAGCGCAGGTAGCTTTCGACCTGGAACTCGACGCTGTGGAAGTCGTAGTTGAGCTTGTCGCTCTTGAGCTCACGGCCGAATTTTTCACCCATCGAATCATCGGACAGGTAGGTGATATGGCCCACCATGCGCGCCAACATCAACCCGCGCTTGGGGATCACGCCCTGGTCCTGGAAAGAACCACCGTGGAATTCCGGGTCGGTGAGGATGGCCTGGCGGGCCACTTCGTTGAAGGCGATGTTCTGCGCCGACAGCTTGGGCGCCGAGGCGATATCGACGCAGTGCCGCACCCGGTCGGGGTAGGTGATGGTCCATTGCAGCGCCTGCATGCCGCCGAGGCTTCCGCCCACGATCGCGGCCCACTGGCCAATGCCCAGGCGGTCGGCCAGGCGCACCTGGCTGTGCACCCAGTCTTCCACGGTCAGCACCGGGAAGTCGGCACCATAGGGCTTGCCGGTGGCCGGGTTGAGGCTGCTGGGGCCGGTGCTGCCATTGCAGCCGCCGAGGTTGTTCAGGCTGACCACGAAGAAACGGTTGGTGTCGATCGGCTTGCCGGGGCCGATGCAGCTGTCCCACCAACCTGGCTTGCGGTCGGTTTCGGCATGGTAGCCCGCGGCATGGTGGTGGCCGGACAAGGCATGGCAGATCAGCACGGCATTGCTCGCGCTGGCGTTCAGGGTGCCATAGGTCTCATAGACCAGCTCGTAGCTGGCCAGGGAGCGGCCACAGGCCAGTGCCAGCGGCTCTTCGAACCGGGCTGTTTGCGGTGTAACCAGACCGACGGAATCTTCGGGAAGGACAGTGGACATCGACCCTGCTCACGCTTGACGGAGGCGTAAGTCTAAAGAGCGCTACCCCCTGCGGCAAGCAATGGCTTGCCGCAGAAGGCGCCGATGGCCAAGGAGGGTGTCAGATCATCCGCCACAGCTCTTGCGGCATGCCCGCATAGGCGGCAAGCGGAGGCATGACGAACGACTGAATGACCTGAATGGCCAGGAAGGCGAAGATCGGCGAGATGTCCATGCCGCCCAGGTTTGGCACCAGGCGACGGAACGGAGCCAGTACCGGTTCGCTGATCTGGTACGCAAGCTCAGCAGCCGGGTTGTGGCTGTTGGGTGCGACCCACGAGACGATCACCATGACGATCATCGCGACCCAGAAGATCTTCAGGAACAGCGAGGTGATGCCGATGATGGCCCACATCAACAGGTGCAGCACATCACCGAAGGTGCCATAGGTGACCATCAGCACGAAGGCCATCAGCAACGCCTGAATGATCACCGCCAGCAGCAGGGACGAGGTGTCCAGGCCGCCGATGCTGGGGATGACGCGGCGGATCGGCTTGAGCAGCGGCTGGGTGGCGCGCACCGTGAACTGGCACAGCGGGTTGTAGAAGTTGGCCTTGACCAGTTGCAGTACGAAGCGCAACAGGACGATCACCAGGTACAGGCTGACCAGGGTTTGCACCACGAAAATCGCGGCGCCTGACAGTGCATTCATCTAGAGCTCCTTATTTGCCCAGTTGTTCGGCCAGCTCGGCGGACCGCGTCGCTGCGGCCTGCAGCGCCTGCTCGACGATGGCTTCGAAGCCGCTGGCCTGGAACGACTTGATCGCAGCTTCGGTGGTGCCGGCTGGCGAGGTGACGCGGCGGCGCAGTTCGGCAGCGTCTACATCGCTGGCAACGGCCATGCGCGCAGCGCCCAAAGCGGTCTGCAGGGTCAGCTGGGAGGCGGTTTCGCGGGGCAGGCCGAGTTTTTCGCCGGCGGCGGTCATGGCCTCGATCAACAGGAAGAAGTACGCCGGGCCGCTGCCGGAAACGGCGGTCACAGCGTCCAGTTGCTGCTCTTGATCAAGCCACAGGGCGGTGCCCACGGCAGACAGCAGTTGCTCGGCCTGCTGGCGTTGTGCCGTGCTGACTTGCTCGGTGGCATACAGGCCGCTGACGCCTTGGCGCAGCAACGCTGGCGTGTTGGGCATGCAGCGCACCACCGGGCGTGGGCCAATCCAGCTTTGCAGGCTGGCGCAGGTGATGCCGGCGGCGATGGAAACGATCAGTTGGCCTTCCTGCAGGTGGGCTTGCAGGGCCTGGCAGACGTCCTTCATGACCTGCGGCTTGACCGCCAGCACGATCACGTCGGCACCGGCGATTGCCTGGGCGTTGTCTTCGAAGGTTTCGATGCCGTGCTCGGCCTGGATGCGGGTGCGGGTCTCGGCGCCCGGGTCGCTGGCGCGGATCTGCGAAGCCTCCAGGCCCTGGGCACGCAGGCCGCCGATCAGGCTGGCGGCCATGTTGCCGGCGCCGATAAAGGCAATACGTGTCTTGCTCATGTCAGGTCCTTGTGGGAAAGAGTGAGTAAAGCATGGAATCAGACGGGCCCGTAATCGCGGGCGCCGAACAGGGCGGTGCCGATACGTACCCAGGTCGCTCCCTGGGCGATCGCCGCCTCCAGGTCGTGGCTCATGCCCATGGACAAGGTGTCCAGGCCAAGGTCCAGACCTTGCTGAAGCTCGCGCAGGGTGGCGAACGCGGCCTCCTGCACGGCACGCTCATCGCTAGGTTCAGGGATCGCCATCAGCCCACGCAGGCGCAGATTGGGCAGGCTGGCAACCGCCTTGGCCAATGCCGGAAGGTCGGCAGGGGCGCAGCCGGACTTGCTGTCTTCGCCACTGACATTCACCTGCAGGCAGATGTTCAGCGGCCCCAGTGCGGCAGGGCGCTGCGCCGAGAGGCGTTGGGCGATCTTCAGGCGGTCCACGGAATGCACCCAGTCGAAATGCTCGGCAATGGCTTTGGTCTTGTTCGACTGAATGGGGCCGATGAAGTGCCAGATCAAGGGCAAGTCGCCCAATGCCTGCTGCTTGGTCAGCGCTTCCTGCAGGTAGTTCTCGCCGACATCGCGCACGCCTGCGGCGTGGATTTCACGGATAGCGCTGGCGGGCTTGGTCTTGCTCACCGCCAGCAACTGGATGCTGGCCGGGTCCCGCCCGGCGGCCTGTGCGGCGCTGGCGATGCGGGCGGCGAGGGCGGATAGGTTGTCTGCTATGGTGGACATGGATCGATGCCGGCGGCGATAGGGTCTGCGGCATTCTACCTGCTTGATCGCCTTTGGGGAGTCTCATGGATGTGACCGACCTGTTGGCCCGTGCCGTGGAAGCGGGGGCTTCGGACCTGCACCTGGCTGCAGGCCAGGTACCGATGCTGCGCCTTGATGGCGAGCTGCAACGCATGGACGCGCCGCCACTGCTGTCGGCGGCCCTGAGCGATGCGATGACACCCTTGCTGGCGGATGAGCAGTGCCAGCAATGGGCACAGGGTGATGAGCTGGACGTCGCGTTGCAACTGCCAGCGCTGGGCCGCTTTCGCCTGAACCTGTTTCGCCAGTTGAACGGCCTGGCGGCAACCTTTCGCGTGATCCCGAAACGCATAGCGACGCTCGATGAACTCGACCTGGGCGAAGTGTTTCTAGCTGTTGCGCAGTGTACCGATGGCCTGGTTCTGGTGGGCGGGCCAACCGGCAGCGGCAAGTCCAGCACCTTGGCGGCGCTGCTCGATCAACTCAACCGCGAACGGCCTGTGCATATCATCACGCTGGAAGACCCTATCGAAGTTATCCACAGCAGCCAGCGCAGCCTGGTCAATCAGCGCGAAATTGGCCGCCATTGTGGCGGGTTCGCTCAGGGGCTGCGCAGTGCGCTGCGTCAGGACCCGGATGTGATCGTGATTGGTGAGTTGCGTGATCTGCAGACCATACGCCTGGCGTTGCGGGCGGCGGAGACGGGGCACCTGGTGCTGGCGACGGTGCACACCCGTTCGGCCATCAATAGCATCGACCGATTGGTCGAGGTCTTTGCTGCCGAGGAAAAGCCACTGGTGCGGGCGATGCTGGCCGAGTCGTTGCGGGTGGTGGTGGCGCAGGTGCTGGTCAAGCGCGTGGGCGGCGGCCGTGTTGCGGCGCGGGAAGTGCTGGTGGCCAACACGGCGGTGCGTAACCTGATCCGTGAGGGGCGGCTGGCGCAGTTGCAGTCGGTGATGCAGTCGGGAGCCGCGGCGGGCATGCGGACGATGGAGGCGGCGTTGCGTGAGCTGCACGCTAAAGGATTGACCGAAACCTTGTAGGAGCGGCCTTGCGTCGCGAAAGGGCCGCAGCGCGGCCCCAGGTTTTCAGCTTCGCATCAAAGATCGTCGGGGCCGCGCTGCGGCCCTTTCGCGACGCAAGGCCGCTCCTACACATACACACAAAGCTTGATCAGCGCTTGGCCAACGCCAGTTGCTGCTCTTTCGGCAATACGCGCTTGGCCACGACATAGTGCTTCTGCCAGTAAGGCTTGCTCAGGTTGTCGATGCTCACCCGCTTGCCGCGGCGCGGTGCATGGATGAAGCGATCGTTGCCCAGGTAGATGGCAACGTGGTTCACCCGGCGGCTCTTGATGTTGAAGAAGATCAGATCACCCGGCTTGAGGTCGCCCTTGGCTACCTTCACGCCGTGGCCTTGGGCCATAGCATTGGAGGTGCGCGGCAGGTCGACGTCGGCCACGTCGTTGAAGGCGTATTTGACCAGCCCGCTGCAGTCGAAGCCCTTCTTCGGGCTGCTGCCGCCCCAGACATAGGGCGTACCGAGCACATTGACCGCGCGGCTGAGCACATCGCTGCTCTGCTTCGGCGACATGGCAGCCACCGGCGCGCTGCGGCTGCTGGCGGCATTGTTCGGGCGCGCGCGCAGCGTGGTGTGCTTGGCCGGCGCGTGTTTCACCGAGGCATTGGTGGTATAGCCGGTGAAACCATTGGGAAGACGTTGCTCACGATTGGTGGCGTGGGCGGCCAAGGGTAATAATAGACAGAGGGTCAGCCATGTCTTGAGTAAAGGCGGCATAGATGAAGCTCTTTATGAATAGTTATGTGTTGGGCGCGCAACTTTATAACAGCTTTTTGATCAATTTTTGATCCGTTGGTCGATTGGCAGGGTGCCATACGTCGGCCAGCAACGAGAAAGTCACATTTTTTCTTAGAAAATTTTCGGATAACCCACGAGGGCTATGAATGAACAGTTATCAACAGAGTGAACCGCTTCACGACACCCACAGCAAGGTCATCGGTTACCTGTTGTGGATTTTTGGCTTCACCGGCTCGCACCGCTTCTACTATGGCAAGCCGATCACCGGCACCCTTTGGTTCTTCACCCTGGGCTTGTTGGGCATCGGTTGGCTGATCGACCTGTTCCTGATTCCCGCGATGGACCGCGAGGCTGACTTGCGCTTCCGGGCCGGCCGAATCGACTACAACATCGCCTGGATTCTGCTGACGTTCCTGGGCATCTTCGGCGTGCATCGCCTGTACCAAGGTAAATGGGTCACCGCGATCATCTACTTCTTTACCGGTGGCCTGTTCCTGGTCGGCGTGCTGTACGACTTCTGGACCCTGAACAGCCAGATCTCCGAAGCCAACAGCGACCGGCGCTGAGCGTACGAAAAAAGGGTAAGAAAAAGGCCTTGGCGCATCACTGCGGCAAGGCCTTCTGGTTACTGGCGGGTCTGGCGCTGTTGCAACAGCAGGTTGCTGAAGCCAGCGCCGGCAAGCTGCTTCTGCGCCCCGGTCAGCTGTTCACGATTGCTGAACGGCCCGACCAGCACGCGGTACCAGGTCTCGTCCTTGACCGTGCCCGACTCCACCTTCACCGACTGGCCCAGCAGAATGATCTGCGCGCGGACCTTGTCGGCGTCAGCCTGCTTGCGGAACGAGCCGGCCTGCAGGAAGAACTGGGTGGTCGCCGCTGGCTTGATCACCGGCGGTGCAGGGGGTGGCGTCTGGCCCAGCAGTGCAGCCTGGGCCCGCGCCGTGTCGATCTTCGCCGCTTCCGCCGGGGTAACCGGTGTCACCGGCTGGGCCGGTACCGGTGGGGTTTTCTCGGGTACCGCTTCCGGCGGCACGATGACTTCGGACTCCGGCAGCAGGGTGTAGAAGTCGTACTTCGGCTTCACCGGCTGCTGCGGGGTGGTCGCTGTGGTCTTGCTGGCTTCGGCGGCCTTTTCCGGTTTCTGCTGCTCCGGCTTGGTGCGCGTAATGTCACCGCCACCCGGTTCCAGCTTCATCAGAAAGACGATGAACGCGCCTACGGTCAGCCCGACCGCCAGCCATACCCAGCCGGGAATCGGCTGTTTGGCCGGCGCCTGTTGGCGGCTGGCGCCGCGCTTTGGAGCAGGTTTTTTCTTGGCAGCCAACTTACATGCGCTCCAGGGTTTCCAGGCCGAGCAGTTCCAGACCTTGCTTGAGGGTGCGACCGGTCAGTGCGGCCAGGCGCAGGCGGCTTTGTTGCTGCTCTGGGGTGTCGGCAGCGAGGATCGGACAGTTCTCGTAGAAGCTCGAGAACAGGCCCGCCAGGTCGTACAGGTAGCTGCACAGCACGTGCGGAGTGCCCTTGTCGGCCACGCTGTTGAGCACTTCGCCAAACTGCGCCAGGCGCGCGGCAAGGTCCTGTTCCTTCTCGGCCTGCAGCACGATCTGGCCATCGACCTCGTCGAAGCCCTTGCCCAGCTTGCGGAACACGCCCGCCACGCGGGTGTAGGCATACAGCAGGTAAGGCGCGGTATTGCCTTCGAAGTTGAGCATCAGCTCGAAGTTGAAGCTGTAGTCGCTGGTCCGGTGCTTGGACAGGTCGGCATACTTGACCGCGCCGATGCCGACCACTTCACCGATGTGGCGCAGTTCGTCTTCGGACAGGCTCGGGTTCTTCTCCTTGACCAGGGCGTACGCACGCTCCTTGGCCTCGGTGAGCAGGTCGATCAGCTTCACGGTGCCGCCGTCGCGGGTCTTGAACGGGCGGCCATCGGCGCCGTTCATGGTGCCGAAGCCCATGTGCTCCATCTGCATCGGGTGGCCGACGAAGCCGGCGCGGCGCGCCACTTCGAACACCTGGTTGAAGTGCAGGGCCTGGCGCTGGTCGACAAAGTACAGGGCGCGGTCGGCCTTGAGCACATTGCTGCGGTAACGCACCGCCGCCAGGTCAGTGGTGGCGTACAGGTAGCCACCGTCGGCCTTCTGCACGATCACCGGCAGGGGCTCGCCTTCGCTGTTCTTGAATTCTTCGAGGAACACGCACTGCGCGCCCTGGTCCTCGACCAGCAGACCCTTGGCCTTGAGGTCGGCGACCACGTTGGCCAGGTCGTCGTTGTAGGCGCTTTCGCCCATGACGTCGGCCATGGTCAGTTTGACGTTGAGCAGCTCGTAGGTTTTCTGGCAGTGGGACAGCGAAATGTCCTTGAAGCGGGTCCACAGCGCCAGGCACTCAGGGTCACCGGCCTGCAGCTTGACCACCAGGCCACGGGCACGGGTGGCGAATTCTTCGGATTCATCGAAGCGCTTCTTCGCCGCACGATAGAAGTTCTCCAGGTCCGACAGCTCGTCGCTGGTGATCGGGTTTTCCTGCAGGTAGGCCATCAGCATGCCGAACTGGGTACCCCAGTCGCCCACGTGGTTCTGGCGCACGACCTGGTCGCCAAGAAACTCCAGTACCCGTGCGACGCTGTCGCCGATGATGGTCGAGCGCAGGTGGCCGACGTGCATCTCCTTGGCCAGGTTGGGTGCCGACAGGTCGATCACCACCTTCTCGCTGGCACCGGCCTTGCGCACACCCAGGTGGTCGTCGGCCAGGGCGGCGTCCAGGCGGTTGGCCAGGGCATTGGTGTTCTGGAAGAAGTTCAGGAAGCCCGGGCCGGCGATCTCAACCTTGCTGATGTCGTCACTGGCCGGCAGCGCGGTGATCAGCTTTTCTGCCAGGTCGCGTGGCTTCATGCCGGCCGGTTTGGCCAGCATCATCGCGATGTTGCTGGCGAAATCGCCGTGGGTCTTGTCCCGGGCGTTTTCCACCTGGATCGCCGGCGACAGCCCTTCAGGCAGCACACCGTCGGTGACGAGTTGGGTGAGGGCTTGCTGGATCAGCTGGCGAATGGTGTCTTTCATGGGGTTCTCTTTTCGACCGCAAGCGCGGTGGAGCGCTTCGATGCGCAGGTGGAAAAACTGGGCATTATCCGTTGCCGAGAGCGGGTTGCCAACCTTTGCCAAGGTTCGGGCTGTCAGTAAAGGTCTACCGGGTCCACATCCAGGGACCAGCGAACCTGCCGGCCGCTCGGCATCTGCTCCAACACTAGCAACCAGGCACTGATCAGTCGATGCAGAGGTGCCCGGGTATTGGCCTGTATCAACAGTTGGGCGCGGAAGCGGCCCGCTCGGCGCTCCATCGGAGCCGGTACGGGGCCCAACAGTTCAATGCCTGGGAGCTGCTGTTCGGTCACCAGGCGCTCTGCCGCGCTGCAGGCTTCGTCGAGAAAACCCTCGGCCTGGCCCGGTTTGTGCGCCTCGGCGCGCAGCAGGGCGAGGTGCGAAAAGGGCGGCAGGCCGGCCGCGCGGCGCTCGTCCAGGGCCTGTTCGGCGAAGGCGAAATAGCCTTGTTCGGTCAGCTGTACCAGCAACGGGTGGTCGGCCAGATGGGTCTGGATGATGACCTTGCCGGGCTCTTCTGCACGCCCGGCGCGCCCGGCCACCTGCACGATCAATTGCGCCATGCGCTCGCTGGCGCGGAAATCGCCCGAGAACAGCCCGCCGTCGGCGTCAAGGATGGCCACCAGGGTCACCCGTGGGAAGTGGTGCCCCTTGGCGAGCATCTGGGTGCCCACCAGGATGCTCGGCTGGCCGCGCTGGATGGTGCCGAACAGGTTGTGCATGGCGTCTTTGCGCGCCGTGCTGTCACGGTCTACGCGCAGGATCGGGTAGTCCGGGAACAGCACCTTGAGGCGCTCTTCGGCCCGTTCGGTGCCCGCGCCCACCGGGCGCAGGTCGACGTGGTTGCACTGCGGGCACTGGTGCGGCAGGCGTTCGTCATAGCCGCAGTGGTGGCAGCGCAGCACGCCGGAACGTTGGTGCACGGTCATGCGTGCATCGCAGCGAGGGCATTCGGACAACCAGCCGCAATCGTGGCACAGCAACGTCGGGGCAAAGCCGCGGCGGTTGAGGAACACCAGCACTTGCTGGCCCGCTTCCAGGGTTTGGCGGATGGCCTGCTGCAACGGGCCGCTGATGCCGCTGTCCAGTGGCAGGCTTTTCACATCCAGGCGCAGCATGCGCGGCGGGCGGGCGCCGCCGGCGCGGTGGTTCATGCGCAGCAAGGTGTAACGGCCGGTCTGGGCGTTGTGCAGGGTCTCCAGCGAAGGCGTGGCCGAGCCGAGCAGGATCGGGATGTTCTCCTGGTGGGCGCGCACCAAGGCCAGGTCGCGGGCGTGGTAGCGCAGGCCTTCCTGCTGCTTATAAGAGCCGTCGTGTTCTTCGTCGATGATGATCAGGCCGGGGTTTTTCATCGGCGTGAACAGCGCCGAGCGGGTACCGATGATGATGTCTGCCTCGCCATCACGGGCGGCCAGCCAGGCATCCAAGCGTTCGCGGTCGCCGACGGCCGAGTGCAACAAGGCAATGCGGGCGTTGAAGCGCTGCTCGAAGCGCGCGAGGGTCTGCGGGCCCAGGTTGATTTCCGGGATCAGTACCAGTGCCTGCTTGCCGGCCTCGAGTGTTTCGCGGATCAGCTGCAGGTAGACCTCGGTCTTGCCGCTGCCGGTCACCCCGGCCAGAAGGAAGGCATTGAAACTGCCGAACCCCGTGCATACCGCGTCGAAGGCGTTGCGCTGTTCTTCATTGAGCGGCAGTTCGGGCTGCGCCAGCCAGTGCTCGTGGCGCGGGGTCGGCAAGTGGCGGCGAACTTCGACCGTGACCAGTTCCTTGGCCAGCAGCAGGTCGAGGCTGTCCTTGTTCAGGTTGAGCTTGCCCAGAAGGCTGTGCGCCACGCCGTGTGGATGCTGCGCCAGAGTCTTCAGCGCATCGCGCTGGCGTGGGGCGCGGGCGATACGCGGGTCATCGTGGCGGGCATCAGCGGCCACATGCCAGAACCGTTCCTGGCGCATCTCTGCCGGTTCACCCTGGCGCAGCAACGTCGGCAACGCCCAGTTCAGGGTGTCGCCCAGGCTGTGCTGGTAGTACTGGGCGGTCCATAAGCACAGCTTGAACAAGGCGGGTGGCAGCGGCGACACCGGGTCCAGCAGTGCGGTGGCCGGTTTGAGCTTGTCGGCGGGCACTTCGCTCTGGTCGCACACTTCCACCAGCACCCCGATCATCTCGCGGCGCCCGAAGGGCACGCGAATGCGCATGCCGGGCGTGAGGGGCTGGCGCGCCATGCTCGCCGGTGCCCTGTAGTCGAAAAGGCGACGCAGCGGGGAGGGCAGGGCAAGGCGCAGGATGACATCGGACACGCGGAAGGTCTCGCAAGGGCGTTTCAAAGACTGGCGAGCCTAGCAGACGACAGTCGGTGCAAGCGACAACTTGCGCTGAAGCTGGGCTCTGGTATTATTCGCCGCCTAATTACGTGCGGTATTCAACAATTGGTGTTGGGTGGCGGCACGCAGCTCGAGGAAGTGACCATGAAAGCAAATATTCATCCGAACTACGAAGTAGTTGCAGTCACCTGCAGCTGCGGCAACAAGTTTGAAAGCCGTTCGACCCTGGGTAGCACCCTGGCGATCGACGTTTGCAACCTGTGCCACCCGTTCTACACCGGTAAGCAGAAAGTCCTGGACACCGGTGGTCGCGTACAGAAGTTTGCCGATCGCTTCGGCATGTTCGGTGCCAAGAAGTAATAATGCGCATGGCGAATCCCTCGGGTTTCGCGCTGTTGCAAAAAAAAGCGCCCCTTGTGGGCGCTTTTTTTGTGGCCGCGATCTGGCATTTGCCGGCCCTGGCGTTCTGCCCGCTGCCGGCCAACCCGCAGCCCGTGGCGGTGCGGCAGGTGGTGGATGGCGATACCTTGCGCCTGACCGATGGCCGCAGTGTACGCATGATCGGCATCAATGCCCCGGAGATCGGGCGCAAGGGGCGCACCAGCGAGCCCTATGCCGAGGCCGCCAAGCGGCGCCTGCAGGCCTTGGTCAAGGCCAGCGACGGGCGTGTCGGGCTGGTGCCGGGTGCCGAGGCCAAAGACAAATACGGCCGCACGCTGGCACATATCTACGGCCGCAATGGCAACAATCTTGAAGCACAGCTGCTCAGCGAGGGGCTTGGCTACCGCGTCGCCGTTGCCCCCAATGTGCGCTTGGTGGGTTGCCAGCAACTGGCCGAGCAAGTCGCGCGCAAGGCGGGTATCGGCCTGTGGCGCAGTTCGCCGGTGGTGCGCGCGAGGGATGTCCGGCAGTCCGGCTTCGCTGTCATCGGTGGCCGCATTCAAGGTGTCGAGCGTAATCGCGGCGGCGTCTGGCTGACGCTGGATTCCACCGTGGTGCTGCAGGTTCCCGCTCGTCTGCAACGCAACTTCCCGCCCAGCTTCTTCGATAACCTCAAAGGACGCCAGGTCGAGGCACGTGGCTGGGTGCTGGATCGTTCCCGCAAGGGCGGCCTACAGCCTGGGCAGCGACGCTGGGTGCTGCCATTGACCGATCCGAGCATGTTGGAACGCATTTCAGGCTGAAAAGATGTAGACATTTCGCTATTGGATTGTACACACTGTCAGTCTTATGCCCCGTGGGTTATAGCGTAAAGTCGTAGGCTAAAGGCCTTGACACAAGTGACCGACCAGTCTTGTGACTCCCCGGCTCTTTGCGTATCCTCGGCGGTCCGTCAGAACAGTAAATAGCGGAATGCCCACCATGTCAGACCTGAAAACCGCCGCTCTCGAATACCACGCTCAACCTCGTCCGGGGAAACTGAGCGTCGAGCTCTCCAAGCCCACCGCCACCGCCCGCGACCTCGCCCTGGCTTACAGCCCAGGTGTTGCCGAACCCGTGCGCGAAATCGGCCGTGATCCAGAGCTGGCCTACAAGTACACCGGCAAGGGCAACCTGGTTGCGGTGATCTCTGATGGTACCGCCATCCTCGGTCTGGGTGACCTGGGCCCACTGGCCTCGAAGCCGGTCATGGAAGGCAAGGGTGTTCTGTTCAAGCGTTTCGCCGGTATCGATGTGTTCGACATCGAAGTCGAGTCGGAGAGCCCGCAAGCCTTCATCGACACCGTTCGCCGCATCTCGATCACTTTTGGTGGCATCAACCTCGAAGACATCAAGGCACCCGAGTGCTTCGAAATCGAGCGCACCCTGATCGAACAGTGCGACATCCCGGTCTTCCACGATGACCAGCACGGCACCGCGATCGTTACCGCCGCCGGCATGATCAACGCCCTGGAAATCGCCGGCAAGAAACTGGAAGAAGCCAAGATCGTCTGCCTGGGTGCCGGCGCTGCCGCCATCTCGTGCATGAAGCTGCTGGTCAGCATGGGTGCCAAGGTCGAAAACATCTACATGATCGACCGCAGCGGCGTGATTCACGCTGGCCGCGACGACCTGAACCAGTACAAGGCGCAGTTCGCCCACGCGACCGACAAGCGCACCCTGGCTGACGCCCTGAACGGTGCCGACGTGTTCGTTGGCCTGTCCGGCCCGAACCTGCTGAGCGCAGAAGGCCTGAAGTCGATGGCGGCCAACCCGATCGTGTTCGCCTGCTCGAACCCCGATCCGGAAATCTCGCCAGAGCTGGCTCACGCCACTCGCAACGATGTGATCATGGCCACCGGTCGTTCCGACTACCCGAACCAGGTCAACAACGTACTGGGCTTCCCGTTCATCTTCCGTGGTGCCCTGGACGTTCGCGCCAAGCGCATCAACGAAGAAATGAAGATCGCCGCCGCCATCGCCCTGAAAGACCTGGCCAAGCTGCCGGTGCCGAAGGAAGTCTGCGAAGCCTACGGCGTCGAAGGCCTGGAGTTCGGCCGTGAGTACATCATTCCGAAGCCTCTGGATGCCCGTCTGATCACCGTCGTTTCCGATGCCGTTGCCAAGGCAGCCATCGAATCCGGCGTGGCGACTCTGCCGTATCCGAAGCACTACCCGCTGAACAGCGTGGATGAAGTGTTCAACGGCTGATTCTGGTCGTAGCCACACAAGAAAGCCCCGGCTCGTGAGAGTCGGGGCTTTTTTTGTCTTGGAGGCGTAGGGGCAGTGGGATTCGTCACCACACTTTTGTCGGCTGCGAAATCGGGCGCCGCGCGGGCGGCGCTCGATTTACGCGCCCACTCAAACCTCAAGACAGCACTGCGCTTTTAGAACAGATCCATCGGCGCCGCTTCATCTGCCGGCAGCGGGCTGCCCGGTGCCGCACCGTTGCCCAGCTCATCCACCGACGGCGGCGAGTCTTCAGCCTTGAACAGCTCGAAATAGGCGTTGGGCGTGCTCGGCGAGGCGGCGCGACCGCTGACCGGGTCAACCCGCAGGCTGAGGATGCCTTCCGGCTCCGCAGGGGCGTGGTTGGGCTTGTCCTTGAGCGCGGCGCCCATGAAGCTCATCCAGATCGGCAGTGCCGCTGTGCCACCGTATTCACGACGGCCCAGGGTTTCGGGTTGGTCGAAACCGACCCATACCGTGGTCACGTAATCGGCGTTGTAGCCGGAGAACCAGGCATCCTTGGACTCGTTGGTGGTACCGGTCTTGCCCGCCAGGTCGGTGCGGCCCAGGGCCAGTGCACGGCGGCCGGTGCCGCGTTTGATCACGTCCTGCAGCATGCTGGTGAGGATGTAGCTGGTGCGCCCGTCGATGATCTGCTCAGCCACTGCCGGCACTTGTGGCGCCGGTGTGACCTGGCCAAAGGCGGCTGGCGCCTCGCCCGGCATCGCTACGGTGCTGATCGGCTGTTCAGGCGCGGCAAGGCCGGCCTGGTCCTCGGCACCTTGAGGTACACGGGCCGGGTTGGCGGTGAACAGTGTCTCGCCGTTGCGGCTCTCGATGCGATCGATCAGGTAGGGGGTGATCTTGTAGCCGCCGTTGGCAAAAGTGCTCCAGCCAGTGGCGATCTCCATCGGGGTCAGGGTAGCCGTGCCCAGTGCCAGCGACAGGTTGCGGGGCAGGTCCTGCTTGTTGAAGCCGAACTTGGCGATGTAGTCGATGGTGCGGTCCACGCCCATTGCCTGCAGCAGGCGGATCGATACCAGGTTGCGCGACTTGTACAGCGCCTCGCGCATGCGGATCGGGCCGAGGAAGGTGTTGGTGTCGTTCTTCGGTCGCCAGACCTTGTCCAGGTACTCGTCGACGAACACGATCGGCGCATCGTTGACCAGGCTGGCGGCGGTGTAGCCGCTGTCCAGTGCCGCGCTATAGATGAAAGGCTTGAAGCTCGAACCGGGTTGGCGCTTGGCCTGCATGGCGCGGTTGTAGTTGCTCTGCTCGAACGAGAAGCCGCCGACCAGGGCACGGATAGCGCCGTTGTAAGGGTCGAGGGTGACCAGCGCGCTCTGTGCGCCCGGCACCTGGCTGAACTTGAGCGTGCCGTCATCCAGGCGTTGCAGGCGCACCAGGTCGCCGACCTGTGCAACATCTGCCGGGCTCTGCGGTGTGCGGCCCTGGGAGTTGCTATTGAGGAACGGGCGCGCCCACTTCATGGTGTCCCAGGCGACGGTTTCTTCTTGGCCGCTACGGGTCAGCACCGTAAGCCCGGCCTTGTCGACCTGGGTGACGATGGCCGGCTCAAGGCCGCCCAGGGTGCGCTGCTTGCCCAGCTCCAGCAGCCAGGCTGCGTGGGTCTTGCCCGGGAAGCGCGCATCGGGGCCGCGGTAGCCGTGGCGTTCGTCGTAGTCGGAAAGGCCGCCGAGAATGGCTTTGTTGGCCATCTCCTGCATGTCGCTCGGCACGGTCGTGGTGACACGGAAGCCTTCGGTGTAGGCATCGCTGCCATAGCGGCCGACCATCTCGGCGCGGGCCATTTCAGCGATGTACGGGGCGTTCACCTCGGGGGTCGGCACGTGGTAGCTGGCGTTGAGCGGTTCGGCCAGGGCGGTCTGGTAGCTGGCCTGGTCAATCTTGCCGAGCTTGTACATGCGGCCCAGGATCCAGTCGCGGCGCTCTTTGGCGCGCACCGGGTTGGCCAGCGGGTTGAAGCGCGAAGGAGCCTTGGGCAGGCCGGCGATCATTGCCATCTGCGCCAGGCTCACGTCGCGGATCGACTTGCCGTAGTAGACCTGTGCGGCCGCATCGATGCCGTACGCCCGGTTGCCCAGGTAGATCTTGTTCACGTACAGCTCGAGGATTTCGTCCTTGGTCAGCTCACGTTCGATCTGCAAGGCCAGGAGGATTTCGTTGGTCTTGCGCGAGAAGCTGCGTTCGCTGGTCAGGAAGAAGTTCTTCGCCACCTGCATCGTGATGGTGCTGCCACCGGTCTGGATATGACCGGTTTTGACCAACTGAGTGGCCGCGCGCATCAGGCTGCTGGGGTCGACGCCATAGTGATTGAGGAAGTTGTCGTCCTCGGCTGACAGAAGCGCCTGGATAAATTGTGGGGGGATTTCCGCGAAGCGGATCGGCGAGCGGCGCATTTCGCCGAACTCGGCAATCAGCTTGCCGTCGCTGCTGTACACCCTGAGGGGGATCTGCAACTGGATGCTTCTGAGTGACTCGACCGAGGGCAGGCTAGGGCTAAGATACAGAAACGCACCGCTCACACCGAGTACGAGCGCGCTAATGACTGCGACGGAAGACCACCAGAAGAACTTCAGCAGACGTATCAAGGCTTTTGGGCGTCCAGGTTGATAAGTGAATTGCGTACGGGTCCAGCGGACCAAAAACGCTGGGCATTATAAGCATTTTTTCGCCTCGCCGGGTGACCGGCCAGGCGGCCCGTCGATCCGTTCGGCCGCGCAGGCCTAGTGTTGACGCGGGTTTGCGGCATACAGCAAAGGAGCAGTGATGCTTGGACGTTTCGGCATGGATGCCGGTTCATTGATGGGGGTGGAAATTGCCTCCGATTCGGTTCGGGTTGTGCAGCTGCGGCAGCGCAATGGGCGTTGCCAGGTCGCGGCCTGGGCGCACGAACCGTATGAACCCTACAGTGGCGGTGACTGGGCAAGCGACCCTGTGCGCGTGGTAGGTGCCTTGCAGCGTGCCTGCAGGCGCAGCGGCATTCGGCAGCGGCGGGCTGCGCTAGCGCTGCCGGCAAATCAGGTGATCTGCAAGCCTTGCCAGTTACCGGCAGGCCAGAGTGAGGCGGACATGGAAGCGCAGTTGCTGGCCGATGCCGATCGCCTGTTCCCCTTTGCGCTGGAGGATCTGGCCTTGGACTTTCAGGTGCTTGGCCCTTCCAAGGACCAGGCCGGCTGCCTGGATGTCATGGTGGCTGCCTGTCGCCAGCGCTCATTGGAGCCGATTGAAGCCCTGCTTGATGCCGCCGGGCTGCAGCTGGAGGTGATGGAAGTCGACAGCGTCGCGTTGCAGCGAATGTTGCCGCAGAGCGAGCTTGCGGGCTCGGCCTTGTTACGCCTGGAGGCGCAAGGTGCGACGTTGCATTGCTGGCAACAGGGCGTGCCAGCGCAGCGCCGCGAGTTGCACCTCGGGCAAATGCCTGCCCAATTGCATGCGCATTTGGCGGGCGAAGCCCAGCTGAAGTGCTTGCTGGTCGTCAGCAGCTCGGTGATTGAGCAGGGGTGGCTTGAAGGCCTGAGTGAAGCGGTGAACCTGCCCTGTCGGCAACTGCCGCTGCGTGCGGGGCTGGCGCCGGAAGACGGCGGCATGCTGCTGGCATGCGCCTTGGCCTCAGGGGGCATGCGCCCATGATGCGTCTGAACCTATTACCTTGGCGCGAGCGGCAGCGCCGCTCGATGCTTCGGCGCTTCCAGTGGATGTTGCTTGGCAGTGCAATCCTGGCGCTTTGTTGCGTGATGCTGATTGACCAACTGGCACGCCAGCGCGCCCAGCAGCAAGCGACGAGCAATGCCAGCCACCAGTCTGCGCTGGCGCTGCTGGGCAAGCAGCTGGAGCAGCACACCGACGTGCGTGCCGACCACGATGCCACCCAGGCGCAGGTTGCGGCCCTGGCCCGCCTGAGGGCCGATCAGGGGGTACTGCCTGCCTTGCTCGCAGATGTGGAGGCCGCGTTGCCCGCAGGCTTGCAGCTCACTGAGCTAACGCTTGCGCACGGCCGTTTGCACGTCACCGGTGTGGCCGCATCCGGCGCCGTGGTCGCCCAGTTCATGCGCGACCTCGAACGCTCCGCAGTGTTGCAAGGCCTGGCACTCAAGCATGTGAAGCACCTGCCTTCGGGTGACGAGTTCGTCCTGACTGCGCGCGTGTCGGCGTTCTGGTCGTGAGTGCAGCGTGGTGGATGCGTTGGCAAGCAAGGGTCGAGCGGTCCCGCCGCTTCCGGTGGGGCGCTTCGTTCCTGCTGGGTGTGCTGGTGTTGGCGCTAGGGTGTGCAGTCCGCCTGCCGGAGCTACGGCAGGCTCAAGCGCAGGTAACTGCGCAGCATAAGCAGTTGAATGAGGCACATGCGGCCAAGGCGGCGCAGGTAGTTGAGCTGGCGCGCGCAGAGGGTTCTCTGGCTGCCGCGCGGCAGGCATTGCAGCTCGCCCTGTGGCAGCTTTCGGCAGGGCAGCGCATGAGTGACTTGCTCGATGCCCTGGCGGCCTCGGGGCATGAATATGGCCTGTTGTTCGAGCGGCTAGACATACATGACGAAGTGAGCCAGGCCGATTACCGAACCACCCCCCTGGATGTGCACGTGGTGGGGCGATACACGGCGTTGCGCCTTTGGCTGGATGACTGGCTGGGCCAGGCGCGGCTGCTGCGCGTCGAAGACATGAGCCTGCATCAAGCCGAGGGGCGGCCTACCGTGTTGCGCTTGCGCCTGAGGGTTCATGCCTACCATGCCGATGCGGCGCCTCCGGCGCCCGCGTCACTGGCGGATTTGCCCGCCAGGGCAGCGGCCATGCCGCCTTTGCTCGACCCGTTCGCCTCTGGTGCGGCGCGAATGCCGCCCGGCGAACTGCGCGGCGTGCCCTTGGCACAGTTGGAAATGGTCGGCAGCCTGGCACGTGGCACAGCGCAGGAAGCCCTGCTGCTGTCCGCAGGGCGGCTGTATCGCGTGCGCCCAGGTGATCGGCTAGGGCGCGATGAAGGTGTTGTGGTGCGTGTCGACGAGCGGCAGGTCGAAGTGCGCGAACGTTGGTTCATGGCCAGTGCCTGGCAAGAACGCACCGCGATACTCACGCTCCGAAAAGCCCTGGACAAGGAGGTCCCGGACCCGCATGAAGAAGCTCTGGAAATGGATGGTGGCGTGGGTCTTGGCGATCCCGCTAGCGTCGGCAACGCCCTACCGGGGTGAGCCGCTGTCGCTGAACTTTCAGGATGTTCAGGTGCGCGCGGTGTTGCAGGTGCTGGCGGACTACGCCGGTGTGAACCTGGTCGCCAGCGACGCGGTGCAGGGCAATATCACCCTGCGGCTTCAGGATGTGCCCTGGGACCAGGCGCTTGATCTGGTGCTGCGCAGCAAGGGCCTGGCCCGTCGCGAAGAGGGTAATGTGCTGCTGGTGGCGCCTGCGGCCGAGCTTGCCGGGCAGTCGCTCGACGCCCGCATGGGCCAGGTGCTGGATGCCCAGTTGCAACCCCTGCAGCGTGAGCTGATGCCGATCCATCACGCCGAAGCTTCAGCGCTCGCGCAACTGCTGCTGGCGACACTGGCGGACGACGGCATCCTGACCGGGCGAGGCAGTTTGAGCGTCGATGCGCGCACCAACACCCTGGTGGCCTACCAACCCGCCGATCGCCTGGACGAGCTACGCCAACTGGTGGCGCAGCTGGATGTGCCGGTGCGCCAGGTGGCGATCGAGGCGCGTATTGTCGAGGCCAGCGTCGATTACGAAAAGAGCCTAGGGGTGCGTTGGGGTGGGCCTTTGTACGATGAGCGCGTGCGGCCAGGCAAGGAGCTGTTCGTCGACCTTGGCGTGGAGCGTGCCGGCTCCAGTGTGGGCCTGGGTGTGCTGCGCGGGGGCATCTTGCTCGACCTTGAACTCAGTGCCATGGAGAAGAGCGGCAATGGCGAAATCATCTCGCAGCCGAAGGTGGTCACGGCCGACAAGGAAACCGCCAGGATCCTCAAGGGCACTGAAGTGCCTTACCAGGAAACCAGCAAGAGCGGCGCCACTTCGGTGTCGTTTCGCGAGGCTTCGCTGTCGCTCGAAGTCACCCCGCAAATCACCCCGGACAACAAGGTCATCATGACCGTCAGGGTGACCAAGGACGAGCCTGACTACGTCAATGCCTTGAACAACGTACCGCCGATCCGCAAGAACGAGGTCAATGCCAAGGTTCGCGTGGCCGACGGCGAGACGATCGTGATCGGTGGCGTCTACTCGACCACGCAAAACAATGTGGTCGACAAGGTGCCATTTTTCGGCGATCTGCCGTATGTTGGGCGGCTGTTTCGACGCGATGTATTACAAGAGAAAAAATCCGAGCTGCTGGTCTTCCTGACTCCGCGTATCATGAGTGACCAGGCGATTGCTGTGAGTCGTTGATTCTGTGCGAAATTTGATACTTGTGGGGCCCATGGGCGCTGGTAAAAGCACCATTGGACGCCTCTTGGCCAAAGAGCTGCGCCTGCTGTTCAAGGATTCCGACAAGGAAATCGAACTGCGATGCGGCGCCAACATCCCGTGGATCTTCGACAAGGAAGGCGAGCCGGGCTTCCGTGACCGTGAGCAGGCGATGATCGCCGAGCTCTGCGCGCTCGACGGCGTGGTGCTGGCCACGGGTGGCGGCGCGGTCATGCGTGATGCCAACCGTCAGGCGTTGTACCAAGGTGGCCGGGTCATCTACCTGCATGCCTCGGTGGAGCAGCAGGTCGGTCGTACCGCACGCGATCGCAATCGCCCGCTGTTGCGCACCGCCAACCCAGAAGCGACCCTTCGCGCCCTGCTCGAAGCCCGCGATCCGCTCTACCGCGAGATCGCCGACCTGGTCGTTGAAACCGATGAGCGGCCACCGCGCATGGTGGTGATCGATATTCTCGAGCGCTTGCAGCAGTTGCCGCCCCGATAAGCCGGGACTATTCTCGGCCACCAGCGCCGAGGCGAGGTTCAACTTACCGCGTGCGTCGCCCAAACGGCGCCGCACCCAAGTACATTGTGGGGATACATGCAGACACTAAAGGTCGACCTGGGCGAGCGTAGCTACCCGATCTACATTGGCGAAGGCCTGCTGGACCAGCCTGAGCTGCTGGCGCCGCATATTGCCGGGCGGCAGGTCGCCATCGTTTCCAATGAAACCGTCGCGCCTCTGTACCTCGAACGCCTGGCCAAGACCCTGGGTGCGTATTCAGTGTTGCCCGTGGTGTTGCCGGATGGCGAAGCCTACAAGAACTGGGAAACGCTGCAGCTGATCTTCGATGGCCTGCTCACCGCGCGACACGACCGCCGCACCACGGTGGTAGCCCTCGGTGGCGGCGTGATCGGCGACATGGCCGGCTTTGCCGCAGCCTGTTACCAGCGCGGCGTCGATTTCATCCAGGTGCCGACTACCCTGTTGTCCCAGGTCGATTCCTCGGTCGGTGGCAAGACCGGCATCAACCACCCGTTGGGCAAGAACATGGTCGGTGCCTTCTACCAGCCCAACGCAGTGCTGATCGATACCACCAGCCTCAAGACCCTGCCAGCGCGTGAACTGTCCGCAGGTCTGGCCGAAGTGATCAAGTACGGTCTGATCTGCGACAAGCCTTTCCTCGGTTGGCTCGAGGACAATATGAATGCCCTGCGTGCCCTGGATTCTGCGGCCCTGACCGAAGCCATCAGCCGCTCCTGCGCGGCCAAGGCTGCCGTGGTCGGCGCCGACGAGCGTGAATCTGGCGTGCGGGCGACCCTGAACCTTGGGCATACCTTTGGGCACGCCATCGAAACCCACATGGGCTACGGTGTCTGGCTGCATGGCGAAGCCGTGTCGGCGGGCACGGTGATGGCCCTGGAAATGTCCATGCGCCTTGGCTGGATCGACCAGGCCGAGCGTGATCGCGCAATCCGCCTGTTGCAGGACGCAGGTTTGCCGGTGGTGCCACCACAGGAAATGACCCCGGCGCATTTCATGGAGCATATGGCGGTCGACAAGAAGGTGCTCGACGGTCGTCTGCGTCTGGTGCTGTTGCGCCAGATGGGCGAGGCCGTGATCACCGACGACTATCCGAAAGAGATTCTTCAGGCCACGCTGTCGGCGGATTACCGCGCGATCGTGGCCCAGCTTTGAGGTTGTGACAGCGCAATGACCAGTTTGCATGCCGATGAGGCCTTTCTCGACCATTACCAGTTGAGCCACGATCCGTTCGCGCCCCGCGTGCCCGGTTTCAAGTTCTTCCCTGCCCAGCGCAAGCCGGTGCTGGGCCAGCTGCATCACCTGGCGCGTTACAGCCAGTTGATGCTGGTTGTCACCGGCCCCCTGGGCAGCGGCAAGACCCTGCTCCGCCAGGCCCTGGTGGCCAGCACCAACAAGCAGTCGGTGCAGAGCGTGGTGGTTTCCGCCCGTGGCGCCAGCGATGCGGCCAGTGTGCTTGGCCAGGTCGCGCAGTCGCTGGAAGTCGCCCAGCCTGAGGTCCAGGCTATCTTGTCCAAGGTGGTGCAACTGGCGCTGACCGGGCAGGAAGTGTATTTGCTGGTGGATGATGCGGAACAACTCGACGAGTCGGCACTCCAAGCGTTGCTGGAACTGGCGGCGGGTGTTCCGGAAGGGCGCCCGCACGTGTTCCTGTTCGGCGAATCGTCGCTGATTGCCGGGTTGGATGAGCTCAGCATCGAGGAAGAACGTTTCCACGTCATCGAACTCGCCCCCTACAGCGAAGAAGAGACCCGCGAGTACCTGGAGCAGCGTCTGGATGGCGCCGGCCGGGGCATCGAGGTGTTCACCCGTGAACAGATCGTCGATATCCATGAGCACTCCGACGGTTGGCCTGGCACTATCAACCAGGTTGCCCGTGACACTTTGATCGAAGCCATGATCGCCAGCCGTTCGACGGCCAAGCGACCATCCATGGGGTTGAAAATGCCTAAGAAACACGTGCTCGCGCTGTCCGCTGTGGTCGTGGTCGCCGTTGCTGCCGCGGTTCTCATGCCCAAGAAAGGCGACAAGGCACCTGCCGAGGTGCCGGCCGCCCAGGCTCAGTTGCCCCTCGGTGAAGGCCAGCCAGGTGCTGCCCAGGCCAATAATGGCAACCCGGCCATCGAATTCTCCGGCTCGTCCCAGCCGATGCCACTGCCGTTGGTAGGTCAGTCGCAACCGGTGATGCGCGAGCCACTGGCCCAGGCCGCTGGCATGGGTGATGGCGAAGAAGGCAGCCCGGCGGGCAATACCGCACTGCAGCCTGGCAACCCGCCGACCGTGACCACCATCGCGCCACCGCAAGGTGTGCCGGCTGGCCCGGCCCCGGTACCCGCGCAGCCAATCGCCAGTGCCCCGGTTCAGCCGGTTGCGCCTGCGCCAAAACCCGTTGCAACCCAGCCTGCTAAACCGGTTGCACCTGCCAAGCCTGCCCCGGCGCCGACCCAGGTCGCTAGTGCCAAGCCGGCCGCCAAACCTGCCGAAAAACCAGTCGCCAGTGGCAGCGCCGGTGGGGGTTGGTATGCAGGCCAGAAACCGGGCAATTATGTGGTGCAGATCCTCGGTACCAGCTCTGAAGCCTCGGCCCAGGCGTTCGTCAAGGCCCAGGGTGGCGACTATCGCTACTTCAAGAAAAACCTGCAGGGCAAGCCGCTGTACGTCGTAACTTACGGCAGCTTCGCCAACCGCGACGCAGCGGTTGCGGCAATCAAGAACTTGCCAGCGAAGGTCCAGGCTGGTAAACCTTGGCCACGTACCGTCGCCAGCGTCCAACAAGAGCTGGCCTCGGCCCGCTGATACCTGCCGGGCGGCATCACCCCGCCGCCCAGTTGCTGAGCGAATCCTGACTTTTCGTCTAGCCTGCTGCGCCTGAGCGCGGCAGGCTTTTCTGTCCCAGACTGCCGGCCACAAGCCTCTCTTGCAGTCATGGCTGAAACGCTTCAGACTCCAGCCAAGCCGATATCACGGCGCATGGCGCAAAAACATTCAAAATTGCGACATAAATTTTCAATGGTGAGACATGAAAATTTGTGGGCATCGCTGTCGCTGTGCAACAATGGTTTTCCATGGCCACCGCAAAAAAAGCTGGCATTTGATCGGCGTGGATGGTAAGTGGTTGTTAAAAAAGAGATTTACCTCCGTTGAGAGGTGAACCTGGTGAGAAAGTGTCTATGAAAACAGGTCTGTACCATCCCGAAGAATTCAAGGACAACTGTGGTTTTGGCCTGATCGCCCATATGACGGGCGAACCGAGCCACCACCTTCTGCAAACCGCCATGCAGGCGCTGACGTGCATGACCCACCGCGGCGGTATCAACGCCGACGGCAAGACCGGTGACGGTTGTGGTCTGCTCATGCAGAAGCCCGATCAGTTCCTGCGGGCCGTGGCCCAGGAGCATTTTGCCGTCGAACTGCCCAAGCAGTACGCCGTCGGCATGGTGTTCTTCAACCAGGACCCGGTCAAAGCAGAAGCTGCCCGCGCCAACATGGACCGCGAAATCCTCGCCGCCGGCCTCACGCTGGTTGGCTGGCGCAAGGTCCCGATCGACACCAGCGTGCTCGGTCGCCTGGCCCTGGAGCGCCTGCCGCAGATCGAGCAGGTGTTCATCGGCGGTGAAGGCCTGAGCGATCAGGCATTCGCCATCAAGCTGTTCAGTGCCCGTCGTCGCTCGTCCGTGGCCAACGCCCACGACACCGACCACTACATCTGCAGCTTCTCGCACAAGACCATCATCTACAAAGGCCTGATGATGCCGCGCGATCTCGCGGCGTTCTATCCAGACCTGGATGACCCGCGCCTGCAGACAGCGATCTGCGTGTTCCACCAGCGCTTCTCCACCAACACGCTGCCGAAATGGCCGCTGGCGCAGCCGTTCCGCTTCCTCGCCCACAACGGCGAGATCAACACCATCACCGGCAACCGCAACTGGGCCATGGCCCGTCGCACCAAGTTTGCCAATGACCAGATCCCGGACCTCGAAGAACTCGGCCCGCTGGTCAACCGCGTCGGTTCCGACTCGTCGAGCATGGACAACATGCTCGAACTGATGGTCACCGGTGGCATCGACCTGTTCCGCGGCGTGCGCATGCTGGTACCGCCGGCCTGGCAGAACGTCGAGACCATGGACGCCGACCTGCGCGCCTTCTACGAATACAACTCCATGCACATGGAGCCGTGGGATGGCCCGGCCGGTATCGTCATGACCGAAGGCCGCCACGCGGTGTGCCTGCTCGACCGCAACGGCCTGCGCCCGGCGCGCTGGGTAACCACCACCAACGGCTACATCACCATCGCCTCGGAAATCGGCGTATGGGGCTACCAGCCTGAAGAGGTGATCGCCAAGGGCCGTGTCGGCCCGGGCCAGATCTTCGCGGTGGACACCGAAACCGGCCAGATCCTCGATACCGACGCCATCGACAACCGGCTGAAGTCGCGCCACCCGTACAAGCGCTGGTTGCGTCAGCATGCCACGCGCATTCAGGCGACCCTTACCGACGACCAGGGCGCGGCCAGCTACGACGCTGACCAGCTCAAGCAGTACATGAAGATGTTCCAGGTCACCTTCGAAGAGCGTGACCAGGTACTGCGCCCGCTGGGTGAGCAGGGCCAGGAAGCGGTCGGCTCGATGGGTGACGACACGCCGATGGCCGTGCTGTCGCAGCGCGTGCGTTCGCCGTACGACTTCTTCCGCCAGCAGTTCGCCCAGGTGACCAACCCGCCGATCGACCCGCTGCGCGAAGCGATCGTCATGTCGCTGGAAATCTGCCTGGGCGCCGAGCGCAATATCTTCCAGGAGTCGCCGGAGCACGCTTCGCGAGTGATCCTCAGCTCGCCGGTGATCTCGCCTGCCAAGTGGCGCTCGTTGATGAACCTGGAGCGCGAAGGCTTCGACCGCCAGCTGATCGACCTCAACTACGAGCAAGGTGTCGGCCTGGAAGCGGCTATCCGCAACATCGCCGACCAGGCTGAAGAAGCGGTGCGCGGCGGCAAGACCCAACTGGTACTGAGCGACCGCTACATCGCCCCGGGCAAATTGCCGGTGCACGCTTCGCTCGCCGTGGGTGCGGTGCACCACCGCCTGACCGAACAAGGCCTGCGTTGCGACAGCAACATCCTGGTCGAAACCGCCACTGCCCGTGACCCGCACCACTTTGCCGTGCTGCTGGGCTTCGGTGCCTCGGCCGTTTACCCGTACCTGGCCTATGAAGTGCTGGCCGACCTGATTCGCACCGGCGAAGTGCTGGGCGACCTGGACGAGGTGTTCAAGTACTACCGCAAAGGCATCTCCAAGGGCTTGCTGAAGATCCTGTCGAAGATGGGCATCTCCACCATCGCTTCGTACCGCGGTGCGCAGCTGTTCGAAGCCATCGGCCTGGCCGAAGACGTGGTCGGCCTGAGCTTCAAGGGTGTATCGAGCCGCATCAAGGGTGCGCGTTTCGAAGACTTGGAAAGCGACCAGAAGCTGCTTGCTGCCGAAGCCTGGAGCGCGCGCAAGCCGATCCAGCAAGGTGGCCTGCTCAAGTTCGTCCACGGTGGCGAATACCACGCCTACAACCCGGACGTGGTCAACACCCTGCAGGCCGCTGTGCAGCAGGGCGACTACGCCAAGTTCAAGGAATACACCTCGCTGGTCGACCAGCGCCCGGTGTCGATGATCCGCGACCTGCTCAAGGTCAAAGTGGCTGACCAGCCGCTGGCGATCGAGCAGATCGAGCCGTTGGAGGCCATCCTCAAGCGCTTCGATTCCGCCGGTATCTCGCTGGGCGCATTGTCACCAGAAGCCCACGAGGCGCTGGCCGAGGCCATGAACCGCCTCGGCGCGCGCTCGAACTCCGGCGAGGGCGGTGAAGACCCGTCGCGCTACGGCACGGTGCGCAGCTCCAAGATCAAGCAAGTGGCCACCGGCCGCTTCGGCGTCACCCCGGAATACCTGGTCAACGCCGAAGTGCTGCAGATCAAGGTGGCCCAGGGCGCCAAGCCGGGCGAAGGTGGCCAGCTGCCAGGCGGCAAGGTCAACGGCCTGATCGCCAAGCTGCGCTACGCGGTACCGGGTGTGACCCTGATCTCGCCACCGCCGCACCACGACATCTACTCGATCGAAGACTTGGCCCAGCTGATCTACGACCTCAAGCAGGTCAACCCGCAGGCGCTGGTTTCGGTCAAGCTGGTGGCCGAGGCAGGCGTTGGCACCATCGCTGCAGGCGTGGCCAAGGCCTATGCCGACCTGATCACCATCTCCGGCTACGACGGCGGTACCGGCGCTTCGCCGTTGACCTCCATCAAGTACGCCGGCGCGCCGTGGGAACTCGGCCTTGCCGAAACCCACCAGACCCTGCGCGGCAACGACCTGCGCGGCAAGGTGCGGGTACAGACCGACGGTGGCCTGAAAACCGGCCTGGACGTGATCAAGGCCGCCATCCTCGGCGCCGAGAGCTTCGGCTTCGGCACCGCACCGATGATTGCCCTGGGCTGCAAGTACCTGCGTATCTGCCACCTGAACAACTGCGCCACCGGCGTAGCCACCCAGAACGACAAGCTGCGCAAGGACCACTACATCGGCACCGTCGACATGGTGATCAACTTCTTCACCTTCGTCGCCGAAGAAACCCGCGAGTGGCTGGCCAAGCTGGGCGTGCGCAGCCTGGGCGAGCTGATCGGCCGCACCGACCTGCTCGACATACTGCCAGGCGACACCGAGCGCCAGCAGTACCTGGACCTGTCGCCACTGCTGGGCAGCTCGCACATTCCGGCGGACAAGCCGCAGTTCTGCGAAGTCGACAAGAACCCGCCGTTCGACAAGGGCGAGCTTGCCGAGAAGATGGTCGAGATGGCCATGTCGGCGATCCGCGACCAGTCCGGTGGCGAGTTCAGCCTCGACATCTGCAACTGCGACCGTTCCATCGGCGCGCGTATCTCTGGTGAGATCGCCCGCCTGCACGGCAACCAGGGCATGGCCGCCGCGCCGATCACCTTCCGCTTCAAGGGCACTGCGGGCCAGAGCTTCGGCGTGTGGAACGCCGGTGGCCTGAACCTGCACCTGGAAGGCGACGCCAACGACTACGTCGGCAAGGGCATGACCGGTGGCAAGGTCACCATCGTGCCACCTGCCGGCAGCCCGTTCGAAACCCAGCACAGCGCCATCGTCGGCAACACCTGCCTGTACGGCGCCACTGGCGGCAAGCTGTTTGCCGCCGGTACCGCGGGCGAGCGCTTCGCTGTGCGTAACTCTGGCGCTCACGCTGTTGTCGAGGGCACTGGCGATCACTGCTGTGAATACATGACCGGCGGCTTTGTCTGCGTCCTGGGCAAGACCGGTTACAACTTCGGTTCTGGCATGACGGGCGGCTTCGCCTACGTGCTCGACATGGACAACAGCTTCGTCGACAAGCTCAACCATGAACTGGTGGAAATCCAGCGCATCAGTGGTGAAGCGATGGAGGCCTACCGCAGCCACCTGGCGCGGGTCCTTGCCGAGTACGTGGACGAGACCGGCAGCGAGTGGGGGCGTGAGCTCTCGGAAAACCTGGACGACTACGTGCGTCGCTTCTGGTTGGTCAAGCCCAAGGCGGCCACCCTCAAGCAACTGCTGTCCAGCACCCGCGCCAACCCGCAGTAACAACAACTGCAAGTGGCAAGCCTCAAGCTGCAGGTAATGCAGTGCGAGGCTTGCCGGACCCAAGTGATCGACTTGCAGCTTGCAGCTTCTAGCTTGCGACTGCGGTAAAGAGGTTTTGAAAAATGGCTGAACGTCTGAACAACGACTTCCAGTTCATCGAAGTGGGGCGTAAAGACCCGAAGAAAAAGCTGCTGCGCCAGCGCAAGAAAGAGTTCGTCGAAATCTACGAGCCCTTCAAGCCGCAGCAGTCCGTGGAGCAGGCGCACCGCTGCCTGGGCTGCGGTAACCCGTATTGCGAGTGGAAGTGCCCGGTGCACAACTTCATCCCCAACTGGTTGAAGCTGGTTTCCGAAGGCAACATCCTGGCGGCGGCCGAGCTGTCGCACCAGACCAACACCCTGCCTGAGGTGTGCGGCCGGGTATGCCCGCAGGACCGTCTGTGCGAGGGTGCCTGCACCCTGAACGACGGTTTTGGCGCGGTGACCATCGGCTCGGTGGAGAAGTACATCACCGACACCGCCTTCGCCATGGGCTGGCGCCCGGACATGTCCAAGGTCAAGCCGACCGGCAAGCGTGTTGCCATCATCGGTGCCGGCCCAGCTGGTCTGGGCTGCGCTGACGTGCTGGTACGTGCCGGTGTGACCCCGGTTGTGTTCGATCGCAACCCGGAAATCGGCGGCTTGCTGACCTTCGGCATTCCCGAATTCAAGCTGGAAAAGACCGTGCTGAGCAATCGCCGCGAAGTCTTCACCGGCATGGGCATCGAGTTCCGCCTGAACACCGAGGTGGGCAAGGACATCACCCTGGAGCAACTGCTCGCCGAGTACGATGCCGTGTTCATGGGCATGGGCACCTACACCTACATGAAGGGCGGCTTCCCGGGTGAGGACCTGCCGGGGGTGCATGACGCGCTGGATTTCTTGATCGCCAACGTCAACCGCAACTTGGGCTTCGAAAAGTCGCCTGAAGATTTCGTCGACATGCAGGGCAAGAAGGTCGTGGTACTGGGTGGTGGTGACACCGCGATGGACTGCAACCGCACTTCGATTCGCCAGGGCGCCAAGTCGGTGACCTGTGCCTACCGCCGTGACGAGGCCAACATGCCGGGCTCGCGCAAAGAGGTGAAGAACGCCAAGGAAGAAGGCGTGAAGTTCCTCTATAACCGTCAGCCGATCGCCATTGTCGGCGAGGACAAGGTCGAAGGCGTCAAAGTGGTCGAGACCCGTCTCGGCGAGCCGGATGCCCGTGGCCGTCGCAGCCCTGAGCCGATCCCGGGCTCCGAAGAGATCCTGCCGGCTGACGCCGTGGTGATCGCCTTCGGCTTCCGCCCGAGCCCGGCGCCGTGGTTCGAGCAGTTTGGCATCCAGATGGACAGCCAGGGCCGCGTGGTAGCACCGGAGAAAGGTAAGTTCAAGCACCAGACCAGCAACCCTAAAGTGTTTGCCGGTGGCGACATGGTGCGGGGTTCGGACCTGGTGGTAACGGCCATTTTCGAAGGCCGTACAGCGGCTGAAGGTATTCTGGACTACCTCGAAGTCTGACCGATTGCGGGGGCTGCACAGCAGCCCTTGGCATATTTTGTATACAAAATTGCTTGATCCACGGCACCCAATAGACAAAACGCATGGCCTTGGCCGTGCCTTTTGTGCTGGCGTCTGAGAAAATGCCCGCACTTTTTTGCCGGATGCCGACATGACTGCCCTGAAGAACGATCGTTTCCTGCGTGCACTGCTCAAGCAACCCGTAGACGTCACCCCAGTGTGGATGATGCGCCAGGCCGGCCGCTACCTGCCGGAATACCGCGCCAGCCGCGCCAAGGCCGGTGACTTCATGAGCCTGTGCATGAACCCGCAGTTCGCCTGCGAGGTCACCCTGCAGCCGCTGGACCGCTACCCGCTGGACGCGGCGATCCTCTTCTCGGACATCCTCACCATCCCCGACGCCATGGGCCTGGGCCTGTACTTCGAGACCGGCGAAGGCCCGCGTTTCAAGAAGGTGATCAGCACTCCGGCCGACATCGAAGCGTTGCCGATTCCCGACCCGCAAAAAGACCTGGGCTACGTGATGGACGCGGTCAGCACCATCCGCCGCGAGCTCAACGGCCGCGTGCCGCTGATCGGCTTCTCCGGCAGCCCCTGGACCTTGGCCACCTACATGGTCGAAGGCGGCTCGTCCAAGGACTTCCGCAAGACCAAGGCCATGGCCTACGACAACCCAGAGGCCCTGCACCTGCTGCTGGACAAGCTGGCCCAGTCGGTCACCAGCTACCTCAACGGCCAGATCCTGGCCGGCGCACAGGCGGTGCAGATCTTCGACACTTGGGGTGGCAACCTGTCGGCGGCGGCTTACCAGGAGTTCTCCCTGGCCTACATGCGCAAGATCGTCAGCGGCCTGATCCGTGAGCACGATGGGCGCAAGGTGCCGGTCATCATGTTCACCAAAAACGGTGGCCTGTGGCTGGAGAGCATTGCCGAAGCGGGTGCAGATGCGCTGGGCCTGGACTGGACCTGCGACATCGGTGATGCCCGCCGCCGTGTCGGTGACAAGGTTGCGCTGCAAGGCAACATGGACCCGACCGTGCTGTACGCCAAGCCTGAGGCCATCCGCAAGGAAGTGGCGCGCATTCTGGCCAGCTATGGCAAGGGCACTGGCCACGTGTTCAACCTCGGCCATGGCATTACGCCTGAGGTCGACCCGGAGCACGCCGGTGTGTTCATCAACGCCGTGCATGAGCTGTCGGCGCAGTACCACCAATGATTTGATGCAGCTGCAACAAAGAACCCGGCCTTGATGCCGGGTTTTTTGTTGCATTAAGTTTGAGTTCAGCGATCGTCGTTAATCTGGTCCCATCGAAACCGAAACAGGACCTGATCCTCATGAAAATCCGTTACCTTGCTCTGATCCTCGCTCCCCTGTTCAGCACCGCTGCCCTGGCGGCCAGCTATACCGGCCCGGGTGCCCAGTCGGTGACCACCGTGGCGGCTGCAAACGATGCCGCAGATGACACACCGGTGGTGCTGCAGGGGTATGTGACCAAGAAGGTCAACAACGACGACAAGTACGAGTTCAAGGACAACACCGGCACCATCACCGTCGAAATCGACGATGAAGACCTGCCACCGACCCCATTCAATGACAAGACCAAGGTCAAGCTGACCGGCGAGGTGGAGAAGCACCTGATGAGCCGTGAAATGGATGTGGATATTGTCGAGATCGTCAACTGATCCACGATTTCGGGGCCGCAAGGCGGCCCCTTGTTCAAGGTGTCTTAGGCGCCAACTTGCTCAGGTGCCATGCCACCAGCAACGCTATCGTCAGCAAGCCACCGATGAACAACCCGATCCCGTTCCAGCCCCACTGGTGCCAGAACACCCCGCCCGCCGTCCCCGCCACACTCGACCCCGCGTAATAGCTGAACAGGTACAGCGACGATGCCTGCCCCTTGGCCTTCAATGCCCGTCGCCCGATCCAGCTGCTGGCCACCGAGTGCGCGCCGAAGAAGCCGAAGGTGAACACCAGCATGCCGAGGATCACCATCAGCAGCGGGCTGGCCAATGTCATCAACAAGCCGCTGGCCATCACCACGATACTGACCCAGAACACCTTGCGCCGCCCCAGCTTGTCGGCCAGCGCGCCCACCTGCGCAGAGCTGTAGATACCCGACAGGTACACCACCGACAGCAGGCCGACCAACGCCTGGTTCATGTGGTAAGGCCCTGCCAGCAAGCGGTAGCCGATGTAGTTGAACAGCGTGACGAAGGCCCCCATCAGCAGAAACGCCTCAAGGAACAGCCAAGGCAGCCCGGCGTCCTTGAAGTGCATGACGAAGCCATTCAGCAGGCTACGCGGGTTCGCGGCCTGCGGGCGGAAGTTGCGCGATTCGGGCAATACCTTCCAGAACACCAGCGCCGCGACCAAGGCCAGGCCGCCGATGGTCAGCATCGCCGTGTGCCAGCTGACGAAGTCTATCAGCACCCCGGTGATCAGCCGCCCGCTCATGCCGCCGATGGCGTTGCCACCAATGTACAAGCCCATGGCCAGGCCGATGTGCTGCGGGTGGATCTCTTCGCTCAGGTAAGTCATCGCCACTGCCGCCAGGCCGCTCAGCGACAGGCCGACCAGTGCTCGCGTCGCCAGTACGGCTTCCCAGGTCGGCATCACCGCACTGGCCAGGGTCGACAGGGCCGCACAGACCAGCGCAAAGACCATCACCGGCTTGCGGCCGATGCGGTCAGAGATCGGCCCGGTGATCAACAGGCCGAACGCCAGCATTGCGGTCGAAACCGACAACACCAGGCTGCTCTGGGCCGCGTTGATGGAAAACTCCTGCGACAACAGCGGCATCATCGGCTGCACGCAGTAAAGCAGGGCGAAGGTGGCGAAGCCGCCGCTGAACAGGGCCAGCACAGTCTTCATGAAGGCGGGGGTGCCTTTTTCGATCCACATGTCGTTCAGGGGGGCAGGTTCTGGGTCGGCGGGTAGGGGGGCTACAGCAGTTTTCACGGGCGGGTACCTCTGGCGCAATGAAAAAAGCATATAGCTGGCTAATGATTACATCCAATATATTGTTCGACCTATTTAAGACGTTCTACGACTTGTTTGGAGCCGATAATGGAACTGCGCCATCTGCGTTACTTCATCGCCGTGGCCGAAGAGCTGCACTTTGGCCGTGCGGCCCAGCAGCTGGGCATTTCGCAGCCGCCCTTGAGCCAGCAGATCCAGGCGCTGGAGCAGGAACTGGGGGCTCGCCTGTTCGAGCGTACCAACCGTCGGGTCGAACTGAGTGAGGCGGGGCGGTTGTTTCTGGAAGAAGCCCGCCAAGTGCTGGCGCAAGTCGAAAAGGCGGCCGACGTGGCCCGGCGTGCGCAATTGGGTGAGCTGGGCGAGATGAAGATCGGCTTTACCTCGTCGGCACCGTTCACGTCGAAGATCCCCAAGGCCATCCATGCTTTTCGCCAGCGTTTTCCGGCGGTGCACCTCAACCTCAAGGAAATGAGCAGCCGCGATGTTGCCGAAGCGGTTTTCGACGAGTCGATCGAAGTGGGGCTGATGCGGCCCATGCCATTGCCGGAAGGGCTGGTGGCGACCGAGCTGTTTCGCGAACCGTTGGTGGCGGTGATCAATGCCTCGCATCCATTGGCCGTGGGTACCGAGCAGGGGGTGCACATGGCCTCCCTGGCACCGGAGCCGTTCGTGTTCTTCCCGCGCAGCTATGGCAGCGGGCTGCATGCGCAATTGCTCAGCCTGGCGCGCCACGCGGGGTTCAGCCCGCATTTTGCCCAGGAGGCGGGCGAAGCGATGACCATCATCGGGTTGGTGTCGGCGGGCTTGGGGGTGTCGGTGCTACCGGCGTCGTTCCAGCGCATGCGCATTGAGGGTGTGGTGTATCGCACGCTGCTGGACGAAGGCGCGACGACGGCAGTGTGGCTGGTGCAGCGTGAGCGCGGGGGCTCGGCGATGGCCAAGGCCTTCGCCGAGCTGTTGACCGGGCAAGTGTGGTGAGGTGAATGGCTGGCCATCTTCGCCCGACAATTGCCACTGGCCTTAGCTGCCGAGGCGCCACATACTCGGGCATTCGTTGATACACGGAGGTCTCTCATGCGTCGCGTGGTGTTCAATCAGAAAGGTGGCGTGGGCAAGTCGAGCATCGCTTGTAACCTGGCGGCGGTCAGCGCCAGCGAAGGTTACCGGACCTTGTTGATCGACCTGGATGCCCAGGCAAACTCGACTCAGTACCTCACCGGCCTGACGGGTGAAGATATCCCCATGGGGATCGCCGACTTCTTCAAGCAAAGCCTGTCCAGCGGGCCCTTCAGCAAGAAGAACAAAGTCGATATCTACGAAACACCGTTCGACAACCTGCATGTGGTCACGGCGACTTCCGAGCTGGCCGACCTGCAGCCCAAGCTCGAAGCCAAGCACAAGATCAACAAGCTGCGTAAGTTGCTCGACGAGCTGGATGAGGATTACGAACGGATCTACATCGATACGCCGCCTGCGCTCAATTTCTATGCGGTATCTGCGTTGATCGCGGCGGATCGTGTGCTGATACCCTTCGACTGTGACAGCTTCTCGCGTCAGGCGCTCTACGGCCTGCTGGCCGAAATCGAAGAGCTCAAGGACGATCACAACGAAGACCTGATGGTCGAAGGCATCGTGGTCAACCAGTTCCAGTCCCGCGCCAGCCTGCCGCAGCAGATGCTCGACGAGCTGCTGGCCGAGGGTTTGCCGGTGCTACCGGTGTACCTGAGCAGCTCGGTGAAGATGCGCGAGTCGCACCACGCCAGCTTGCCGTTGATTCACCTGGAGCCACGGCACAAGCTGACCCAGCAGTTTGTCGAGTTGCACGATTTGCTAGAGCGCAGCGAGTAGGCGTCACTCCCAGTCCTTGCACGTTCCCTCGTTGTCGAGCATAATCTCCCAAAACGGGAGATTTGCTTGGATGCGTGTCATTGCCAAAAGCACCTTGGTGAAATTTTGGGAATTACCTGGGCATGACGATGCCAAGGCCCCCTTGGAAAGCTGGCACGATATGGCGATCAAAGCCATCTGGCGAACACCACAAGATGTAAAGGATCAGATAGGCAATGCCAGCGTATGTGGCAATAACCGCGTGGTCTTCAACATCGGAGGAAACAAGTACCGACTAGTGGTCGAGATGCAGTATCGAGCCGGTATTGCCTGGGTGAAGTTCGTCGGTACGCACAAGCGCTATGACGAGATTGACGTGGAGACAATCTGTGAATATTAAGCCGATACGCAATGATGACGATCTTCGAGAAGCATTTCAGCGACTCGAAGCTATTTTTCAGGCAGAGGCGGGCACCCCAGAAGCTGATGAAATGGAAGTACTTGTGGCACTGATCGAAGTGTACGAAAACAAGCACTATCCGATTCACCCCGCCAATCCCATCGAGGCCATCAAATTTTGCATGGACCAACAAGGTCTTACGCCACGGGATCTTGAACCCTTCATAGGCTCAAGCGGGCGGGTTTCAGAAATCTTGAATGGAAAGCGCGGGCTCAGTCTATCCATGATTAAGCGCCTGCATGATGGCCTTCGTATTCCCTACGAGTCTCTTCTAGCAAGCGCTTGAAATTAAACCCCCTGGCTGCGTAGCCACTCCAGCAACGACTGCAGCGGAAACGCCCCAGCCTGGCGACTGACTTCTCGACCGTTCTTGAACAGGATCAGGCTAGGGATCGAGCGGATGCCCAATTGCCCTGCCAGGTTGCGGTTGGCTTCGCTGTCCAGCTTGGCCAAGCGGCAGCGCCCGCTCAACTGGCGGGCCGCCTGTTCGAAGGTGGGGGCGAACGATTTGCACGGGCCGCACCAGTCGGCCCAGACGTCCACCAGCAGCGGCAGGTCGCCTTTGACCTGGCTGGCGTAGCTGGCTTCGGTCAGTTCGAAGGGCTGGCTCAGCAGCACCTCCTGTTTGCAGCGGCCGCATTTTGGGGCGTCGCTCAGGCGTGTGGCGGGCAGGCGGTTGAGGCCGTTGCAGTGGGGGCAGGGGATCAGCAGTGGGTCGGTCATTTGGGTTTCCTTTGGAATTTTGGGGGCCGTGCGCCGGCCCCCGGATCACGAAGAACAGCTGATCTCCAGATGCTTGCCCCACTCAGGCGGCCGCTGGGCATAGGCCTGCATCCCGGCCTGCTCGTCGAACGGCCGGCTCAGTACCTGATGCAGCCGCCGCACCTCACTGTAGTCGCCTGCTTCAGCCGCTTCGATGGCCTTCTGCGCCAGGTAGTTGCGCAGCACATACAGCGGGTTCACCGCATGCATGCGCTCACGGCGTCCTTGTTCATTGCCTGCCTCGCGCTGACAACGGGCCAGGTAATCCACGCACCAGGCATCAAAACCCGCCAAATCGATGAAATCGTCACGCACCACCTGCAGTGCCTCGGCCAGTGGCTGGTCGCCCAGCTTGCGGAAGAACAGGGTGTAATCCACGCCCCCCTTTTGCATGCACTGCAGCAGGCGCTCGACCAAGGCCATGTCTTCGTCTTCGGCGCTGGTCAGCCCCAGGCGGCGGCGCATGAGGTCCAGGTAATGCGCCTGGTACAGCGGCAGGAACAGCCCCAGCGCTTCCTTCAGCGGTTCCACCTCGATCACCGTGGTCAGTGCCTGGGCCAGCGCACTGAGGTTCCAGTGGGCAATCGGCACCTGGTTGCTGTAGCTGTAACGGCCGCGATCATCGGAATGGTTACAGATGAAGTTGGCGTCGAAGTCGTCGAGGAAGGCATAGGGGCCGAAATCGAAGGTGATGCCCAGGATCGACATGTTGTCGGTGTTCATCACGCCGTGGCAGAACCCATAGGCTTGCCAGCGGGCGATCAGCTCGGCGTTGCGCTCGACGATGGTGCGGAACATGGCCAGGTAGGGCTGTTCGGCCTCGCGGCATTCGGGGTAGTGCTGTTCCAGCACATGGTCGATCAGCACGCGCTGCTGTTCCGGCTGCTTGGTGTAGTAGAAGTATTCGAAATGGCCGAAGCGCACGTGGCTCTGCGCCAGGCGGGTGAGCATGGCGGCGCTCTCTTGGGTTTCGCGCCAGACCGGGGTGTTGGAGCCGATCACGCACAGCGCCCGGCTGGTCGGGATGCCCAAGGCATACAGGGCTTCGGAGGCAAGAAACTCGCGGATCGACGAGCGAAGCACGGCACGGCCGTCGCCCATGCGTGAGTACGGCGTCTGGCCGGCGCCCTTGAGGTGCAGGTCCCAGTGTTCGCCCGCCTCGTTGAGCACCTCGGCCAGCAGCAGGCCGCGGCCATCGCCCAGGCGCGGGTTGTAGGAGCCGAACTGGTGGCCGGAGTAGACCATCGCGCGTGGGTCGGCCTCTTCCCAGAGTTTCTGGCCGCTGAACACTTCGGCGAACAAGGGCGATTCGGCCTGGGCTGGGTCCAGGTCGAGCAGGGCCATGGCCGACGCGCTTGCCACCACCAGGCGTGGGTCTGCGATGGGCTCGGGCAGGACCTGGGTAGAGAACGCATCGCCCAGGCGGGCGAAGCGGTTGTCGAAGGTGAGTTGGTCGAGGGCTTTCACGGGCTGCTCCTGGGGTTCAGCACAGAATAAAGCATTCGAGCCCACTCAGGCCTGCGCAGTGCCATCCGATTTCGGCTGTTCCACGGGCACCAGCTGCTGCTTGCCGCCCTTCGTGTCCATCAGGAACACCTCGACCTGGCGCACCGAGATCTTGATGTTGTGCGCCTTGAACTCGCGGTTGATGTAGCGGTTGATCTCGTCCAGGGTCGGGTTGCGGTCCCCCAGGTCACGCACGTGCATGCGCAGTTCGTGGTCCAGCGAGCTTTCGCCGAAGTTCAGGAAGTACACGATCGGCTCTGGGTCCTTGAGCACCCTTGGGTTCTCGTGGGCGCCCTTGAGCAGCAGGTCGCGCACCAGGTCCAGGTCGGAGCCGTAGTCGATGCCCAGTTTCAGCGTCACCCGGGTAACCGTGTCGGTCAGCGACCAGTTGATCAACTGGCCGGTGATGAAGGTCTTGTTGGGGACGATGATGTCCTTGCGGTCGAAGTCGGTGATGGTGGTGGCGCGGATGCGGATCTTGCTCACCGTGCCGGACAGGTTGCCGATGGTGATGGTGTCGCCGATGCGCACCGGGCGCTCGAACAGGATCATGATGCCGGAGATGAAGTTGGCGAAGATCTCCTGCATGCCGAAGCCCAGGCCGACCGACAGCGCCGCCACCAGCCATTGCAGCTTGTCCCAGCTGACCCCCAGGGTCGACAGGGTGCTGACGATGCCGATACCGACGATGGTGTACGACAGCAGCGTGGTGGTGGCGTAGGCACTGCCCTGTGCAAGGTTCAGGCGCGACAGCACCAGCACCTCCAGCAAACCTGGCAAGTTACCGGCCAGGGCGAAGGTGATGCCGACGATCACCAGCGCGCCAAGCAGGTCGCCGAGGCTGATCGGCACCATGCTGGCGGCCGCGCCGGTGCCGCTGGTGTATTCGTACAAGGTGAAGTTGTTGAGGTAGGCGAACACCGAGATCAGGTCCGACCATACCCAGTACAGGCCGGCGATGAAGCCGCCGAGCAAGGCCAGGCGGATAAGGCGCAGCGACTGCTGGTTGACCTGTTCGATGTCCAGCGTCGGCTCTTCGGTGATCACTTCGCCATCCAGCCCTTCCTTGGCCGCTGCACGTTTGCTCAGGGCGCGCTGGTAGGCCAGGCGCCGCGCGGCCACAGACAGGCCACGGACAAAGGCGGCCTCGATCACCAGCCAGAACATCAGCAGGTAGAGGGTGTAGATCAGCCGGTCGGTGAGCTTGAGGGCGGTGTAGTAGTAACCGAAGCACACCGCTACGAACAAGGCGATGGGCAGGGCCGTGAACGCCACCCCGACCGCCCGGCGGAACAGCGAGGTGTCGCGATGCGCCGGGCTGCTCAGCAGCAGGCGGCTGAGCAGCCAGGCCATCAGCGCGTAGCAGGTCAGCACTACGCCGATGCCGAGCACGTCATCAGCCAGCGCCGAAGGTTGATGTTCGGCCACCGCCACCACGCCGACCAGTGCCAGCACCACGGTGCCAAGCCTGCGCACCCAGCCGCGCAGGAACTCGACCTGGGGCTTGTGCCAGCGGAAGTGGATTTCCGCCACGCCGCCAGGCGCCAGGATGCGGTAGGCGGTGTAGAACACCAGCCAGGCCTGGGCCAGTTGCCAGAGCGCGGCGCCCAGGTTGGCATTCTGCCCGCGGGCGTCGATCTGCAAGGCATAGCTGCACAGCGCCAGGCCCAGGCTCACCGGCATCGCCAGGAGGATATTGATCAGGATCGCCTGGGGCGTGTGCCACTGGCTGTCCCGGCGGAAGTGGCCGATGTCCTGGTGCACCTTGCCGAGCCGTTGATACAGGTACTTGCGCCGCCACAGCAGGCCGCCGATCACCAGCAGCAGCGGCAGGAACAGCAACGGTCGCTGGCTGAGGCCGTCGGCCAGTTCCTTGATGCCCGAGCCCCAGGGCAGGCTGGCGACCTGGTCGGCGAACCGCTCAGGGACGTAGCGCAGCCAGTCCCAGTCCAGCGGCTTGTTGCTGGGGATCCAGAACATCTGCTCGTCGAGGGTGGTGCGCAGGCCTTGGGCGGTGCCCAGCAGTTGCTTCTGGTTGAGCTGCAGGGTGATCGATTCGTTGAGCAGGGCCGAGAGTTCGCGGTTGAGGCGCTCCAGCAGGTCGCTGCGGGTGATCGCCACTTCCAGCAGCGCTTTGCGCAGTGGCGGGGTGACGTCTTCCGGCGGTTGGTTGGCCAGCAGCTTGTCGACATAGGTGACCGGGCTGCTCATCTGCTCGCGCTGCTGGTTGATCTCGAACTGGTACAGGCGGGTGTCGGCGATCTGGTCGGCCAGGTCGCGGTCGACCTTCAGGTGCGGCAGGGTCTGCTTCTGCTTGTAGAGGATCTTGGACAGCAGCAGGCTGCCCTTGAGCACGTTGATCTGCTCGTCCAGCGCCTGGTCGGCCTGGGTCAGGCTGTCGAGCTGCTGCTTGGTGCGCAGGTTCTGCTGGGTCAGTTCGTTGAGGCGATCGGTGCTTTTGAGCAGGTAGTCGGAAAGCTTGAGGTTGATCGTGCTTTCGCTGGCCAGCAGGCTGCTGCCGCCGGCCTTCTGGGCTTCGATCGACTGCTGGGTGACGGCCTCCTGGGACTGGGCCAGGCGCTTGTCGTTGATCAGCGTTTGCAGGTCCTGGATTTCCTGCTCCAGGCGCGCCGCGCGCTCGATCAGCAGGTCGTGTCGGGCACTGCCAAGGTCTTGCAGCAGGCTGTTGCCGGCCAGCTCCTGACGGCGCAGCAGGGTCAACGCGTTGAGCGAGGCCAGCTCGGCGTTGAGCTGGTTGCGTTGGTCGGCGTTGAGCGCCTTGCCGTTGTCCTTGCCCGACTTGAGGTTGTTGTTGATCTGCTGGGTGCGGGCCTGGCTGTTGCTGATCTCGGCTTGGGCGCGCTCTGGGCGGGTCTGGGAATTGATGATCAGGCTGTTGGCTTCGGACAGCGCCTTTTGCAGCTCACCCTGCAGGGTGCTGCGCTCGCTGAGCAGTTGCTCAAGCTGCGGCACCGTGAGGGTGGCGTAGCGCTGGGCGACCGGTTGCGGCTTGCTGTCCTTGAGCCTGGCCAGTTCTTTCTGGCTGTCGTTGGTTTCTTTCGGCGCGCCGGCCAACTGTTGCTTGAGCGCGGCCAGCTTCTTCTCGCTGTCTTCCTTGCTGGCAAGCAGGCTCAGGGTTTGCTCCAGCACCTGCTGCAGGGCCTTTTGATCGGCCTCGGGCAGCTTGCGCTCGGCAATCTTGTCGAGGCTGTGCTGGATGCTGGCAGTGGTCGGCGCTTCGGCCGCGGCGTTCGCGGTGGCCGCGAACGAGAAGGACAGGCACAACCCGAGTAGGGCTGTGCGAAGGTACACGCGCAGGGACATAGGCAGACTACATTGTGGATCGGGGCAGAATCGCAGTTTAGAGGAACAATCCTGGTCCGGGTCGCGTTCCTTCGGGGAATCTGACGCCCACTTTCTGCACATTGTTCCCGTCCATGGTCGCCACGGTCCAGATCGTGCCATGCCATTCGACCTGGTCGCCTACTACTGGAGCGCCTCCGACCTTCTGTCGGATGAACTGCGCCAGCGGCATTTTCGCGTCCAGGCCGTCAAGTTTCAGGCCATAAAGCGCCGCCACGGCGCCGAGTTCGGCATCGCCTTCAAGCACGAAGTCGCCGAAGAAGCGCAGGTCCAGGCCACGTTGCGGCGCCTGGCTGAACAGCTTGCCCAGCGCGGGCAAGTTATGTTCGTGGCCGATCACGCAAAGCATGTCGCCGACTTCCAGCACGGTACTGCCCGATGGGTGCAGCAGTTGCTCGCCACGGAACAGCGCGGCGATACGGGTGCCCTCAGGCATCTTCAGCTCGCGCAGGGCAGCGCCGATGCACCATTTTTCCGCCCCCAGGCGGTAGACGAACAGCTCCCACTCGCTGGTGATGTGCACTTCCAGCGCAGAGCGTGAGATGGGCGCAGGGTCTGGCGGTACGGTGACCTTCAGCAGCTTGGCCATCCACGGCAGGCTGGTGCCCTGCACCAGCAGTGACACCAGCACGATGAAGAACGCCAGGTTGAAGAACAGCTGTGCATCCGGCAGCCCGGCCATCAGCGGGAACACCGCCAGAATGATCGGTACCGCACCGCGCAGGCCGACCCAGGAAATGAAGCCCTTTTCGCGACCGTGGAAGGCCTTGAACGGCAGCAGTGCGGCAACCACCGACAGCGGCCGGGCGATCAGGATCATCCACAGGGCCAGGCCCAAGGCGGGCAAGGCGATGGGTAGCAGGTCGTGGGGTGTGACCAGCAGGCCCAGCACCAGGAACATGCCGATCTGCGCCAGCCAGGCCATGCCGTCGAGCATGTGCAGGATGCCATGGCGGCTGCGGATCGGCTTGTTGCCCAGCACCAGGCCGCACAGGTACACGGCAAGGAAGCCGCTACCATGCAGGGCGTTGGTCAGCGAGAACACCACCAGGCCGCCGGCCACGACCAGAATCGGGTACAAGCCGCCGGCCAGGTTGATGCGGTTGACCAACTGCAGCATCAGCCAGCCGCCGCCCAGGCCCAGCAGGCCGCCGATACCGAACTCGCGCAGCAGGTGGCCCAGCAGGCTCCAGTGCAGGCCGGTCTGGCCGCTGGCAATCATCTCGATCAGGGTGACGGTGAGGAACACCGCCATCGGGTCGTTGCTGCCCGACTCGATCTCCAGCGTGGCCGTGACCCGTTCGTTCAGCCCTTTGCCGCCCAGCAGCGAGAACACTGCCGCGGCGTCGGTGGAGCCGACGATGGCGCCGATCAACAGGCCCTGGATCAGGCTCAGGTCGAACAGCCAGGCCGCGACCAGGCCGGTGAGGGCGGTGGTGATCATCACGCCGACGGTGGCCAGCGACAAGGCCGGCCACAACGCCACGCGGAAACTGGCCACACGCGTGCGCAAGCCGCCGTCGAGCAGGATCACCGCCAGGGCCAGGTTGCCCACCAGGTACGCGGTCGGGTAGTTGTTGAAGATGATGCCGCCACCGTCCACGCCTGCGACCATGCCGACGGCGAGGATGATGACCAGAATAGGGATACCCAGGCGTGACGACAGTGAACTGACCAGGATACTTGCACCCACCAGCAAAGCGCCGATCAGAAACAGGCTGTTGATGGTGCTGGCATCCAAAGGCAGTACTCCGGGAAACGCGGGGAAGAAGACTCGATAGCGTTGATGACTAGCAGGTCGCGTGCCAATCGATTCTAACCTGATGAATTGGCAGCATGTAAAGCGTTTCTGCAGATGTAGAAAAGGCACCGCGGTGGGTGCCTTTTCTTGTACTGCCAGGGTGGGCCTCTTCGCGGGGCAAGCCCGCTCCCACAGGATAGGTGGTTCCTGTGGGAGCGGGCTTGCCCCGCGAAGAGGCCAGTGCAGGTCAGCCCTGCTTCACTTCACGCATCGGCTTGCCTTTGACCGGCGCACCGTTAGCCACGTAGTACTTGGCAGTGCTGCGCGCCAATGGCTTGCGGTTGCGGATCTTGTCCGAGATTTTCTCGGCGATCATGATCGTGGTGGCGTTGAGGTTGCCGGTGATGATGATCGGCATGATCGACGCATCGACCACACGCAGGCCCTGCATGCCGTGCACGCGGCCTTCGCCATCGACCACCGCCATGTCGTCGGTGCCCATCTTGCACGAGCAGGACGGGTGGAAGGCGGTTTCGGCGTGCTCGCGGATGAACGTGTCCAGCTCTTCGTCCGTCTGCACGTGCGCGCCCGGGCTGATCTCGCGACCACGGTATGGGTCCAGCGCCGGCTGGGCCATGATTTCGCGGGTCAGGCGGATGCCGTCACGGAATTCCTGCCAGTCCTGCTCGGTGGCCATGTAGTTGAACAGGATGCTCGGGTGCTGGCGTGGGTCTTTCGACTTGGCCTGGATGCGGCCACGGCTTGGCGAGCGCATCGAACCCATGTGCGCCTGGAAGCCATGTTCCTTGACGCCGTTGGAGCCGTTGTAATTGATCGCTACCGGCAGGAAGTGGTACTGGATGTTCGGCCATTTGAACTCAGGACGGGTACGGATGAAACCACCGGCCTCGAACTGGTTGCTGGCGCCGATGCCGGTGCCGTTGAACAGCCACTCGGCACCAATGGCCGGCTGGTTCCACCACAGCAGCGACGGGTACAGCGACACCGGTTGGGTGCAGGCGTACTGCAGGTACAGCTCAAGGTGGTCCTGCAGGTTTTCGCCGACGCCCGGCAGGTCGTGCACCACCGGGATGTCGAGGCTTTCCAGCAGGGCGCGCGGGCCAACACCAGAGCGCTGCAGCAGTTGCGGCGAGGCGATGGCGCCGGAGCTGACGATGACTTCCTTGCGGGCGCGGGCTTCGACGCGCTCTTCGCTGTCGCCGACCAGGTAGGTCACGCCAACGGCGCGCTTGCCGTCGAACAGGATGCGGTCGCTCAGGGCGTGGGTAACAATGGTCAGGTTCGGGCGCTTCTTGGCCTGGTCCAGGTAGCCGCGGGCGGTGCTCGAGCGGCGGCCGTTCTTGGTCACCGAACGGTCCATCGGGCCGAAGCCTTCCTGCTGATAGCCGTTGAGGTCTTCGGTGCGCGGGTAACCGGCCTGCACGCCGGCCTCGACCATGGCGTGGAACAGCGGGTTGTTGCCAGCCTTGGGCGTGGCGACGCTGACCGGGCCTTCGCCGCCGTGGTAGTCGTTAGGGCCGATATCGCGGGTTTCTGCCTTGCGGAAGTACGGCAGGCAGTCCAGGTACGTCCAGTCCTCAAGGCCTGGCAGTTCAGCCCAGCCGTCGAAGTCCATGGCGTTGCCGCGGATGTAGCACATGCCGTTGATCAGCGAGGAGCCACCCAGGCCCTTGCCGCGGCCACATTCCATGCGGCGGCCGTCCATGTGCGGCTCCGGGTCAGTCTCGTACGCCCAGTTGTAGCGACGGCCCTGCAGCGGGAACGCCAAGGCGGCCGGCATCTGGGTGCGGAAGTCGAAGCGGTAGTCGGGGCCACCGGCTTCGAGCAGCAGCACGGTGACGCTGGCGTCTTCGGTCAGGCGCGTGGCCAGGGTGTTACCGGCCGAACCTGCGCCGACGATGATGTAATCGAATTCTTGGGACATGAAAGTACCCTCGTTTGGCGGTGATCAGGGAGCGGGGACGCCCGTGCACGGCGGCACGGGCGTGGCTAGACAGGGTTTAGAAAACCGAGTTGTAGCCGCCCAGCTCGACCTGGACCGACTTGATGCGAGTGTATTGAGCCAGCGAGCTGACGCCGTTTTCACGGCCAACGCCCGACTGCTTGTAGCCACCGACCGGCATTTCGGCCGGCGATTCACCCCAGGCGTTGATCCAGCAGATGCCGGCTTCGAGCTTGTGGATGATGCGGTGGGCACGGGTGATGTCGTTGGTGCACACGCCAGCGGCAAGGCCGTATTCGGTGTCGTTGGCGCGGCGGATGACTTCTTCTTCGGTCTCGTAGCTGAGGATGCTCATCACTGGGCCGAAGATTTCTTCCTTGACGATGGTCATGTCGTCGGTGCAATCGGTGAACACGGTCGGAGCGACGAAAGCGCCCTTGGCGAAATCACCCTCGGTCAGACGCTCACCGCCACACAGCACGCGGGCACCTTGCTCTTTACCCTTGGCGATGTAGCCCAGCACGCTTTCCATGTGCTGGAAGCTGACCAGCGGGCCGAAGTTGGTGTTCTCGTCTTCCGGGTTACCTACACGGATGCGGGCAACGCGCTCGGCGATCTTGGCTTCGAAGGCGGCTTTCATCGGGGCAGGGATGAACACGCGGGTGCCGTTGGTGCACACCTGACCGGAGCTGTAGAAGTTGGCCATCATGGCGATGTCGGCGGCCTTGTCCAGGTCGGCGTCGGCGCAGATGATCAGTGGCGACTTGCCGCCCAGTTCCATGGTGACTTCCTTGAGCGACGAGCTCGAGGCGCTGGCCATGACTTTCTTGCCGGTGGTGGTGCCGCCGGTGAAGGAAACTTTTTCGATGCGCGGGTGTTCGGTCAGCCAGGTGCCGACTTCGCGGCCGCTGCCGGTCAGGACGTTGAACACGCCGTCAGGCAGGCCCGCTGCGGTGTAGATCTCGGCCAGTTTCAGGGTGGTCAGCGAGGTGACTTCCGAAGGTTTGAAGATCATCGCGTTGCCGGCGGCCAGGGCTGGCGCGGACTTCCACAGGGCGATCTGGATCGGGTAGTTCCAGGCGCCGATACCCACGGTCACACCCAGCGGCTCGCGGCGGGTATAGACGAAGGAGCTTTCACGCAGCGGGATCTGCTCGCCTTCGATGGCCGGAACCAGGCCTGCGTAGTACTCCAGCACGTCGGCGCCGGTGACGATGTCGACGTAACGGGTTTCGGAGTACGACTTGCCGGTGTCCAGGGTTTCCAGCTGGGCCAGCTCATCGTTGCGCTCGCGCAGGATGTCGACGGCGCGGCGCAGGATGCGCGAGCGCTGCATAGCGGTCATCGCTGCCCAGACTTTCTGGCCGCGTTCGGCGCTTTCGACGGCTTTTTCGACGTCGGCCTGAGTGGCGCGCTGCACATGGGCGAGGACTTCGCCGGTAGCCGGGTTGATGGCTTCGAAAGTGGCATCGCTGCCAGCGTCGACATAACCGCCATCAATGTAGAGTTTTTGCGTTCCGAAACGGGCCATAGTGTCCTCGCAAGTGCAGTGTGTGGTTGGCTACTGCGTCACGCGCCTGCCTGTTTGGCAATCGCCGTGCGCGGTTGTTCAGAGGCCTGGTCGATTGTGCCCAGGGTCTGCTGTTTAGCCAGTTGTAGATCCATGTATTCGTAAGCGATTCGTATCGCCTGGTCTGTGTCGAAAGCATCTCCCGACAGGGCGCCTCGCAGCCACAGGCCGTCGATCAGGGCCGCCAGCCCGCGGGCTGCCTTGCGCGCATGGTAAAGCGGCAGGACGCGGCGGAACTGACAGCAGAGGTTGGAATACAAGCGGTGATCGTTGATCCGCTGCAACCTGTGCAAGTCGGGCTGGTGCATGCTGGAAGCCCAGAAGGCCAACCAGGTTTTCATTGCCGGGCCGTTCACCTGGCTGGCATCGAAGTTACCTTCGATGATCACTTTCAGGTGGGCACGCGGGCTGTCGTCCGTCAGTGCCTGGCGCCGCGCTGCAACGCCTTCGTTGAGCATGCTCATGATGTAACCCATCGTCGCTGCGATCAGGCCGTTCTTGTCCCGAAAGTAGTGACTGATGATGCCGTTCGACACCCCGGCCAACCGGGCAATCAGCGCAATGCTGGCGTCCCCCAGTCCGACCTGATCGACCGCCAACAAGGTGGCTTCGATCAACTGCTGGCGGCGGATGGGTTGCATACCGACCTTGGGCATCTTGCTATCTCCTCAGGCCTGCGAGCAGACGACGGGCGGCTGACTCGGCGAAGGCCAGTCTATTTTGTTTTGATTGAACGTTCAATCAATAAAGAATAAGCTCTGCGACAATTTGTGCCATTGACACCCTTTGAGGGCAGCCAGGCAGCACGAATCGACACCCCAGGAAAATCGTGTAACCCCCGGAATACAAGGCGTTGACGGGCATGAGCGATGCGAAATGCAGATTCTGCCGAGCGGTCAAAGGCCGCGCGCAGGGCCCTTGGAGCGGGCCTGAGTCTGTTTTTTTTGCAACGATTCGATTCGGGATCACGGTTTCCAGGGTGCTTTTATAACACCTGATGCAGTGGGGGTATTCCACCAATTGCTCGGGAAAACACTGATTAGCCTCCATAGCCGTACTGCCCGGAGCATTCGTGCAATGAGTTCTGCCTCCCTTACCAACCCCCCCGCCGAGAGGGTCCGGGTCAACAGCGTGGTGTTCTACACCTCGGCGCTGCTGATCCTTGCGTTGACTGCCTTGCTTATCGCTGTACCCGAAACCGCAGGCCAAGTGCTGGGCGTGGCCCAGAAATGGCTGACGCGCACCTTCGGCTGGTACTACATGCTGGTGATCTGCGGTTACCTGCTGTTCGTCGTCTACCTGGCGTTCTCCGACTACGGCAAGCTCAAGCTTGGCGGCAAGGATGACCAGCCCGACTTCAGCTACGGCGCCTGGGCCGGCATGCTGTTTTCGTCCGGTATCGGTATTTCGCTGCTGTACTTCGGCGCCTCCGAGCCCCTGGACCACTACTTCAACCCGCCAGAAGGCACCCCTGCCAGCCTCGAGGCCGCGCGCCAGGGCCTGCAGCTGACCTTCCTGCATTGGGGCCTGCACGGCTGGGCGATCTACGCCCTGGTCGGCCTGGCCGTGGGCTACTTCGCCTACCGCCACAACCAGCCGCTGGCACTGCGCTCGGCGCTGTACCCGCTGGTCGGCGAGCGTTGGGTCAAGGGCGCTGCCGGCAATGCCGTGGACATCTTCGGCATGTTCGTCACCTTGCTGGGCCTGGTGACCAACCTGGGTATCGGTTCGATGCAGGTCTCTTCGGGCCTGGAATACCTGTTCGGCATGGAGCACAGCCAGACCAACCTGCTGATGGTGATCCTGGTGATGGCCGGCGTTGCCACCGTGGCGGCGGTATCGGGCGTGGAGAACGGCATCCGCCGTCTGTCCAACCTGAACATCATGCTGTTCAGCGGCCTGCTGATCTTCGTGCTGCTGGGTGGCGAGACCCTGCACCTGCTCAACGGCTTCGTGCAGAACGTCGGTGACTACCTCAACGGCATCGTGCTGAAAACCTTCGACCTGTACGTCTACGAAGGCGAGGCTGGTAAATCCGAGCGCTGGCTGGGCCTGTGGACCGTGTTCTACTGGGCCTGGTGGATTTCCTGGGGCCCGTTCGTCGGCATGTTCATTGCCCGTATCTCCAAGGGCCGCACTGTGCGCCAGCTGGTCAGCGGCGTGCTGCTGATCCCGTTGGGCTTCACCTTGGCCTGGCTGTCGATCTTCGGCAACACCGCGCTGGACCTGGTGATCAACCAGGGCGCCGTGGAGCTGGGCAAGACAGCCCTTGAACAGCCGTCGATGTCGATCTACCAACTGCTGGAATACTTCCCGGCGGCCAAGATCGTGATCGGCGTGGCGGTATTCGTCGGCTTCGTGCTGTTCCTCACCCCGGCCGACTCCGGTGCGGTGATGATGGCCAACCTGTCGTGCAAAGGCGGCAAGGTCGATGAAGACGCCCCGCACTGGATGGTGGTGTTCTGGTCGGTGATCATCACCCTGGTCACCATCGGCCTGCTGTTCGCCGGCAACTTCGAAGCCATGCAGACCATGGTGGTGCTGGCCGGCCTGCCGTTCTCGGTGGTGTTGGTGCTGTTCATGTTCGGCTTGTACAAGGCCATGAAGCAGGACGTCGCCGTCGAGCAGGAGCGCGCCCAATTGGCCGCCCGTGGCCGCCGCGGCTTCAGCGAGCGGCTGACCCAGCTGGACCTGCAGCCAACCCAAGCGGTGGTACAGCGCTTCATGGACAAGCAGGTCAGCCCGGCCTTGAAAGAAGCGGCCGAGCAGCTGCGCACCTTGGGCTTCGAAGTGGAGTCCCGGGTTGGCCAGTCTCGCAACACCATGGGCCTGCGGGTGATGATGGAAGAGGGCAACCCCTTCGTCTACGAAGTAAGCCTGGACGGCTACATGGCCGCGCCGAGCGAGGCCCCGGTCGAGGGTGAGCCGGAAGTGCGCCAGCGCTTCTACCGTGCCGAGGTCTACCTGCATGATGGCAGCCAGGAGTACGACCTGATGGGCTTTGTCCCGGAACAGATCGTGCGTGATGTGCTGGACCAGTTCGAAAGCCACCGCCAGTTGTTGGGGCGTGTGTACAGCTGATGCGGTTGCAACAGGCCCTGCCCGATAAGCAGGGCCTGTTGCCTTTGTGCATGTAATAAGTAGCACCGCTACCGCAGGCGTTCGCGCAAGGCTTCTGGTCCATCCACCAGGAGGCCCTGGACATGTCCAGTTCCGACACTTCGACATTCGATTTCAAACGCGCCGCTGCCCTGCAGTTCGGCGACCGTCCGACCCTGCGTCAGGTCGTCAGCGAGCAACTGCTCACGCTGTTGCTGAGTGAGCTGCCGTGGCTGGCAGTCGTCGAGCCTACCTTGCCGTCTGCCGACGCGCTGATGTTGGACAGCCCTGATCCTTCCACGCCTTACTGGTCCACTGAGCCGCTGGTCGACAGGGTGCTGCAGGCCATGCTCCAGACCAACTCGGTCGACCTGGAGCCTGTCGATGGGCGCCACCATAACCTCGGTTTGGTCGATCCGTACCGGTTCGCCGGTTCCGACAGCGCGTTCGACACCCGGCAGCTCAGTGGCTTGACGGGCCCTATCAATGACCTGATCGAACAACTGCCGCAGCACTTTTGCCAGGCGCAGCTCGACTATTGGCGCAGCCAGGGCAGCAGCGGTGCAAGCCGTGATGAGTGGCTGCAGTTGCTGTTGAAAACAGCTCTGCTGCGCGGCCTGCCGTTACAAGGCCTGGATGCGCAAGAGCAAGCCTGCGTCCGTGACCTGATACGGGGCGGTCGTGACCAACCGGCGGTGAGCTTCGTGCAAACCCGGCTGACGACGGGCTCCGGGTATTGGGATGAGACGCTGTGCCATCTGCTGATCACCGGCGAATGGGACGAACGGCAGGTCGTGTTGTGGTGCGCCCCTTCTGGCAATGTGCGAGGTTTTCCATCCTTGGCCGCGTTCGCCCTTGCCCTGCGTGACGAGCTTGCACAGCGCTACAGCTTCGATGGCCTGTCATGGCAACGCTACCCGGTCGAGGGCAATGTATTCGCTCAGCAAGTCGGGCTGCTGCTCGAGACGCTGTTCACTCAGGTCGACAGGGTGCGCTATGGGCAGTTGGCCGATGTCGCGGCACTTGAGCGGCTGTTTGCTCAGATGAGCGACCCCGCACAGTGGTTCGACCGTTACCCCGACGATACCCCGGCGGTCGAGCCTCCGCCTGGCTTGTCGCTGAGCGACGGTGATGACAGCCTGGCTTATCACGCGGGCTTGCTGCAGCTTGCGCTCGACCAGCTCGACGCTGAGAGTATCCCAGCCTTGGATGGCATCCAGGGCCTGGCCGACTACACCCGTCAGCGCCTGAGCGAGCAGATGCGCCTGGCCCACGCCGATCACACATCCCCGGACGATCTGATATTGCAGTTCTTCGTGGCCCGTGGGGTACCGGGTGGCGCCGGAACGGGCACAGGGGGCGGCGAGCCGGTGGTACTCGAAGGCGAGAAGACCCTCACCGAATTCGCCATCGGCAACCTCGGTGCACTCGGGGGTGCCTCGGTGCTGCGTATCCGGTGCGCCAACGGTGCAGACGTACCTGCCTGGCTGGATGCCGACGCAGCCAATCAGTTGGTGAGCCAGGTCGATATCGGTGGCAATTACCCGGCGTACGTTGCCCGCCAACTGGACGACCCGCTGCAGCGTGCACAGCGCGTCAGGCGATTTGGCCGGGAATGGCGCAGCGCCCTGCGGTTCAGCGCGCTGACCAGCAAGCTTGAGGGCAAGCTCACGGATGCCGGCTTGCAGTGTGTGGTTGATTTCTGCGCTGGCCATGTCGACCCGCAAACCCCGCGCATGGTCCTGATGCCGCTGGCATTCAGGCGCCAGCCCCACTCTGGGCAACATGACAACGTGCGTGGCATGTATTTGCTGTTCTGCGTCGAGCCGTCGCGGGTGCTGTTCTATCGCCCTTTGTACAGGCAGGACACGCTGCGGGAATACGCAAGCCTGGCGGCGTTGCTGGAGCACATCCAACAGTCCCCCTTGTTGCAAGTGAGCATTCTGGATTGGCTGGACCCCCAGGTTCGCTCTATCTATGACCATGGTGGGTTCCGCGAACCACATGTCACGAGTCTGGGGCCGGACCCTTTCAGCCTGCCTGAGAAGCCTGAGCCACCCGTCATCGATCCGCAGCTGTGGGGCAGCGATATCGACGACAAACTCTACAACGCCAACCGCGACCTGCTCGTCGAGTTGGCTGACATGCAATCCACCTCCAATGCAGAGCGCCGTTGGCAAACCCTGTGCCAGGGCGCTTGGCTGCTGTTTGACCTGGCCACCCTGGCGCTGCGCGGCCCGGTGGCCAGCGTGGCGTGGCTGGTACAACTGCTGACGTCGCTGGAAAACGACCTGCTGGCCCTCGAGCAGGGTGGGGAATTCGACCGCTCCGCCGCCATCGCTGACTTGCTGCTGAACCTGGGGATGGTGTTGCTGCATGCGCGGCAACCCAGTCTGCAGCTTGGTGTGGCCGGGCAGCCCCCCGGCGCAGACCAGTTTGAAGGCCCTGCCGCGCAACGCGGGGCATTTGCCGAAGTGTCGGTGGCGCCTGCCACTGAAGCCGAAGCGGCGATTGGCGCGCTGGCAGCGCTGCCTGGGCGTCAGCTTGACTTGAGCTGGCGCGGCAACCACGGGTTCAACTGGCTGCCGCCTGCGCAGCGGCAGGCGCTGCGGGCCATGCGGGTGGACATAGCACTGGATGAGTCGAACTTGCAGGCAAGTGGCGATGCTGAAGGTTTGTATCGAGTCCAAGGGAGACTCTACGCGGCCATGGGGGGCGATGCTTACCCCGTTGAAGTGGGCCCGGACGGTGTGCGAGTGATCGACTCTAAAGGCGGGTATGGGCCATGGCTGGCCTGTACGCTGGGTGTTTGGCGAGTGGATACTGCGTTACGCCTGGTTGGCGGAATGAGGCGGGGCGACACGCGAGCGCAACTGGCCCGGCGCTTTGATAAACTGAGGGAGTTTGCCGACAACCTCAATGGCAAGGTGAACAGTGCGACGGCGCAGTTTGGAACGGTTGGAACTGAAATCACGGAACTGCAACACAAACTCACCCAGCTCAAGACCTTGCGCGCAAGGGCACAGGCCAGGGTGGACGCCGCTGTCAGTGACGGTGAGCGGGAAGCGTCCCAAGCTCTCATCGGTCAGTACGCTGTGCGTATCGCTGAGTGGGAGGCACAAATCGTCAGTAAGCGCGAAGAGGCGGTCGGGTACCTCGAAGAGGCTGTTCAAAGTGACACAGCCATACAAAGTGTTCTTGAAACCCTGTTCGAACCCAAGTTCGCCAGCGCTCGGAGCGGTTGGGAAGAGGTCATTTCACAGCAGCGGCGCACTGTTCTGATCAATCAGATCCGTAACAGCGATTTCATCCTCAATGAGTTGTGGAACCTGGCGGATTACCCAGGGCTGGATCGCATGCAAGCCAGGCTCGATGGGCAGCCGCTGCTGCAGGTGCTCGAGCCCTATCGAGCATTGCGTCGTAGACTCGAATATGTAGTGGGCCTTCAAGACCGCATACTCGCCGCCTACGAGCGCCTGGACGAGCTGTTGCCGGGTGCGCCTGGCGATCTGGTAATCAGCAGCCCCATTGAAATGCACAGTCGCACCGTTGACTCACTCATTGCCCTGCGCAAATTCAGCACAGTGCAGTTCCGTTTCCATCAGGCGATGAACCTAGCGAATCTGGCGCTGCACCTGGACGTCACCACCGGCCAGCGCAAAGTAGCCCGGTTCAGGGAGGAGCTTACCGGGGCTGCCTTGCGCAATGCGGCCGGCGCTCATGGCGAGCTCGATTTCGCCAACCTGCCGGTGGAAGACCGCGTTGTCATCCTTCAGGAAGCGTGGGACGAGTATGCCGAGGCGTTGGTCAACAGCGCACGCATTCGCAGTGATGGTGGGGCGCTGGTCGAAGTCTCGATGACCGACCGGTACCGCACCCAGCTGGAAAAACTGAAGCTCGATGCCGGTCGTCGCCTGGTCGAGGCCATCAAAGAACAGGAAGGCGCAAACGTGCCGCCGAAGCGGGCGGCCTACCTTGTTTCGAGCGAGCCGCAACGGGTAGTGCGAAACGCCGAGGGGCAAACACTCATCGGTACCGAGCGCGATGACGACGGGCAAAAAGTGCTTGAGGTGCGTGAACCTTTCAGCGGCGTCGTACTGGCCATTTTCGACTGGGAGCATGGCCAGTGGCGAGAGCGTGTGGCTGAGCAGGTTCCGCTCGAATCGCAGGCAGAGCCCGTTGATACAGCTATGCGCGTGCAGACCCTGCTGGACGAAAACGACGAGCTGAGCCTCAAGGCGCAAGCGTACATCGACAACGACCTCAAGGGCCCTCGGCTGGCGCGGTTGTTCGAACGCCAGATAGACAAGCTCGGCCGCGCGGCGACATCGCTGGGTGAGGAGGGCGCAAACCCCGCCTTGATAAAAAGCCTGGAAGCGGCCTCGGACCGGCTTCGAGCGGAGAAGAACCTCAAGCTGACCACGCTTTACACCAATACACACTACCCCAGCGCTGAAGCATTGCGGTTCTTGCATGAGCAACGCTTGCTCAAGGTGGAATATGTCAGCCCCAGGCAAGTCATGAGCAATGGCAGCACCTTCGATGAGTACAAGATCATGCGTCTGGCGCAACCTGGAGCAACGTCGGGGCGGCCATTGTGGGTGGCGCATTTTCATATGCGCTCAGCTGATGCGCTTGCCCGGGACTTTACCCAGGGCCACCTGAAAACCTGGAGCCAGCGCCGTATGAGTGGACGCGAAGAAGCTGCCGCGAGCGTTCGTGTACACCGCGGCAAGCTGACCCTGGAGCAGGCGAGCGGCATCATCCCGTTCGATTGAGGGCTCAGCGGTTGCTGTAACGGCCATGCTTGCCGTGGGCAGGCATGGCCTGGTTGCCACGCTCGGCGATCATCTGCGTAAGGCCGATCAGCACGATGCCTTCTGCCTTCAGCCGGGGCAGTTCGCGTTCCAGCACCTGCAGTGTCTGGGGGTAGGGGTGGCCGATCAACACGGCTGAGCCTTGCCGCCGTGCAAGCTCAACCCCCTGGCGCAACTGGCGGTCGATTGCCTCCACGGAGCGCTCGTCATCGAGGAATACATCACGCGAAACGTGCGCCAGGCCAACGGCCTGCGCCTGGGCCGCTGCCACGGTAGCTGCACTGGTACGGCTATCGACGAAGAACAGATGCCGCCGTTGCAGTTCACCCATCAGCCAGGTCATCGGGTCCCGCTGGGCCGTCATTCGGCTGCCCATGTGGTTGTTGATGCCGGCAGCGTAAGGCACCTTGGCCAGGGCCGCATCCAGGCGGCTGGCCAGTTCGGGCAGCGGCAGGCCGGGGTGCCAGGCGTATGGGCCGGTGGCAGGGTCCATGGGCATGTGCAGGATCACCGTCTTGCCGGCCTTGTGCGCCTGGCGGGCGAAGTCGGTGGCGTGCGGGGTGTCGGGCATGATCGCCATCGTGACCGGGCCGGGCAGGGCAAGCGTGCGGTGGTCGCGCTCGCTGCTTTGGCCCAGGTCGTCGATGATGATGCTCATGTAGGCCTCGTTGGTCGGCGCCGCTTGGGCGACGCCAGCCAACACACAGAACAGCAGACACAGCAGATAGCGCATCGGCTGGATCATTTGCCCGAGGTGATGTTCAGGCCCTTGAGCAGGCTCAGCGCCTGGCTCAGCTGGAAGTCATCATCCTGCGGGCGTTCCTTGCGCTTGCTGCTGCCGGTCGGGCGGTCGGCGCCGCCGTTGCCGTTGCCCAGGTGGCCCTGCAGGTCGGCTTCCTTGAAGTTGTCGGTGTCGACCTCGGCGGTGAGCTTGGCCGGGCGCACCTCGATGTCGGGCACGATGCCCTGGGCCTGGATCGAACGGCCATTAGGGGTGTAATACAGTGCGGTGGTGAGCTTCAGGGCGCGATCGTTGGCCAGCGGCAGCACGGTTTGCACCGAGCCTTTGCCGAAGCTGTCGGTGCCCATCAGCACCGCACGTTTCTGGTCTTGCAGGGCGCCGGCGACGATTTCCGAAGCCGAAGCGCTGCCGCCGTTGATCAGCACCACCAGCGGTACGCCTTCACTGGCATCGGCCGGGTCGGCAGAGAAGCGCAGTTCGGAGTTGGCGATACGGCCTTTGGTGTAGACGATCAGGCCCTTGGTCAGGAAGTGGTCGGCCACTTCTACCGCCGACTGCAGCACGCCGCCGGGGTTGTTGCGCAGGTCGAGCACCACGCCGCGCAATTTCTTGCCGTTGTCCTTGCGCAGCTTGGCCAGGGCCTTGCCCACTTCGTCACCGGTCTTGACCTGGAACTGGGTGATACGGATGTAGCCGTAGTCGTTTTCCAGCAGTTGGCTCTTCACGCTCTTGACCTGGATCACCGCGCGGGCGAGGGTCACGTCGAACGGGTTACCGCCGTCACGGACCAGGGTCAGGGTGATCTTCTCGCCGATCTTGCCGCGCATCTTGTCGACCGCTTCGGTCATGGTCTGGCCCCGAGTCGGTGCGCCGTTGATCTTGACGATCAGGTCACCGGCCTGCACACCGGCCCGCGACGCTGGGGTGTCATCGATAGGCGAGACCACCTTGATGAAGCCGTCTTCCTGGCCAACTTCTATGCCCAGGCCACCGAATTCGCCGCTGGTGCTTTCTTGCAGCTCCTGGAAGTCTTCGGGGCCAAGGTAGGCCGAGTGCGGGTCCAGGTTGCTGAGCATCCCCTTGATGGCGTTTTCCAGCAGGGTCTTGTCGTCCACAGGCTCCACATAGGCGGCCTTGATGCGGTCCATGACCTCGGCGAAGGTGCGCAGCTCCTCCAGCGGCAGCGGCGCCTTGGCCGTCACCTCGGTGGCCGGCACCGCGGCTGGCTTGGCCGGCTCTGCGGCAGTGGCCAGGGGCGCACCGACCGCCAGGGCGATGGACAGGGCCAGCTGGGTGAGACGAGGCGAGTGCAGCATGTCGAACGAACTCCTGATCCTGTAGGCGCTCCTTGAGGAGCATCGGCGCAGCATTCAGGCTACGCCGTAAAAAGGTGAATTGGGTTGCAACCCTAACCTCTGCACCACTGTGAAGGGTCGGTAGGCCGGCCCTGCTGGCGGATGGCGAAGTACAAGCCTGCGCTGTCCTGGCCACCGCTGTCACCCACGGTGGAAATGGCGTCGCCGGCCTTGACGATGTCGCCGGCGCTCTTGAGCAGGCTCTGGTTGTGACCGTACAGGCTCAGGTAACCATTACCATGGTCGAGAATGACCAGAAGTCCAGCTCCGCGCAACCAGTCGGCAAACACCACACGGCCGCCGTGTACGGCGCGTACTTGAGTGCCTGGGTTGGCGCTGATCATCACCCCGTCCCATTTGGCGCGGGCGTCACTGCCGCGTGCATCGCCGAAGCGTGCCAGCAATCGACCATTGACGGGCCACGGAAGTTTTCCCCGCGCAGCAGAAAATGCGCCGCCGTAGTTTGCGCCATCGCTGGACACTATCGGGCCAAGGGTGGTGCGGGCTTTTTTCGGTGGCTCTGCGGCTTCGCGGGCATCGTTGCGTGCGGCGGCGGCAGCCAGGGCTTCCTGTTGGCGGCGTTTTTCCGCCTCCTGCTGGGCCAGCAGGGCTTTCTTGCGCGCTTCCTCGGCTTCGCGGGCCTGGCGCGCCAGGGTTTCCTCGATGGTCTTGAGGACTTTGCCAAGGTCGGCCTGGTCCTGCTCCCGGGCCTGCAGCTTCTGGTCGCGGTCTTTCATGTCGCTGTTGAGCTTGGCCAGTACTTGCTGGCGCTTGCTGCGTTCGGTTTCGAGCGCCTGGCGGCGGCTGTCGAGGTCGCCGCGCTGGGCCAGCAACTGCGCTTGCTGGCGGCCGATGTCCTGTTCGACATTGGCCAGTTGGCGCAGGGTCTCGTTGAAGGTGCGCAGTTGTTCCAGGCGCGCCTTGCTCAGGTAATCGTAATAGGTCAGGGTGCGGGCGAATTTCTCGGGGTTCTGCTGGTTGAGCAGCAGCTTGAGGTATTCCTCGCGGCCGTTCTGGTAGGCGGAACGGGCCTGGATGGCGATCAGTCGCTGTTGTTCAACGCGGGCGCTCTGGAGTTTTTTTTTCTCGGTATCAAGGCGCTCCAGCTCGCCCTCGGTCTTTTTTAGTTCTTGTTGCAGTGCCTCCACCTGCTTTTCGAGATCGCCGATGTCGGTCTCGGTGGACTTGAGGTCTTTCTGCACGCCCGACTTCTCTTCCTGGAGCTTGCCCAGCATCTTTTTGAGCTCGGCGATGTCCTGGCGGGTGGCGTCCAGTTGTTGCTGGGTCTGCGCACGCTCATCGGCGAACGCCGGGCTGAGCAGGCAAGACAGGGCGAGTAGGATCAGGGCGCGAAGCATGGGGTTGGGCGTACCAGGGATGGAGACTGGCCTAGTATGCCCGCGCGGGCCTGCAAAAAAAACGCCTCGCGGCAGATGCGGCGAGGCGTTTGTCTGGAATTCATCGGTAAAGGGGCTGCAAAGCGGCCCCGATACACCGATCAGGCATCGACCAGAATCGACGTGCCGGTCATTTCCACAGGCTTTTCCAGCCCCAGCAGTTGCAGCATGGTCGGCGCCACGTCGGCCAGCACGCCGCCTTCGCGAACCTTGAGCTTGCGCTTGCCAACATAGATGAACGGTACCGGCTCGGTGGTGTGGGCGGTGTGCGCCTGGCCGGTGCATTCGTCTTCCATCTGTTCGACGTTGCCATGGTCGGCGGTGATCAGTGCCTCACCGTCGACCTTTTCCAGCGCCTCGACGATACGCCCGACACAGGTATCCAGCGCTTCGACCGCCTTGACCGCAGCCTCGAACACGCCGGTGTGGCCGACCATGTCGCCGTTGGCGTAGTTGACCACGATCACGTCGTAACGCTGCTGCTCGATGGCTTCGACGATACGGTCGGTGACTACAGGCGCGTTCATCTCCGGCTGCAAGTCATAGGTGGCGACCTTCGGCGATGGGATGAGGATGCGCTCTTCGCCTTCGAACGGCTCTTCGCGGCCACCGGAGAAGAAGAACGTGACGTGCGCGTACTTCTCGGTCTCGGCGATGCGCAGCTGGGTCTTGCCGTTCTTGGCCAGGTACTCGCCCAGTACGTTGTTCAGGCTGGAGGGGGCGAAGGCGGCTGGGGCTGGGATTTTCGCCGAGTACTGGGTCAGGCCGATATAGGCCGCCATCTTCGGCAGGCGCGCCCGGGGGAACTCGTTGAATTCCGGCTCGACGAAGGCACGCGACAGTTCGCGGGCGCGGTCAGCGCGGAAGTTCATGAAGATCACCGCGTCGCCGTCTTCGACCTTGACTGCCTCGCCAATGCGCGTGGCTTTGACGAATTCGTCGTTCTCTTCACGGGCGTAGGCGGCTTCCAGGCCGGCGAGGGCGGTTTCTGCCGTGTAGTCGGCAACGCTGTCGACGATCAGGTTGTAGGCAGCGGCGACGCGGTCCCAGCGGTTGTCGCGGTCCATCGCGAAGTAGCGGCCGATGAGGCTGGCGATGCGGCCCTTGCCGAGCTTGGCAAAGGTTGTGTCGAGCAGTTCGATGGACGACTGCGCGCTGCGTGGCGGCGTATCGCGGCCGTCGAGGAAGGCGTGCAGGTAGATTTTTTCGGCGCCACGCTGTGCGGCCAGTTCGGCCATGGCAATCAGGTGGTCCTGGTGGCTGTGCACGCCACCGTCGGACAACAGGCCGAGGATGTGCACGGCCTTGCCAGCACCGGCCGCCTTGTCCACCGCGCCGGTGAGCACCGGGTTGCTGAAGAACTCGCCATCACGAATGGCCTTGGTGACGCGGGTGAAGTCCTGGTAGACGACACGGCCGGCACCGAGGTTCATGTGGCCGACTTCGGAGTTGCCCATCTGCCCGTCCGGCAGGCCCACATCCATGCCTGAACCGGAAATCAGGCCATGCGGCCGTGTGGCGCGCAGGCGGTCATAGACCGGTGTGTTGGCGGCAAAGATGGCGTTGTATTCGGGGCTTTCGCTGTGGCCGAATCCATCCAGGATGATCAGGACCAGGGGTTTGGGCGTACTCGTCATCAATCAAACTCACGGTTGTTCAAAGATGATAAAGACACGCATTTTAGGGCAAATGCGCCATCAGCGGCGAATATTCGTCCTATCCCCCGACCGGCGCGGCCACGCTGACAGGGCCAAGGTGCTTTTCCGGCCGGCCGGTCGGGCTTTGGTGGCACTGGGGGGCTGTGTATACTGGCCGGCATTTTCAATCGCCTGGAACACCGCTGATGGTTGCTCACCTGATTCAATTCGCGACAGATCACTACATCCTGGTTGCGATCTTCGTTGTTCTGCTGGTCCTGTTGCTCATCAATGAAGTCCGCCGTGGCGGCCAGAGCCTGAGCAATGGCCAGCTGACTGCCCTGGTCAACGCCGACAAGGCCTTGGTCATCGACATCCGCACCTCCAAGGAGTATGCCGCGGGCCACATCGTCGGTGCGGTGAACATCCCGCAAGACAAACTGGTCAGCCGCATGGCCGAGCTGGAAAAACACAAAGAGAAGACCCTGATCATCGTCGATGCGATGGGCCAGCAGTCCGGCACGCTCTGCCGCGAACTGCTCAAGGCTGGTTTCACCGCTGCCAAGCTGAGCGGTGGCGTTTCCAGCTGGAAAGCCGATAACCTGCCCCTGGTGAAGTGATATGAAGCCCGTCATCGTTTATTCCAGCGACTACTGCCCCTACTGCATGCGCGCCAAGTACCTGCTCGAGAGCAAGGGCATTGCGTTCGAGGAAATCAAGGTCGATGGCAAGCCGCAGGTTCGTGCCGAAATGAGTCAGAAGGCCGGCCGTACTTCGGTGCCGCAGATCTGGATCGGCAGTACCCATGTCGGTGGATGCGATGACCTCTATGCCCTGGAGCGCGCGGGCAAGCTCGACGCGCTGCTGGCGGCCTGATTTGCACTGCATTCAAAAACATTAGGATAAGGATCTGCCATGACTGACCAACAGACCAACGGCGCAGCTGCCGAAGACAACAGCCCTCAGTTCTCGCTGCAGCGCATCTACGTGCGTGACCTGTCGTTCGAGGCCCCGAAAAGCCCGCAGATCTTCCGCCAGCAGTGGGAGCCGAGCGTTGCGCTGGACCTGAACACCAAGCAGAAAGCCCTGGAAGGCGACTTCCACGAGGTGGTGCTGACCCTGTCGGTTACCGTCAAGAACGGTGACGAAGTGGCCTTCATCGCCGAAGTGCAGCAGGCCGGCATCTTCCTGATCGCCAACCTCGACGCGGCTTCGATGAGCCACACCCTCGGCGCGTTCTGCCCGAACATCCTGTTCCCTTACGCCCGTGAGACCCTGGACAGCCTGGTGACCCGTGGTTCGTTCCCGGCACTGATGCTGTCCCCGGTCAACTTCGACGCCCTGTACGCGCAAGAGCTGCAGCGTATGCAGGAAACTGGCGAAACTCCGACCGTTCAGTAACGCTGCCCGGTTGTAAAAAGGCGACCTTCGAGGTCGCCTTTTTTGTGTGAGCGGGTTTATCCGCCAAGAGGCCGGCACAGGCGATGGATCAGCTCCCGGCAAACCCATTCTGGCGCCACGCCTCATACACCGTAACCGCCACAGTGTTGGACAGGTTCAGGCTGCGGCACCCCGGCCGCATTGGCAGGCGCAGGCGCTGCTCGGCGGGCAGGCTGTCCAGCACCTCGGCCGGCAGCCCACGGCTTTCGGGGCCAAACAGGAAGGCATCGCCCGGCTGGTAGGTGACTTCATGGAAGGGGTGCGAGCCCTTGGTGGTGAAGGCGAACAGCCGAGGGTTGCCCAGGCTTTCCAGGCATCCAGCCAGGCTCTCGTGGCGCTTGAGCGTGGCATACTCGTGGTAGTCCAGCCCCGCCCTGCGCAGGCGCTTGTCATCCAGCTCGAAGCTGATGGGCTCGATCAGGTGCAGGTCGCAACCGCTGTTGGCGCACAGGCGAATGATGTTGCCGGTATTCGGCGGAATTTCTGGTTGAAAAAGGATGACGTGAAACATGCACGGCTCCAGGCGTGAAGATGACGAGCATTCTACCCCTGAACCGGACCTGCGTTCGAAGGCCTTCCCGCGGGTAATGCTTTCGCTGGCCATTGTCGGCCTGATGGTGGGCCTGATGATCGGCCGCCTGACCACCCCTGATGAGCGGGTGCTGGAGCAGGTCGTGGTGGTGCAGGACGGGCTCGACCTGTGGTTCAACGAAGAACCCAAGCTGCACGGCGAAAACGTTGAAGGGACGGTTGCGGTGCTGTTCGAGGCCCAGGGCAAGGCCCAGCGAGGGCAATTGTACCTGCAGGGCAAACCGGTCGGCTGGCGCGTGCAGAAAAGCGAGGAAGGCTTGTTGCTGACGGTGGTTGCCGCGCGCCCCCTGCACGGTGAATGGGCCGGTGCAGAGGACGCTGGGCGTTGGCGTGTGCAGGTGAGGCTGCACGAATAAAAGAGGGGATGTCCCGGCCTGCCTGTACCAGGGTCCCCAAAACTTGCGCTGCTGCAAATAAAAGTGGGGTTTTCCCGGCCTGCCTGTACCGAGGACCCCGAAACTGGGAGATACAGTACTTATTGCAGGGGGCGTGCCAGTTTTGCAAAACCCGGAAACATTGGCTTTCAGGGCTTTTTTGCCAAGTTTTGAGGGGTTTTGTGCCTTCGGGCGGTGCAGGGGGCACAGGATCGGTGCATGGGGCTTAAAATGTTGGGGGCTGCAAAGCAGCCCCCGGATGTCATGGCCTACCTATGACTCAATGCTCTTCGCTGTCGTCATCATCCCCGCCGGCGACATTCATCCCCAGCTCCTTGATCTTGCGCGTCAAGGTATTGCGCCCCCAGCCCAGCAGAAGCGCCGCATCCCTGCGCCGCCCGGCGGTATGCTTGAGCGCGGTCTCGATCATGATCCGTTCAAAGCTGGGCACCGCACTGTCGAGCAGATTGGTCTGGCCACGGGCCAATGCCTGGTCGGCCCACTGGCGCAGCGCCTGCTCCCAATTGGTCACGGGGGCCGCGTCCTGCGGCAGGTTCAGTAGCTCTGGCGGCAGGTCACCAATCAGCACTTCACGGCTGGAGGCCATCACGGTGATCCAGCGGCAGGTGTTTTCCATCTGCCGCACGTTGCCCGGCCACGGCAGGTTGCGGATGAACTCTTCGGTCTCCGGCTTCAGCAGCTTCGGCTCCACGGCCAGCTCCTGGGCCGCGCGGGCGAGGAAGTGGCGGGCGAGGGCGGGGATGTCTTCGCGGCGGTCGGCCAGGCGCGGTATATGAATGCGGATCACGTTGAGGCGGTGGAACAAGTCCTCGCGGAACTTGCCCGCCTGCACCAGCGATTCCAGGTTCTGGTGGGTGGCGGCAATGATGCGCACATCGACCTTGACCGGCACGTGGCCGCCAACCCGGTAAAACTCGCCATCGGCCAGTACCCGCAGCAGGCGGGTCTGGGTATCGGCGGGCATGTCGCCGATCTCGTCGAGAAACAGCGTGCCGCCATCGGCCTGCTCGAAGCGGCCGCGGCGCAGGTTGGCGGCACCGGTGAAGGCCCCTTTCTCGTGGCCGAACAGCTCGGACTCCATCAGGTCCTTGGGGATGGCTGCCATGTTCAGGGCAATGAACGGTGACGCCGCACGCGGGCTGTGCCGGTGCAGCGCATGGGCCACCAGCTCCTTGCCGGTGCCGGACTCGCCGTTGATCAGTACCGTGATGTTGGAGTGGCTCAGGCGCCCGATCGCGCGGAACACCTCCTGCATCGCCGGCGCTTCGCCGATGATCTCCGGCGTGCGGGCCAAGGCCTGCGGTACATCCAGGCCTTGCTGCTCCTGGGCATGCTGATTGGCGCGCTTGACCAGCGACACCGCCTCGTCGACGTCGAACGGTTTGGGCAGGTATTCGAAGGCACCGCCCTGGTAGGAGGCCACGGCGCTGTCGAGGTCGGAATGGGCGGTCATGATGATGACCGGCAGGCGCGGGTGCTGCTCGCGAATCTGGGCCAGCAGATCGAGGCCACTGGTACCGGGCATGCGGATATCGGAAATGATCACATCCGGTTGCTGGCGTGCCAGGCGGCCCATGACGCCATCGGCGCTGTCGAAGCTCTGGGTGGTCATGCCTTCTTGTTGCAGGGCTTTTTCCAGGACCCAGCGGATGGAGCGATCATCGTCGACGATCCATACGGTTTCACTTCGGCTCATGAGGCGGTGGCTCCTTGTTCCAGAGGCAGGTAGATCGAAAAGGCGGTGTGGCCTGCATGGCTTTCACATTCGATCAAGCCCTGGTGCTGGCTGATGATGTTCTGGGTGATGGCCAGGCCCAGCCCGGTACCGTCCGGGCGGCCACTGACCATGGGATAGAAGAGGGTGTCTTGCAGTTCCGACGGGATGCCCGGGCCGTTGTCGATGATCTCGACCCGTGCCACCAAGCGATGCCGCACGTGGCCGATGGTGAACTGGCGCAGGGCACGGCTGCGCAAGGTGATGCGGCCCAGGCGCAGCTCGTTCTGCGAGCTGATCGCCTGCATGGCGTTGCGCACGATGTTGAGCACCGCCTGGATCATCTGCTCGCGGTCGATCAGCACATCCGGCAGGCTCGGGTCATAGTCGCGCACCAATGTGATGCACCCCTGGCTTTCGGCCTCCACCAGGCTGCAGACCCGCTCCAGCACTTCGTGAATGTTGGTCATGGCCAGCGAGGGCAGCTTGTTCGAGCCGAGCATGCGGTCGACCAGGTTACGCAGCCGGTCGGCTTCTTCGATGATCACGTTGGTGTAGTCGCGCAGGCCGTCTTCGGGTAGCTCGCGGGCCAACAGTTGCGCCGCGCCGCGGATGCCGCCGAGTGGGTTCTTGATTTCGTGTGCCAGGCCACGCACCAGCATTTTGGTGGTTTCCTGCTTGCTCAGCTGGGCCTCTTCCTTGGTGATGCGCAGCAGCCGGTCGCGCGGGTGCACCTCCAGCAGCAGCAGGGTCTGGCCCTGGTGCAGAATGGGGGTGACGGCGTAATCGACGGTGATGGTCTGCCCGGTCAGCGAGGTCAGTTGCGCTTCGCGCTTGGTGAACGGGTGCGCCTGCTCGACCGCTTGGCGCAATGAGCTGAGCGCTTCTGTCGATTCGGTGAACAACTCGCTGATGAACTGCCCGTGGCTGCGCTGGCCGCTGACGGCCAACAGCATTTCCGCGGCCGGGTTCATGTACTCCAGGCGCAGCTCGGCATTGAGCAGGAGCGTGGCAGTGGTCAGGTTGTCCAGAAGCAGACGGTGCTGTGCATCGCTGATGGTCATAAGGCGTCGTTGACCTCTTTTTGCGCTTGCCTGGCAGAAGTGGCCAGAGCTGGGCGCGCTGTGGATCCGCTGATGCGAGACTCTGTGCTTTCAAGAAATGCAAGAAACAAACCAAGGCTCCGAAAAGAAGCGGATTTACCTGAGAAAGCCCTGGGTTTGCGCTTATTCGGACCAGAAAGCGCTGTTCGAGCGCTCATTACGACCCGTTTTGGGCCGCAGGACAGAGCACTCGTAGCTGTTATGCACCAATATAGAGCATTGCTGTGTTCAGCGTTTAGGGCACAGCTGCCCGGTAGCGCGAACCATGGCCAGGTGGCGTAACGGGTCGTTGGTATGGCTGATCAAGGCATCAGCAAGTTTGCGCGCGCAATCGGCCGGGGGGTGTCGGTCAAATCGGCCCAGTTCGAACAGCAGGGTGGCCTGCAGTTTGTCCAGGCGTGGGCGCAGTTGATCAATCAGGTCCAGGGCCTCAGTTGGCGGCCTTTGTCCCCGTAGGGTCCAGCGGTCGAGCAAAGCGTACTGAATGAGTTTGTTGGCCTCTATCTGGTCGTTGAAGAAGGCGGCGGCACGATCAGCATTGATGTCATAGCTGTCAGCGTGTTGACGAACACGGGTGATGACCTGTCTTTCGCGTTCAGGCGCCTCTACCGGCAATTGGTGATCCCACTTGTGCCGCGCAACCGAGCTTGCCAGGTCCAGGCGGTGCTCGATATGGGCAAGCAGTGGGTGGAATTCAGGTTGGGAGGGCGTGGCAACGCTGCAGCCGAGGAGTACGAGCGAGCAGCAGAGCGAAGGGATGACAAGGCGCATGGTGTTCTCCTTATTGATGGAGACTTGATTGTGCGTAGTCGGTCAGGTTCTGCTTGTAGGAGGTGTCTGATTTGGCCAGCGATAAACAAAAACGGCCTCCCGAAGGAGGCCGTCTTGGTGATGTCATCGGCGCCAGGCGCCAATCAGATCAGCAGCTGTAGTACAGCTCATATTCCAGCGGGTGTACGAAGGTACGGACCTTGATCTCTTCTTCGCTCTTCAGCTCGATGAAGGCATCGATGAAGTCGTCGGAGAACACGCCGCCCTTGGTCAGGAACGCACGGCCTTTGTCCAGCTCTTCCAGGGCTTCTTTCAGGCTGCCACAAACCTGCGGGATGTCCTTGGCCTCTTCAGGCGGCAGGTCGTACAGGTTCTTGTCGGCAGCATCGCCTGGGTGGATCTTGTTCTGGATGCCGTCCAGGCCAGCCATCAGCAGGGCCGCGAAGGCCAGGTACGGGTTGGCCGATGGGTCCGGGAAGCGCGCTTCGATACGACGGGCCTTCGGGCTGCCGACGTAAGGAATGCGGATCGAGGCGGAACGGTTGCGCGCCGAGTAGGCCAGCATGACCGGGGCTTCGAAACCTGGGACCAGACGCTTGTAGGAGTTGGTCGACGGGTTGGTGAAGCCGTTCAGGGCCTTACCGTGCTTGATGATACCGCCGATGAAGTACAGGGCGGTGTCGGACAGGCCGGCATAGCCTTCACCCGAGAAGGTGTTCTTGCCGTCTTTCCAGATCGACATGTGTACGTGCATGCCCGAGCCGTTGTCGCCGTACAGCGGCTTAGGCATGAAGGTGGCGGTACGGCCGTAAGCGTCGGCAACGTTGTGCACGACGTATTTCAGGGCCTGTACTTCGTCAGCTTTCTTCACCAGGGTGTTGAACTTGACGCCGATTTCGTTCTGGCCGGCAGTCGCCACTTCGTGGTGGTGAACTTCAACGGTCTGGCCCATTTCTTCCAGTGCGTTGCACATGGCAGTACGGATTTCGTGGTCGTGGTCGAACGGCGGGACTGGGAAGTAGCCGCCTTTCACGCCTGGACGGTGGCCTTTGTTGCCGCCTTCCACGTCAGCGCCGGTCATCCACGAGCCTTGCTCGGAGAAGATCTTGAACATCGAGCCGGAGATGTCCGAGTGGAACTTCACTTCGTCGAAGATGAAGAACTCAGGCTCCGGGCCTGCGAATACGGTGTCACCGATGCCGGTGCTCTTGAGGTACTCTTCGGCGCGCTTGGCGATGCCGCGCGGGTCGCGATCGTAGCCCTGCATGCTCGACGGGTCGACGATGTCGCAGGTGATGATCAGGGTCGGCTCTTCGGTGAACGGGTCCAGCACGGCGGTGTCGTCGACCGGCATCAGGATCATGTCGGAAGCTTCGATGCCTTTCCAGCCAGCGATGGAGGAACCGTCGAACATCTTGCCGACTTCGAAGAAGTCTTCGTCCAGAGCGTCACGCGCTGGCATGGTCACGTGGTGCTGAATGCCTTTGGTGTCCGTGAAACGCAGATCAATCCACTTGACGTCATGATCTTTGATGAGTTGAACCGACTTCGACATGTTGTCCTCCGGATGGTCTAGAGCGCGGTGGGCCGCTGCCCTGGAAAAAGGGGTGTTGCCGGGCGCGGATAGTCGGCCAAGCTTACCTGCCTCACAAGGGAGCAAATTGCATGCCAGTGCCCGAAAATGGCGAGGGTGGGATAAAAGGGGGCGTTTGCGGGCATTAACTTAGGGTTGATGACTGAAAAACGCACCCATTAGAGGCAAGAAAACATCTTGTTGCACCATGTTGGTGCGCAGGGGGAGGGTGGTGCTTTGTTTGAGGGCCTGTTGACGGGTAAAGCCGCTGCCACAGGCCAAATCCACCCCTGCGGGGGTAGGTGTACCCGCGAAAGGCCCGGGGCAGGCGGCGCAAATACTGACTCTGGCCACATCGGCAAACCTTCTGTACAAAAGTTGGTCAAATCCTGAGCAATTTCCGCTATAATTCGCGCCCCTCATTTTCGGCAGGCCCTGCGCGCGCTGTTAACCAATGAAACTTATCGTCAAAGTCTTCCCAGAAATCACCATCAAGAGCCGGCCGGTGCGCAAGCGCTTCATCCGTCAGCTCGGCAAGAACATCCGCAACGTGCTCAAGGATCTCGATCCTGAGCTCGCGGTCGATGGTGTCTGGGATAATCTCGAAGTGGTCACCCGCGTCGAGGACGAAAAGGTCCAGCGCGAGATGATCGAGCGCCTCACCTGCACCCCGGGTATCACCCACTTCCTGCAGGTAGAGGAATACCCGCTCGGCGACTTCGACGACATCGTCGAGAAGTGCAAGCAGCACTTCGGTCATCTGCTCGCGGGCAAGCACTTTGCCGTGCGCTGCAAGCGCGGCGGCCACCATGACTTCACTTCGATGGACGTCGACCGCTACGTCGGCAGCCAGCTGCGCCAGCAGTGCGGCGCCGCCGGCATCGAGCTGAAGAACCCGGAAGTCCTGGTGCGCATCGAAATCCGCAACCAGCGCCTGTACGTGATCCACAACCAGCACCAGGGCATCGGCGGCTACCCGCTGGGCGCCCTGGAGCAAACCCTGGTACTGATGTCGGGTGGCTTCGATTCCACCGTGGCGGCCTACCAGATGATGCGCCGTGGCCTGATGACCCACTTCTGCTTCTTCAACCTCGGCGGCCGTGCCCACGAGCTGGGCGTGATGGAAGTGGCCCACTACCTGTGGAAGAAGTACGGCAGCAGCCAGCGCGTGCTGTTCATCAGCGTGCCGTTTGAAGAAGTGGTCGGCGAGATTCTCAACAAGGTCGACAACAGCTACATGGGCGTGACCCTCAAGCGCATGATGTTGCGCGGCGCTGCCCATATGGCCGACCGCCTGCAGATCGAAGCGCTGGTCACCGGCGAGGCGATTTCCCAGGTCTCCAGCCAGACCTTGCCGAACCTGTCGATCATCGACTCGGCGACCGACAAGCTGGTACTGCGCCCGCTGCTGGCCAGCCACAAGCAGGACATCATCGACCAGGCCACCGAAATCGGCACCGCCGATTTCGCCAAGCACATGCCTGAATACTGCGGCGTGATCTCGGTAAACCCGACCACCCACGCCAAGCGCCACCGCATGGAGCATGAAGAAAAGCAATTCGACATGGCCGTGCTGGAGCGCGCCCTCGAACGCGCCAAGTTCATCTCGATCGACCACGTGATCGACGAGCTGGGCAAAGACATCGAGGTAGAAGAAGTTCGCGAAGCGCTGCCTGGCCAGATCGTCATCGACATCCGTCACCCCGATGCACAGGAAGACGAACCCTTGGTGATCGAGGGCGTCGAAGTTCAGGTGATGCCGTTTTATGCAATCAATAGTCGCTTCAAGCAGCTGGATGAAACTCGCCAGTACCTGCTGTATTGCGACAAGGGTGTGATGAGCCGTCTGCACGCACACCACCTGCTCAGTGAGGGACATGCCAATGTGCGTGTTTATCGTCCGGCATAAGACGCCAGGGCTGTATGGCGGCAGCATCCGCCATCGCCCTCCCGACCGCCGGCCCTGCTGAGCCTTATACCTTACATATTGGTCGCCTAGACTAGGCGGCAACCGAATCCTCTGATCGAGATACACTTGTGATCGAAAATCTGCGTAACATCGCCATCATCGCCCACGTTGACCATGGTAAAACCACGTTGGTCGACAAACTCCTGCGTCAGTCCGGCACTCTGGAGCGTAACGAGCTCAACGACGAGCGCGTCATGGACTCCAACGACCAGGAAAAAGAGCGCGGTATTACCATTCTGGCGAAAAACACCGCCATCAACTGGAACGGCTACCACATCAACATCGTCGACACCCCCGGCCACGCCGACTTCGGTGGCGAGGTTGAGCGTGTAATGTCGATGGTCGACTCCGTGCTGCTGCTGGTCGACGCCCAGGACGGCCCTATGCCGCAAACCCGCTTCGTGACCAAGAAGGCCTTCGAAGCCGGCCTGAAGCCGATCGTCGTGATCAACAAGGTCGACCGTCCGGGCGCGCGTCCTGACTGGGTTCTGGACCAGATCTTCGACCTGTTCGACAACCTCGGCGCTACCGACGAGCAGCTGGACTTCAAAGTGGTCTACGCCTCGGCCCTGAACGGCATTGCCGGTCTGGACCACGCCGAAATGGGCGAAGACATGACTGCCCTGTACCAGGCTGTCGTCGACCACGTTCCAGCGCCAGCTGTTGACCGTGACGGCCCGTTCCAGATGCAGATCTCCGCACTGGACTACAACAGCTTCCTGGGTGTGATCGGTGTTGGCCGTATCGCCCGTGGTCGCGTCAAGCCTAACACCCCGGTTGTCGCCATCGACGCCGACGGCAAGAAGCGTAACGGCCGTATCCTCAAGCTGATGGGCCACCACGGTCTGCACCGCGTCGACGTCGAAGAAGCCCAAGCTGGCGACATCGTCTGCATCAGCGGTTTCGACGAGCTGTTCATCTCCGACACCCTGTGCGACCCGACTGCCGTTGAGGCGATGAAGCCGCTGACCGTTGACGAGCCTACCGTTTCGATGACCTTCCAGGTCAACGACTCGCCGTTCTGCGGCAAGGAAGGCAAGTTCGTCACCAGCCGTAACATCAAGGACCGTCTGGACAAAGAGCTGCTGTACAACGTTGCCCTGCGCGTTGAAGAAACCGACTCCCCAGACAAGTTCAAGGTCTCGGGCCGTGGCGAGCTGCACCTCTCGGTACTGATCGAAACCATGCGTCGCGAAGGCTTCGAACTGGCCCTGGGCCGCCCGGAAGTCATCATTCGCGAAGTAGACGGCGTCAAGCAAGAGCCGTTCGAGAACGTCACCATCGACATCCCTGAAGAATCGCAGGGCAAGGTCATGGAAGAGATGGGTCTGCGTAAAGGCGACCTGACCAACATGGTCCCGGATGGCAAAGGCCGTGTACGCCTTGAATACAACATCCCGGCGCGTGGTCTGATCGGTTTCCGTAACCAGTTCCTGACCCTGACCAACGGCGCAGGCATCCTGACTTCGATCTTTGATCGCTACGACACCGTGAAGTCCGGCCACATGTCCGGCCGTCAGAACGGCGTACTGGTTTCGGTCGAAACCGGCAAAGCGCTGACCTACTCGCTGGAAACCCTGCAGGCGCGTGGCAAGCTGTTCGTCGAGCACGGTCAAGAGATCTACAACGGTCAGATCGTCGGCCAGAACAGCCGCGACAACGACCTGGGCGTCAACCCTACCAAGGGCAAGAAGCTCGACAACATGCGTGCTTCGGGTAAAGACGAAGTCATCGCTCTGGTTCCACCTGTTCGCTTCACCCTGGAACAGGCTCTGGAATACATCCAGGAAGACGAGCTGTGCGAAGTAACGCCGAAGTCCATCCGTCTTCGCAAGAAGATCCTGGATGAAAGCGAGCGTACCCGCGCTGCCAAGAAAGCCAAAAACAGCTGAGTTAGCTCTGGCTGAATGAAAACGCCCCCGGTCGAAAGGCCGGGGGCGTTTTTTTTGTCTTTTTCACCATGTTTCACTGGAAGTAATTGCTTACTAAGGAGTTTTTGGCAATAGCACACCCCCCCAGTACGCTGCCTTTTGAATTATTTCATGGGGCAAATGATGAAGGGCAAGGGATGGAAAGAGCACTTGGCACGCGGCCGGTTTGATGTGGGTGGGGTCACCTGGAGCCTGTTACACCTACGCACACGTTGAAAGCGCCTACATACGCGACCCTGGCCACCCTTCCAGTCGTCCAATGCGGCTCAAGCGACATGAAAAAATAAAAGGTTGGCTATTGATGGTGAAGAAGCTGAGAGGTGAGCCGATTCGACGACCAGTAAGGCGATAGCTGCCTGTAGAAATACGAAACCCCCAATAAAGGGGGTCGTATCGCGGATGCCCTTAGAGATTTCTCTCATCAACCGGCACGGCCGGAACCAGGTGGCGGCGTCTAGACACTTCCAAAGGAAGCTCCGTGTACATCGAGACGGCTCAAACTCTATTCAGTCTCTCTGGGATCGTCAACGGCCGACCACCTTCGGTTTGTAAGCACAGTACCCAGGCCGTGGCCCGACCTTGGGGTGGTTGCGGCAGGTATCTGGCCGCTTGTCATAAATGGTGCACAGCCGGCTCTTGCGGTCCAGATACATGCAGTCATCGTTGCTCATCCGGGTCAGGGTGAAGATGCCCGACTTCTGGTTGAAGCGCTCGATGATGCCTTCCTTCTGCAGGCGTTTGGCCACGTTTTTCGGTGGTTCGTCTTTTTCGAACTCGTCGACCACGCCGATGCGGATCAGATCCTTGATCTTCACTTCCACGGGCAGCGTGCAGCAGGTCGAGTGACAGCCACCGCACATGTGGCTGGCATAGCGTTGCCAGGTTTCCAGGCGGTCGACTTCGGCCGCGGCAATCAGGGTCGTTTTCATCGTTATGGGGGTGAATCACGGTCTTGGGGCGCGCGATCATACCGGAGTTGTTCAATTTGTGAACAACCTTTTGCCTGATTCCTTCATCAGGCATGAAAACTGCGAACAGGTACTGTCAGTCCCTGTCGAAGGGTCTAGTCTCATCAATCTCCCTCCGTATTCGTCTACTTGCCCGAGGATGCCGCATGTCCCAGGAACCCAAAGCACGTGACGCCGAGGTGGCCGATTTTCGCGCCGCTGTGCTGGATAAGCTGACCTACGCGGTCGGCAAGGACCCCGAGCATGCCTTCGACCATGACTGGTTCGAAGCCATTGCCCTGGCGGCGCGTGATCACATGGTCGATCACTGGATGGACCATACCCGTCAGGCCTACAGGCGCAGTCAGAAACGGGTCTATTACCTTTCCCTGGAATTTCTCATCGGGCGGCTGCTGTATGACAGCCTGAGCAACCTGGGTTTGCTCGACATCGCCCGCGAAGCCCTCGACGGCCTGGACGTCGACCTGGAGCGCATCCGCCTGCTGGAGCCGGATGCCGCACTGGGCAATGGTGGCTTGGGGCGCCTGGCGGCTTGCTTCATGGAAAGCATGTCGACCCTGGGCATTGCCGCCCATGGCTACGGTATCCGTTACGAGCACGGCCTGTTTCGCCAGGCGGTGGTCGATGGTTGGCAGCAGGAGCAGACCGAGAACTGGCTGGACTTCGGCAACCCCTGGGAGTTCGAGCGCGCCGAGGTGATCTACCCGATCAGTTTCGGCGGCAGCGTCGAGACCGTGCAGGACCCCCAAGGCCAGCAACGGCAGGTGTGGTCGCCCGGCGAGACGGTGCGGGCGGTGGCCTATGACACGCCGGTGGTCGGCTGGCGTGGCGCCAGCGTCAATACCTTGCGCCTGTGGCGGGCGCGGGCGCTCGAGGAGCTGCACCTGGAGCGCTTCAACGCCGGTGACCACCTGGGTGCGGTCGCCGAAGTGGCGCGCGCCGAGAGCATTTCGCGCGTGCTGTACCCGGCCGACAGTACCGAAGCCGGGCAGGAGCTGCGCCTGCGCCAGGAGTACTTCTTCGTTTCGGCTTCGCTGCAGGACTTGCTGCGCCGCCACCTGAACATGCATGACAGCCTGCTCAACCTGCCCGATGCCGCGGCCATTCAGCTCAACGATACCCACCCCTCGATCGCCGTGGCCGAGTTGATGCGGCTGCTGGTCGACCAGCACGAAGTGCCTTGGGATACCGCCTGGGAGCTGACCGTCGGCACGCTGGCCTACACCAACCACACCTTGCTGCCGGAGGCACTGGAAACCTGGCCGGTGGCGCTGATGGAGCGCATGCTGCCGCGGCACATGCAGATCATCTACCTGATCAACGCCTACCATATCGACGCCCTGCGCGCGAAAGGGCTGCACGACTTCGACGTGTTGCGGGCCGTGTCGCTGATCGAAGAAGACAACGGCCGCCGGGTGCGCATGGGCAACCTGGCGTTTCTCGGCTCGCACAGTGTCAACGGTGTGTCGGCACTGCACAGCCAGCTGATGAAGAGCACGGTGTTCGCCGAGCTGCACAAGCTGTACCCGCAGCGGATCAACAACAAGACCAACGGCATCACCTTCAGGCGCTGGCTGTTCCAGTCCAATCCGCCACTGACCGAGATGCTGGTCGAGGCGCTTGGGCCCGAGCTCAAGGATGACCCTGAAGGGCTGCTGGCCAACCTCGTGCCCTTTGCTGACAAAAGCAGCTTCCGCAAGCAGTTCGCCGCCCAGCGCCTGCACAGCAAGCGCGCCTTGGCCAGCATCATCCAGGACCGTATCGGCGTTACGGTGAACCCCGAGGCGATGTTCGATGTGCAGGTCAAGCGCATCCACGAGTACAAGCGCCAGTTGCTCAACCTGCTGCACACCGTGGCGCTGTATCAGGCCATTCGCAACGACCCCGGTACCAATTGGGTACCACGGGTGAAGATCTTCGCCGGCAAGGCTGCGGCCAGCTACCACCAGGCCAAGCTGATCATCAAGCTGGCCAACGACATCGCCCGTGTGGTCAACAACGACCCCACCGTGCGTGGCCTGCTGAAAGTGGTATTCCTGCCCAACTACAACGTCAGCCTGGCCGAAAGCATCATCCCGGCGGCAGACTTGTCCGAGCAGATCTCCACGGCAGGTTACGAGGCGTCAGGCACCAGCAACATGAAGTTCGGCCTCAATGGCGCGCTGACCATCGGCACCCTGGACGGCGCCAACGTCGAGATGTGCGAGCAGGTGGGGGCCGACAACATGTTCATCTTCGGCCTCACGGCGCAGCAGGTCGAGGCGCGCCGGCGCGCCGGAGACTTTGGCGCCAGTGCAGCGATTGCGGCGTCCAATCGCTTGAACGATGTGCTCCAGGCCATTCGCAGCGGGGTGTTCTCGCCCGATGACCCTTCGCGTTATACCGGGCTGATCGACGGGTTGGTGGCCTATGACCGTTTCCTGGTGTGCGCCGATTTCGACGCCTACTGGGATGCCCAGCGGCGGGTCGATGAGCTGTGGCACACGCCGCAGGAATGGTGGCGCATGGCGGTGCTGAACACGGCGCGGATGGGGTGGTTCTCGTCGGACCGAACCATTCGCGAGTATGCCACCGACATCTGGAAAGCACTGGACTGACTTACCAGGGCCGCATAGCGGCCCCACTCGACAGCCGGCCTGGCCACGGCTGAACTACCGACCTATTGTGCCGTCAGACAGCCCAGGCGAGTCTCATTGCTCGCTAGCATCGCACTCTCCCTGTAAACTGCGGGGGTTTTTCTCCCCCTTTCCATTTCGGAGCCATACATGTCCCGCGTTACCCTGAGTCGCTATCTGATTGAGCAGACCCGCAGCAACAATACCCCTGCCGATCTGCGCTTCCTGATCGAAGTGGTGGCGCGCGCGTGCAAAGAGATCAGCCACCACGTGTCCAAAGGCGCCCTGGGCGGCGTACTGGGCAGCATGGGCACCGAGAACGTTCAAGGTGAAGTGCAGAAGAAGCTCGACGTGATCTCCAACGATATCCTGCTGGAGGCCAACGAGTGGGGCGGCCACCTGGCCGGCATGGCTTCCGAAGAAATGGACAACGCCTACCAGATCCCGGGCAAGTACCCTAAAGGCGCCTACCTGCTGGTCTTCGACCCACTGGACGGTTCGTCGAACATCGACGTCAACGTCTCGGTCGGCACCATCTTCTCGGTACTGCGTTGCCCCAACGAGTACCTGAGCCAGAACGAAACCCTCAACGAAAACGCCTTCCTGCAGCCAGGCACCGAGCAGGTCGCCGCCGGTTATGCCATCTACGGCCCGCAGACCATGCTGATCCTGACCCTGGGCAATGGCGTCAAGGGCTTCACCCTGGACCGTGAGCTGGGCAGCTTCGTGCTGACTCACGAGAACATCCAGGTACCGGCAACCACCGCCGAGTTCGCCATCAACATGTCCAACCAGCGTCACTGGGAAGCCCCGGTGCAGCGCTACGTCGATGAGCTGCTGGCCGGTGAGACTGGCCCGCTGAAAAAGAACTACAACATGCGCTGGATCGCCTCGATGGTAGCCGACGTGCACCGCATCCTGACCCGTGGCGGTCTGTTCATGTACCCGCGCGACGCTCGCGACCCGAGCAAGCCGGGCAAGCTGCGCCTGATGTACGAGGCCAACCCGATGTCGTTCATCATCGAACAGGCTGGCGGCGCATCCACCAATGGTTACGATCGTATCCTCGACATTCAGCCACAAAGCCTGCACGAGCGCGTGTCGGTCATTCTGGGCTCGAAGGAAGAGGTCGAGCGCGTCACCGCGTATCACAAGGAGTAAGTCATGCTCGCACCTTGGCAGCCGTTGTTGGAGTGGTGGTTCGGTTGGGGCACCAGCCCCCAGGCCGTGGCTGACGAGAAGAGCACGCTGTGGTTCGGCAAGCATCACGATGCCGAAGCTCAGGCGCTGTTTGGCGAGCTTGTCGAGCATGCCCTGGCGGGTGGGCTCGACGAGTGGCAGCAGAGCCCGCAAGGCTGGCTCGGCCTGCTGATCCTGCTGGACCAGCTGCCGCGCATGATCCACCGCGACACGTCGCGGGCCTTCGAGGGCGACCGGCGTGCCCAGGTGGTGGCCATGCAGGGCCTGCAGAAAGGCTGGGATTACCAGCTGCTGCCGATCCAGCGAGTGTTTGTGCTGCTGGTGCTGGAGCATGCCGAGGTGCTGGACTGGCAGAACCTGTGCGTCGAGCGTTACCAGGTACTGCTGGACGAGCAGCCCGAGGCCCATCGGCGCTTGTTCGAGGGGTTCCTCGACTATGCCGAGCAGCACCAGCGGGTGATTGCCCGGTTCGGGCGCTTCCCGCACCGCAACCTGATGCTGGAACGGCCGAGTACCAGTGAAGAGATGGACTTTTTGCTGGAGCCTGGGTCCAGGTTCTGAGATTCATCGGCCTGCCACGCAGCCCTGACGTAGCAAAAAACCGCCCCTGCACCCGCAGCGGCGGTTTTTTTTACGCCGCCATTGGCTACCCGACCAATGGTGTAGGTGGAAAGGGGGGAGGGCAGGGAACCAGGGAGGGATTTTCTCGTCGAAGGTCACTGCAGGCCACTCGCCTGTATCCCCTGTCCAGGAGTGTCCTCATGTCGTTGCGTTCCCTCGCCCTGTTGTCCTTGTGCGTCGTTCTGACCGCGTGCAGCAAGATCAACCAGGAAAACTATTCCAAGCTCAAGGCCGGCATGAACAAGGCCGAGGTCGAGCAACTGCTCGGCACGCCTGCCGAGTGCTCTGGCGCGCTGGGCATGAGCAGCTGTACCTGGGGGGACGAGAAGAGCTTCATCAGCGTGCAGTACGCGGCTGACAAGGTGCTGATGTATTCAGGGCAGGGCCTTAAATGAGGCGTCTGCACCTGCTGCTGGGGTTATGCCTGGTGATGCTGCTGGGCGGCTGCGCCAGCTCTGCGCATGACCCGCTGGCACCGAAAACCGCCGGTAACGTCGACCTCAAGCGCTACCAGGGCAAATGGTATGAGCTGGCGCGCTTGCCGATGCGCTATCAGCAAGGCTGCGAGCAGTCCGAGGCCCACTACAACCTCAAATCTGACGGCTCCTACGGCGTGCTCAACCGCTGCCGTACCCTGGGTGATGAATGGTTGCGCGCAGAAGGGCATGCCAACATCCAGGAGCCTGGGCATACCGACAAGCTGTGGGTCGAGTTCGACAACTGGTTCACCCGCCTGGTACCGGGCGTGGCCAGGGGTGAGTACTGGATTCTCTACGTGGACGAGCGTTACCACACGGCGATCGTCGGCAGCCCGGACCGCAAGTACCTGTGGATCTTGTCGCGCACGCCAAGCCTGCCGGCCTGGCAGCGCGAGAGTTTGCTGTCCAAGGCGCGGCAGCAGGGTTATGACACCAGCCGGCTGATCTGGCGCACGGCTGACCAGCAGATCGTCAAGAGCCATTGACCCCGCACGCGCTTGCATGTGGTGGTGTGTGTAGGAGCGGCCTTGCGTCGCGAAAGGGGCGCGCCAGCGGCCCCAGGCTTTAGCGTCGCCGCTGGTATCGATGGGGCCGCTTTGCGGCCCTTTTCGCGACGCAAGGCCGCTCCTACACACACACGGTCAACCCAGCAGTTGGCGCAAGACCTCGACAAACGCCTGTGCGCTTTCCCCTTCCTGGGCATGCCGCCCCTGGCGCACGACCCACTGGCCGTTGACCATCACATCGCGCACCTGGCGGTCGCCGCCTGCGAACAACCAGCGATTGAGAATGGCATCGCCATCTGCCGTGGCGATGTACGGGTCTTGACCATCGAGCACCAGCCAGTCGGCCCGCTTGCCCACCGCCAGTTCACCGACCGCCTGGCCAAGCGCCTGGGCACCGCCGCTCAAGGCTGCGTCATACAGCGTGCGCCCGACCATCGGCTGGTCACCGCGGTACAGCCGGTTGCGCCGCTGATCGCGTAAGCGCTGGCCATACTCCAGCCAGCGCAGTTCTTCCACCACGCTGAGCGACACATGGCTGTCCGAGCCAATGCCCATGCGCCCACCTTGCGCCAGGTAATCCACCGCCGGGAAGATACCGTCGCCCAGGTTGGCCTCGGTGGTCAGGCACAGCCCCGCGACCGCACCACTGCGGGCCATGGTGGCAACTTCATCGGTTTCGGCGTGGGTGGCGTGAACCAGGCACCAGCGCGCGTCCACCTCGACATGCTCGTACAGCCACTGCAACGGGCGCAGGCCACTCCAGGCCAGGCAATCGTCGACTTCCTTCTGTTGTTCGGCAATGTGGATATGCACCGGGCTATTTGGGTTGCCGGCTTCCAGCACGCTGGCGATCTGCCTTGGGGTGACTGCGCGCAGCGAGTGGAAGCACAGGCCCAGTTGCTGTGCCGGCTGCGCGCCCAGCAGTGGCGCGAGTTGTTCCTGCAGGCGCAGGTACTGCTCGGTAGAGTTGATGAAACGCCGTTGCCCTTCGGTGGGCGCCTGGCCGCCGAAGCCTGCGTGGCTGTACAGCACGGGCAGCAAGGTCAGGCCAATGCCGCTGCTGGCTGCTGCGGCGCTGATGCGCCGGGACAGCTCGGCGGGGTCGGCGTAGGCCTTGCCTGCCGAGTCGTGGTGCACATAGTGGAATTCGGCCACCGAGGTGTAGCCGGCCTTGAGCATCTCGATATACAGCTGGCGGGCGATGACCTGCAACTGCTCTGGGGTGATCTGGCCAACCAGGCGATACATCAGGTCGCGCCAGGTCCAGAAGCTGTCGTTGGGGTTGCCCGCCACTTCCGCCAACCCTGCCATCGCCCGTTGGAAGGCATGCGAGTGCAGGTTGGGCATGCCGGGTAGCAGCGGCCCGGCCAGCCGTTCGGCACCGTCGGCCGAAGCGCCGGGCTCGATGCGGGTCATGTTGCCATCGCTGGCGACCTCGATTCGGACATTGCTGGCCCAGCCATTGGGCAGCAGGGCGCGTTCGGCGAAGTAGGCGGACATCGGTGAAATCCTGTTATTGTTAACTTGTATATACATATACAGGTGTTTGCCTGCCGGGTAAACTGCGGCAAGCTACCGCTCATTCAATCGCACAAGGATCCAACGCCGTGCCGACACCTCCTGTCTCCGCGCTGGTTGCCCAGATGGGCGAGGGCCCGGCGCCGCTGTACGCGCGGGTCAAACAGATGATCATCCAGCAGATCGACAACGGCAGCTGGCCGCCCCATCACCGGGTCCCTTCAGAAAGCGAGCTGGTCAGCCAACTGGGCTTCAGCCGCATGACCATCAACCGCGCCCTGCGTGAGCTCACGGCCGAAGGGCTGTTGGTGCGCATGCAAGGGGTCGGTACCTTCGTCGCCGAACCCAAGAGCCGTTCGGCGCTGTTCGAAGTCAACAACATCGCCGACGAGATTGCCGGGCGTGGCCACCAGCATAGCTGCCAGGTGGTCATCCTCGCCGAGGAGGCCGCCGGCTCCGAGCGTGCCCTGGCGCTGGACATGCGCGAAGGCCAGCGGGTGTTCCATTCGCTGATCGTGCATTACGAAAATGGCATACCGGTGCAAATCGAGGACCGCTACGTCAATGCGGCGATCGCGCCCGATTACCTCAAGCAGGACTTCACCCGGCAAACGCCTTACGCCTACCTGTCCCAGGTCGCGCCGCTGACCGAGGGTGAGCACGTGGTCGAGGCGATTCTGGCCGAGCCGCACGAGTGCCAGCTGCTGCAGATCGAGCGGGGCGAGCCTTGCCTGCTGATTCGCCGCCGCACCTGGTCCGGCCGCCAGCCGGTCACAGCCGCGCGGTTGATCCACCCCGGTTCCCGTCATCGCCTGGAAGGACGATTCAGCAAATGAGCCAATTGCAGGTGTTGCGTGCGCAGGGCTACCCGCGCATGCCGTGGAAGAACGGGGGCGGCTTCACCGAGGAAATCACCCGCGACAGCGGCGAAGGCCTCGAAGGGTTCGGCTGGCGCCTGTCGATTGCCGATATCGAAGAGTCTGGCGGTTTCTCGTCGTTCGCCGGTTACCAGCGGATCATCACGGTGCTGCAGGGCGATGGCATGCGCCTGCTGGTCGACGGGCAGGCCAGCCGGCCGCTGTTGCCATACGACGCGTTTGCCTTCGCAGGCGAGAGCCAGGTCAGTTGCAAGCTGCTGGGTGGGGCGATTCGTGATTTCAACCTGATCTACTCGCCACAGCGCTATCGCGCGCGCTTGCAGTGGTTCGATGGCACCACCCGGCTGTTCAGTTCGGCGTCGACGGTGTTGTTGTTCGCCGCCAGCAATCAGGTCGAGGTGCAGTTGGCAGGGGGTGAGGTGCAGCGGCTGGGGTTGCATGACTGCTTGCGGCTTGAGGGTAACGACGCGCTGGTGGGGTTGGAGGTTCAGGGGCGGTTTTGCCTGATCGAACTGATTTCACGTTGAGATAGCCGGGGCCGCAACGCGGCCCCAGCTTTTTCTGGTTACCAGCGCAGAGGTCCAATTATTTTGGTTGTCCATGCTTGTACATACAAGTAAAGGTGTGTTTGTATATTGCCCACGACACATCTGCCCGCGGACGACCGCAGAGGACCCTTCCCGTGACCGACAACAACAAATACCGTGACGTTGAAATCCGTGCCCCACGTGGCAACAAGCTGACCGCCAAAAGCTGGCTGACTGAAGCGCCGCTGCGCATGCTGATGAACAACCTCGATCCGCAGGTCGCGGAAAACCCCAAGGAGCTGGTGGTCTACGGCGGTATCGGCCGGGCCGCCCGCAACTGGGCCTGCTACGACAAGATCGTCGAGACCCTGACCCGCCTGGAAGACGACGAAACCCTGCTGGTGCAGTCGGGCAAGCCGGTCGGCGTGTTCAAGACCCACAGCAACGCCCCGCGCGTGCTGATCGCCAACTCCAACCTGGTGCCGCACTGGGCCAACTGGGAACACTTCAACGAACTGGATGCCAAGGGCTTGGCCATGTACGGCCAGATGACCGCCGGCAGTTGGATCTACATCGGTAGCCAGGGCATCGTCCAGGGTACCTATGAAACCTTCGTCGAAGCCGGCCGCCAGCACTACGGTGGCAGCCTCAAAGGCAAGTGGGTACTGACCGCAGGCCTGGGCGGCATGGGCGGTGCCCAGCCACTGGCCGCGACCCTGGCCGGTGCCTGCTCGCTGAACATCGAATGCCAGCAGAGCCGCATCGATTTCCGCCTCGAAACCCGCTATGTCGACGAGCAGGCCACCGACCTCGACGACGCCCTGGCGCGCATCGCCAAGTACACCGCCGAAGGCAAGGCCATCTCCATCGCCCTGCACGGCAACGCCGCTGAAGTGCTGCCGGAGCTGGTCAAACGTGGCGTGCGCCCAGACATGGTCACCGACCAGACCAGCGCCCACGACCCGCTTAACGGCTACCTGCCGGCCGGCTGGACCTGGGAGCAGTACCGCGACCGTGCGCAGACCGAACCGGCTGCCGTGGTCAAGGCCGCCAAGCAGTCCATGGCCGTGCACGTGCAAGCCATGCTCGACTTCCAGAAGCAAGGCATCCCGACCTTCGACTACGGCAACAACATTCGCCAGATGGCCAAGGAAGAGGGCGTGGCCAACGCCTTCGACTTCCCTGGCTTCGTGCCGGCCTATATCCGCCCGCTGTTCTGCCGCGGCGTGGGTCCGTTCCGCTGGGCCGCGCTGTCTGGTGAGGCCGACGACATCTACAAGACCGATGCCAAGGTCAAAGAACTGATCCCCGACGACGCCCACCTGCACCGCTGGCTGGACATGGCCCGCGAGCGCATCAGCTTCCAGGGCCTGCCAGCGCGTATCTGCTGGGTCGGCCTGGGCCTTCGCGCCAAACTGGGCCTGGCGTTCAACGAAATGGTACGCAGCGGCGAGCTGTCGGCGCCGATCGTCATCGGCCGCGACCACCTGGACTCCGGTTCGGTATCGAGCCCCAACCGTGAAACCGAAGCCATGCGTGACGGCTCCGACGCTGTCTCCGACTGGCCGCTGCTCAACGCCCTGCTCAACACCGCCAGCGGCGCCACCTGGGTTTCGCTGCACCACGGCGGCGGTGTAGGCATGGGCTTCTCGCAGCATTCGGGCATGGTCATCGTCTGTGACGGCACCGATGAAGCCGCCGAGCGCATCGCCCGCGTGCTGACCAACGACCCGGCCACCGGTGTCATGCGCCACGCCGACGCCGGCTACGACATCGCCGTCGACTGCGCCAAAGAGCAAGGCCTTGACCTGCCAATGATCACGGGCTGATCGCTGCACTTTGAGTGATACTGAACAACAAGAAGGGGCCTGCGGGCCCCGACAGAATGGAGTAGCGAAGTGACCGAACTGACCCTCAAGCCTGGCACCCTGACCCTGGCCCAGCTGCGCGCGATCCACGCCGCACCCGTGCGCCTGCGCCTGGATGCCAGCGCCGACCAGCCGATCAACGACAGCGTTGCCTGCGTCGAACAGATTCTTGCCGAAGACCGTACCGCCTACGGCATCAACACCGGTTTCGGCCTGCTGGCTTCGACCCGCATTGCCAGCCATGACCTGGAAAACCTGCAGCGTTCGCTGGTGCTGTCCCACGCCGCCGGCATCGGCGCGCCGCTGGACGACGACCTGGTGCGGCTGATCATGGTGCTCAAGATCAACAGCCTCAGCCGTGGTTTCTCCGGCATTCGCCGCAAGGTGATCGATGCGCTGATCGCCCTGGTCAACGCCGAAGTCTACCCACACATTCCGCTCAAAGGCTCGGTCGGTGCGTCCGGCGACCTGGCACCGCTGGCGCACATGTCGCTGGTGCTGCTCGGCGAAGGCAAGGCGCGTTACCAGGGCCAATGGCTGTCGGCCACTGAAGCGCTGGCCGTTGCCGGCCTGGAGCCACTGACCCTGGCCGCCAAAGAGGGCCTGGCCCTGCTCAACGGCACCCAGGCCTCCTCGGCCTACGCCTTGCGCGGGCTGTTCTACGCCGAAGACCTGTACGCCGCCGCCATTGCCTGCGGTGGCCTGACCGTGGAAGCGGCGCTGGGCTCGCGTTCGCCGTTCGATGCACGGGTGCATGCCGTGCGTGGCCAGCGTGGCCAGATCGACACCGCCGCCTGCTTCCGCGACCTGCTGGGCGAGTCCAGCGAAGTGTCGCAGTCGCACAAGAACTGCGACAAGGTCCAGGACCCGTACTCGCTGCGCTGCCAGCCGCAGGTCATGGGCGCCTGCCTGACCCAGTTGCGCCAGGCTGCCGAAGTGCTCGGCGTCGAGGCCAACGCGGTGTCGGACAACCCGCTGGTGTTCGCTGCCGAAGGCGACGTGATCTCGGGCGGCAACTTCCACGCCGAACCGGTGGCCATGGCTGCTGACAACTTGGCCCTGGCCATCGCCGAAATCGGCTCGCTCAGCGAGCGCCGCATCTCGCTGATGATGGACAAGCACATGTCCCAGCTGCCGCCGTTCCTGGTGGAAAACGGTGGGGTCAACTCTGGCTTCATGATTGCCCAGGTGACCGCTGCCGCATTGGCCAGCGAGAACAAGGCCCTGTCGCACCCTCACAGCGTCGACAGCCTGCCCACTTCGGCCAACCAGGAAGACCACGTGTCGATGGCCCCGGCCGCCGGCAAGCGCTTGTGGGAAATGGCCGAGAACACCCGTGGCGTGCTGGCCATCGAATGGCTGGGCGCCTGCCAGGGCCTGGACCTGCGCAAGGGGCTGAAGACCTCGGCCAAGCTGGAGCAGGCACGCCGAGCGCTGCGCAGCGAAGTGCCGCACTACGACCGCGACCGGTTCTTTGCGCCGGATATCGAGAAGGCCGTCGAGCTGCTGGCTAAAGGCAGCCTGAGCGGGCTGCTGCCAGCTGGGGTTCTGCCTAGCCTGTGATGCCTCTGGGGCCGCCTTGCGGCCCATTCGCGGGGCAAGCCCGCGCCCACACAGAGCTGAACCTGTTGGGGGCGGGCTTGACCCGTGAAAGGGCTGCAACGCGGCCCCTCGATCTCACGACCACAAAAACAAAATTAGGACGTGACATGCAACAAGCTCAAGGTCTTAAGCGCGGGCTGTCGGCCCGACACATCCGTTTCATGGCGCTCGGCTCCGCTATCGGTACCGGGCTTTTCTACGGTTCTGCCTCGGCCATCCAGATGGCCGGCCCAGCAGTGCTGCTGGCCTACCTGATCGGCGGCGCCGCCGTGTTCATGGTCATGCGCGCCCTTGGCGAGATGGCCGTGCACAACCCGGTCGCCGGCTCCTTCGGGCACTACGCCACCACCTACCTCGGCCCCATGGCCGGCTTCATCCTCGGTTGGACCTACGCCTTCGAGATGGTCATCGTCGCCATCGCCGACGTGACGGCCTTCGGTATCTACATGGGCTTCTGGTTCCCTGAAGTGGCCCGCTGGATCTGGGTGCTGGGCATCGTCTTCCTGATCGGCGGCCTGAACCTGTGCAACGTCAAGGTGTTCGGCGAGATGGAATTCTGGCTGTCGCTGCTCAAGGTCGGCGCCATCGTCGCGATGATCCTTGCCGGCCTCGGCATCATGGCCTTCGGCTTCAGCCAGGTCGGCACCGGGCATGCGGTCGGGTTGAGCAACCTGGTCGAGCACGGCGGCTTCATGCCTAATGGTGTCGGTGGCCTGATCGCCTCCTTCGCAGTGGTCATGTTCGCCTTCGGTGGTATCGAAATCATCGGCGTCACTGCCGGTGAGGCCAAGGACCCACAACGGGTCATTCCCAAGGCCATCAATGCCGTGCCGCTGCGTATCCTGCTGTTCTACGTGCTGACCCTGTTCGTGCTGATGTGCCTGTACCCGTGGCCGCAAATCGGCAGCGAAGGCAGCCCGTTCGTGCAGATCTTCAGCAACCTGGGGATTGGTTCGGCGGCGGCAGTGCTCAACGTCGTGGTGATTTCCGCTGCCATTTCGGCCATCAACAGCGACATTTTCGGCGCGGGCCGCATGATGTACGGCCTGGCCCAGCAAGGCCACGCGCCACGCGGGTTCAGCAAGCTGTCCCGGCACGGTGTGCCTTGGATGACCGTGGTGGTGATGGGCGCGGCGCTGCTGATCGGCGTGGTGCTCAACTACCTGATCCCCGAAAACGTGTTCCTGCTGATTGCCTCGATCGCCACCTTCGCCACCGTGTGGGTGTGGTTGATGATCCTGCTCACCCAGGTGGCCATGCGCCGCAGCATGAGCCGCGAGGAAGCCGCCCAGCTGAAGTTCCCGGTACCGTTCTGGCCCTATGGCCCAGCCATGGCCATCGCGTTCATGGTGTTCATCTTTGGCGTGCTCGGTTACTTCCCGGACACTCAGGCAGCCTTGCTGGTGGGTGTGGTCTGGGTGGTGTTCCTGGTCGCGTCCTACCTGCTGTGGTGCAAGCCGCGGGCAGGGCAGGGCAAAGCGGCCCAGGCGCAGGCCGAGCTGCACCGCTAGTACAGGAGATTGCAAATGAGAACCCTCTGGCAGCACTGCCATGTGGCAACCATGGTCGACGGCCGTTACTCGATCATCGAGGACGCGGCGATCGTCACCTGCGACGGGCTGATCGAATGGATCGGCCCACGCAGCGCGCTGCGGCCGGTCGAAGTGGAGCGCACGGTGAACCTGGGCAATGCCTGGGTCACCCCCGGGCTGATCGACTGCCACACTCACGCGGTGTTTGGCGGCAACCGCAGCGGCGAGTTCGAGCAGCGTCTGCAGGGCGTGAGCTATGCCGAAATCGCCGCGCAAGGCGGCGGCATCGCCAGTACCGTGCGGGCCACCCGAGCGGCCAGCGAGGATGAGCTGTTCGCCAGTGCCCGCCAGCGGGTTCAGGCGTTGATGCGTGATGGCGTGACCACCCTCGAGGTCAAGTCCGGCTATGGCCTGGACCTGGCCAACGAGCGCAAGATGCTGCGCGTGGCACGGCGCCTGGCCGACGAGTTGCCGCTTGCCGTGCGCGCCACCTGCCTGGCCGCCCACGCCCTGCCGCCGGAGTACGCCGGCAGGGCCGACGACTACATTGCGCACATCTGCGACGAGATGCTGCCTGCCCTGGCCGCAGAAGGGCTGGTGGATGCGGTGGATGCGTTCTGCGAACACCTGGCGTTCTCCCCGGCCCAGGTCGAGCGGGTATTCATCAAGGCGCATGAGCTGGGCCTGCCGGTGAAGCTGCACGCCGAACAGCTGTCGTCGCTGCACGGCTCGAGCCTGGCGGCGCGCTACCAAGCATTGTCGGCCGACCACCTGGAATTCATGACTGAGGAAGACGCCATTGCCATGGCCGCGGCCGGCACGGTCGCCGTGCTGCTGCCGGGCGCCTTCTATTTCCTGCGCGAAACCCAATTGCCGCCGATGGACGCCCTGCGCCGTCACGGTGTGAAGATTGCCCTGGCCAGCGACCTCAACCCGGGCACCTCGCCGGGGTTGTCGCTGCGCCTGATGCTGAACATGGGCTGCACGCTGTTCCGCATGACCCCGGAAGAAGCCCTGGCCGGTGTGACCACCCATGCCGCCACGGCGCTAGGCCTTGGCGACAGCCATGGCACGCTGGAAGCCGGCAAGGTGGCGGACTTTGTCGCCTGGCAGATCGAGCGCCCCGCCGACCTGGCCTACTGGCTGGGTGGCGACCTGCCCAAGCGTGTGGTGCGCAATGGCCACGAGATACTCAACTGAGCGAGGCGAAATGAACAAGGTACTGAGTTTTCACCAGGGCCGTTTACCCCTGCTGATCAGCATGCCCCACGCAGGCCTGCAACTGACCCCAGCGGTGCGCGAGGGCCTGGTCGACCAGGCGCGCAGCTTGCCTGACACCGACTGGCACATTCCGCAGCTCTACGATTTTGCCCGTGAACTGGGCGCCAGCGTGGTGGCGGCGGAGTATTCGCGTTTCGTCATCGACCTCAACCGGCCCGACGACGATAAGCCGTTGTACGTCGGGGCAACCACCGGCTTGTATCCGGCCACGCTGTTCGAAGGGCAGCCCTTGTTCAAAGAAGGGCAGGTGCCCTCTGCCGAAGAGCGCGCGACCTACCTGGAGCAGATCTGGCGGCCGTATCACGACACGATCAGCCAGGAGCTGGCCCGCCTGCGTGAGCAGTTCGGCTATGCGTTGCTGTGGGACGCCCACTCGATTCGCTCGCTGATCCCGCACCTGTTCGACGGCAAGCTTCCGGATTTCAACCTTGGGACTTTCAACGGCGCCAGCTGCGATCCTGAGCTGGCGCAGTTGCTTGCGGGCGTGTGCGCCGAAGCGCCGGCTTACAGCCATGTACTCAACGGGCGTTTCAAGGGCGGCCATATCACCCGCCACTATGGCAACCCTGCCAACCATATCCATGCGGTGCAGTTGGAGCTGGCGCAAAGCACGTACATGGAAGAAAGCGAGCCGTTCGCCTATCGCGAAGACCTGGCGCAACCGACCCAGGCCGTGCTGCGGCGTTTGCTCGAAAGCGTGCTGGCCTGGGGCGTGCAACGCTACGGGAAGTGAGCGCAGGGGGGCGGACTGCACACAGTGGCCGCCCAGGCGAGTGGCTGCCTACTCGGTCGATGAACGGGGCTTGCGATCAGGGTCTGCAAACGATGTGAGTTCGCGAATCAGGCGTAACTCGCGTGTTTGCCTGTTGCGCTCCAATGCCTCGAACTCTTCTGCCAACGAAGAGAGGGGCCTGTCAGGGTATTGGTCCGGTAGTTCGGATACCTGGGTCTGGTACGTGTGCTCGATGTCTGCAAAACGGTCGGCATAGGCTTGGCGCAAGTACTGGACCCAGCGCGGGTTGGCGGCGGCAAAATTCAGGAAATCCTCCGCCAGCTCGCGACGCTGCACTTCCAGCTCGGCATACGCCAACTCATCGATATTGGCATTGATCGCGTAGCGCAAGGTGTCGTTGGGTAGGCCCAGTTCAAGCGGGGCATTCAGTTCACGACGGTAGGTGAGGCGAACCTCCGCTTCATCCCGGTTGGCCGCCTCGCTTTGGGCAACCTCATCCAGGGCCTGCAAGCGATACAGGCGGCGCAGTTCCCGATAAAGGTTGCCCTCGGTATCTGCCGCATCGATCTGCAGGCGCTGGTTGGCGATGTACAGTTCGATGTTCTGGAATACCAGCAGCGCGCCGTCGTGGCAGGTCTGGTCGCCATTGTCCTGCACCAGTGCTTCCCTGGCTTGAAGGTTGAACAACGCAAGGTCTTGCGTGTTGACCACTGCACTGACCAGCACCTTGCGCACACGTTGGCAGAATGACACGCGGGTCTTGCCGTTCTGGTACGGGGCCGCGTTGCGCAGGCGACCGACCAGCGCCAGAAGATGCTCGGCTTCACCTGAACCCTGGAGTGTCTCCCAGCTGTCCCGCAGTGCTTCGTTTTCGAGGTCCGTCGCGAGCAGCCAGTTTTCCACATTGGGTGCATCAGCCATTGGATCCAGGAAGGGTAAGTGGTGGTGGCCGCCCATCCCGCCCTCTCCCGATGACTCGCTCATGCTGTCGGACAGGTCGATGGCAAAGGTATAGCTGCGCTGGCTGTCGGAAGAGGCACGGGCGCGCATGACGGCTTCGTCCGTCAGCGGGTTACTGAACAACAGAATCGAGCTGATGGGGAAGTCGTTATCCAGGTTGGCCAGGATGTGCTCTGGCAGTTCGGTGAGCTGGTTATCACTCAGGTCCAGCATCTCCAGGGGCAGCAGGCCGTCTACCCAGGCCGGCCACTGGTCCAGGGCCATGCTGTTCAGGTCGAGGCGGCGAATCGTTTGCAACGCCTGCGGCGCGTGTGTGATCGTCCCCATGCGGTTGCCCGTGAGGTCCAGTGAATTGAGGTTGGGCAGACCGCCCAGGGTGTCGAGCACCTGCTGGTCGATCAGCAGGTCTGACTGGCGCAGGGCAATGTCGGTCAACCCAGGCAAGCGCAGAAGGGCAGAAGGCAACGTTTGCTCGGCGTGCTGGTATTCGTCGATCGTCAGGCGCGTCACCCGTGCCAACCGGCTCAGCAATGCATCGAACTGTGCGGTTGAGCCGCTGACGCGATCAAGCGCCAGGTTATGTACCTGCGCGGTGAAAAAGGCAGGCAAGCGTCTCGGGAAATGCTCCAGGTCAACATCGTTCAGGCGCAATGCCGCGCGCGTCAGCCCTATCTCCTGGTTATGCCAGAACTCGTTCAGTGCTGCTGCGATACGGGTCCTGGCCGCCATGACCGCCTGGCTGACAGGGGCGGCCGAACTGGAGGCGTTTACATAGTTGTCGATGGCGTCGCGTAGCTGTTGGCGTTGTGCCAATTGGGCGGCCAGGCGCGCTCTGACGTCTTCAGGCTGGTCCATTTCGAAGCGGGAGGCGCGGCCATCTTCGCTCAGCATCACGCGCCTCACCTCATCCTCGAAGAGCGGATTGCCCTGCATCGAGACCAGCGCGTGCTCGGCAATATTGATGTGGTTATCCCGCAGAAAGTGCGGGAGGATCCTGATGTGGTTGTTGCGCAGGCCAATGTGATGCACCTGGGTCAGGGTATTGAACCCCACCCCCTCTGGCCAATGATCCAGTGCCATGTTGTCCAGGCCCAGGTAGTCCAGTGTCAGCTCGTTGAAGCGTGGGGGGTAATGCTCGGAAAACCGGTTGCCGCTCAGGTCCAGGCGTCGCAGCTGAGTGAGCCCTGCCAGGCTGTCGATGTCAGTCGAGGACAGCGAGATATTCTGGTTGGTCAGGCTGAGCGATTCGAGCGCCGGTAGCCGCTGGGCGATCATCGGCAGGCTGAACTGCAGGGCGGAAGGCGTCCCTTCAGGCCGGTAGTTCCGGCTGATCTCCAGCGACCTCAGGTTTGCGAACTGTCGCGTCAGGCTGTCCAGTTGCGGGCCGTGCTGGTTCCAGCCTTCATAGTTTTCGGGTGACGTTTCTATCAGTTGCAGGTCCGTGACGCTGGCGCTGAAAAATTCAGGCAGTTCGAGCGGAAACTGCGCCAAGGACAGGCGTTCAAGGCGAAGCGGCCCGACGGCATCGCTGGCGGTCAGGAATGCGCGGTCATACCAGTGCTGGGAAATGGCGTTCATCAACCGCTCGAAGTCATCCGGGGGCTGATGGGGCATCCGTGCGGCCAGCTGGCGCCAGTCAGCCAGGCGGCTTTGCAGCTGGTTGCGTTGCTCCAGCAGCACGCTGAGCATGTCATCGATCTGGGCGCGGGTCAGGTTTCTGTTTTCCAGCGCCGCCAGGGTCTGTTCGGCGGGGCGAGGAATGGGGGCGTATTGACCAATCTGGCGTATTGAATTGAGCAATGTTTGCCTCGAGATGCTGGCAACGCGCGGGCGATTGCCACCCAGCGGGTAACCCAAGCGACCATCTGCCAGGCGCATTGGCGAGCGAAAGCCCGGGCGCACGCTCTGCATGCCGAGGACCTTGCGCAATGCCGCGCGGGGCAACAGAGGCGCCTGTTGAACCCTGCGTCTGAGCGCCTGCTCATCCTCAACACCCAGCGCCTCACGTTGCTCGGCAGTCAACACTTCGAACAGCGCTCCGGGCAATGAGCTGTGCACCGAAAGCAGATCGTCGGGCCGGGTACTGTCCATGACCACGTAACCCGCACGTGCGCTGATGATCAACGTGGTCGCGGGTACTTCGCTGGCGCCGATGCTGGCGACCTGGGCGGGCGAGCGCTGACGCTGCTCAACGGTGATGGGGGTCTCGGTTGACCAGCCGGGGAGCTGCTCCAGGGTGTGCAAGACCAGTACATCGCTGTCCCAGTTACGCACGCTCTCCAGGTAGAGCCCTTCGTAGGCGCGGTTCAGCCTGACCTGCTGCGCAAGGCAACGAACCTCTTCGGCGAGCCGGGTGGGGACTTTGCCGTGGGCCAGCTCAGCCCGTTCGGAGGGGCTGGCATGGCGCAACAACTCTTCGGTGAGGGGCGCTGGAAGCTGTGGGTAGCGAGATTGGATCACTTCGGCGCCGGGCATCCGGGGTGTGGGCAGCGCTCGATAGTGCCTCTCGAATTCGCTGTGGAGCACGTTCGGCTCAGCCAATTCAGGGCGTTGCTCAAGTGCCTGATAGAGCTTGAAGCGCGACAGGGTGTCTTCCAACTGCGCGGGTAAGCGCTGACTGTCGCACAGCGCCCTGCGCAGCACATCCTCCTGCGTGCCACTTACGCGCAGGATACGCAGTGCAGTCTCATCGTCGAAATGCGCGCCAAGGTGGCCAGCGCGCCTGAACAAGGGCAGTTCTGGCCATTGCTCGGGCCGGTCTGCGGGGAGCAGCCAGGCGCCAGCACCGTTGTGGCGCAGCGGTGGTTCATAGCTGAGTGCCTTGCTGGGGTGCACAAGGCGGTATTCAGTGCTGCCAGGCGCCTGCGTGACGGAGTAGGTGTTGCCTTCGATTGCCAACCAGGCCTTGCCATCATGGTGATACAGGCCGAACTCATCCGCCTGCAGGCCAGCCGGCAGCACGGTGTCATGGGCGAACGGCCGGGCGTCCGGTAACCACAGACGGCTACCGCCATCGGGCATGACCACAGGCTCGAGCTCCTCGATGAACGAGGGCATGTCCACGGGTATCTTCTCGACGGCCGGGGTGCCATCGGCCGCGCCTGTTGCCACGGCCACTGCGGTGAGTGCGACGTTCTCGACGATGTCCATCAGGTAGTCGAGCGCTTGCTCACGATCGCCGTCGGCCCAGTTCTCGATGCCCTCGAAAACCTCGTAGCTGAGTTGAATCAGTGACAGACCAAGCATCAACTGGCCCAGGCCAGGCACGACGAAGGCACCGAGGTTCAAAGCGCCCAATGCCAGTTGGGCAAAGTAGGCCCTGCGCTTTTCGGTGGTTTTTTGATCTTCCTGGGCCGTTGAAACGGCATGGTACGAGGCATCGTCCATGCGCCGTTGGCGTTTCTGGCTGACCAGTTCGTCGAGCAGCGAGCGGTTGAAGGGCTGCAGCGTCACCGCTACCCATGCTTCGGGGTCACGTACGCGGTTGGTCAGCTCACCCTGGTGCGTCGGGGATGGCTGCACACGGCTCCAATCTACCGGTTGCAGGCAGTCGCGTAGTTTTTCCATGAAGGTGGCGCTGTCGCGGGCAGGTACGCCCTGCTGCAGATGGCGGATCTGCATTGCCCACAGTTGCTCGCGCAAGTGCACTTGAACTTCAAGAACAGTGCTGTGCACTTTCAGCGGCACTGGCGCGCCCGGCAGATAGGTTACCAGGACGTTCTTGTACGGAAGGCGAGTTGTATCGTAGCTCAGAAACAACTCGGGAAAAGGCACCACGCCGATCACCAGCGCGCCGGTCACCGACACGTCGAACAGCTTGAGGAACGCCCACCGCATGGGGCTTTCCAGGTAGTGCACCTCGTCGCCCCGGATGAGCTTCAACAAGGCCTCATACAGGGGCAGGTCAAGCATGTTGCTCAGGTAGGCCCTGTGCAGCTCGAGGCGAAAGGCGCATTGCTCAGCCTTGCCAAGCGTCTCGCTTACCGCTGCGCCATCACCCCCGGAGTCCGGCTGGTAGACGGCAGCGAGCAACGCCTGATACTGGCCGCCGATGTCCAGCTCGCGGACTAAGGAGGCAAAAGCCTGCGGGGCTATCTGAACCGGGTTGCCGGTGGGCAGATGCGCCACGAACTGATTGCTGTCGAGCACCACGGACTTCAACGTCTGGCCATCGAGACCGCCAGGCTCGGCTTCGGCCGTTTCAAAATTTTGCAGGGCGCAATGCAGCAGGCTCTGGGTGGCCAGCTTGAACGCCCGCTGGGCAGCGGTGAACGGGTCTGCACCCATGCTTGCCTGATAGGCTTCGGCCTTGCCGGCGTTGAACAGGTAGGTCCGGGTGACATCCAGCGCCAGGCCGAAGCGCGCTTCGATGGCCGAGGTCAGCTGTTCCCTGGCGAATGTCTCCAGGTCGGGAAGGGCTTTGAACAGTGCGTTTGCGTCGCTGCTGGCGTGCCTATAGGCCTCATATTCCCTGGCCAGCTTGCGGGCATCAGCCGGTTGCTCCTGGCAAGCCTTGGCAAACCAGGGGGCTGGGGTGTTCAGTGCTGTGCGCATGTGCTGATGAGTGGCAGGCGTGGTACTGACCATCCAGGCTGGGATTTTACCCTCGATCAGGGCCTGAGGATGGGAAGTGTCATCGCTGGCGTCGGGAAGGTGAGTCATTGGCTAGCCTCGCTTGATAAAGCAGCGAGGCTAGCCAGCGTGGCCTGTGGCATGTGCATAACATGATCTGAGCACAGACACATGCTCTAAGCGCAATTCAGGTTTATGATGCCAAACGGCAGACTTAATCCTCACACGGAGTGCGCAATGCAGACCCTCTACCCGCAGATCAAACCCTACGCCCGGCACGATCTGGCCGTGGAAGCGCCGCATGTGCTGTATGTCGATGAAAGCGGCTCGCCTGAAGGTCTGCCGGTGGTGTTCATCCACGGTGGCCCGGGTGCCGGTTGTGATGCCCAGAGCCGTTGCTACTTCGACCCCAACCTGTACCGTATCATCACCTTCGACCAGCGTGGCTGTGGCCGCTCCACGCCGCACGCGAGCCTGGAGAACAACACCACCTGGCACCTGGTCGAGGACCTGGAGCGTATCCGCAAGCACCTGGGCATCGACAAGTGGGTGCTTTTTGGTGGTTCGTGGGGGTCGACCCTGGCCCTGGCCTACGCCCAGACCCACCCTGAGCGCGTGCATGGCCTGATCCTGCGCGGCATCTTCCTGTGCCGCCCGCAGGAGATCGAGTGGTTCTACCAGGAAGGCGCCAGCCGCCTGTTCCCCGACTACTGGCAGGACTACATTGCACCGATCCCGCCTGAAGAGCGCGGTGACCTGGTCAAGGCCTTCCACAAGCGCCTGACCGGCAACGACCAGATCGCCCAGATGCACGCCGCCAAGGCCTGGTCCACCTGGGAGGGCCGCACCGCTACGCTGCGCCCCAACCCGCTGGTGGTCGACCGCTTCTCCGAGCCGCAGCGCGCGCTGTCGATTGCCCGCATCGAATGCCACTATTTCATGAACAATGCCTTCCTCAAGCCGGACCAGCTGATCCGCGACATGCCGAAGATCGCCCACCTGCCGGCGGTGATCGTGCATGGCCGCTACGATGTGATCTGCCCGCTGGACAACGCCTGGGCGCTGCACCAGGCCTGGCCCAACAGCGAGCTGAAGGTCATTCGCGATGCTGGCCACGCGGCCTCTGAGCCGGGCATCACCGATGCCCTGGTGCGCGCTGCCGAGCAGATGGCCCGTCGCCTGCTCGACCTGCCCCTGGAAGAAGCGTGAGGGGGCTGCTACAGCGTGTGCGTGGCGCACGGGTAGAGGTTGCCGGGGAGGTCGTCGGTGCCATCGACCATGGCCTGTTGGTGTTGGTGGCGGTCGAGCCTGAAGATTCCCGCGAATCGGCCGATAAGCTGCTGCACAAGCTGCTTAACTATCGGGTGTTCAGCGATGAGCAGGGCAAGATGAACCTGTCGCTCAAGGATGTCGGCGGCGGTTTGTTGCTGGTGTCCCAGTTCACGCTGGCGGCAGATACCCGCAACGGCATGCGGCCGAGCTTCTCGACGGCGGCGCCACCGGCCCTCGGCGCCGAGCTGTTCGACTATCTTTTAGAACAGGCGAAGGGCAAGCACGCCGATGTGGCGAGTGGGCGATTTGGCGCAGACATGCAGGTGCAACTGGTCAATGATGGCCCCGTAACATTTATGTTACAAATGTGAGGCTAAAAAACCCCTTGTTTGTAGGAAAACAAGGGGTTTTGTACGATAAATAGTTAGTCCAGCCTGATGCGTTGTCACGCGACCTGCTGGATAATCGCGCGCTGCATGGACCTGCGTTCGCAGGTTCGTTTCACTCTGACTCGAGTATTGTCTGGATCCGTTTGGGGAATCATTGCGCCCTTACGGGGTCCGAACAGTGCTCGCCAACCCGGCATTTGTAGCTGGCCGTTGGTTTCATGATCTGTTTTCGGCGAGGGTTGCTCGTGATTGTTAGTCCCCATAAAGCATCAAGAATCCCCGGCATTCGGCTACGCAAGGCCCTGATGGCCAGCGTGGCACTGGTCGGCCTGATGAGCGCGGGCCAGCTGTGGGCATTCAATCTTGACGATGTTGCAGCCAAGGCAAAGGATCTGGCCGGCCAGAAGTACGAAGCACCGAAGAGCAATCTGCCGGCAGTCTTCCGCGACATGAAGTTCGCCGACTACCAGAAGATTCACTTCCTGCAGGAAAAGGCCGAGTGGGCCAAGGACAAGACCCCCTTCAAGCTGTCCTTCTATCACCAGGGCATGCATTTCGACACCCCGGTGAAAATCAACGAAGTCACCGCCTCCAAGGTCGAGGAAATCAAGTACGACCCGAGCCGTTTCGAGTTCGGTGACGTGCCGCACGACCCGGAAACCACCAAGAACCTGGGCTATGCCGGTTTCCGCGTGCTTTACCCGATCAACAAGGCCGACAAGCAGGACGAGATCATGACCCTGCTTGGCGCCAGCTACTTCCGCGTGGTCGGCAAGGGCCATGTATATGGCCTGTCGGCCCGTGGCCTGGCCATCGACACCGCGCTGCCGTCGGGTGAAGAGTTCCCGCGGTTCACCGAGTTCTGGGTCGAGAAGCCAAAGCCTGCCGACAAGCACCTGGTGATCTATGCCCTGCTGGACTCGCCGCGCTCCACCGGTGCCTACAAACTGACCCTGCGTCCGGGCAGCGACACCGTGGTCGACGTCAAGTCGCGGGTCTACCTGCGTGATCACGTCAGCCGCCTGGGCATCGCACCGCTCACCAGCATGTACCTGTTCGGCCCTAACCAGCCGTCCAAGGTCATGAACTACCGCCCGGCCCTGCACGATTCCGAAGGCCTGTCGATCCATGCCGGTAACGGCGAGTGGCTGTGGCGCCCGCTGAACAACCCGAAACACCTGGCTGTCAGCAACTTCAGCGTCGAGAACCCGCGTGGTTTCGGCCTGATGCAGCGTCATCGCGACTTCAAGGACTATGAAGACCTCGACGACAACTACCAGAAGCGTCCAAGCGCCTGGATCGAGCCCAAGGGCGACTGGGGCAAGGGCACCGTCGACCTGGTTGAAATCCCGACCGCCGACGAGACCAACGACAACATCGTGGCGTTCTGGAGCCCCGAGGCCCTGCCAGAGCCTGGCAAGCCGTTCGAGTACGACTACCGCCTGCACTGGACCATCAACGAGGCCCAGTTCCAGGCCCAGGACGTGGCCTCGGTCACCCAGACCCTGCGCTCCACCGGTGACGTCAAACAGTCCAACCTGATTCGTCAGCCTGACGGCAGCGTGGCGTTCATCGTCGACTTCGCTGGTGCCAACCTGGCCGCCCTGCCGGAAGACACCGCAGTACGCAGCCAGATCAGCGTCGGCGACAATGCCGAGGTGGTCGAGAACAACCTGCGCTATAACCCAGAGAGCAAGGGCTGGCGCCTGACCCTGCGGCTGAAGGTCAAGGAAGCCAACAAATCGACGGAAATGCGCGCTGCGCTGGTTCGCGACGTGCCTGTCGAACCCGCCAAGCCTGCTACCAAGGACGCCAAGCAGGACAAGGCCGCTGCCAAGCACGCCAAGGCCGAGAAAAACGCCAAGGCCGAACAACCTGCCGCCGACGCGGCGTCCACCAACGGGACCCCGGCCACCACCGAACAAGTGCTGACCGAGACCTGGAGCTATCAGTTGCCTGCCGATGAGTAACTCAAGCGCAAGGCCGGAATCGCTTGGCGAATACCTGGCCCACCTCCCACTGAGCGATGAGCAGCGCGCGGAACTCGCCAGCTGCACCTCGTTCGGTGAGCTGCACCAACGCCTGGCGGCCAACCCGGCCGCCAACGCCGCCGAGGCCGTGCAGGCTTCGGTGGGCCCGCGGCTGACCGTGGGCAGCGCCGCCGAGCTTGAAGAAGCCGAAATGCTCGGCGTCGACGGCAGCGGCCGGCTGTGCCTGAAAATCGCACCGCCGATCAAGCGCACCCGCGTGGTGCCCGAGCCATGGCGCACCAACGTGCTGATCCGCATGTGGCGGCGCATGACCGGGCGCACCAACGCGCCGCAGCCAGAGCAGCGCGAGCTGCCCAAGGCCCGCTGGCGCACGGTTGGTTCGATCCGCCGCTATATTTTGCTGACCCTGATGATCGGCCAGACCATCGTCGCCGGCTGGTACATGAAGGGCATCTTGCCGTATCAGGGCTGGTCGTTCGTCGACCTCGACGAGATCGTCAACCAGTCGCTGTGGGAAACCGTCGTGCAGGTGTGGCCGTATGCCCTGCAGACCTCCATCCTGATTCTCTTCGGCATCCTGTTCTGTTGGGTGTCGGCGGGCTTCTGGACGGCGCTGATGGGCTTCCTTGAGCTGCTCACCGGGCGCGACAAGTACCGCATTTCCGGCAGCAGTGCCGGCAGTGAGCCGATCGCGCCCGAGGCACGTACCGCGCTGGTCATGCCCATCTGCAACGAAGATGTGCCGCGGGTGTTCGCAGGCCTGAGGGCGACGTTCGAATCGGTAGCCGCCAGCGGCAACCTCGACCGTTTCGACTTCTTCGTGCTCAGCGACACCAACGACACCGACATTGCCGTCGCCGAGCAACAGGCCTGGCTGGACGTGTGCCGCGAAACCAAGGGCTTCGGCCGCATCTTCTATCGCCGCCGTCGGCGCCGGGTGAAGCGCAAGAGCGGCAACCTCGACGACTTCTGCCGTCGCTGGGGCGGCGAGTACAAGTACATGGTCGTGCTCGACGCCGACAGCGTCATGAGCGGCGAGTGCCTGAGCAGCCTGGTGCGCCTGATGGAGGCCAACCCGGACGCCGGCATCATCCAGACCGCGCCCAAGGCGTCCGGCATGGACACCCTGTATGCGCGCATGCAGCAATTCGCCACCCGTGTGTACGGCCCGCTGTTCACCGCCGGCCTGCACTTCTGGCAGCTGGGCGAGTCGCACTACTGGGGCCACAACGCGATCATCCGCATGAAGCCGTTCATCGAGCACTGCGCCCTGGCGCCGTTGCCGGGCAAGGGCGCCTTCGCCGGTGCCATCCTCTCCCACGACTTCGTCGAAGCCGCGCTGATGCGCCGTGCCGGCTGGGGCGTGTGGATCGCCTATGACCTGCCGGGTAGTTACGAAGAGTTGCCGCCGAACCTGCTCGACGAGCTCAAGCGTGACCGCCGCTGGTGCCACGGCAACCTGATGAACTTCCGCCTGTTCCTGGTCAAGGGCATGCACCCGGTGCACCGTGCGGTGTTCCTCACCGGCGTGATGTCGTACCTGTCGGCGCCGTTGTGGTTCTTCTTCCTGGTGCTGTCGACCGCGCTGCTGGCGACCAACACGCTGATGGAGCCGCAATACTTCATCGAACCGTACCAGCTTTACCCGCTGTGGCCTCAGTGGCACCCGGAAAAAGCCGTTGCGCTGTTCTCCACCACCATCGTGCTGCTGTTCCTGCCCAAGCTGCTGAGCATCATCCTGATCTGGGCCAAGGGCGCCACCGAGTTTGGCGGGCGTATCAAGGTCACCCTGTCGATGCTGATGGAGATGCTGTTCTCCATGCTGCTGGCGCCGGTCCGGATGATCTTCCACACCCGCTTCGTGCTGGCCGCGTTCCTCGGCTGGGCCGCGACCTGGAACTCGCCGCAGCGTGACGACGACTCCACGCCGTGGAGCGAGGCCGTGCGCCGCCATGGCCCGCAGACCCTGCTGGGCTTTGCCTGGGCAGCGCTGGTTGCCTGGCTGAACCCGAGCTTCCTGTGGTGGTTGGCGCCGATCGTGGGTTCGCTGGTGCTGTCGATCCCGGTGTCGGTGATCTCCAGCCGCACCCGCCTGGGCCTGGCGGCCAAGGACGAGAAGCTGTTCCTGATCCCTGAGGAATACGCAACGCCGCAGGAGCTGCTGGCTACTGACCAGTACACCCACGAGAACCGTTGGCATGCCCTGCACGACGGTTTTGTGCGGGCAGTGGTCGACCCGCGGCAGAATGCCCTGGCCTGCGCCATGGCGACGGCTCGCCACGGCCAGGCTGCAGCGATCGAAGCGCTGCGTGCCGAGCGTGTGGCCAAGGCGCTGGACGTTGGGCCGCAGGGGCTGGACCTGAATACCCGCCTGGCCTTGCTGAGCGACCCGGTCGCCTTGGCGCGCCTGCATGATCGGGTCTGGGCCGAGCACAACGCTGCCTGGATCGATGTGTGGCGTGCTTCGATCAACAACGACCCGCATTCGCCGTTGTTGCCGTTGCATCCAGAGAATGAAGGCCAGCCGGCACTCGTCGGCGCCTGATCCATAGCATTCGCGGGGCAAGCCCGCTCCCACTGCGACTTCACAGTGCTTCAATGCTGTGCTGTCCCTGTGGGAGCGGGCTTGCCCCGCGAAGCTTCAGACCGGCCATGCAATCGATTTTGGCCAACAAAGTCCCCCCCGGCGCTAGGTCCCTGAGCCGCCATGCGTTAGCATCCGTCTCCGATAGACACTTCGGCCAGTACGGCCGTGCCAACAATAAGATTTGCTTCTTTTCTTGCTAGGGGACTTGGTGATGATCAAGAAATACCTTTCGCGACTGCTGGTCGGTGTTACCGCCCTGGTCGCCGTCTCGGCAGCCCAGGCTGGCGCCATCGAAGACGCGGTCAAGCGCGGCACCCTGAAAGTGGGCATGGACCCAACCTACATGCCGTTCCAGATGACCAACAAGCGTGGCGAGATCATCGGCTTCGAGGTCGATATCCTCAAAGCCATGGCCAAGTCCATGGGCGTCAAGCTGGAGACCGTCTCCACCGCCTATGACGGCATCATCCCGGCCCTGCTGACCAACAAGTTCGACATGATCGGCAGCGGCATGACCCTGACCCAGGAACGCAACCTGCGCCTGAACTTCAGCGAACCCTTCATTGTGGTCGGCCAGACCTTGCTGATCCGCAAGGACCTGGCGGGCGAGATCAAGACCTACAAAGACCTGAACAACGAGAAGTACCGCATCACCTCCAAGCTCGGCACCACCGGCGAGATGGTTTCCAAGAAGTTGATCGCCAAAGCCAAGTACCACGGCTATGACAACGAGCAGGAAGCGGTGATGGACGTGGTCAACGGCAAGGCCGACGCCTTCGTCTACGATGCCCCCTACAACGTGGTGGCGGTGGAGAAGGCCGGCGCTGGCAAGCTGCTGTTCCTCGAAGAACCCTTCACCTACGAGCCGCTGGCATTCGGCCTGAAGAAAGGCGACTACGACAGCATCAACTTCATCAACAACTTCCTGCACCAGATCAAGCATGACGGGACCTACGATCGTATCCACGACAAGTGGTTCAAGAACAAGGACTGGCTGAAGGAAATGGAATAAGAAGTAGCTTCAAGCCGCAAGCTGCAAGCTGCAAGAGAAGGTGGGCCAATACGCGGTCTGGTTTTCCTTGCAGCTTGTAGCTTGCGGCTTGCCGCTTTCTGGAGTAACCCCGTGATCAAACACAAGAAAGCCCAGTGGCCCTGGCACGCGCTGACTGCGCTGGTGCTGGTTGGCCTGGCGGTCAGTCTGTATCTGGCCACCTCGTTGATGTCCTATGAGTGGCGCTGGAACCGCGTCCCTCAGTATTTTGCCTACCAGGCCGAAGACGCCCAGCGTGCCGCCAGCAATGGCACCGTGCAGGACATCGTCATAACCGGTGACACCGCCCGCGTCTCGCTCAAGGGCGAAGACGGCGCCGAGCAGGTGCTCGATGTGGACAGCAACAGCCTGCAATTGAGCCGTGGCGATGACGTCGCCGAAGGCGACCAGGTCGGTGTGACCCGCCACTGGGCGGCTGGCCCGTTGGCGTGGGGCCTGTGGACCACGCTGTGGTTGTCGGTGGTGTCGGGCGCCCTGGGCCTGGTGATCGGCCTGTTCGCGGGCCTGTGCCGGTTATCGAACAACCCGACCCTGCGTGACTTGTCGACGGTGTACGTCGAACTGGTGCGGGGCACACCGCTGCTGGTACAGATCTTCATCTTCTACTTCTTCATCGGCACCGTGCTCAACCTGTCCCGCGAATTCGCCGGGGTTGCGGCGCTGGCGCTGTTCACCGGGGCCTATGTGGCCGAGATCGTCCGCGCCGGTGTGCAGTCGATCGCCCGCGGCCAGAACGAGGCGGCCCGCTCGCTGGGCTTGAACGCCAGCCAGTCGATGCGCCATGTGATCCTGCCCCAGGCCTTCAAACGCGTGCTGCCGCCGTTGGCCGGCCAGTTCATCAGCCTGGTCAAGGACACCTCGCTGGTCTCGGTGATCGCCATTACCGAACTGACCAAGAGCGGCCGCGAGGCCATCACCACCTCGTTCTCGACCTTCGAGATCTGGTTCTGCGTGGCAGGCCTGTACCTGCTGATCAACCTGCCGCTGTCGCACCTGGCCAGCCGGCTTGAGCGGAGGCTTGCGCAAAGTGATTGAAGTCCGTGACCTGGTAAAAGTCTTCGACACCCGCGGCCAAGTGGTTCGCGCGGTAGACAATGTCACCACGCGTGTAGCCAAGGCCGAAGTGGTGGTGGTGCTTGGCCCGTCGGGTTCGGGCAAGTCGACCTTCCTGCGCTGCCTCAACGGCCTGGAGCATTTCGACGAAGGCCATGTGGCCATCGACGGCCTGCAACTGGCCGACCCGAAGACCGACATCAACGCCTACCGCCGCGAAGTCGGCATGGTGTTCCAGCATTTCAACCTGTTCCCGCACATGACCGTGCTGGAGAACCTGTGCCTGGCGCAGAAGGTGGTGCGCAAGCGCGGCAAGGCCGAGCGTGAGGCCAAGGCCCGGGCCCTGCTGGAGAAGGTCGGTATCGCGCAGAAGGCCAATGAGTACCCGTCGCGGTTGTCCGGCGGCCAGCAGCAGCGCGTGGCGATTGCCCGTGCCTTGGCCATGGAGCCGAAGGTGATGCTGTTCGACGAACCGACCTCGGCGCTCGACCCGGAAATGGTCGGCGAAGTGCTGGATGTGATGAAGACCCTGGCTCAGGAAGGCATGACCATGGTCTGCGTTACCCACGAGATGGGCTTTGCCCGGGAAGTGGCTGACCGGGTGCTGTTCTTCGACCATGGCAAGTTGCTGGAAGATGCCTCGCCGGCGCAGTTCTTTGATACGCCGAAGGACCCGCGAGCGCAGGCGTTCTTGCGCCAGGTGCTGTAACCGCTTGGGGGCGCATTGCGCCCCCGGCAATCTCACAGGCTGAATCGCCCGACCATCCCCCGCAATTGCCGCCCCAGTTGCTCCAGCTCGCCACTCGAAGCCGCCGTCTGTTCACTGGCCGCACTGGTCTGGTCAGACACATCGCGCACATTCAGCACACTGCGGTTGATCTGCTCGGCCACCACGCTCTGCTCTTCGCTGGCCGTGGCAATCTGCTGGTTCATGCCCTGGATACTCGACACCGTATCGGTGATCTGCCCCAGCGCATGCCCTGCCTTGCGGCTCAGCTCGACACTCTGCTCGGTCAGGCGCTTGCTGTTGTCGAGCAGGTGCGTGACCTCGTCTGTGCCGCTGTGCAGGCTTTCGATCAGTTGTTCGATCTCCTCGGTCGACTGCTGGGTCCGTTGCGCCAGCCCGCGTACCTCATCGGCGACCACCGCAAAACCACGCCCGGCTTCACCGGCCCGGGCTGCTTCGATCGCTGCGTTCAAGGCCAGCAGGTTGGTTTGTTCGGACACCGACTTGATCACATCGAGGATGCTGCCGATGCGCTGGCTTTCGCCCGCCAGATGCTGCATGGCTGCCAGGCAATCGTCCATCTGCCCAGCCAGTTGCTCGATGCGGCTGATGGCTTCGGCCACCACCTGATCGCCCACCTGCGCCTGCTGGTCGGCATTGGTTGCGGCCAGCGATGCTTGTTCGGCGTTCTGCGCCACCTCTTGCACGGTCGCGCTCATCTGGTTCATGGCGGTGGCCACCTGGTCGGTTTCCTCGCGTTGCTGGTTGATGCGCAGCTTGGTGTCCTCACTGCTGGCGGCCAGTTGCGTGGCCGCCTGTGACAGGTGGCCGACGCCTTGGTCGATGCCGCCGATGAGCTCGCGCAGGCTCAAGGTCATGTCGCGCATGCTGGACTGCAACTGGCCCATCTCGTCACGGCGCAGCACCGGCTCGACCTGGCTCAGATCGCCCTTGCTGATACGCGCGGCCACGGCCAGTGTCTGGCGCAGCGGCTGGGTAATCTGCAGGGTGATCAGCCAGCCGGCGATGACCCCCACCACCAGCGCCAGCACGGCCACGCTGGTCAGCAACGAGCGGGCTGCCAGGGCCTCGCTGTCGCGTTGCTCGACCTTGCGCTCGCCCAACTCCACGCTGACGGCGCTTAACTCATCACCCATGTTTTCCATGTTGCCTTGCAACTGCTCGACCCGCACGGCGGCGCTACGGTACTGGTCCAGGCTGGTGCGGTACTTGGCCAACTCGACACCGGGCTGTTCCGTCAGCGTGCGCGGCAGGCCCAGGGGCGCAAGCCCCTTGAGCAACTGGCCAAGGCTGCTGTCGGCGGCGTCAAGTGCGCCATCGCCGACTTTGGCGAAACCCTCGACGGGCGAGAAGGTATAGGCGGGTACCAGGCTCTGCTGGTTGGCGCCGTCGACGTGACGGCTGAGGGTATCCATCAGGCCCAGCACGCCGCTTTGCTGGCTGTCGGCAGGCATCTTCAGCAAGGCCTGGGTCTGCAGTTCGTCGATGACGTCGTTGAGTTTCTGCTCCTGCGCCTGCATGGCCTCGCGCAGCGCGTGCCGCTGTGCGACCGTGCGCTGCAGTTCGGCGAAGTCGTCGCGCAGGCGCTGCAACAATTGCAGCTTCTGGGTGAGCATCTGGCGTGAATCATCGACATGGCTGCGTTGCTGCAGGGTGGTCAGCATGCCTTCGAGCTGGTCGAGGATGCGCATGATGCGCGACTTGCTGGCGTCGTCGCCGAGCACGCGATAGGTGATGCGCTCTGCGCGCAGGTCCTTGACCAGGTCGTTGATCAGGCCGATTTCACTGAGTTGTTCCGAGCGGGTGATAGCGCCATCCAGCGCGCGCCAGCCGCTGAGGGTGGTGGCCAGGGTAAGCAGCAAGACCACGGCGAAGCCGAGGGCAAGCTTGGCGCCGACACCGACGTTGCCGAGCCTGCGGTTGAGGTAGCCGAGCATGATGAGTCTCCGTCCGTTTGAGAGAGGGCATGCCGGCGCAATGCCGGCATGACACCCCTGCCCATCGGCCGCGGAGGCGTAGGACTTGACCTGATAATCCCGTAGGAAAATTCAGCAAAGACTGTATGAATTTCTGCAGGCCCGCCGCGACGCTTGTGTAGGAGCGGCCTTGCGTCGCGAACGGGGCGCGTAGCGGCCCTGGTTTTTCAGCTTCGCCGCAGAGAGTGCTGGGGGCGCTAAGCGCCCCGTTCGCGACGCAAGGCCGCTCCTACACCACGCCCGCAGGCCTGGCACGATCAGAGCCTGAACCGCCCTACCAGCCCTTGCAGGTGCGTGCCCAACCGCGCCAGTTCCACACTGGAGCTGGCCGTCTCTTCACTGGCCGCCGAGGTCTGATCGGAGATATCCCGCACATTCATCACGCTGCGGTTGATCTCCTCGGCCACCGCGCTCTGTTCTTCCGCCGCCGTGGCAATCTGCTGGTTCATCGCCTGGATCGACGACACGGTACGGGTGATGGTCTCCAGAGAGCCCCCGGCGCGGCGGGTCAGCTCGACACTGCTGTCGGTCAGCTGGCGGCTGTTGTCCATCACGCTGGCCACACGTTGCGTGCCGCTTTGCAAGCCGGCAATCAGTTCTTCGATTTCTTCGGTCGACTGCTGCGTACGCTGGGCCAGGCTGCGCACTTCGTCGGCGACTACGGCAAAGCCACGCCCGGCCTCGCCGGCCCGTGCTGCCTCGATCGCCGCGTTGAGGGCCAGCAGGTTGGTCTGCTGGGCCACCGATTTGATCACATCGAGCACGCTGCCGATCTTGTCGCTCTCGGCCTTGAGCTGGTTCATCGCTTCGCTGGAGTTGGCCACCTCAGAGGCCAGGCGCTCGATCTGGGCCACCGCCTCACCCACCACCCGATCACCCTCGCGGGCTTGTTGGTCGGCCATCAACGCGGCTTCCGAGGCCTGTTCGGCATTGCGTGCCACCTCGTGCACGGTGGCGGTCATCTGGTTCATGGCTGTCGCCACTTGGTCGGTTTCTACCTTCTGGTTGTTGACCCCGGCGCTGGTCTGCTCGGTCACCGCCGACAGTTCCTCGGCGGCGCTGGCGATCTGCGTGACACCGTCGCCGATGCCGCCGATCAACTCACGCAGGCCCTGGGTCATGCGCTGCATGCTGGCCTGCAACTGGCCCAGTTCGTCGCGGCGTTGTACCGGCAAGTCCTGGCTCAGGTCGCCACTGGCCACGCGCTCGGCAGCGTTCAGGGTCTGGCGCAGTGGGATGATGATCTGCCGGGTGATGGCCCAGGCCGCCAGCAGGCCCAGCGCCAGGGCCAGGCCGGTGGCGGCGGCGAGTAGGGTCTTGGCCTGGCTGGCACCGGCGTTGCGCACTGCCGTCTGTGAGGTGGTCATCGTCTGGCTGGTCTGCAGCAGCACCGAGCCTTGGTCGGCCATGTGTTGCAGCGCCTGCTCGCTGGCAGCCTGCGCATTGCCGAACTGGTTGACCGCGTCACGGTAGCCGGCCAGGGCGGTGGCGGCATCGTCGAGGCTGGCGGCATGTTCGGCGGGCACCTTGGCCGGCAGCGCCTTGAGTTCGGCTAGGGCCTGGTCGATGGCCTTCAGTGCGGTCTGCTGGTACTGCGCATCGCCGCTGTAGGTATAGCCACGGACCTGGAAGCGCGCTTGTTGCAGCAGTGCGCTGACGTCCACCGCATACTGGTACTGGCTGATATCGCCGCCCTGCAGCAGGCCCCGCTGGACGCGGCCGACCAGCTCGACGGCCTTGTCGGCGCTGTCGCCAAGCACGGCACGGCTGGCCTCGCGGCGCTGGCCGGCCTGTTTCAGGTCGTTGAACGCTTGTTGATAGATGCGCACGGCCTCGCGCTGCTGTTCGAGGCGCTGGCGGTCGGCGGGGAGTTCGATCTGGCCCAGCATCAGCTGCACCTGGCGATCAAGATTGGCCAGGGCCTTTTCCAGCTCGGCCACAGCGGCGTCATTGCGGTCGCGCTGGTAATGCTGGCGGGCGATGCGCAGTTCCTGGGTATATTGCTGGATCACCGAGATATTACCCAGCTTGTCGCCGCGGTCGATGACGCTGTCCAGGCCGTGCCAGCCGGTCAGGGTAATGGCCAGGGTCAGTAGCAGTACCAGGCCGAAGCCCAACCCCAGCTTGCGATTGACGCTTACATTTCCCAGCACGTGGGCTAACCATCGGTACATGTTCGACTCCCCGGTAACTTGGCAGCACGGTTAATTATTGTGTTGCCAAGGCATCGGCCCGGGAGAGAGAAACTTGATGGGTGAAAAGCCTGACGATTGCGTCAGAAAATACGCGATAACAGCGCGATTACGGCAGTCTCCACGCGCAGGATGCGCTCACCCAGTTGCACAGGCGCAAGGCCAGCCTTGCCCAGCAGCTCGACTTCATAGGGGATCCAGCCACCCTCAGGGCCGATGGCCAGGGTCACCGCTTGCTCGACGGCCCGCGGGCAGGCAGGGTAGGGGCCGGGGTGGCCCACCAGGCCCAAGGTGCCTTCGGCGATGGCCGGCAGGCGGTCTTCGACGAACGGCTTGAAGCGCTTCTCGATGATCACCTCGGGCAACACCGTGTCGCGGGCCTGCTCCAGGCCCAGGATGAGGTTTTCGCGAATGCTTTCGGGGTTAAGGAAAGGCGTTTGCCAGAAACTCTTCTCGACCTTGTAGCTGTTCACCAGGATCAGGCGCTCGACACCCAGGGTGGCGACGGTCTGGAACAGCCGGCGCAGCATTTTCGGCCGCGGCACCGCCAGCACCAGGGTCAGCGGCAGCTTGGCTGGCGGCGGCTGGTCGAAGCCCACTTGCAGTTCCGCTTCATGGCCTTCCAGGCGCACCACGGTGGCGCGGCCCATCAACCCGTTGACCTGCCCGACGCGCAGGCTATCGCCCACCGCCACCCGGTGAATCTCCTGCATGTGGGTGAAACGCCGGTCGGCCAGGACCACGCGGTCGGCCGCGATGAAATCGGCTTGTTCGAGTAACAGCAGGTTCACGGTTGCGTCGCAGGGGGTTGGTCGTTGTGATCGTTTGCGGCTTCATCGTGCTCGCTGCGCTTGCGGATCAGGCTGCCACACAGCACACCGACCTCGAACAACAGCCACATGGGCACTGCCAGCAAGGTCTGGGAGAAGATGTCCGGCGGGGTCAGGACCATGCCGACCACGAAGCAGCCGATGATCACGTAAGGGCGAACCTTCTTCAGGTACTTCACGTCGACCACGCCGATCCACACCAGCAACACCACGGCCACCGGGATCTCGAAGGCGACGCCAAAGGCGAAGAACAGGGTCATGACGAAGTCGAGGTAGCTGGCGATGTCGGTCATCATCGACACGCCTTCCGGTGTGGCGCTGGCGAAGAAGCCGAAAATCAGCGGGAACACCAGGAAATAGGCGAAGGCCATGCCGGCGTAGAACAGGAAGATGCTCGACACCAGCAGCGGAATGGCGATGCGTTTTTCATGGCGGTACAGCCCGGGTGCGATGAAGCCCCAGATTTGTTGAAGAATGAACGGGATCGCCAGGAACAACGACACGATCATGGTCAACTTGAACGGCGTGAGGAACGGCGAGGCCACGTCGGTGGCGATCATCGTCGCATTGGCCGGCAGGTGGTCGCGCAGCGGCGCCGAGACCAGGGTGTAGATCTGCTGGGCGAAGGAGAACAACCCGGCAAAGATCAGGAAGATGACGGCGACACAACGCAGCAGGCGAGTGCGCAGTTCGGTCAGGTGCGAGACCAGCGGCATGGGCTGGTCGTGTTCCGGATTTTCGCTCATGGGGCTCGCGGCGGTTGTGGCGGTTCAGAGGGTGCGGCCGGGGCGGCAGGCGTGGCGTCTGGCGTAGCTTCGAGCCCTGCGGGAGGTTGCACCGTGGCCGTGGTGACCGGTGGCTGCACCGGTGGCGTCTGCGGGTTGAGGATGCGCCGGGCTTCCTCTTCCATGTGCAGGATGTGCTCGTTGTGCAGCTGCCGACGGATATCGTCGGCGCCGATCTCGCGCTCGACTTCCATCTTGATGCTGTTGAAGCTGCGCTTGAGGCGCCCGATCCACAGCCCGGCCGTACGCGCGGCGCCGGGCAGGCGCTCGGGGCCGAGCACCAGCAGGGCGACGAGGCCGACGAGCAGCAGCTCACTGAAACTGATGCCGAACATGGGTCAGTCTTTCCGCTGTGGCTCTTGGACCGGCTGGGCCTGGCCCTCGATGGTGTGGCCCTGGGCCTGCTGGGCAGTGTTCTGCACTGGCGGAACGGGCTGTGCAGGCGGCGGCGTCTGCTCGGCCGGCTTGTTCTCTTCGTCGCTCATGGCCTTGCGAAAGCCCTTGATCGACTCGCCGAGGTCGCTGCCGAAGTTTTTCAGCTTCTTGGTGCCGAACACCAGCACTACCACCACCAGCAGTACAATCCAGTGTTTCCAGTCAAAGATACCCATGTTGCTCTCCTAGAATTCTATTCAGTCAGGCGGAAGGTTGACGCGCAGCCTTCTCGTCATGCCCGGAAAGCCCGAAACGGCGCTCCAGTTCATCGAGCACGGCCTGTGGATGCTGCCCCAACGCGCTGAGCATCACCATGCTATGAAACCACAGGTCGGCGGTTTCATAGATGACATCGCTGTAATCCTTGCTGATCGCAGCATCCTTGGCGGCAATGATCGTCTCGATGGACTCTTCGCCGAGCTTCTCGAGGATCTTGTTCAGGCCCTTGTGATGCAGGCTTGCCACGTAGGAGCTGTCGGGCGCCGCGTGCTTGCGTTGTTCAAGCACTTCGGCCAGGCGGTTGAGGGTGTCGCTCATGTCAGTGTCCTGCGCTATAGATGGCGTCCGGGTCCTTCAGGACCGGGTCGACGGTTTGCCATTGGCCGTCTTCGTAGACGCGGTAGAAGCAGCTTTCGCGGCCGGTATGGCAGGCGATATGGCCCAGTTGCTCGACCATCAGGATGATCACGTCGGCATCACAGTCCAGGCGCATTTCGTGCAATTTCTGTACATGGCCGGACTCCTCGCCCTTGCGCCACAGTTTGCCACGCGAGCGCGACCAGTAGATGGCGCGTTGCTCGGCGGCAGTCAGGGCCAGGGATTCGCGGTTCATCCAGGCCATCATCAGCACGCGTCCGGTCTTGTGGTCCTGGGCGATGGCCGGTACCAGGCCATCGCTGTTCCACTTGATCTCGTCCAGCCAGTCTTTCATCGTCGACTCCAAAACGGACCCGCTCCTGTGCCGGGCCCTTTGCGCTAGTGTGCCAGCCACAGGCGCGGCTGGCTATTGGCGCACGATCAGGTAAAGGCCAGCGGCCAGCATCAGCCATGCCGGCCAGGCGGCCGGGGCGGCCAGGCTGGCGGCCTCGGCGGCACCTGCGGCCAGTACCGCGCCACCGCCGAGCAGCCCGGCGCCGAGCAGGCGCAGTGCCCAGCGGTCGCCCTGGCGGCGCCGCTGGGGCAGTTGCGGGTCGTGCAGGTGCGGTTGCGACAGGCGTTCGAGCAGGTCGCGGGTCATGCCGGCCAGGTGCGGCAGTTGCTCGGCCTGGCTGTACAGGTTGCCGACCATGGCCTTTGGGCTGTAGCGCTCGCGCATCCAGCGTTCCAGAAACGGTTTGGCGGTGCTCCACAGGTCCAGGTCGGGGTACAACTGGCGGCCCAGGCCCTCGATGTTGAGCAGGGTCTTCTGCAGCAACACCAGTTGCGGCTGGACCTCCATGTTGAAGCGCCGGGCGGTCTGGAACAGGCGCATCAGCACCTGGCCGAAGGAAATGTCTTTCAACGGTTTTTCGAAGATCGGCTCGCACACGGTACGGATCGCGGCTTCGAACTCATTGACCTTGGTGTGCGCCGGCACCCAGCCCGAATCGATGTGCAGTTGCGCGACGCGGCGGTAATCACGCTTGAAGAAGGCGATCAGGTTGCGCGCCAGGTAGTCCTGGTCCTCTGCGGTGAGGCTGCCGACGATGCCGCAGTCGATGGCGATGTACTGCGGGCTCCACGGCTTTACCGTGCTGACGAAAATGTTGCCGGGGTGCATGTCGGCATGGAAGAAGCTGTCACGGAACACCTGGGTGAAGAACACCTCCACACCGCGCTCGGCCAGCAGCTTCATGTCGGTACGCTGGTCGGCCAGGGTTGCCATGTCGGTGACCGGCACGCCGTAGATGCGCTCCATCACCAGCACCTTGGGCCGGCACAGGTCCCAGTAGACCTGGGGCACGTACATCAGCTCGGAGCCCTCGAAGTTGCGCCGCAACTGGCTGGCGTTGGCCGCCTCGCGGAGCAGGTCGAGTTCGTCGTAGATGGTCTTTTCGTAATCGTTGACCACTTCGACCGGGTGCAGGCGGCGAGCGTCGGCAGACACCCGCTCGGCGCCCTTGGCGATCAGGAACAGCCAGGCCAGGTCCTGGGCAATGATCGGTTTGAGGCCCGGGCGTACCACCTTGACCACGACTTCTTCGCCGCTCTTCAGGCGCGCGGCGTGTACCTGGGCCACCGAGGCCGAGGCCAGCGGCTCGACGTCGAAACGGCTGAACACCTCGCCGACCTTGGCGCCGAGCTGCTCCTCGATCAATGCCACGGCCTTTTTCGGGTCGAACGGCGGCACGCGGTCTTGCAGCAGCATCAGTTCGTCGGCGATGTCGGTGGGCAGCAGGTCGCGGCGGGTGGACAGCAGCTGGCCGAACTTGATGAAGATCGGCCCCAGGTCCTGCAGCGCCAGGCGCAGGCGCGCGCCACGGCTGAGCGCGGAGGGCGTGCGCGGCAGCCAGCGCCAGGGCATCAGCAGGCGCAGGCTCATCAGCCACCAGGGCAGGGGCAGGTCGAACAGCAGGTCATCGAGGCGGTAGCGGATCACCACACGCTGGATGCGAAAGAGACGGCGGACGGCGAGCAGCTTCATGCGTTATCGCTGGTATCAAGGGATCGGGAGAGGCGCAGCAGGCGCGCCTCTAAGCGTTCTGTATCGACCTTCAAGGCATCGAGCTCGCTGAAGGCGGCTTCGGCTTCGCGTTTGCCGACCAGGGTGCGGGACTCTTCGGCCAGGTACTCGGAGAGGTTCTGGCTGAAGCGCGTCAGGCCTTGGCGGGTCCAGCGCGCACGCAGGCGGATGTGGCCTGCCAGCAGCGCGGTGGCGACCGGGCCGAGCCAACGCTGCAGTTCGTGCTCCCAGTCCAGCTCCAGGTCCTGCAACACGCCGAACAGGTCGAGCAGTACGGCGCTGTCGCCATGCAGTTCGACCTGCGGGCTGTGCAACACGGCGGTCTTGTCCCTGGCCAAGGCCAGTTGCGCCAGGCTGCCAGCGGGGGCGCGCAGGCTGCAGTCGACCTCGCCTTCCCAGTGCGCGGCCAGCATCAGGCCGTCTTCATCGGGCAGGATGAACACCTGCAGGGCTGGCTGACGGCAATCGATCTCGATGACCTTGCCTTCGAGCGCAGCCAGCCGCGGCAATGCCGTGCTGTCCATGCGCAGGACGCGGTTCAGGCCATGTTCGACGCTGGCGAGCAGCCCGGCCAGCAGCATCAGGGCTTGATTCCCCGGTGTACGGCGACGATGCCGCTGGTCATGTTGTGGTAGGTGACGCGGTCGAAGCCGGCGTCGACCATCATGGCCTTGAGGGTTTCCTGGTCGGGGTGCATGCGGATCGATTCGGCCAGGTAGCGGTAGCTTTCCGAGTCGTTGGTGATCAGCTTGCCGGCCAGTGGCATGAAGGCGAACGAGTACGCGTCATAGGCCTTGGACATCAGCTTGCTGGTCGGCTTGGAGAATTCGAGGATCAACAGGCGCCCGCCCGGCTTGAGCACGCGCAGCATCGAGCGGATGGCTTCGTCCTTGTGGGTGACGTTGCGCAGGCCGAAGGCGATGGTCACGCAGTCGAAGTGGTTGTCCGGGAACGGCAGCTTCTCGGCGTCGGCCTGGACGAACTCGATGTTGCCCGCCACGCCACGGTCGAGCAGGCGGTCACGGCCAACCTTGAGCATCGACTCGTTGATGTCGGCCAGCACTACCTGCCCGGTCGGGCCGACCAGCCGCGAGAACTTGGCGGCCAGGTCACCGGTACCGCCGGCAATGTCCAGCACGCGGTTGCCGCTGCGCACGCCCGACAGCTCGATGGTGAAGCGCTTCCACAGGCGGTGCATGCCGCCGGAAAGCACGTCGTTCATCAGGTCGTACTTGGCCGCCACCGAGTGGAACACCTCGGCGACTTTCTTGGCTTTCTGGCTCTCGGGGACGTCCTGGTAGCCAAAATGGGTGGTGGGTTCGGCGTGTTCGCCTTTGCGCTGGTCGTTCATATCGCTTCACCGGAAAAAATTACCGCCATTCTAGGGCGAACGGGCGGATTTGTCTTGGCGGGGTGTGCCGGGGGGCAGGGGCGGGCATAATGCCGATTATGTCTTCATATCCAGGAACACCCGCATGACCCAGATCAGCGTCGAACGCAAACACTCCCTTGGCCGCGAGGCCGCTCGCGCCAAGGCCGAAGCGCTGGTGGACAAGCTGAGCCGCGAATATGACCTCAAGGCCACCTGGAACGGCGACCGCGTCGACGTGGCACGCAGTGGCGCCAACGGCAGCGTGCACATCGGTGACGACAGCATCCGCGTCGAGCTGAAACTGGGCATGATGCTGTCGATGATGAGCGGCACCATCAAGGGCGAGATCGAGCGGGCGCTGGACAAGGCGCTGGCCTGACCCGAGCGGTTTTCAGACGGACGGGAACGGGATCACCCCATCGATCTGCTCAAGGCGCAAATCGCCCCGGTAGATGTTTATCCGCTCTGCCGAGTCGTGTGAGCGCTGCAGGCGTTCGTCTCGGTTCATCGCCCGTGGCTCCCAGAACTTCAAGTGGCCTTTGGCGAACTCACGCGGCGCGGCTTGGGCACTGGTGTAGTGAAAGTGCGCTTCCCAGAGTTTCTGCCTGGGTTGTATGCGATGGATGGCATACACATCCAGGTAGTCATTTTGCTTGAGCCGTTTGCGCGTCTTGGCCAGTGCGATCTCGATATGGCCCTCCTGGTACAGGTAGCGCAGAGCCGTGCTGTCCGGGTGTTGGGTGTTGAAGTAGGCATCGGTTAGCAAGCGGCGCTTTTCTGCCTGCAACTGCGCGACGGCTTCGTTCAGCTGCACCGCCAGGGCCTGGCCGTCGGCTGGCCCGGCCGTCAGTTGACGGGAGATGTCGGCCATGTCCTGAATCTGCCAGTCCATCAGGTCTGCCAGGCTATTGGGTTCCTTCGAGTAGCGGGCGATCAGGGCAAGCTTGTCGGCTTTCTGCGCGAGCAGGCTGGTGCCGACCTGGCGCAAGTAGGCATTGCTGCGAGGGGTGGCGATGCTGGGGAGTTGTTCCCACTGATCGCTGCGCTGCTGGTACTCAATGGTCTGCTGGGTCAATGGGTCGTTCTGCGTCGCCACGCCGTTGTCCTGAGCCTGTTCGGCCAGGATCGTTCTGCCTTGCGTGGTGCGGATCAGCTTGCGTTTGCCTGGCCGCCCTCGGTAAGTCACCTGGCGGGCTTGCGCCGGCTCACCGCTTTCACCGGCGCGCAGCGCGTTGTTCAGGTCATGCTCGGCCGATGACTTCAAGGCCGTCAACTGGCTGATGTATTGCTCCACGCGTGCAGCGTTCAGTGCTGGCTCGTTCAATGACAACAAGTAGTTGGCTTTACCCAGCGATGTCTCGTATTCACGCAATGCAGTGCCGAGGATTTCTGCCTGTTCCTCGGCGGGCAAGTTTGCCGCGGCCAGGCCATCATGGCTTAGCAATGCCGCTTGGAAGCCAGGGTTGCGCAGCGCTGCCTGCATGCGCAGCAGCTCGTTGAAGTTTTCACGGGTGAGTTGATCTCTGTCGACACTCAGCTGGGCCAGGTCGGCGAGTAACTGAGCGCGCATGATGACGGTTGAAAAGTGGCGTTGGCCGATGACCTCCTCAAGCTTTGCCTGCTTGCCTTCGAACTGCAGGCTGGTGTCGGCCAGGGCTTGGGCGAGGTTCTGGTCGAGGCGTTCACTGACCGCCAGCAAGCGCTTGTGGGTGGCGTGGGCAGCTTCCACGTTATCGCGGTAGGCAAGGTACAGCAGCCCCTGTTCTTCACCAAAGGGTAGCCTGGCCAATTGCTCGGACTGTTGCTTGAGGACGTCATAGTCGGTCAGGTCGAGCAAACGGTGATAAAGATGCACGTCCGTTTCGAGCAGTTGCTCCGACCACTGGCCGCGGGCGTAAGCCGATCTGCTGTTTGGGTCGAACCTGGCGAATCGGGGCTCGCTCATTTGGCCAAACAGCTCGATTTGCGAGGTTAACAAGTTGACCTGTTTTTCGTACGTCAGTGACAGTATCTGCAGGTGTGGCTGGGCCTCGTTGCGCATGGTCTGAAGCGTGCGCAACTGCGTCTGCAGTGCTTCGGGTAGCTCGTTGCGGGCCACGCCCGGGTACTGTTTCACCGTCTGCCTGAATGCCGCTGCGGCATTGTCGTAGGCTTGGGTCAGCGTCAGGTAGCGTTCAATGAAGCGCTCGTTCTTCACCAGTTCGTCGTCGTTGCGTTTGCGGTTTTCCTGCAAGGCAACCATTGCCCGTCGATTTTCATCGAGCATCGTCTTGCGCGACCTGGGCATGCCGCCCGCCAGCCGCAAATCGATCGCCCATTCGCCGTTCCAGCGGGTCAGCCACGGCCCTCTGCTGCGCTCGCGGCCGACGATGAGGTAGCCATCCCATTCGCCCCCCTGCGCCGCCCAGTCGCCTTTGCTGGTGTCGGGCCCGATGATGCGAACCCCCGACCAGCTCTCTTCGACTTCGTAGGTGGCGGCTCCCAGCTTCACGTAATAGCGCCCGTCGATGTTGTAGAGCCCGCGCAGGCGTCCTTGCGGCTGTGCAGCCAGCCCATGCAGGTCAACGTTGGCGCGCAGTTCGAGCAGGGCGCTGCGTGCTGCGTCGGGCAAATTGCCCAGGCGTTGGTTGTCGCTCCAGGCGCTCACCCTGAACGTCGTGGGCATAGCGTGTTCTGTGGGGGGGAGCCAGTCTCTGGCCTGAGGCTGTTCCTGTGGCGTCGCGCTGCCCGCTTGCCGAGGCAAAGGCCCACCCAGGTGCACCCCGGTTTGCCCGGGCGGGCTCGTTTCAGGGCGCGCCGTGGCAGGCGTATGCACCAATAGCATGGCGATACTGAACAACAGGTCGGAGCAGGCCAGGGCCTTTTCCTCAAGGCTGCCCTGGGACAGTACTGCCAGGTCGGCTTTCACGCTGATAAACGCCGAGACCAGCCAGGCTACTGTCGCCGCAGGCCCGCGCAGCAGCACGGTGACCGTGTTGAACGCGAGCCAGCCCAGTTGGATGACCATCGCCCAGCGCTGTTGGGCATTGGAGACACTCTGCCGTGAGGCCAGCAGCAACATCGCCTCGGCATGTGCCTCGAGCAGTTGGCTGTCCAAGTCGTCTGCCCACGCCTTGAAGGCCAGACTGGCCGGCGCACGCAACTGCTCCAGGGTATGGTCGCTCATCATTGTGCCGGGCCCCAGCAGATCTGCCAGTTCGGACAGGTGAGGGTGCAAGTGGGGGAGGGTGAAACCATCGTTTTCGTAGATCGGGCGGTCAGCATCATCCAGCCAGGCCAGAATATTTCGTTGCAACTCACCGGCGGCACGGATGCTGGCCATGAGCTGCGCCTGGCTGGCGTACTCGTGCAAGCTTCGGCTTGCGCCAAGAGGGCAGTAGAGTATCCAGGACCGGGTCTGTACAACCTCGATCAGAAACATGCCACGTACCCGGTTCGCCTTGGTGGCGCCCGCTGCACAGTTGAAGGCCAGAGGGGCCACTTTTATCGCGGTCGCGGCAGCTGTCGAGTCATCGCAGAATTCAGCCAGTGCCTGGCATGCACGCTCACTCAGATGCCCCTCGATCTTGGCTTGCAGCGCGTCAAACAGCAGGGTGCTGCGCCATTGCCTGGCGAAGCCCTGGATGCGCTTGACTCGATCAGTCGGGTCTTGCAGCCGGGCATGGAGGTACAGGGGGTACTGACCCCCGACGTCGAGCGTGTGTACCAGCCCGTTGATGTAGTCGAGGGTCAGCCAACCCTCGGCGGCCTGGGTGCTGTCCATGGTTACGGCCGAGGCCACTTCATGCTGGCTCGGCTGCAAGCGCGCGATAGCCAGTTCGGTAAGGGTGATGGTTTCAAGGGGTTCCAGGCGGGCCGGCCCGTTGGACGATGCCTCGACGACCTGCGAGATCGTGATGAGCAGGTGGTCGGGGTCCACGCTTGTTTTGTCTGGGTGGTCCGCGTGCATCTGTTCTCGCAGGCGCCGGGCGGTGTAGTGCTGAAGGTCCTCGAGATCAGCAAGCGCCGGCGTGCCCTTTGCCAACGCTTGACGCGAGGACAATGCCAGCATTGCCATGTGGTAGCGGAAACGGTCGGTGGCACTGGCCTGGGCAAGCCAGCCCGGCAGGGGGATGGCGGGCGCCTGCTGGTCGGTGCTGCCGGCGTCGGTGAACGCAGAGGAGGGGTCGCTGAGTTGGCTGTAAAGGCTTTCCAGCTCACGCGCCTGGGCGATCGGGTAAAGCTGCACGCGCTCGATGTTCTGCAGGGCAGCGTTGAGCAACTGGCTGGCCTGGTAGCGGAAGGCGCAGCCGTTAACCGGTTCGCAGGCCCAAGAGAGTGTGTCGAAATCATAGCGGTCGGCCAGCGCGTCGCGCAGCGCGCAGGCGAACTCGGCGAGGTCGTCGAAGCGACGTACAGTGCCTGATGGCTGGCACCAGAGCACCAGGCGACGCTCATCGCGCTCCGCGATCACCAGCAGGTCCGCCGATACCAGCCGATGCTCGACACTTTGCTGCTGAAGCGATACCTGCAGGCCCTGCACGGCAGGGGTGGCGTTGTCTTCGGCGACCAACCCGTACAACAGGTTCTTCTCGTCCTCGTTCAGGCCCATGCGCTCGATCGCATTGAGCAACGCGGCCTTGAGCACCTGCTCCAGCCAGCGCAAGCGGGACACATCCGAGTCGCCATCGCGCCCACACCAGAAGCTGGCCTGCGCGTGTTGGAACGTTTCGATGAGGGTTGCCAGCACCTCGTCGAATACCTGGTTCACCTCAGCCATGCGCAGTTCAATGACGGGGGCTTGCGGCTGTGGGCGAAAAACCTCGGGCGGCGACAGGCTGAGCTGGTCGGTGGCGGCCAGGGCCATGGGGCTGCTGCTCAGGAAGTGCTCGAGCAACGTCTCGACCAGATCACGCTGCCAGACTGAGCCATCGCCTGCTGGCGCGGGGAGGATGGTCATGCCTTCGAGAGACTGGAGCTGCGGGTGGTTGCTGCGAATCCAGGGGTAACGGTCTGCCAGCGCTTCGAAGGCGGCCCTGGCCATGACGCTACGCAAGCTGGGGCGTTCGGCAAAGCAGGCAGCAACCAGGTGCCTGAAGGAGAGATGACCAAGGGGGGCGGCGGGGGGCATGTCAGGAGCGCTCCAGTCGGATGGGAGCTGCATGCTTGTCCGCTTTCCAGGGGCCGTGGTGGTAGATACGTAAGCGCCGAGCTTAGGGTGAAGATTCTAATTTGGCCCACTACCTTATGCTCAAGCCCAACCTCCATGGGCGGTTCCTCTCCACTCATGAGCATGAGGTACAGAGCATGGCCAAAGTGAATGTGAAGAAAAAGGACGACGCCCTGGGCACCCTGGGCGAGGTGCGCGGCTACGCGCGCAAGATCTGGCTGGCAGGTATCGGCGCTTACGCCCGCGTCGGCCAGGAAGGTTCCGAGTACTTCAGCGAGCTGGTCAAGGCCGGCGAAGGCGTTGAAAAACGTGGCAAGAAACGCATCGACAAAGAGCTCGATGCCGCCAATACCCAGATCGACGAAGCGACCCAGGAAGTCAGCCGCGTACGCGGCAAGGTCGAAGTTCAACTGGACAAGATCGAAAAAGCTTTCGACGCACGGGTTGGTCGCGCCTTGAATCGCCTCGGCATTCCGTCTAAACATGACGTTGAGGCGTTGTCCATCAAGCTTGAACAGCTGCACGAGCTGCTTGAGCGCGTCGCGCACAAACCATAAGGAGAGCAGGATGGCTGGCAAGAAGAATTCCGATAAAGAAAGCAGCTCCTGGGTCGGCGGGATCGAGAAGTACTCCCGCAAGATCTGGCTGGCCGGGCTGGGTATCTATTCGAAGATCGACCAGGACGGCCCGAAGCTGTTCGACACGTTGGTGAAAGACGGCGAGAAGGCCGAGAAGCAGGCCAGGAAGACCGCTGAAGATGTCGCCGAAACCGCCAAGTCTTCGACCACCTCGCGGGTGTCTGGCGTGAAGGACCGTGCGCTGGGCAAGTGGAGCGAGCTCGAAGAAGCCTTCGACAAGCGCCTGAACAGCGCCATCTCGCGCCTGGGCGTACCTAGCCGCAACGAGATCAAGGCCCTGCACCAGCAGGTAGACAGCCTGACCAAGCAGATCGAGAAGCTGACCGGTGCTTCGGTCACGCCGGTTTCCAAGGCTGCTGCGAGCAAAGCTGCTGCGAGCAAGACTGCGGCCAAGCCGTTGGCCAAGGCGCCTGCCAAACCGGCTGCTAAAACTGCTGCTGCCAAGCCTGCGGCCAAGGTTGCTGCGGCCAAACCCGCGGCCAAACCCGCAGCCAAGGTTGCCGCTGCCAAGCCGGCGGCAAAACCGGCTGCCAAGTCTGTTGCAGCCAAGCCTGCTGCAGCGAAGAAACCTGCGGTGAAGAAGGCCCCGGCCAAACCGGCTGCGGCCAAACCGGCAACACCGGCCACCAGCGCCGCACCCGCTGCCACCGCAGCGCCAGCGCCAAGCGCGGCACCGGCCAGCAATACACCGTCGGCACCGGTGAGCGCAGTTACCGAAGCCTGATACTGCGTGGCTTCTTCGCGGGCTTGCCCCGTGAAGAAGCCACTGCCGATTGAACAGCTTTACCCCTCCAGGTACCTCACCGCCAACTGCTCCGCCGCCGCCCGTGCCGGGGGCTGCAGGTGCGGTGCCACCAGCATCATCACCTGATACACGACAATCCCCACATCCCCCTCGCGCCCCAGCACGCGCTGGTAATCCAGCGAGAACATCAGCGTCAGGGTGATCTGCTCCACCAGTTGCCCCAGTGCCTGGGTCTCGCTTACCACCTGCCCCTGGCCCTTGAGGCTGGCGAGCAACGCGGCAAGGGTGCGCTTGAGCGCGTTGATCAGGCTGCGCATGCCACGGGCCAGCTTGGGCAGGCGCCCGGTCAGGTTCGACAAGTCCTGGAACAGGAAACGGTACTGGGCCATGCGTTCGACGATCAGGTGCAGAAACAGCCAGTAGTCCTCGGCATCCAGGCGCACCTCCAGGGGCGGGTCGAGCAGCGGCATCAGCGCCTCTTCGAAGCGCTCGAACAGGCCCAGCACCACAGGCTCCTTGCCATGGAAGTGGTAGTACAGGTTGCCAGGGCTGATGCCCAGCTCGTTGGCGATCTCCAGGGTCGAGACGTTCGGTTCGCCCTGCTGGTTGAACAGCTGCAGGGCGCATTCAAGGATACGGTCGCGGGTTTTCATCCAGGCGGTGTGCTCATCGGGTCAGGACATAGGTGCCTGGCGCAGGGCCCAGCGGCGGATAGGTTGCATTACCAAGCTCGGTGCGTGGCGCCTTCAGTGGGCCGGAACGGGGTGTGACCCACTCCAGCCACAAGGGCCACCAACTGCCCTCGCTACGTTGGGCGTCGTGGAACCACGCGCGCGGGTCGCTCGACAGCTTGGGGTTGGCCAGGTAATAGGCCTTGGGGTTGCCGGGTGGGTTGATGATGCTCTGGATATGCCCGCTGTTGGCCAGTACAAAGCGCCGTTCGCCGCCCAGCAACAGGGCCGAGCGATACACGGCGTCCCAGGGGGTGATGTGGTCGTTGCTGCCGGCCACGGTGAAGCTGTCGAGGTCGACCTGTTTGAGGTCGATGGGCGTGCCGCAGACTTCCAGGCCCGCCGGGTGGGTCAGTGGGTTGAGCTTGAAGAAGTCGAGCAGGTCGCCATGCAGTGCGGCGGGCAGGCGCGTGCTGTCGGCGTTCCAGTAGAGAATGTCGAAGGCTGGCGGGGTCTTGCCGAGCAGGTAGTTGTTGACCCAGTAGTTCCAGATCAGGTCGTTGGGCCGCATCCAGGCGAAGATGCGCGCCACCTCGGCGCCGTCCAGCACGCCGCGCTGGTAGGAGCGGCGCTTGGCCGCCTCGAGGGTCTGCTCGTCGGCGAACAGGCTGGCAGGGCTTTCGAACTTGCTGTCGAGCAGGCTGACCAGGTACGTGGCGCTGCGTACCCGGCGCAGCTGGTGCTTGGCTTGCAGGTGGCCTTGCAGCGCCGCCATGGTCAGGCCGCCGGCGCAGGCGCCCATCAGGTTGGGGTCGCGGTTGCCGCTGATGCTGCGGCAGGCATTGAGCGCTTCTTCCAGGGCCTGAACGTAGCTGGACAGGCCCCACTCGCGGTGCCGTGGATCGGGGTTGCGCCAGCTGACCATGAACACCTGCAGGCCATTCTTGAGCATGTACTGGACGAAACTGTTGGTCGCGCTCAGGTCGAAGATGTAGAACTTGTTGATTTGCGGCGGCACCACCAGCAGGGGGCGGGTGTGCTGCTTTTCACTCATCGGCTGGTACTGGATCAGCTCCAGCAACTCGTTGCGAAACACCACGGCGCCTGGGGTTGCCGCCACATTGCCGCCCACCTCGAAGGCGCGCTCGTCGACCTGGCGAGGCAGGCCGTCGTTGTGGCGCAGATCGTCGAGTAGGTGCGCGGCGCCACGCAGCAGGCTCTGGCCGCCGGTATTGAGCAGCTCCTTCACCGCCAGCGGGTTGAGCAGCGAGTTGCTGGGCGCCAGGGCGTCGTTGATCAGGGTGAACAGGAACTGCGCACGGGCCCGGTCATCGGCGTCCAGGTGGCTTTCCTCGATCCACAGGCGGGTCTGCTTCTGCCAGGCCAGGTAGGCTTGCAGGCCACGCCGGTACAGCGGGTTCTGGCTCCATGTCGGGTCGCTGAAGCGCGTGTCGCGCGGGTTTGGCTGGTAGGGCGTGTCGCCGAGCATCACCCGGCCGAGTTGGCCGCTCAGGGCCAGCAGGTGGCGGGCGGTGTGCAGCGGGTTACGCAGCCCGTGGCGGCCGACGCTGCGCAGGGTGGATATCAAATCGCGGCCGCGCAGGCCGAGCATGGCGTTCTGCACGTTCATGCTGGTGGCGGGAAGCGTTGGCGTTCCTTTGGCCGGTTTGTCTTTCATGGCAACACTCCCTGGTCTTGACCCTTGCGCCTGATGCCCATCGCAGGCAAACCCGCGCCTACACGCCCGAAGCCGGGCGAGGGTGCATGACTGCGCGCTGACGCTCTTGCTGAAGGAACTTCATGATGATCGGGGCGACGGCCTCGGCCCGGGTGATCAGAAACAGATGGCCGTCGTCGATAATGTGTAGCTGGGCATTGGGAATCCGCCAGGCCAGCAGGCGCATGTTGATCAGCGGGATCAACGGGTCGTCATCGCCTGCCAGCACCAGCGTGGGCTGTTGGATCTTGTGCAGCCAGTGAATGCTGGTCCAGCCTAGCCCTGCGAACAGTTGCCAGTAGTAGCCCAGCTTGCCGCCGGAACGCACCTTGGATGCGTGGTGCATGGCCAGGTCCGGGTCGCGGCGAAAGCCGCCGCCGTAGATCAGCGGGGCGATGCGGATCACATGGGAGGGCTGGATGTAGCGCCGGGGGCTGGCCATCATCCACAGCACCTTGGGCTTGCCCGGCACCATTACCGCGCCCGCAGCCGTGGCTGCCAGCACCAGCTTCTTGCAGCGCTCGGGGTAGTCGTGGGCGAATTGCTGGGCCAGCGCGCCGCCCCAGGACACGCCAATCACATTGACCTGGCCATAATCGAGGTAGTCGAGCATGCGTGCCGTCAGCTTGGCCAACCCCGGAAAGCGGTAGGGCTGGCGCGGCGTGGACGAGCCGCCCACGCCCGGTACGTCGAAGGCGATGACTTCCAGGTCCGGGTCCAGTGCTTCGATGAACGGGAACACCAGCTCCAGGTTGGCGCCGATGCCGTTGAAGATCAGCAGCGGCGTCAAATGCGGCTTGCCAGGGCGCACGGCAGTGCGGATGGACTGCTGGTCCAGTTCGACGGTCCTGAAGATATAGGGTTGCGGCATGCGCGTGGCTCTGTGGTGAAGTAAACACCGTGGTCACCCGCAGGTGGCCACGGCGCTGCAACTCAACGTTCGTGAACGTAGGTGCCCGGTGATGCCTCGCCTGCGGCATAGGCGCGGTTGCCGAGGCGGGTCGGCGCTTTTTTCAGCTCGCCGGCACGCTCGCCCAGCCAGCTCTGCCAGTGCAGCCACCACGAGTCGGCATGCTTGGTGGCGTTCTCCTGCCAGGCCGCCGCGTCGCCCGGGCGATCGGCGCCGGTCATGAAGCGTGCCTTGGGGTTGCCCGGCGGGTTGAGGATGCTCTGGATATGGCCGCTGTTGGACAACACGAACTCGATCTTGCCGCCAAACAGGTGCGCCGAGCGGTAGCAGGATGGCCACGGGGTGATGTGGTCGTTGGTGCCAGCAAGGCTGTAGATGTCGCACGTGACCTGCTTCAGGTCGATCGGGGTGCCGCACACTTCCAGTGCACCGGGGCGGGTCAGCGGGTTACTTTTGAACATCTCGATCAGGTCGCCATGGAAGGCGGCCGGCAGGCGCGTGGTGTCGTTGTTCCAGAACAGGATGTCGAACACCGGTGGCTCGTTGCCCAGCAGGTAGTTGTTGACCCAGTAGTTCCAAATCAGGTCATTGGGGCGCATCCAGGCGAACACCTTGGCCATCTCGCTGCCTTCCAGCACGCCGGCCTGGTAGGAGTGGCGCTTGGCGGCTTCGAGGGTCTGCTCGTCGACAAACAGCGCGACTTGGGTGTCCATTGTGGTGTCCAGCACGCTCACCAGCAGGGTCAGGGCATTGACCTTCTTCTCGCCAAGGGCGGCGTAATGGCCCACCAGCGCGGTGCAGGTGATGCCGCCGGAGCAGGCGCCGAGCATGTTCAGGTCTTTGCTGCCGGTAATCGCCAGCACCGCGTCGACCGCTTCCTTGAGCGCATCGATGTAGGTCGAAAGGCCCCATTCACGCTGGGCCTTGGTCGGGTTGCGCCAGCTGATGATGAAGGTCTGCTGCTGGGCGCGCAGGCAGAAGCGCGCCAGGCTCTTTTCCGGGCTCAGGTCGAATACATAGAACTTGTTGATCTGTGGCGGCACCACCAGCAGCGGCCGCGCATGCACCTGTTCGGTGATGGGGCTGTACTGGATCAGCTCGAGCACGTCGTTGCGGTACACCACGGCGCCGTCGCTGGTGCCCAGGTTCTTGCCCACCTCGAAGGCGTCCATGTTGACCTGACTGGGCATGCCACCGTTGTTGACCATGTCCTTGGCCATGTTGGACAGGCCATCGAGCAGGCTCTTGCCACCGGTTTCGAAGAAGCGTTTGACCGCCGCCGGGTTGGACAAGGTGTTGGTCGGCGCCATGGCTTCGGTCATCAGGTTGATGACGAACTGGCCACGGCTGATGTCCTGGGGCGACAGGTCGCTGCTGCCGATCCATTCGTGCAGTTCTTTGCGCCAGGCCAGGTAGGTTTGCAGGTAGCGGCGGTAAAGGGGGTTGTTGCTCCAGGCGGGGTCGTTGAAGCGACGGTCGTCGCTTTCGGGCGTCAGGCTGGACTTGCCCAGCAGCACGTTCTTCAGCTCCAGGCCGAAGTGCGCCACGTGCTTGGCGCTGTGCAGCGGTTGGCGCACGGCCTGGCGCAGCACGGTGCGTGCCGAACTCAGCAGGTCCTTGCGGCGGATGCCGATGACCGGGTTCAGCCCCAGGGTGTTCTCCGAGGCCTGCCGCTGCAACTCATCGTTGTTCTTGTTACTCATCTACGACGCTCCGTTGTCCAGAGACGAGTACCGGTTGCCTGTGGCGGGGTGCACAGTCCAGAGCCCGGTACTGCTACTCGGGTGACCAGTGATAAGGAACAGCGGTGCTGCGGGCCGGTTGCATGGGGTGATGAGCTGCGGGGAGTTCTGCGTGTGAAGACAGCCTGCTTTCGCTCGCGACCTCTACATACCGGCCTGGTCCTGGTTGCCTTGAAGACAATGCAGGGACCTTGCCAGCTCCATTGGTTACCCGACTTTCATGTAATGCGCAAGACAGCTCGTCACTGAGCTGTCTGTAGGGCATTCAAGCAGATGAGATTAGAAAATGCGCTCTAAACCGCAGGCGGCTTGAGCTAGAGCATGAGTTTCACAACGGATTCGGCCGGATCGCGGGACTTTCCGGCCTGATGCAACGCGTCGAGGTACTCGGCCCACAGTTGCGCCTGGCGCAGGCACAGCTGTTCCAGGTACTCCCAGGTGAACAGGCCGCTGTCATGGCCGTCGTCGAAGGTCAGTTTCAGTGCATATTGGCCGGCGGGTTCGAGGCCGGCGAGGCCGACGTTGATCTTGCCGACTTGCAGGATGGGGTTGCCGTGGCCTTGGACCTCGGCGGAAGGCGAGTGCACGCGCAGGAATTCGGCGGGCAGGTGGTAGACCTCGTCTGGGCCGTAGGTCAGGCTCAAGGTCTTGGAGGCTTTGTGCAGGTTGATGGCGGTGGGCAGGCGGGCCATGGGTTGAATCTCTTCTGAGCGATAAGCTACAAGCTTCAAGCTACAAGAAGTGATATTCAAGCCATCGCGGAAAAATCATGTCTCGCGGTGCTGCAAGCGACACTGAACAGCTTGTCGCTTGCAGCTCAAGGCTTGCCGCTTACAGGATGTAGCGCGACAGGTCTTCGTTCTGCGCCAGCTCACCCAGGTGGCTGTTCACATACCCGGCATCGATCTGGATCGGCGCTTCGTCGTGCGTGCTGGCCAGGTCACCGGCACTGAACGACACCTCTTCGAGCAGGCGCTCGAGCAGGGTGTGCAGGCGGCGGGCACCGATGTTCTCGGTCTTCTCGTTGACCTGGTAGGCAATTTCGGCCAGGCGCTTGATACCGTCGGTGAGGAACTCGATGTTCAGCCCTTCGGTCTTGAGCAACGCCTGGTACTGCTCGGTCAGCGAAGCGTGCGGTTCTTGCAGGATGCGCTCGAAGTCTTCCGGGGTCAGAGCCTTGAGTTCGACACGGATCGGCAAACGGCCCTGCAGCTCAGGCACCAGGTCGCTCGGTTTGCTCAGGTGGAACGCACCCGAGGCGATGAACAGGATATGGTCGGTCTTGACCATGCCCAGCTTGGTGTTGACGGTGCAGCCTTCGATCAGCGGCAGCAGGTCGCGCTGAACGCCCTCGCGGGACACATCGGCGCCGCCGACGTTGCCGCGCTTGGCCACTTTGTCGATTTCGTCGATGAACACGATACCGTGCTGTTCAACCGCTTCCAGGGCCTTGGCCTTGAGCTCTTCTTCGTTGACCAGGCGGCCCGCTTCTTCCTCGCGGACCATCTTCAGCGCTTCCTTGACCTTGAGCTTGCGCGCCTTGCGCTTGCCCTTGCCCATGTTGGCGAACAGGTTCTGCAACTGGTTGGTCATCTCTTCCATGCCAGGCGGCGCGGCAATCTCGACGCCCACGGCATCCGCCACTTCGATCTCGATTTCCTTGTCGTCCAGCTGGCCTTCGCGCAGGCGCTTGCGGAACAGTTGGCGAGTGTTTGAATCGCTGCTGGTCTGCGCGGCTTCCTCGCTGAAATTGGTGACCCGCGCCTGCGGCAGCAGCGCGTCGAGGATGCGGTCTTCGGCGGCATCTTCGGCGCGGTGGCGCACGCGGATGATCTCCTGCTCGCGGAGCATCTTCAGCGCGGCATCGGCCAGGTCGCGGATGATCGATTCGACGTCACGGCCCACATAGCCGACTTCGGTGAACTTGGTCGCTTCGACCTTGATGAACGGCGCGTTGGCCAGCTTGGCCAGGCGGCGGGCGATTTCGGTCTTGCCGACACCGGTCGGGCCGATCATCAGGATGTTCTTCGGCGTCACCTCGGCACGCAGCTCGGCCGGCAGCTGCATGCGCCGCCAGCGGTTGCGCAGGGCGATGGCCACGGCGCGCTTGGCGTCGTCCTGGCCGATGATGTGGCGGTTCAGTTCGTGAACGATTTCGCGGGGGGTCATGGACATGATGAAAATGGTCCTCGAGCAGAGCAATCAGTGTGGAAAAGTCCCGCCGCGGGCGGGACGCCAAAACAACTGATCAGTCGGCCAGGTCCTGCTCCTCGATGGTCAGGTTATGGTTGGTGAACACGCAGATGTCACCAGCGATGTTCAGGGCAGTCTCGGCGATTTCGCGGGCCGAGAGGTCGGTCTTGTTCAGCAGGGCACGGGCTGCTGCCTGGGCGTAGGCGCCACCGGAACCCATGGCGATCAGGCCGTCTTCGGGTTCGACCACATCGCCGTTGCCGGTGATGATCAGCGAGGCGTCCTTGTTGGCCACGGCCAGCATGGCCTCCAGACGGCTCAGGGAGCGGTCGGTACGCCATTCCTTGGCCAGCTCGACGGCGGCACGGACCAGGTGGCCCTGGTGTTTTTCCAGTTGCCCTTCAAAACGCTCGAACAGGGTGAACGCATCGGCGGTGGCGCCGGCGAACCCGGCAATGACCTGGCCGTGGTACAGGCGACGGACCTTTTTGGCGTTGCCTTTCATCACGGTGTTGCCGAGGGAAACCTGGCCGTCGCCGCCCATGACGACTTTGCCGTTACGGCGGACAGAAACGATGGTGGTCAAGGGGAGAGTCTCCACGCAGCGGGGCGAAAGTGCCTGATGCAGACTCATATGGGGGTGGGGGGAAGGATTTCAACCATTAGCGACCAGCTGCAAGCTGCAAGCTGCAAGAAAAAGCGCGTCGGCGCCATGCCTGCTTTTTCTTGTGGCTTGCAGCTTGAGGCTTACAGCTGGTGGTCAGGCTTCGTGGCAGACGTGCCCATCGACCAAGGTATAACGCACCGCCCCTGGCAGGCAGTGGCCGATGAACGGGCAGTTCTCGCCACGCGAGAGCCATTGCTCGCCGGCGACCGTCGAGGCTTTCGGGTCGAACAGCACCAAATCCGCTGCGCCACCGACCTTCAGCTCACCTGCCGGCAGGCGCATGGCGGCAGCCGGGCCGCTGCTCAGGCGCGCGAGCAAGGTCGGCAGGTCGAGCAGGCCGTCCTCGACCAGGGTCATGGCCAGTGGCAGCAGCACTTCGACGCTGCTGATACCCGGCTCCGTGGCGCCGAACGGGGCCAGCTTGGCATCGCGCTCATGGGGCTGGTGATGGCTGGAAATCGCCTGGATCACGCCCGACTTGACCGCCGCGCGCAGGCCGTCACGGTCGGCGGCGGTGCGCAGCGGTGGCTGCACGTGGTACAGGCTGGAGAACTCGCGCAGCGACTGGTCGGTGAGAATCAGCTGATACAGCGCCACGTCGGCGGTAACCGGCAGGCCCAGCTCCTGCGCCTGGGCGATCAGCCGCGCGCCGCGGGCACTGGTGATCTGGGTGAAGTGCGCGCGCACGCCGGACTGTTCGACCAGCAGCAGGTTGCGTGCCAGGGCCACGGTCTCGGCAGTCTCGGGGATGCCGGGCAGGCCGAGGAAGCTGGCCATTGCGCCCTCATGGGCCAGGCCGCCCTGGGACAGGTCACGGTCCTGGGAGTGGAACACCACGGTCAGGTCGAACGTGGCGGCGTACTCCAGGGCACGGGCCAGGGTGCGGTTGTTGGGGATTTCCTTGAGGCCATTGCCGAAGGCCACGCAACCGGTGTCGCGCAGGGCCACCAGCTCGGCCAGCTGTTCGCCTTCCAGGCCCTTGGTCAGGGCGCCGATCGGGTAGACCTTGCTGTTGCCGGCTTCGCGGGCGCGGTCGAGGATCAGCTCGGCCACGGCCGAGGTGTCCAGTACCGGTTTGGTCTGCGGTGGGCAGCACAGGCTGGTCACGCCACCGGCCACGGCGGCGCGGGTTTCGCTGACGATGCTGCCCTTGCGGCTGTAGCCCGGCTCGCGCAGGGCCACGTCGAGGTCGACCAGGCCAGGTGCTGCGATCAGGCCCTCGGCCTGGATCGTGCGGCTGGCGCTGAAACCGGCCGGTGCCGCGCCGATCGCGGCAATGCGGCCGCCATCCAGGTGCAGGTCGGTGACCTGGTCCAGGCCGCTGTTGGGGTCGATGACCCGGGCGCCAAGAATGCTGATGCTCACAGGGCGTTCTCCTGGTCGAGTTGGCGTTGCGTGTTTTGCCCGCTCATGGCCATGGACAGCACGGCCATGCGCACGGCGATGCCGTACGTCACTTGGTTGAGGATCACCGAGTGCTTGCCGTCGGCCACCGCCGATTCGATCTCCACGCCGCGGTTGATCGGGCCAGGGTGCATGACGATGGCATCGGGCTTGGCGCCGGCCAGGCGCGCGGTGGTCAGGCCGAACAGGCGGTAGAACTCGCCCTCGCTGGGCAGCAGGCCGCCGGCCATGCGCTCACGCTGCAGGCGCAGCATGATCACCACATCGACGTCTTTGAGGCCTTCGGCGAGGTCGGTGTACACCTTCACGCCGTATTGCTCGATGCCGATCGGGATCAGGGTTTTCGGGCCGATCACGCGGATGTCCGGGCAGCCCAGCGCCTTGAGCGCGAGCATGTCGGAGCGGGCCACGCGCGAATGCAGGATGTCGCCGACGATGGCCACGGAGAGGTTCTCGAAGCTGCCCTTATGCCGGCGGATGGCCAGCATGTCGAGCATGCCCTGGGTCGGGTGCGCATGGCGGCCATCGCCGCCGTTGATCACGGCAACGTCAGGGCACACGTGTTCGGCGATGAAGTGCGCGGCGCCCGAGTCGGAATGGCGCACGACGAACATGTCGGCGGCCATCGCTTCCAGGTTGCGCAGGGTGTCGAACAGGGTTTCGCCCTTGCTGGTCGAGGAGGTCGACACGTTGAGGCTGATCACGTCGGCCGACAGGCGCTGCGCGGCCAGTTCGAAGGTGGTACGGGTGCGGGTCGAGTTTTCGAAGAACACGTTGCACACGGTCTTGCCGCGCAGCAACGGGACTTTTTTCACGGCCCGGGCACCGACTTCCAGGAAGGAGTCGGCGGTGTCGAGGATCTCGGTCAGCAGTTCGCGGGGCAAACCGTCGAGCGAGAGAAAGTGGCGCAGCTGGCCCTGATCATTGAGCTGCAGCGGGCGCTTGGCGTCGATTGGCGTCATCGCGGGGGACTCTTAAAGGGCGGAAGCGGAGGCGAGGTCCTGTCGCTCGAGGGCGAGCGGTGCGGGTCCGGTCAATTTTACCCGTTCATGGGCCGCCAGCGACAGGGTGGCACCGAGCACATTGGGACGAATCGGCAGTTCACCGGCGTCAAGGTCGAGCAGGCAGACCAGGGTGACGCTGGCCGGACGGCCGTAATCGAACAGTTCGTTGAGCGCGGCGCGAATGGTGCGGCCGCTCATCAGCACGTCGTCGATCAGCACCAGGTGCTGGCCTTCGATTTCGAATGGCAGGTCGGACGGGCGCACCTGCGGGTGCAGGCCGTTCTGGCTGAAGTCATCACGGTAGAACGACACATCCAGGGTGCCCATGGGGCTGGTATCGCCCATTTCTTCCTGCAGCGCCTGGGCGACCCAGACGCCGCCCGTGCGGATGCCGATGAAGCGCGGCTCGGTGATAGCACGGCGGGCCAGGTGGGCGCGAAGGTCGACAGCCATCTGCCGGATCAGATCGGCGGGATTGGGTAGGCTCATTGCGTGCTCCTCGGGGGCCGCCGGCTTGGCCCGGCGGCAAAGATGATCAGGTGTTGGCCTCCAGCCAGCCTTGCAGCAGCAGGGCGGCGGCAATGGCGTCGACCGGGTTGTCGCGGTAGCTGCCGCGCTGGCCGCCTCGGTTCAGGCGTTCGCCCTTGGCCTCGAAGGTAGTCAGGCGTTCGTCGTGGGTGTGCACGGGCAGGTTGAAGCGGCCGTTCAGGCGCCGGGCGAACTTCTCGGCGCGCGCGCTCATTTCACTCGGCGTGCCGTCCATGTTCAACGGCAGGCCGACGACGATGGCGTCGGGTTTCCATTCGGCGACCAGTTTTTCCACCTGGGCCCAGTCCGGCACACCGTTTTGCGCCTTCAGGGTGCACAGCTCGCGGGCTTGGCCCGTGATGACCTGGCCAACGGCCACGCCGATCTGTTTGGTGCCGTAGTCAAAGCCCAGCAGCAGGCGTAGTTCGGCCATCAGGCGTGGCCCGCCTGGCTGGTCAGCAGGCTGAGGTTGATGCCAAGGCTGGCGGCCGCGGCGTTCAGGCGCTGGTCGCTGGCAAGGCCGAAGATGATGTCGGCGTCGAACGGGCAGTTGAGCCAGGCATTGTCGGCCAGCTCCGCTTCCAGTTGGCCTGCTTCCCAGCCGGCGTAGCCCAGGGTGATCAGGCTGTTTTGCGGCCCGACGCCTTCGGCGATGGCAAACAGCACATCCTGTGAGGTGGACAACGACAGGCCCTGCAGCTCGACGGTGGCCTGGTAGGTGCACTCGCTGGAGTGCAGCACGAAACCGCGATCGGTCTGCACCGGGCCACCTTGGTAGATCGGCACGTGCAAGGTGCTGGCCGGCGGTTCGTCGTCCGGGCGCAACTGCTCGAGGATGTCGCCCAGGTTGAGCTCCTGCGGTCGGTTGACCACCAGGCCCATGGCGCCATTGGCGTTGTGCTCGACGATGTACGTGAGGGTCTGGGCAAAGTTCGGATCGGCCATGTGTGGCATGGCGATCAGGAACTGATGCTTGAGGTAGCTCGGGGCGAGGGTTTTCATGGGGGATAGTGTGGCGCCAGGTGGCGAGGCTGACAAGGTGGTTTGTGTCGCCTGTGCTTGCTCCGCGCAAGGGCCGGCACAGGCGTAAATCAATTACTGGACAACCGGTCCCCACGGGCAAACCGCCAGGTACGAATGATCTCCAGCCGGTCATATTCGGCCAGGTCGCCGGTAAAGGGCGCAAACGGCGCCGCCAGCCTGACGATGCGTTGCGCGGCCTGGTCCAGCACCGCTTGCCCGGACGACTCCAGCACCAGCACCTCGTAGAGCGAGCCATCGCGGTTGATCGACACCATCATGCGCAGGTTGCCGTAGATTTGCTGGCGCCGCGCTTCGTCGGGGTAATTCAGGTTGCCCACCCGCTCAACCTTCTTGCGCCACTCTTCCTTGTACCAGGCGCCCTTGTCGCGCATGGTCGAGGCCGCATTGAGGCGATGGATGCGCGGGCGCTTGGCGTACAACTGCTGTTCGTTGGACAGCTCCGCTTCAAGGCTGGCGATCTGGCTGGATAGCTGCGAGCTGTCGAAATCGGGCGTCGGCGTTGCCGGCTTGGGCTGCGCCTTGCTTTCCTTGGGCTTGGGCTCGACTTTATGAGGCTTGGCGGCCTGGGTCACCACCGCCGACTTCTCGGGCGTGGGCGGCGGCACCACTTCGGGCCTGGCTGCAGGCGGCGGCGTGACCTTGTTGATCTTGCTGTCCTGGAAGGGGGCGACCTCGGTGGTCTTGGGCACCGCCTTCTTCTCCAGGGTACCGCTGCCTTGCTGGTTGTCCTGGGCCTGGTAGTCAGCCTTCTCGGGCGCTTTCTCGCTTTTGAAGGTGGCCAGGGTGATGTCCATGGTGTGGCGGATTTCGGCAGGTTTGACCACGCTGAAGCCGACCCCAAGGATCAGCGCCAGGTGCACCAGGGCAGCCAGAAACAAGGTAAAGCCAAGCCGGTCCACCGGGCGAACGCGGGGTGGCAGCAGGTCGGAGGGGATGTCAGCGGGCAGCGTCATCAGGTATCCAGCAACCGCAGGGCGGGGCAGCGGGTCAGGTAAAAGGGACCCGCATCATACCCCACTCTGGGTTTATGCCGCGCGTTGCCGGTCAGCGCGCCTTCAGCTGGCGATCAATGGCGTCCATCAATTGCCCGCCGATATCGGTGCCGAAGGCGTTGTCGATCTCGCGGATGCAGGTCGGGCTGGTGACGTTGATTTCGGTGAGGTAGTCGCCAATCACGTCCAGGCCGACGAACAGCAGGCCTTTCTCGCGCAAGGTCGGGCCGACCTGGGCTGCGATCCAGCGGTCACGCTCGCTCAGCGGGCGCGCTTCGCCACGGCCACCGGCGGCCAGGTTGCCACGGGTTTCGCCGCTGGCCGGGATGCGCGCCAGGCAGTAGGGCACCGGCTCGCCGTCGATCATCAGGATGCGCTTGTCGCCGTCCTTGATCGCCGGCAGGTAGGCCTGCGCCATGATCTGCTGCGCGCCCAGCGCGGTCAGGGTTTCGAGGATCACCGACAGGTTGGGGTCGCCGACCCGGTGGCGGAAGATCGAGGTGCCGCCCATGCCGTCCAGCGGCTTGAGGATTACATCGCCATGCTGGGCGGCGAACTCACGAATGATGTCCGGGCGGCGGCTGACCAGAGTCGGTGGCGTGCACTGCGGGAACAGCGTAGCGAACAGCTTTTCGTTGCAGTCGCGCAGGCTTTGCGGGCGGTTGACCACCAGCACGCCGTCGGCCTCGGCCTGCTCCAGCAGGTAGGTGCTGTAGACGAACTCCATGTCGAACGGTGGGTCCTTGCGCATCAGGATCACGTCCAGCTCGGCCAGGGTGCTGTCCTGCTCCTCGCCCAGTTCGTACCAGCGAGCCGGGTCGGCGAATACCTTCAGTGGGCGCATCCGCGCACGCGCTTTGCCTTCGCCCTGGTACAGGTCGCGCTGTTCCATGTAGAACAGGCTCCAGCCGCGTGCCTGGGCGGCCAGCAGCATGGCCAGCGAACTGTCCTTCTTGTAGGAGATGGACGCGATGGGGTCCATGACAATGCCGAGGCGAACGCTCATGGGTGGTTCCTCTTTGGCGGCGTGCAGCCGCGATGGATCGAAAGAAAAGTGGCTCAGGGTGGCGCCGGGAGCGCCGATGGTCAAGGGGCGCAGCAGATGGAATGGCCACCCGGAGTATGCTAAAAATGCAGCTGCAAGCCTTAAGCTACGAGCCTCAAGAAAAGAGCATCCATGCGCCGAGCCGCTGTTCTTGTAGCTTGCCGCTTGCAACTTGCAGCTTCATTTCTATTGGTAGGCGTCTATGGAACAACCCCTGAAGGTGATGGTGATCGACGACTCACGCACGATCCGCCGTACCGCGCAGATGTTGCTCGGCGAAGCGGGTTGCGAGGTGATTACCGCCAGCGATGGCTTCGATGCCCTGTCCAAGATCGTCGACCACCAGCCACAGATCATCTTCGTCGATGTGCTGATGCCGCGCCTGGACGGTTACCAGACCTGCGCCGTGATCAAGCACAACAGTGCCTTCAAGGACATACCGGTGATTCTCCTGTCGTCGCGCGACGGCCTGTTCGACAAGGCCCGCGGGCGGGTGGTGGGGTCCGACCAGTTCCTCACCAAGCCGTTCAGCAAGGAAGAACTGCTCGATGCGATCAGGGCCCATGTGCCCGGTTTTGCCGAACACCAACAACACGCACCCTGACCGCGTCCGCCATGGCGCGGTCTTTCTTTCCTGATGGGGAAACAGCATGGCCCGAGTTCTGATTGTCGACGACTCGCCGACAGAGATGTACAGATTGACCGAATGGCTGGAAAAGCACGGTTACGAGGTGCTCAAGGCCAACAACGGTGCCGACGGCGTGGCCCTGGCGCGTCAGGAAAAGCCCGACGCGGTGCTGATGGACATCGTCATGCCCGGCATGAACGGCTTCCAGGCCACCCGCCAGTTGAGCAAAGACTTGGAAACCAGTGCCATCCCGGTGATCGTGGTCACCACCAAGGACCAGGAAACCGACCGCATCTGGGCCACCCGCCAGGGCGCTCGCGACTTTTTGACCAAACCGGTCGAAGAGGACGCGCTGATCGCCAAGCTCAACGCAGTGCTGGGGGGTTGACCACCCGCCCGCAGGGCGCGTCGCTGACCGCCTTCGAGTTGTTGCTGGACATCGACCGGCGCTGCCGCCTGCTGGTGGCGGACCAACCCCCGCAGGACACCCGCCTGCAGCAGTGGAGCGGGATCGGCTTTCGCATTGCCGGGCAATGGTTCGTCGCGCCCATGGGCGAAGTCGCCGAAGTGCTGCGCGAGCCGCGCAGCAGCCGTGTGCCGGGGGTGCAACCCTGGGTCTGCGGGGTGGCCAACCTGCGCGGGCGGTTGTTGCCGGTCATGGACCTGAGCAGTTTCTTCGGGCTCGGCCCGGCGGCGCCCGGCAAGCAGCGGCGGGTGCTGGTGCTCGACCACGAAGACTTGTTCGTCGGCCTGCTGGTGGACGAGGTGCTGGGCCTGCAGCACTTTGCCCTGAGCAGCCTGGAACTGTCACCGCCGCAGCCATTGATCCGCGCGGCTGCCCGCTTCGTGCAGGGGCACTTCCCGCGTGAACGCAACTGGGCGATCTTCAGCCCCTTCGCCCTGGCCCAGGCGCCGGGCTTTCTCGATGTGGCGTTATAGGACCTGCGAACGTGAACAACCCCGCCACCCGTGCTACCGCAACGCCCATGGCTCCGCGCACGCGCAGCATCGCGCAGATCACCGTGCTGTTTCTGATCCTGATCCTGTCGATCATCCTGCTGTTCGCCAATTTTGCCTACCTGAGCACCCAGTCCAACTACGACAAGCAGTACATCGGCCATGCCGGCGAGCTTCGCGTGTTGTCCCAGCGCATTGCCAAGAACGCCACCGAGGCGGCGGCCGGCAAGGCCTTGGCGTTCAAGCTGCTGTCGGATGCACGCAACGATTTCGAACGGCGCTGGAGCTACCTGCGTGAAGGCGACAAGTCCACCGGCCTGCCGGCGGCGCCAGTCACGGTGCGCGATGAGATGGAGGCGGTGCGCCAGGACTGGGAGAACCTGCGCAAGAACACCGATACCATTCTGGCCAGTGAGCAGACGGTGTTGTCCCTGCACCAGGTGGCCGCGACCCTTGCCGAGACCGTGCCGCAATTGCAGGTCGAATACGAAAAAGTGGTCGAGATCCTGCTGCAGAGCGGCGCCCCGGCCAACCAGGTGGTGGTGGCCCAGCGTCAGTTGCTGCTGGCCGAACGCATCCTCGGCTCGGTCAATACCGTGCTGGCCGGTGATGACACCGCGGCCCAGGCCGCCGACGCCTTCGGCCGCGATGCCGGGCGCTTTGGCCAGGTGCTCGAGGGCATGCTCGGCGGCAACCCGGCCATCCAGGTGACCCGCGTCGAGGACGCCGATGCGCGGGCGCGGCTGGCCGAAATCGCCGAGCTGTTCCAGTTCGTCGCAGGCTCGGTTGACGAAATCCTCGAAACATCGCCTGAGCTGTTCCGCGTGCGCGAAGCGGCGGGCAACATCTTCAGCCTGTCGCAGACCCTGCTCGATGAGGCCTCGCACTTGGCCAACAGCTTCGAGAACCTGGCCGGCGGGCGCACCCTCGATACCGTCGGTGGCTACGCCCTGGGCCTGTTGGCGCTGGCCTCGATCATCCTGATCGGCCTGGTCATGGTGCGCACCACCAACCGGCAGTTGCGCGAGACGGCGGAAAAGAACGAACGCAACCAGCAGGCGATCATGCGCCTGCTCGACGAAATCGAAGAGCTGGCCGATGGCGACCTGACCGTGACCGTGTCGGTTACCGAGGACTTCACTGGCGCCATCGCCGACTCGATCAACTATTCGGTCGACCAGCTACGCGACCTGGTCGCCACCATCAACCACAGCGCCGTACAGGTGGCCGCTGCCGTGCAGGACACGCAGAACACCGCCCGCCAGCTGGCCAAGGCGTCCGAACACCAGGCCGAGCAGATCAGCGAGGCGTCCGAGGCGGTGGGCGACATGGTCGAGTCGATCGACCGGGTTTCGGCGCATGCGTACGAGTCGGCCAAGGTGGCCGAGCGCTCGGTGGCGATTGCCAACAAGGGCAACGAGGTGGTGCACAACACCATCAACGGTATGGACAACATTCGCGAGCAGATCCAGGACACCGCCAAACGGATCAAGCGCCTGGGGGAATCTTCCCAGGAGATCGGCGACATCGTCAGCCTGATCGACGACATTGCCGACCAGACCAATATCCTCGCCCTCAACGCGGCGATCCAGGCGTCGCTGGCCGGTGAAGCCGGGCGCGGGTTTGCGGTGGTTGCCGACGAGGTGCAGCGGCTGGCCGAACGGTCGTCGTCGGCCACGCGACAGATCGAAGCGCTGGTACGGACCATTCAGGCCGATACCAACGAGGCGGTGATCTCCATGGAGCAGACCACCGCCGAAGTGGTACGCGGCGCGCGCCTGGCCCAGGATGCCGGGGTGGCGCTGGCGGAAATCGAAGGGGTGTCACAGACCCTGGCCGAACTGATCCACAGTATTTCCGACGCGGCCCAGTTGCAGACGTCCTCTGCCGGGCAGATTTCCCACACCATGGCGGTCATCCAGCAGATCACCGCACAGACATCGGCAGGGTCTGGCGCCACGGCCGACAGCATCCGCCACCTGGCACGCATGGCCAGCGAAATGCGCCGGTCGGTCTCTGGTTTTACCCTGCCGGCACCCGCCGAGCCGCGCTGAGGAATGCCCATGGCTTCTGCTGCTGTAAGCCCCGAGCGCCACGAAACGGTAGCGCTGGCCTGGACCAAGGCCGCCATCCTCGACTGCCTGGGCCAGGCGCGACAGGCCCTGGAGCGCTTTGCCGGCGAGCCGGGCGACTTGTCCATGCTGGCGTTCGTGGTCGACAACCTGCACCAGGTGCACGGTTGCCTGCGCATGCTCGAACTGCGCGGCGCGACGCGCCTGGCCGAAGAGCTGGAGCTGTTCGCCCGGGCCTTGGCCGAGGGCCAAGTCAGCCCTCGGGGTGACTGCCTGGGGGCATTGTTCCGAGGCCTGGAGCAACTGCCGTCGTACCTGGAGCGGCTGCGCGGCGCCCGCCACGACCTGCCGTTGGTGATGCTGCCGTTGCTCAACCAACTGCGCGCCTGCCGTGGCGTGGAGCCCCTGGCCCAGGCCAGCCTGATCAGCGGCACGGCGCAGCGCTTTGCCGGTTCCGACGATTTGGCCAACCTCGACCTGTCGCTGGGCAACTGGCGGGAGCAGATGCAGGCCGGGCCCGGTCGCGATGCCTTGCGCTCGGTGGTGAGCGCGCTGTGCGACGACCTGATGCGTATCAAGGAGCGCCTGGACCAGTTCGTGCGTGGCGGCCTGCCGCACAGTGAACAATCGCAAGCCTTGCTCGCCCCCTTGCGCCATGTCGCCGACACCCTAGCGGTACTGGGCTTCCAGCAGCCGCGGCGGGTGATCATCGACCAGGTGCTGGCGCTGCAGGCCCTGGCACCGGGCGAGGGCTCGGTGGATGACGCGGTATTGATGGATGTGGCGGGTGCCCTGTTGTATGTGGAGGCGACGCTCAATGGCATGGTCGGCCCGCTGGAAGAAAGCGGCCAGGGCGGCATGCCGGGCTCGGACCTGGCCGAGATCCGCCAGTTGGTGCTGAGCGAGTCGCTGGCGGTCTTGCAGCAGGCCAAGGACTTGATCGGTGATTGCCTGGAGTCCGATTGGCCGCGGCAACGCCTGCAGCCGCTGCCGGGGTTGCTGCAGCAGGTGCGCGGGGCGTTGGCGATGCTGATGCTGCCCGGGCCAGCCGAGGTCTTTGCCGGGTGCGCGAGCTACGTGCAGCGCTGGTTGCAGCACCTGGACGTCGAACCACCGGCCGATGAGCTGGCACACCTGGCCGACGCCCTGAGCGCTGCCGAGTGCTATCTGCAATGGCGGGTGGCCGACCCGCTGGCCGATGGCCAGCCCTTCATCGACATGGCGCGTGTCAGCCTGGCGGCGCTGGGCGTGACGTGCCTGGTCAGCGAAACGGGCCTCGGCCTGGACGACAACGGTGACGGCATCGATGACGAGCTGCGCGAAGTGTTCCTGGAAGAAGCGGGTGAGCTGCTGCCGGAAATCGAACGCCACTGGTTGCGCTGGCGAGCCGACAACCAGCAGCGCGATGCCTTGCTGGAGGTGCGCCGCGCGCTGCATACGCTCAAGGGCAGCGGCCGAATGGTGCATGCCGAGGCGGTGGCGGAACTGGCCTGGGGCGCGGAGCACTTGCTCAACCGCATGCTCGAAGGCCGTATCGTGCTTACCCCGGAAGGGGTGGTGGCCTTGCAGCAGGCGTTCGTGCACCTGCCGGACCTGTTGTCCGACTTTGCTGCCGGGCAGTTGCCGCAACTGACCGAAATCGAGCAACTGGCCGGGCATCTGCACGCGCTGGCCGAAAACGATGCGCCACCCGCCGCCGACATCGATGGCCTCGACCCACAATTGCTGGATATCTTCCGCAACGAGGCGCACGGCCACCTGGACAGCCTTGAGGCATTTTTGCAGGGCGCCGAGGGCCAGGACACGCCGGTCAGCGACAGCCTGCAGCGCGCCCTGCATACGCTCAAGGGCAGTGCTGCGATGGCCGGGGTGATGCCGGTCGCCGAGCTGGCCACCGCGTTCGACCGCCTGGCGCGCGAGTACAAGGGCCACCAGTTGCCCCTGCAAGTGGCCGAGCTCGAATGGCTGGAAGCGGGGCGTTCACTGTTCCATTTGGGGCTGGCACAACTGGACAGCACGCCGCTGGCGGCCATCCCCGGCGCTGGCGATTTGATCGAGCAGGTCGGCCAGGCGGTGGATGTGCGCCTGGCCAGCCTGCATGAAGATGCCCAGCATGCGCGACGCAGCAAGCGCGACCCGCAGCAGACCGCCAGCTTCCTGGCCCAGGCCATGGACATTCTGCTCGACGCCGAGTCGTTGCTGTCGCGTTGGCAGGAGCAGCCGGGCCAACGGGGGCCCCTGGATACCCTGCTCGATGAGCTGACCAGCCTTGGCCATGCGGCGCACCTGGCCGACCTGTGGCAGATGGACGACGTCTGCGAGGCCCTGCTCGATGTCTATGGCGCCGTGGAGGAGGGCAGCCTGGCCGCCGACCCGCGCTTTTTCGCCCACGCGCAATCGGGCCACGAAGCCCTGCTCGACATGCTCGACGAAGTGGCCGCAGGGCAAGAAATTTCGTCCCGGCCAGCACTGGTCGACAGCTTGCGCAGCCTGTTGGCGCAGGCCCTGGCCCCGGACGCCACCGGCCTGGTAGGTATCGATTCGGTCACGCCGCTGCACCCCGACATGGAGCTTGGCTTGGGGCTGTCGCGCCCTGCGTTGCTGCCGGCTGCAGGCGACGTGTCGGCCGAGGAGCCTGACAGTCCAGGCGACAAGGAGCTGCTGGACGTCTTCCTGGAAGAAAGCTCGGACATCGTCGAGAGCGCTGCGGCGGCCTTGGCGCGCTGGCAGGCTGACCCGCGCAACAGCGTCGAGGTGGAAAACCTGCTGCGCGACCTGCACACCCTCAAAGGGGGCGCGCGCATGGTCGAGATCGCCGCCATCGGCGACCTGGCCCACGAACTGGAATTTCTGTACGAACTGCTCGCCGCCGGCCGCCTGCCGCCGAGCCCGCCCCTGTTTGCCCTGTTGCAGAATTGCCATGACCGCCTGGCGCACATGCTCGATGCCGTGCGCCTGGGGCAGCCGCTGCACGCGGCCACGGCGCTGATCGACTACATCCGCAACTTCAGCAGCGCGGCCCTGACCGACAGCGCCGCGGGCCAGGGGCCGCAGGAGGCTACGGCCCTCGAGGCGCCCGTGGCGGCACCGGAGCGGGTGGCGGGTGACATGGTCAAGGTCGATGCCGAACTGCTCGACGACCTGGGCAACCTGGCCGGTGAGCATTCGGTCATCCGTGGCCGCATCGAGCAGCAGGTCAACGATGCCCAATTCACCCTCAACGAAATGGAAACCACCCTGGAGCGCATGCGCGACCAGCTGCTGCGCCTGGACGTCGAGACCCAGGGGCGAATCTCCAGCCGGCAGGCGTTCGAGGGCGACGCCTACGACGACTTCGACCCGCTGGAAATGGACCGCCACTCGCAGTTGCAGCAGCTGTCACGGGCCTTGTTCGAGTCGGCGTCCGACCTGCTCGACCTGAAGGAAACCCTGACCCAGCGGGCACAGGAGGCCTATAGCCTGTTGCAGCAGCAGGCGCGGGTGAACAGCCAGTTGCAAGAAGGCCTGACCGCCACCCTGATGGTGCCGTTCGAACGCTTGGTGCCGCGCTTGCAGCGCGTGGTGCGCCAGGTTGCCAGTGAGCTGGGCAAGCAGGTCGAGCTGGTGGTCGGCAATGCCGAGGGCGAGCTGGACCGCAGCGTGCTCGAACGCATGGTGGCGCCCCTGGAGCACATGCTGCGCAACGCTGTAGACCATGGCCTGGAAAGCCGCGAAGCGCGCCTGGCGGCGGGTAAGCCGGAGCACGGCACGATTCACCTGAACCTGTTGCACGAAGGCGCCGACATTGTCATCGAGATGACCGACGACGGCGCCGGCGTGCCGTTGGAGGCGGTGCGGCGCAAGGCGATCAAGCGTGGCCTGCTGGACCCGCAGGCGCACTTGAGCGACCACGAGGTGTTGCAGTTCATTCTGCGCCCCGGTTTCTCCACCGCCGAGAAGATCACCCAGATCTCCGGGCGTGGCCTGGGCATGGACGTGGTGCACGAAGAGGTCAAACAGTTGGGCGGCTCGATGACCATCGAGTCGGCCCAGGGCAAGGGCGCGCGCTTTTTGATCCGGCTGCCGTTCACCGTGTCGATCAACCGTGCGCTGATGGTGCACCTGGGCGAGGACCAATACGCGATCCCGCTCAATACCATCGAGGGCATCGTCCGCGTGCCGCCGGCGGAGCTGGCGGCCTGTTACCAGCTGGATACCCCGCAGTACGTCTACGCGGGCCACACCTACGCGTTGCGCTACCTGGGTGAGCTGCTGCAAGGCCTGCCACGGCCCAGCCTGCTTGGCCAGAGCGTGCCGCTGCCAGTGCTGCTGGTGCATTCCCAGGAACAGTCGTTCGCGATCCAGGCCGACAGCCTGTCGCCTAGCCGCGAGATCGTGGTGAAGAGCCTCGGCCCACAATTCGCCGCGGTTGCCGGGTTGTCTGGGGCGACCTTGCTGGGTGACGGCCGGGTGGTGCTGATTCTCGACCTGCTTGGCCAGTTGCGTGGTCAGCAAAGGCGCCTGGCGCGCCTGCCGGGTGGTGGCGACGCGCAGCGCCAGCTGTTCGGCCCGGCGCCGCGACGGGCACTGCTGGTGATGGTGGTGGACGATTCGGTGACGGTACGCAAGGTCACCAGCCGGCTGCTGGAGCGTCATGGCATGAACGTACTGACGGCCAAGGACGGGGTCGATGCCATGGCGCAGCTGGAAGAGCATCGCCCCGATGTGTTGCTGCTGGATATCGAGATGCCGCGCATGGACGGTTTCGAGGTGGCCACGCGCATCCGCCGTGACGAGCGCCTGAAGGGCTTGCCGATCATCATGATTACCTCACGCACAGGGCAGAAGCACCGCGACCGTGCCATGGCCATCGGTGTCAACGAGTACCTGGGCAAGCCTTATCAAGAGTCTGTGTTGTTGCAGAGCATCGCCCATTGGAGCCAGGCCCATGCTTGAACTTATCTCCAGCCAGCGCAGCAGCCTGACCGGCCTGTTGCTGCCCTTGGGCGACCGGACTTTGGTCTTGCCCAATGTTGCCGTGGCCGAACTGATCGCCCAGCGCAACCTGCTGTGTCAGCGTGGCGAGCCTGCCTGGCACCTGGGCTGGATAGACTGGCGCCAGCAACGGTTGCCGCTGATCGGTTTCGAGGCGGCGTGCGGGGGGGATACCCCGTGTGGTGAGCGGGCACGTATCGTGGTGCTCAATGCGCTGGGCGATACCGGGCTGCGTTACCTGGCGGTACTGCTGCAGGACATCCCGCGTTCGTGCAAGCTCGACAGTCAGCTCAATTACGTGGACGTGGCGCTGGGCAGCCTGGAGTTGGCAGCGGTGCAGGTGGGCGAGCAGGTGGCGCGGGTGCCGGACCTGGTGGCGCTGGAGCGCTTGGTGCGTGACGCGCAATTGCAACCTGAGCCTGGATAATAGGGCGTTTGATCGGGCCTCTTCGCGGGGCAAGCCCGCGCCCACAGGCACAGCATTTTGTCCAACCTGAGGGAGCGGCTTGCCCCGCGAAGAGGGACGAACGGAACACCTCAGGAACCCAGCCCGCCAAAGGAGGTCTGTGTTTGCATGTATTACGGTGAACGCTTCAACGCCTGGACCCACCTGGTCGGTGCCGTCCTGGCCTGCATAGGTGCCATCTGGCTGATCGTCGTCGCGGGCCTGCAGGGCGACCCCTGGAAGATCGTCAGTTTCTCCATCTACGGCGGCACGCTGCTGCTGCTGTACAGCATCTCCACCCTCTACCACAGCACGCGCGGGCGGGCGAAGGTGATCATGCGCAAGCTCGATCACCTGTCGATCTATCTGCTGATCGCCGGCAGCTATACGCCATTCTGCTTGGTCAGCTTGCGCGGGCCCTGGGGCTGGAGCCTGTTCGGGGTGGTGTGGGGGCTGGCGGTAATCGGCATGCTGCAGGAGATCAAGCCCCGCTCCGAGGCGCGGGTGCTGTCCATCATCATCTATGCGGTGATGGGCTGGATCGTCCTGGTGGCGGTCGACCCGCTACTGCGCAGCCTCGGCACCGCCGGCTTCGCCTGGCTGGCGGCCGGCGGCGTGTTCTACACGGTGGGCATCATCTTCTTTGCCTTCGACAGCCGTTTTCGACACTGGCACGGCATCTGGCACCTGTTCGTGATCGCCGGCAGTGTGATGCACTTCATTGCCGTGTCGTTCTACGTGCGCTAGGCGCTGGGTTAAAAGTCGCCCCACAACTGCTGTGCCACCGACAACGCCACCACTGGCGCGGTTTCGGTGCGCAGCACGCGTGGGCCGAGGCGGGCGGCGTGGAAGCCGGCGGCCTTGGCCTGGTCGACTTCGGCGTCGTTCAGGCCACCTTCGGGGCCAATCAAGAAGGCCAGGCGTGACGGCGTGGCGTGGCTGGTCAGCGGTTCGGCCACCGGGTGCAGCACCAGTTTCAGGTCGGCCTCGGTGTGCTTGACCCATTCGGCCAGTGTCACCGGCGAGTGAATCACCGGCACGCTCGACCGGCCGCACTGTTCGCACGCACTGATGGCCACCTGGCGCCAGTGGGCCAGGCGTTTGTCGGCGCGTTCGTCTTTCAGGCGGACTTCACAGCGTTCGCTGACGATCGGGGTAATTTCATTGGCGCCCAGTTCGGTGGCTTTCTGGATCGCCCAATCCATCCGTTCGCCACGGGACAAGCCCTGGCCGAGGTGGATGTGCAGCGGCGATTCGGCCTGGCCGGCAAGGGTCTGGTCCAGTGCTACGCGCACGGTTTTCTTGCCGACTTCGAGCAACTGGCCGCGAAACTCCTGGCCGCTGCCGTCGAACAGTTGCACGGCATCGCCCGGGGCCATGCGCAGCACGCGGCCGATGTAATGGGCCTGGGCCTCGGGCAAGTCATGCTCGCCAAGGCTCAGGGGGGCGTCGATGAAGAAGCGGGACAGTCTCATGGTTAAGCTCAGGAAGTGAAGAAGTCATCGACCCTTGTAGGAGCGGCCTTGCGTCGCGAAAGGGGCGCGCAGCGGCCCCAGGTTCTGTGGCGCAACAAATATCGCCGGGGCCGCTGCGCGCCCCTTTCGCGACGCAAGGCCGCTCCTACCAGGGAATGCGTGGTGTTGGGTTAGCCCGGGTCGCGGAAATCGGGGTGGAAGTTGGCCGGCACCGCCACGCTGACGCTGTCTCGCGTGGCGATGTCGATGCCTTCACTGGCCACCTCGGCAAGGAAGTCGATCTGCTCGGGCGTGATCACGTACGGCGGCAGGAAGTACACCACGCTGCCCAGCGGGCGCAGCAAGGCGCCACGGGTCAGGGCGTGCTCGAAGACCTTCAAGCCACGGCGTTCCTGCCAGGGGTAGGCGACCTTGCCAGCTTTGTCCTGGACCATCTCGATGGCCAGGGCCATGCCGGTCTGGCGGATCTCGGCCACATGCGGGTGATCGGCCAGGTGCGCGGTGGCCGTGGCCATGCGTGCGGCCAGGGGCTTGTTGGCCTCGATCACGTTGTCCTGCGCGAAAATATCCAGCGTCGCCAGCGCGGCGGCGCACGCCAGCGGGTTGCCGGTGTAGCTGTGCGAGTGGAGGAACGCGCGCAGCGTCGGGTAGTCGTCGTAGAAGGCCTGGTACACGGTGTCGGTGGTCAGGCACGCCGCCAGCGGCAGGTAACCCCCGGTCAGTGCCTTGGACAGGCACAGGAAATCTGGACGGATACCCGCCTGTTCGCAGGCGAACATCGTCCCGGTGCGGCCAAAGCCCACGGCGATTTCGTCGTGGATCAAGTGCACGCCGTAGCGGTCACAGGCTTCGCGCAGCAGCTTGAGGTAGATCGGGTGGTACATGCGCATGCCGCCCGCGCCTTGGATCAGCGGCTCGATGATGACCGCGCTGATGCTGGCGTGGTGTTCGGCCAGGGTCTGCTCCATGGCCTGGAACAGGTTGCGCGAGTGTTCTTCCCAGCTCATGCCGTCGGGGCGCAGGTAGCAATCCGGGCTGGGCACCTTGATGGTATCGAGCAGCAGCGCCTTGTAGGTTTCGGTAAACAGCGGCACGTCGCCCACTGACATCGCGGCAATGGTTTCGCCGTGGTAGCTGTTGGTGAGGGTGACAAAGCGTTTCTTCTCGGGTTTGCCGATGTTCTGCCAGTAATGGAAGCTCATCTTCAGCGCGACTTCGATGCAGGACGAGCCGTTGTCGGCGTAGAACACCCGGTCCAGCCCCGCCGGGGTCATGGCGACCAGGCGTTCGGACAGCTCGATTACCGGCTGGTGGCTGAAGCCGGCCAGGATCACGTGTTCCAGCTGGTCGACCTGGTCCTTGATGCGCTGGTTGATGCGCGGGTTGGCATGGCCAAACACGTTGACCCACCAACTGCTCACGGCGTCCAGGTAGCGTTTGCCTTCGAAGTCTTCCAGCCACACGCCTTCACCGCGCTTGATCGGGATCAGCGGCAACTGCTCGTGGTCTTTCATCTGGGTGCAGGGGTGCCACAGGACCTTAAGGTCACGTTGCATCCACTGATCGTTGAGGCCCATGGGTACTTCTCCTGGCTGCACTGCTGGCTTGGACCGCGTAAGCCTAAGCAAAGCTGCCGGGCAGGACAACCGCTGCTCATCAATGACGCTGGGTGCCGGTCCATTCGAGCTTGCGAATATGTACGGTGCCGGCCTGCGAGGTGGAAATGGTCAGACGCCGGAAAGGCCCGTCGATGACCTGGTGATAGGGTTGTGTGGAGATGGGGCCGGGCATCAGGTCAGTAAAACCGCTGCCTTCGATCGTGATCCAGTAGAAGTTGCGTGGCGCGGGAGCAGCCAGGTCGTAATCGTGGCCTTCGGCATCGAACAGCATGTGCAGGTCGTCACAAAGGAAGTCGCTGACCACGTAGTACTCCAGTCGCAAGCATTCGACCTCTTGGGCGAAGGTGATATCCACATCGCTGTTTTCGCCAATTACCAGTTCCGTGCCATCGTCGCCCCTGAACGCTTCGTGAAAGCCCGTCCAGGATGTGCTGTTGGCGCGAATACTGAGGCCAGATGCCATGCACAAGGTTTGTTTGTGCCAGAGAAATTGCCGTGCGACGTGAGTGAAACACTCCTCGAAGATCATCTGCAGGCCCTCCTGGCGGGCGCTTGGCCATTCGCGTCAGCATTACCTGCCGTGGTGCGAGCTGGCTACTGACAAAAATGTCAGTTGCCAAAAGGACTTGATGTCGCTGTGGTGGCAGGGTTGGCAGACCTGACGTATTCTTAACGCATCTGTCTCGGGGCATTTCTGCCTCCCTTTTTTTCTGAAACGTCTGACTCGGAGTTCGCCAACATGGCTGCTGCTTGGGTGCGCCTGTGCGCGTTGGTATTGATCGGTGTGTCCAGCGGCGCCGCGCTGGCGAAGGACAAAACGCCCACGGCCATCGTCGTGGGTGGCGGCCTGGCGGGCCTTACCGCAGCCTACGAGCTGCAGAGCAAGGGCTGGCAGGTGACGCTGCTGGAAGCCAAGTCGGGCATGGGCGGCCGCTCGGGCCTGGCGACCAGCGAGTGGATCGGCAATGCCAAGGCGCAGCCGGTGCTCAACCAGTACCTCGACCGTTTCAAGCTTGAAACACTGCCTGCGCCGGAGTTCGTGCGCACGCCGGGTTACCTGATCGACGGTGAATACTTCAGTGCCACCGACCTGGCCACCAAGCAGCCCGCCACCGCCGAGGCGCTCAAGCGCTATGAGAAAACCCTCGATGACCTGGCCCGGTCGATCGACGACCCGCTGAACCCCCAGGCGACCAGCACATTGTTCGCGCTCGACCAGATCAACGTTTCCACCTGGCTCGACAAGCTGCAACTGCCAGCCACCGCGCGTCAGCTGGTCAACCAGCAGATCCGTAGCCGCTACGATGAGCCGTCACGCCTGTCGCTGCTGTACTTCGCCCAGCAGAATCGCGTGTATCGGGGTGTCAGTGACCGTGACCTGCGCGCCGCGCGCCTGCCCGGTGGCAGCCCGGTACTGGCTCAGGCTTTTGTCAAACAGCTGAAGACTATCAAGACCAGCTCGCCGGTCACCGCCATCGTCCAGGACAAGGACGGCGTCACGGTCAAGGTGGGCAGCGTGGGCTACCAGGCCGATTACCTGGTCATGGCTGTGCCCCTGCGCGCCCTGGCCAAGATCCAGATGACCCCGGGCCTGGACAACCAGCACCTGGCGGCGATCAAGGGCACCAACTATGGCTGGCGCGACCAGCTGATGCTCAAGTTCAAGAAGCCGGTGTGGGAAAGCCGGGCGCGCATGTCTGGCGAAATCTTCAGCAACGCCGGCCTGGGCATGCTGTGGATCGAACCGGCACTCAAAGGCGGCGCCAACGTGGTGATCAACCTGTCCGGCGACAACGCCCGCCTGTTGCAGGCGTTCGGTGACAAGCAGATGGTCGACCAGGTGCTGATCCGCCTGCACGCGTTTTATCCACAGGCCCGGGGCTCGTTCACCGGCTACGAGGTCAAGCGCTACAGCACCGACGCCGGTATGGGCGGCGCCTACCTGGCCTATGGCCCGGGGCAGATCAGCAAGTACTGGCGCCTGTGGGAGCGCCCGGTGCAGCGCATCACCTTTGCCGGCGAGCATACCGACGCCCTCTACCCTGGCACCCTGGAAGGCGCTCTGCGCAGCGGCCAACGTGCGGCCAGCCAGGCACAGGACCTGTTGGCCGGCAAGTCATTCGACCCCGCCAAGGCTGTGCCGGTTGCGGCCGCAGCCGCAGCAGGTGCTGCTGCGGCCAAGGACAAGGGCGGGTTCTTCTCGAACATGTTCGGTGGCGGGTCCGGCAAGACCGACAAGTCTGAAAAAGCCCCCGCCAAGGCCGAGCCGCTGAAAGATGAGGCCAAGCAGGACAAGCCAGGGTTCTTCTCGCGCCTGTTTGGCGGGGCTGACAAGCCCGAGGTGAAAGCCGAGCCGCTTGCCAAGGCCGACGAAGTGGCACCGGCGCCTGCTGCGCCAACCCCCGTTGCACCGGCAGTTGAGGCCAAGCAAGAGGCGGCCAAGCCTGCTGCCGCCAAGCCCGCCGCAACCCAGGTAACCCCTGCCAAGCATGCGCCAGCACACAAGCCGGCGGCAAAACAGGCGCACAAGCCTGTCGAGGCTAAAAAGGCCACGGCAAAATCGGCGCCGGCCAAGAAGCCAGTGGCCGATACCCAGGCCAAGGCAGGCTGACCTCCTCCCAGTGCCGGCTTAAGGGCCGGCACTGGCGGCCCGCGTTAATCCAACTATCGTTAATGTTTCCTTAATGGGAAGCTTACACAATACATATCGGATTTCTCGATAATCCGAAGCAATTTTTTCCGCTTTTATTCGATACGTTACGCGTTAGTCTGTGCACAGCTTTCACGGGGAAACACGCCAACATGCAACTGCGCAATTCACCTTCTCGCTACGGCGTGGTCAGCATCATCCTGCACTGGGGTGTAGCGCTGGCAGTCTTCGGCCTATTCGGCCTGGGGCTGTGGATGGTCGGTCTGGACTACTACGACCCTTGGCGCAAAGCCGGCCCGGACTTGCACAAAAGCATCGGCCTGATGCTGCTGGGTGTGATGCTGCTGCGTCTGATCTGGCGTTTCATCAGCCCGCCACCGCCGGCGCCGGCCAACCACGGGGCACTCACCCGCGTGGCCGCCAAACTGGGCCATCTGGCACTGTACGTGGGGCTGTTCGCGGTGATGATCGCCGGTTACCTGATCTCCACCGCCGACGGCGTCGGTATTCCGGTATTCGGTCTGTTCGAAGTACCGGCACTGGTCAGCGACCTGCCCGATCAGGCGGACCTGGCTGGTGTGATTCATCTTTGGCTGGCCTGGGGCCTGGTGATTTTTGCCGTGCTTCATGGCCTGGCCGCATTGAAACACCATTTCATCGACCGTGACGCGACCCTGACCCGTATGCTGGGCCGCAAAGCTTGACTCTCAACCTCAATTGCAAGGAATAGAAAGGATGTTGAAAAAGACTTTTGCCGCTCTGGCGCTCGGTACTGCACTGTTCTCCGCTGGCGCCATGGCCGCCGAGTACAAGATCGACAAGGAAGGCCAGCACGCGTTCGTCGACTGGAAGATCAGCCACCTGGGCTACAGCTTCATCCACGGTACTTTCAAGGACTTCGACGGCAACTTCACTTGGGACAGCGCCAAGCCTGAAGCGAGCAAGATCAGCGTCGACGTGAAGACTGCCAGCCTGTGGTCCAACCACGCCGAGCGTGACAAGCACATCGCCAGCAAAGACTTCCTCGATGTGGGCAAGTTTGCAGACGCCAAGTTTGTTTCCACTGCCGTCAAATCGACCGGTGACAAGACCGCTGACGTGACCGGTGACCTGACCCTGCACGGCGTGACCAAGCCGGTCACCTTCAAAGCCACCTTCAACGGTGAAGGCAAGGACCCATGGGGTGGCGAGCGTGCTGGCTTCAACGCCACCACGACGCTGAACCTGAATGACTTTGGCATCAAGGGGCCAGGCGCGACTTCGCAGACCGTGGACCTGGATATCAGCCTTGAAGGCGTGAAGCAGAAGTAATGTGTTGTAGCTGAAAAAGCTGGGGCCGCTGTGCGGCCCTTTCGCGACACGAGGCCGCTCCTACACAGAGCGGCCTTTTGCCGTGAAAGGGCCGCGCAGCGGCCCCAGCTTTTTACGATCAGCGGTTGCGAGTCAGCAGCGCCGGGCGCTCGCCACGTGGGCGGCTTGGCAGATCGTCCAGTTGCTCAGGCGTCGGGTAACGGTCGAGCTTGGATTCCTTGCGGATGATCACCGGCTGGTTCTGCGGCTCACGCGAGCTGCGTACTGCAGGTTCCTGACGGGCAGCATCATCGCGAGCCGGGCGACCGCGGCCACCGCCACCGCCACCGCCACCGCCATCACGGCGTGCACCGCCACCGTTGTTGTTGCGCGGCGGGCGCTTCTCGCCGCTGGTGCTGCGTGGCTGGGCGCCATTGCGAGCTTGGCCACCGCCACCACCGTTGCTGCGCTGGGCAGCACCTTGGCTTTGGCCTGCGCCAGTACCAGCGCCACCACCACCACCAGGACGACGGTTACGCCCCTGGTTCTTGCCCTGGTACGGGCTGACGTAGTCGGCGCGGTTGCCGAAGTTGTCGACTTCGTCATCCAGGAACTCATCCGGCGCACGGTCAGATGGCGCTTTGGGTGTGCTGTTCTGGCTGGCTTGCTGCTGGCGTGGCTTGTTGTCACGCGGCTTGCGCTGCTGCGGCTTGTCGCCGGACCTTTCCTTCTCGGCAGGCTTGTCGGCAGCGGGCTGCTTGGCCTTGCCTTTATCCTTGCCTTTGTCCTTGCGGCCACCGTTGGCGTCTTTGCCGCCTTCGCCGCGTGGCTGGTTGCGACCGCCACGGCCGGTGTTCTGCGGGCGTTCGCGTACTTCAGGCTTCTCGGCTTCCACCTGGCTTGCATCAAAGCCCATCAGGTCGCCATCGGCAATCTTCTGCTTGGTGACCCGCTCGATGCTCTTGAGCAGCTTCTCTTCGTCTGGCGAGACCAGGGAAATAGCCTCACCCGAACGGCCTGCACGGCCAGTACGGCCGATACGGTGCACGTAATCTTCTTCGACATTGGGCAGCTCGAAGTTGACCACGTGGGGCAACTGATCAATGTCCAGGCCGCGGGCGGCGATGTCGGTGGCAACCAGCACCCGTACGGCATTGGCCTTGAAGTCGGCCAGGGCTTTGGTGCGAGCGTTCTGGCTCTTGTTGCCGTGGATGGCGGCGGCGGTCAGGCCGTGCTTTTCCAGGTACTCGGCCAGGCGGTTGGCGCCGTGCTTGGTACGGGTGAACACCAATACCTGTTCCCAGGCACCCAGGGTGATCAGGTGTGCCAGCAGTGCACGCTTGTGGCTGGCGGGCAGGCGGTAGATGCGCTGCTCGATGCGTTCGACCGTGGTGTTGGGCGGCGTGACTTCGATGCGCTCCGGGTTGTGCAGGAGCTTGTCGGCCAGGTCGGTGATGTCTTTGGAGAAGGTGGCCGAGAACAGCAGGTTCTGGCGCTTGGTCGGCAGTCGGGCGAGGACCTTCTTGACGTCGTGGATGAAGCCCATGTCGAGCATGCGGTCGGCTTCATCGAGGACCAAAATTTCTACATGGGACAGGTCAACCTTGCCTTGACCGGCCAGGTCGAGCAGGCGACCAGGGCACGCCACCAGGACGTCGACACCTTTGGCGATGGCCTGGATCTGCGGGTTCATGCCGACACCGCCGAAGATGCAGGCGCTGACCAGTGGCAGGTCACGAGCATAGACCTTGAAGCTGTCATGCACCTGGGCCGCCAGTTCGCGGGTCGGGGTCAGGACCAATACGCGGGGCTGGCGTGGGCCATGGCGCTGCGACTTGTCGGGGTGGCCACCGGGGAACAGGCGCTCGAGGATCGGCAAGGCAAAACCGCCGGTTTTACCAGTACCTGTCTGTGCGGCGACCATCAGATCGCGGCCTTGCAACACGGCGGGAACAGCCCGCTGTTGCACCGGAGTCGGCTGGGTATAGCCCGCAGCCTCGATAGCGCGGACAAGAGCCTCGGAGAGACCGAGGGAAGCAAAGGACATGGGCGATCCTGTTCTCGTGTGGGCTGGGCCCGTTGGGATGTTCTGCCTGGCGCGACGGGCATCGGTGAGATGCGATCGCGTCCGGTCCAGCTTGGCTTTCACTGCACATCCAGGAAGCGGAGGGCTGACGCGGTAGGGCGTCGATGCCGATCGGGATGCCTGTTGCTAGGCCGAGCGTCCGGGCGTAAGCCTGGCGGGAAGGCCCGAGTATAACAGAGCTATCGCGGCGTGCTGCTTTCCTGCTGCTCAACGGCGTTGAGAATGTTTCCGATGTCGCCTGTGTAACGGTTGTTGATGGCGGCATAGGCGGGTTCTTGCTTGAAGCGCTGCAATTCTTCAGCGAACGCCTGGGCCAATGCTTCGCGCCCAGGTTTACGGGTCAGCCCCAGGTACTGCGTCTGTCGGCTGATCAGCAGCGGCAGTTCTTCGACCTGCTGTTCCAGGCCCAGTTGACGCATCAGGTAGCGGCCAACCCTGCGGTCGGTAATCAGCAGATCGATACGGCCAAGCATCAACTTGCCGAAGTTGGCTTCATGGGTGGGGGCTGCTTCGCGTCGGAAACGGGGCGAGTCGTTGAAGGCCGAGCCGTAGATATAGCCGGGCGATGTGCCTACGCTGAGGCCAGCGAGGTCATTCAGGCCGGTCACTGCGTGCCGACGGCTGCGGGCCTGAAACAGCACGAACTCGACATCCGACATGGGCTCCGACGGGTAGATCAGAAAAGGCCTGCGCGCGTCGATCTGAAAGATATCGACAATACCGTCCGCCAGCCCTTGCTCGATCATCGCCAGGCAGCGCTTCCAGGGCAGAAATTGCCATTCCACCTCTACACCCAAGCGCTTGAAGACCTGGGTGGTGACCTCGTAATCGATACCTCGGGGCTGGCCTTTCTGCTGGTAGACATATGGCGCCCAGTCGTCGGACACCAGGCGCAAGCGTTCGGCCAGGGCCAACGGGCTCAGGCAGGCGAGCAGCAGGATCCAGAAGAGGCGGATGATGGCGGACATGGGCCGCAGATTACGCGCTCGGCCTGCTCAAGGCCAGTAAGAGGAGGCTGTTCAGGCCTGCGCCGAGCTTAACAGGTGCGCTTCGATATCCTTGCGCCGCGCCCCCAGCGACAGGCGCAAGCCCGGGTGGCGCAGACACTGGCGCAACTGCTCGGGCTCGATGCGGCCGTGGCGCGCATTGAAGTTTTCCAAGGCTTTGTCCCACCAGGCCGATGCACAGGCGCGGTCGAATTCATTGGGGTAGGGGTAGCTGCCGTAAAGCAATTCGCGGGCAAACTGCCGCTCGTTTCGGGGCAGGGTCAGGCTCAGTGCCTTGTAGCCCAAACGGTGCAGGGTTGGCGGCCGTGGCAGTTGATCGTTGACCCGTGCGACATCGGCCAGCGCCGCCTCGCAAAGCGGCGCATCGCCGTGCTTGCGTAGCCAGGCCTGGATCTTGGCGCGAAACTGGGCTTTGCGGCTCCAGTAGTGGTGAATGACGTCGGTGCATTCGGCCACCTTCAGCCTGCGGTAGGCCGCCACCGCCAGGCAGAACTCCTCCAGGGTGTAAGCCTCGCGGGCCAGTGGGTAGAACTCGTCCATCATGGCGATGGAGTGGTCCAGGGTCGGCGCGTCTTCGGCGCTGAGCCCGATCACGCCAGAGTTGATCAGCGGCATCTGGCAATCGGCCAGGCCTCGGCTCTGGAGAACGGCCAGCAGGTTCTTGTACAGCAGGCACTTCTGGTTGGCGCCGTAGCGGCCACCGATGGCGTTGCACAGCAGTTGGCCGGGCTTGACGCGCTCGAACAGGCGCATCGGCGATTGCCGGAAGAAGGTGTCGGTATCGATCAGTATGGCCAGTGGGTGCTGCTCGAGTACCTGGCGGAGCAGCACGTGCTTGCTGCGAAAGTGATAACCGTGGGGCGCATTCCACGCTGTGCGCGTGGCTTCGTCGAGCAGATGCACCGTGACTGGCAGCTTGGCATACGGCGCTGGGTTGTCGGTGTAGACCTGGATGTCCAGGGCCTCGTCTGCCGACCGGCCCAGGTGGGCAAGGGCACTGACGATGCTGAAGCAGGCTTCCTGATGGTAGGTGGCCGGGCCGAAAGCCAGGTAGACGAGCTGAGGGCGCGATGGCTGGGGATGCTGCATGTCAGGCAAGACCTGTTTAACCCGAAAATAAATAAGGCCTTAGTCTATGACCAAAGCCTTAATCATTTCTTAAGCAGATATTGCCAAGAAGTTTCAGCGAGGCAGCTTCAGGTTGTTCCAGATCGCGAGGCTCGCTTCGGCTTGGTTCAACGTATAGAAGTGCAGGCCCGGTGCGCCGCCTTGCAGCAGCTGTTCGCACATGCGGGTGATCACTTCTTCGCCGAATGCCTGGATACTGGCGGTGTCGTCGGCATAGGCTTCCAGTTGCTTGCGGATCCAGCGCGGGATCTCGGCGCCACAGGCGTCGGAGAAGCGTGCCAGCTTGCTGTAGTTGGTGATCGGCATGATGCCGGGCACCACCGGGATCTCGACGCCCAGTTTCTGCGCACGCTCGACAAAGTAGAAATAGCTGTCGGCGTTGAAGAAATACTGGGTGATGGCGCTGTCGGCACCGGCTTTGACCTTGTGCACGAAGTTGGCAAGGTCGATCTCGAAGTTGCGCGCCTGCGGGTGCATCTCGGGGTAGGCGGCCACTTCCAGGTGGAAGTGATCACCGGTTTCCTGGCGGATGAACTCGACCAGGTCGCTGGCATAGCGCAGCTCGCCGCTGGCCATGCCCATGCCCGAGGGCAGGTCGCCGCGCAGGGCGACGATACGCTTGATGCCCGCTGCCTTATATTCGGCCAGCAGGCTGCGCAGCTCTTCTTTGCTATCGCCAACGCACGACAGGTGCGGCGCTGCAGGTACCTTCACTTCACTTTCCAGCTGCAGCACTGTGTTCAGCGTGCGGTCGCGAGTAGAGCCGCCGGCACCGTAGGTGCAGGAGAAGAAGTCCGGGTTGTAGGTGGCCAGCTGGCGGGCAACGCCCATCAGCTTTTCGTGACCGGCATCGGTCTTGGTCGGGAAGAATTCGAAGCTGTAGCGGCGTTCTTGTGACATCACTCTTTCCTCAAGCAGCAAGCTGCTAGCGGCAAGCTGCAAGTAAAAGCCAGATCGGTGATGGCCGATCTGGCTTGGCATCGTTCAAGATCGTTAGTGCATGAACCACAAGCGACAGCGGCACGGGGCGCCTTTTCTTGCCGCTTGCAGCTTCAAGCTTGCCGCTTATCAGTAGCGGTAGGCGTGCGGCTTGAACGGGCCTTCGACAGTCACACCGATGTATTCGGCTTGCTGCGCGGTCAGTTTGGTGACGACGCCGCCGAAGCCGCGGACCATTTCCAGGGCCACTTCTTCGTCGAGTTTCTTGGGCAGCACTTCAACGGTCAGGCGCTCGGCTTTCTTCTCGGCCGACAGGTCGGCGTACTTCTGCTCGAACAGGAAGATCTGGGCCAGCACCTGGTTGGCGAACGAACCGTCCATGATGCGGCTTGGGTGACCGGTGGCGTTACCCAGGTTCACCAGGCGGCCTTCGGCCAGCAGGATCAGGTAGTCGTCGTTTTGCGGGTCGAAATCGCCAGCGCCGGTACGGTGAATCTTGTGTACCTGCGGCTTGACCTCTTCCCAGGCCCAGTGCTTGCGCATGAAGGCGGTGTCGATCTCGTTGTCGAAGTGGCCGATGTTGCACACCACGGCGCGCTTTTTCAGGGCCTTGAGCATGTTGGCGTCGCAGACGTTGACGTTACCGGTGGTGGTGACGATCAGGTCGATCTTGCCCAGCAGGGCCTTGTCGATGCTGGCTTCGCTGCCATCGTTGATGCCGTCGATGAACGGCGAGACCAGCTCGAAGCCGTCCATGCATGCCTGCATGGCGCAGATCGGGTCGACTTCGGTGACCTTGACGATCATGCCTTCCTGACGCAGGGACTGGGCCGAGCCCTTGCCCACGTCACCGTAGCCGATCACCAGGGCTTGCTTGCCCGACAGCAGGTGGTCGGTGCCGCGCTTGATGGCGTCGTTCAAGCTGTGACGGCAGCCGTACTTGTTGTCGTTCTTGCTCTTGGTGACCGAGTCGTTGACGTTGATCGCCGGGACTTTCAGTTCGCCCTTGGCCAGCATGTCCAGCAGGCGGTGCACGCCGGTGGTGGTTTCTTCTGTCACACCGTGGACGCGGTCCAGCACGGCCGGGTATTTCTTGTGCAGCAGCTCGGTCAGGTCGCCGCCGTCGTCGAGGATCATGTTGGCGTCCCATGGCTGGCCATCCTTGAGGATGGTCTGCTCCAGGCACCACTCGTACTCTTCCTCGGTTTCACCTTTCCAGGCGAACACAGGGATACCGGCGGCGGCGATGGAGGCAGCGGCCTGGTCCTGGGTGGAGAAGATGTTGCAGGACGACCAGCGCACCTCGGCACCCAGGGCAACCAGGGTTTCGATCAGCACGGCGGTCTGAATGGTCATGTGGATGCAGCCCAGGATCTTCGCGCCCTTGAGCGGTTGCTCGGCGAGATACTTACGGCGCAGGCCCATCAGTGCAGGCATTTCCGATTCGGCGATGATGGTTTCGCGACGGCCCCAGGCGGCCAGGGAGATGTCAGCGACTTTGAAATCGGTAAAACCAGCAGGCGTGTTTACAGCGCTCATGAGAGCCTCCATTCGTAGTGTGCGAATGGGCGCCGTTGTGCGTTGAGCGTCCGCAGAAGCGGACAACGCCCCATCCGAGCCTGACAGGCCTAGCCTGCTGCAGCGCCCCTCGGACAGGTGGCGGGCATGGCCCCGCGGCGGGTGGCCATGTAAAACGGCACAGATTATAGCCGTGACCGGGACCTTCGCCCAAGGTTTTCTGTCGATTAATCGAGACGATAGTCGATGTTCAATGGAGCGGTGACGGCGGCTCTGCCATCATGAGTACACGTTAGCCAAGCAGGTCAGGAGTACAGATGAACTTTCACACCCGCAAATGGGTAAAACCCGAAGACCTCAACCCCAATGGCACCCTGTTCGGTGGCAGCCTGTTGCGCTGGATCGACGAGGAGGCGGCCATCTACGCCATCGTTCAGCTGGGCAACCAGCGTGTGGTGACCAAGTACATGTCGGAGATCAACTTCGTCAGTGCATCGCGCCAGGGCGACATCATCGAGCTGGGTATTACCGCAACCGAGTTTGGCCGTACCTCGATCACCCTCAAGTGCGAGGTGCGTAACAAGATCACCCGCAAGAGCATCCTGACGGTCGACAAGATGGTCTTCGTCAACTTGGGTGAAGATGGCCAGCCAGCGGCGCATGGGCGGACCGAGATCAAGTACGTGCAGGACCAGTTCCCGGATTCTGCGGTGGAGTGAAAACCCGGGGGCCGCAAAGCGGCCCCGTGGTTTTTCAGGGTTGGGCGCTGACCTTGCGCACCACGCGGCCAATGCTCAGCCCCTGCACCAGGATCGACGACAGCACCACGATATAGGTGATCGACAGCAGCAGGTCACGCTCTTCGCCCAGCGGCAGCGACAGCGCCAGGGCCACCGAAACCCCACCGCGCAAACCACCCCAGGTCAGCACCCGCACAGTGCCTTTGGGGACCGGGCGCCAGCGCCGCAGCAGCACGATTGCCGGGGCCACGGTCAACAGCCGCGACAGCAGTACCGCCAACGCCAGCACGCTACCGGCCGCCAGGTGCATCCAGTTGAACGGCAGCAGCAGAAGCTCCAGGCCGATCAGCGCGAACAGCAAGGCGTTGAGCATGTCATCGATCAACTCCCAGAAACCGTCCATGTAGCGACGGGTCATATCGTTCATCGCCAGGTTGCGCCCCATGTTGCCGATGATCAGGCCGGCCACCACCATGGCGATCGGCGCCGAGACGTGCAGCTCGTAGCACATCGCCGAGCCACCGATGACCAGTGCCAGGGTCAGCATGACCTCGACTTGGTACTGTTCGATGCTCTTGATCATGCGGTAGGTGGCGTAGCCGATCAGGCCGCCGAATACCACGCCGCCAATGGCCTCACGGGCGAACAGCACCGCCGTGTCGTAGGCACTGGGGGTTTCGCCCAGCTGGATGATGCCCAGCAGCACGGTGAACACCACGACTGCGGTGCCATCGTTGAACAGCGATTCGCCGACGATGGTGGTTTTCAGTGGCTTGGATGCATTGGCGGTACGCAATGCGCCGAGCACGGCAATCGGGTCGGTGGGCGAAATCAGCGCGCCGAACAGCAGGCAATAGATCAGCGGCACCTGCCAGCCGAACATCGCGAACACCCAATGCGACAGGTAGCCGATGACCACGGTTGCGATCAGCACGCCGATAGTGGCCAGCAGGCCGATCGGCCAGCGATAGCTGCGCAGGTCCGAGAGGTTGACGTGCAAGGCGCCGGCAAACAGCAGGAACGCCAGCATCCAGTGCATCAGCAAATCGTTGAAGTCGATCTGGTTCATCAGGCCTTCGACGCGTTCTTCCAGGCCAGGGAAGCCGATCAGGCTCAGGCCCTGCAGCATCAGGGAGAACAATAACGCGGTGACCATCACGCCAATGGCGGGTGGCAGGCCGATGAAGCGGTAGTTGACGTAGGTGAGGAGGGTGGTGAGGCAGATAAACGCGGCAACTAATTCAAGCATCCCGAATCCTGTAACAGTGGCTTCCAAGTCGTACCCGAATGGCTCGGGCAGTTCTTTGATGACCTGGCGAGGGGTTCGGGACACACGATTTGACCGGAATTGTTGGAATCGTTCCGGATGTGTTGGGTTTAGGGCGTATTGGGGCTGTCAGGTGCATGCCTTTAGGGCTTTTTGCGCCTGGGAGATCGAGCGCCGCCCGCGCGGCACTCGATGTCAAAGCGCTGAAGCACTTTCGCCATGCAAATGCCAGACTGCGCCCTTCTGAAGGCGATATATTCAGGCCTCAATAACGTCACAAGGACCTCACGGCGTGTTGGCAACTTCCCTGGTACTGGTCGCCGCCTTGCTGCATGCGACCTGGAACACCCTGATCAAATTCAGCGGCGAGCGCCTGTTGGTGATCGCCAGCATGGACACCGTCGCACTGGCCTTCGCAGTGCTCGCCGTCGCCTTCGTCGAGGTGCCCCCCGCTGAAATCTGGCCCTGGCTGATCGCCTCGGCGCTGGCTGAGCAGCTGTACCGTTTCCTGCTGATCCAGGCCTATCGGGTCGGTGACCTGGGGCTGGTCTATCCTCTGATGCGTGGCTTGTCGCCGTTGGTGGTGCTGGGGCTGACCCTGGCGTTTGCCGGGGAGTCACTGAGCCAGCAGCAGATCATCGGCATCCTGCTCATCCCTTGCGGCATGGCATGCCTGCTCTGGCAGGGGGGAGGGGGTGATCGCCTGCCGTGGTCGATGTTGCCGGTAGTGGCGCTGATTGGCCTGTGCATCGGTTGCTACACCTGGTTCGATGGGCAGGCGGTGCGGCTGTGGGGCAAGCCGTGGGACTACCTGGTATGGCTGACCTTGCTCAGCGCCTGGCCCTTCCCGCTGCTGGCCAGTGTGGCGCGGCGGGCACCCTTCGTGCTGTTCTGGCGAACCCAATGGCGGCTGGGGTTGGCCGTAGGGTTTTGCGTGTTGTTCAGTTATGCCCTGGTGCTGTGGGCCATGCACTTGGGGTCGGTGGCTGAAGCGGCAGCGTTGCGAGAGTTGAGCGTAATTCTGGTGGTGCTGTTTGGCATGCGCTACCTCAAAGAACCTTTTGGCGGGCCAAGACTCCTAGCTTGCGGGCTGGTGCTGGCAGGCATGCTGGTAATGAAGCTCTAACCCGATTATTGAACAAGGAGTCCTGTCCATGACCGTTGCCCTGTGGTGCATCCTGATCGCGCTGGCACTGCCGCCGCTTTGTGCGTTGATCGCCAAGGTGAGCAGTGGCCGTTTCGGCCTCAAGGACAATCACGACCCGCGCGCCTTCCTCGATACGCTATCGGGCCTGCCGCGCCGTGCCCACGCCGCGCAGCAGAACAGCTACGAGGCGTTTCCGGCATTTGCGGCGGCCGTGCTGGTGGCCGATATCGTCGGCAATGCCGAACAAGTGACGCAGGACGTGCTGGGCGTGATGTACATCACCAGTCGGCTGCTCTACATCATCTGCTACCTGGCGGACTGGGCGGCGTTGCGCTCGCTGGTGTGGTTTGCCGGGTTGGCGCTGATCGTGTCGTTCTTCGTCGTTTCGGCCTGAATCGTCGCTCTTTTCGCGGGTAAACCCGCCCCCACAGGGGCCATTGCGATCCCTGTGGGGGCGGTTTTATCCGCGAAGCATTCAGCACCGTATCAAAGGACTTTCGGCACTTCAGGCAGCGGTTTGCCTTTGGGCCACAACATCCAGATCTGCCCCTGCTGCTTCATGTTACCGGCCAGCTCGCCTGCCTCAGGCCCGGTGCCCCAGAACAGGTCCGCACGCACTTCGCCAGCAATGGCTCCGCCCGTATCCTGAGCGCCTACCGGCCGCACCACCGGCGTACCGTCCGGGCGCGTGGTCGACAACCAGAGCAGGCTGCCCAGCGGAATCACCTTGCGGTCGATTGCCACACTGTACCCGGCCGTCAATGGCACATTGAGCGAGCCGCGCGGGCCTTCGTTGCTGTCGGGGCGGGTGCTGAAAAACACGTAGCTGGGGTTGCTGGCGAGCAATTCCGGTACTCGCTGTGGGTTGGCCTGGGCCCAGGCGTGAATGGCGCCCATGCTCACCTCTTCCTTCTTCAATTGGCCCTGCTCCACCAGCCAGCGGCCTATCGGCCGATAGGGGTGGCCGTTCTGGTCGGCGTAGCCCAGGCGCAGTTGGCGGCCATCTTCCAGTTGTACCCGGCCCGAACCCTGGATCTGCAGGAACTGCAGGTCCATCGGGTCGGTCAGCCAGGCCAGCACCGGTGCCTTGACGCCCTCACGGTTGATCACCTCGGCGGTGTCGTAAGGCTTGAGCACGCGGCCGTCCAGGCGCCCACGCAAGCGCTTGCCCTTGAGCTCTGGGTACACGCTGGCCAAGTCGACCACGATCATGTCGTCGGGCACGCCGTAAACTGCGACGTGGTTGGCCTCGGTAGGCTTCAGGCTGCCGGGGTAGACCGGCTCGTAGTAACCGGTGATCAGGCCGTTGGCATTGTTTTCGGCCGAGCGCAGGCCATAGACCTGCAGGTTCTGCTGCAGGAAAGCGCGTATCTGCAGGGCATCGTCGGGCACGCTGGCAGCGGCCTCGCAGGTGGCGGCCCAGACTGTGTCGCGCTTGAGCTTCTCGCAACCATTACGCCACGCGTGGAAGCCGGCAACCAGGTCGGCGTCGCTGACGCTGGGCAGGTCCTGCCAGGTGGCGTTGGCATAGGTGGCAATGGCATGGGGCTCTGGCTTGGCGCTTTCGCCGCCGTTGCAGCCGGCCAGCAGGGCCAGCGCCGGGAGTGTCCAGGCCAGGTGGCGCAGGGCAGATTTCATGTGGGGCTTCCTGTCATGGGCGAAGATGAATATTCGCCCCTGTTTTTTATGTGGCTATTGGTGTTTGGCCCCTGGGCAGCGATACTGGCTGCCCATTTTCGTAGGCCGTAGTGACCGTGATGTTCAAGCGATTGACCGTTGTTCTGCTCGCAGCCCTGGCCCTGAATGCCTGTGACCGTGTTGACCCGAATTCGCCGTTGGGCAAGCGTAAGGTGATCTTCAAGGACATGCTCAAGGCCAGCGAAGACCTGGGCGGCATGTTGCGCGGTCGTTTGCCCTTCGACGGGGTGAAGTTTGCCGAGGGGGCCGTGAAGCTCGACACCCTGTCGCAGCAGCCGTGGCAGCACTTCCCGCAGGTGCGCGATGGCGGCGACAGCAGTGCACGAGCAGAGGTGTGGGAGCGTCAGGCGCGTTTCCATGACCTTGCCCGGCAACTGGAGGGCGTGACTGGCGAGCTGGTCGATGCGACTCGGGGCCAGCCGCTGGACGCTGCGCAATTGAAAGGGCCGATGGACAAGGTCGAGGCAGCATGCAAGGCCTGTCATACCGAGTTTCGCAATCATTGAGGGTAAATGCCCTGGCTCCATCACCGGGAAACCGCTGATGGAGCCAGGGCAGGCAGCATAAGCAGGGCCTGTCAGCGGTCCAGTTCGTCCACTGCTTCCTGCAGTTCCTTCCTGGACTCTGCGAGCTTGTCTTTACGCTTGTTTATCTTTTCGGCGTCGCCTTTTTTCTCGGCTTTCTTCAGGTCTTTTTCGCGCTGTGCGACTTCATGACGTGCATCGAGCACTTTTTGTTCGCGCTCTTTGCGCAGGCTATTATCGGTGCAGTTTTTTACGCCTTCCAATGCCTGCTCGAGCCCCGCGACCTGGTCGCTGTTGCCATGTTCACGGGCAATCTTCAGCTGGTTTTCGATGGCGCTGCGTTTGGCGTCGCAGCCGGTCAGGCCGGCATCCGGCTGGGCGGCCTGCACGGCGCCAGCGGTCAGACCAAGGGTTGCGAGCAGGAAAAGAGTCGAAATACGTTTCATGAAAAGCCTCCTGAACGGGGCGGGCAGAAAAGTTGGGGGAAATCCTGCCTTGGTTTTGCCTATTTAGAAACCCTTGTTGGTTTTTTCTGGTCGATATTCAGACTTTCCTTACATGGATTTTGGTAATAATTCATTGCGCGGGGGCTTTGTCGCTGAATTGGAATGCGTTGACGCCGGCCTCGTTCAACCGCACTGCGATGGCTCGAACCTCGTTGGCCATGAAAAACGCCTCAAGCTGATGCGCGCGTACGGCGCCGATACCCGGCAATGCTCGCCAGTCACCGGCAGTACGCAAGGATAGCTGGGCCCACTCACCTTCCAGTTGCATGCCGCCGGGGGCGGGTACGCCAAGCGCCCGCAGCCATCGGGCCAAGGGTTGTGACCGCGCGCCCTCGAAGCTGTTCACCAGCTGTGCGGCCGTCGCTTCGCTGATACCTGGCACCTCACTCAGGCGCTGGGCATCGAGGTGCAGCCAGTCTGTCGTCGAGGTAACCAACCCCGCATCGACCAGGCGCCGCCACGTACCCGGCCCGGTGCGTGGCATGGCCAGCCCCTGCTTGCCACTGAGCCATGTGAGCCGTGCGATGAACTGCTCGTTGCAGCCATCGCCTGCGTGCCAGCAACTGTGCGGGTGATAGCGCCCTGGCGGCGGCACCTCCACCGGCTGGCGCACGGCCGCGCGATGCACCACGCGCTCGAAACGCGGGATGGTCAGCCCTGCCAGGCTGATTGCCACCTGGTCACCCGGAGCAATGTCGAGGTGCTGCCAGCGGGCCAGTGACCCCAGGCTTACCTGGGTGATCAGCCGGTCGTCCAGTTTGACCGGTTGAAGCTGCAGCACCGGTGTGATCCTCCCGGTGCGGCCGACCCGCAAGCTAACTTCGCGCACGTCTGCCAGGGCTTGGGCGTAAGGGTGTTTCCAGGCTGCGAGCCAGTAAGGGGCCTTGGCCTGCCAGCGCTCGGCGGGCGGCCGCGTACCCTGGCGCAGAATCACGCCATCGGTGGCGAAGGGCAGGGGTGAGCGGTACCAGTGCTGGCGCCAGTGCGCGGCTTGGGTGGCGGAGTCGATCGCGATGCTGTAGCGCTGGCTGTCGGGGAAGCCCAGTTGCGCCAGTTGCGAGACCCGTTCGGCCTGGCTAACGGGGCCTTGTGGCCAGTCCCAGACGAACAGGCCGATGCCGGCCCCTTGTTCCACGCTGAACTGCTTGCGGGCGAGCAGCCCGGCCACGGTCCCGCGCGCATTGGCGCTGCCAGCCTGGGCTTGGATATGTGCGTCCAGGCGCAGGTACAGCTCACCTTGCAGCACCAGGTCGCGCGCTTGGGGCAGCTGCCGCGTGATGGCGCCGAGCCGAGGGATATGGCGACTCCAGTCGTGCCCTTGCACCCCATCACCGCGGCTCAGCAACTGCACCAGCTGCCCCTGCCGATAGCGAGCGGAGACCGCCACGCCATCGACCTTGGGCTGTATCCACAGGCCCGTCTTGCCAGCCATCCAGCGGCCAACGGCCTGCTCGTCGGCGAGCTTGTCGACGCCGGTATGCGGGATGGGGTGGGGAACCGGGCCACGTGCCGTCGCCAGGGGGGCAAGTCCTGCCAGCAGGCCGAAACATTGCTGCAAGTGGTGCAGGCGTTGTCGGCTTTGGTCATACAGCTCATCTGCCACCAGCGCGATGCCCTGGCGGTGGTAGTGGTCATCCCATTGGGCAAGTGTGTCGCGCAGGTGGGCAACTTCGGTTTCGGCTTGTTGCATGGGCCAGTCGGGGCATGAGGCGGCCTTTGCCAGCGAGGCCTGCAGTGAGAGCAGCAGTGCAAATAGCAGTATGAACGACATGGCCAGCATCCTTGCATGGCGGGAGGAGCCTTCAGCCTAGGCAGGTAGCGCGCTGGTTGCTGTGAGCAGTTGTCAGTCGATATGTCACAACGCTCACGGCGAAAACCTGAAAAGCAAAAGCCCCTGCCGATCGCTCGGCAGGGGCTTTCGTTTACCGCTGTAGGAAAATTACAGCCCGGCAGCGTCACGCAGCGACTGGGCGCGGTCGGTGCGCTCCCAGGTGAAGGTGGTGAAGGTGTCGTCGCCGACAGTCTTCTGCTGTGGCGTGCGGCCGAAGTGGCCGTAGGCAGCGGTTTCCTGGTACATCGGGTGCAGCAGGTCGAGCATCTTGGTGATGGCGTACGGGCGCAGGTCGAAGCACTCGCGCACCAGCTGTACGATCTTCTCGTCCGAGACCTTGCCGGTACCGAAGGTGTTGATCGAGATGGACGTCGGCTGGGCCACGCCGATGGCGTAGGACACCTGGATCTCGCAGCGCTCGGCCAGGCCGGCAGCAACGATGTTCTTGGCCACGTAGCGGCCGGCATAGGCGGCCGAACGGTCGACCTTGGACGGGTCCTTGCCGGAGAACGCGCCACCACCGTGACGGGCCATGCCGCCGTAGGAGTCGACGATGATCTTGCGGCCAGTCAGGCCGCAGTCACCCACCGGGCCACCGATGATGAAGTTGCCGGTCGGGTTGATGTGGTACTGGGTGCCCTTGTGCAGCAGCTCGGCCGGCAGGGTGTGCTTGACGATCAGCTCCATCACCGCTTCCTGCAGGTCTTTTTGCGACACCTCAGGGTTGTGCTGGGTGGACAGGACGACGGCATCGATACCGACCACCTTGCCGTTTTCGTAGCGGCAGGTGACCTGCGACTTGGCGTCCGGGCGCAGCCACGGCAGCAGCTTGGACTTGCGCGCTTCGGCCTGGCGCTCGACCAGGCGGTGCGAGAAGCAGATCGGCGCCGGCATCAGCACGTCGGTTTCGTTGCTGGCGTAGCCGAACATCAGGCCCTGGTCGCCAGCGCCCTGGTCTTCCGGCTTGGAGCGGTCGACGCCTTGGGCGATGTCTACCGACTGCTTGCCGATGATGTTCATCACGGCGCAGGTGGCGCCGTCGAAGCCGACGTCGGAGCTGTTGTAGCCGATGTCGATGATGACCTTGCGTACCAGCTCTTCGAGGTCGACCCAGGCGGAAGTGGACACTTCGCCGGCGATGATGGCGACACCGGTCTTGACCAGGGTTTCGCAGGCTACGCGGGCGTATTTGTCCTGAGCGATGATGGCATCAAGGACAGCGTCCGAAATCTGGTCGGCGATCTTGTCCGGATGCCCTTCGGACACGGACTCGGAGGTGAAAAGGGAGTATTCGCTCATCTCGAAGGGTTCCTAAAATTTACCGATGGTGTATGTCGCCAGTCGCCCGCTGAAAGTGGCGGACCTGTATCTGGAAACCGTTACGCAAGCCCACGTAGAGGCTGTCCCCGGGGACCAGCCCGGCAACGTTGGCCCAACGGGCCAGGTCGTCCTGTTCGAAGCCCAGCCAGAGGTCGCCGCAGGCATCCCGCGCCCACCCCTGGTCATGGCTGCACAGTTCGGTGACCAGCAGGCTGCCGCCCGCTTTCACCCGTTTGGCCAGCAGGCGCAGGGCCAGGGCCGGGTCGCTGAAATGGTGCAGGACCATGTTCAGCACAACGCAGTCGGCTGCCACATCCGTTGCATCCAGTGCATCGGCCAACTGCAGGTTCACATTGTCCAGGCCTTCACGCTGGCAGACCTGGCGGGCCAGCTCGAGCATGGTCGGGCTGTTGTCCAGCGCGGTCACCGTGCCGAAGCGCCGCGCCAGGTCCGGCAGGAAGCCGCCGTCGCCGGGGCCTACCTCCAGTGCACTGGCAGCCGGGCCAAAATTCAGTTTGTCGAGCATGGCCAGCAGGCTTTCGCGGTACTGCGGCAGGCCGGCGATCAGGTCTTGCTGGGCGCGGAATTTTTCTTCCACGCGCTGGAAGAAGTCCTGGCTGGTGGCCGCACGGCGCTGCTGCACCTGGGCGATACGTGCCTGTACCGCCGGTGGCAAGGTCAGGTCGTCGACCTCCTCGAGCAGCGCCGTGTGCAGGCGCCCGCCAAGGCGCAGGCTGTCGGGCAGGGCGCGGCGGTAGAAGATGGCGTTGCCTTCGCGGCGGGTAGCCACCAGCTCGGCCTGGGCCAGTACCTTGAGGTGATGGCTCATGCCGGACTGGCCGATGTCGAAGATTTGCGCCAATTCCAGCACGCCAAACGAATCGCTGGCCAGCGCACGCAAGACATTCAGGCGCAGCGCATCGCCACTGGCTTTGCACAGGGCAGCCAGTGTGTCGCTTCGCTCGGGGATCGATTGCGCACGGAGGTTCATGGGGCGGCAGTCTAGACAGGCATCGTTGCCCCCGCAAGACCAATATCAAAAAGTTTTGATATTGGCGATGAGCTGCAAGCCGCAAGGCTCAAGCTGCAAGAATAGAGCGTTCCGCGCGCGGGTCTGCTTTCGCTTGCAGCTTAAAGCTTGCCGCTCGCAGCTTTAATGTTTGCCCCCAGCCCCCCCAGTGGGCGAAAATGGCCGCCTTTTTTCGTTTCACTACTTATTCAAGCCCCAGGAGATCAGCGATGCCCAGCCGTCGTGAACGTGCCAACGCCATTCGTGCACTCAGCATGGATGCCGTGCAAAAGGCCAACAGCGGCCACCCAGGTGCCCCTATGGGCATGGCGGATATCGCCGAAGTGCTTTGGCGCGACTATCTGAAGCACAACCCGAGCAACCCGAGCTTCGCCGACCGTGACCGCTTCGTGCTGTCCAACGGCCACGGCTCGATGCTGATCTACTCGCTGCTGCACCTGACCGGCTACGACCTGTCGATCGACGACCTCAAGGCCTTCCGCCAGTTGCACAGCCGTACCCCGGGCCACCCGGAATACGGCTACACCCCGGGTGTCGAGACCACCACCGGCCCGTTGGGCCAAGGCCTGGCCAACGCCGTGGGCTTTGCCCTGGCCGAGAAAGTGTTGGGCGCGCAGTTCAACCGTGACGGCCACAACATCGTCGACCACAACACTTACGTGTTCCTCGGCGACGGCTGCATGATGGAAGGCATCTCCCACGAAGTCGCCGCTTTGGCTGGCACCCTGGGCCTGGGCAAGCTGATCGCGTTCTACGACGACAACGGCATCTCCATCGACGGTGAAGTCGAAGGCTGGTTCACCGATGACACGCCCAAGCGTTTCGAAGCCTACAACTGGCAGGTGATCCGCAACGTCGACGGCCACGATGCCGAAGAAATCAAGATGGCGATCGAGACCGCGCGCAAGAGCGAGCAGCCGACCCTGATCTGCTGCAAGACCATCATCGGCTTCGGCTCGCCGAACAAGCAGGGCAAGGAAGACTGCCACGGTGCCCCGCTGGGCAACGACGAAATCGCCCTGGCCCGCAAAGCACTGAACTGGAACCACGGCCCGTTCGAAATCCCGGCCGACATCTATGCCGAGTGGGACGCCAAGGCCGCCGGTGCCAAGGCTGAGGCCGAGTGGAACCAGCGCTTCGACGCCTACGCCAAGGCGCATCCGGAGCTGGCTGCCGAGTTCAAGCGCCGTGACAGCGGCGAGCTGCCGGCCGACTTCTCGGAAAAGGCCCAGGCCTACATCAATGAAGTCGCTGCCAAAGGCGAGACTATCGCCAGCCGCAAGGCCAGCCAGAATGCCCTGAACGCTTTCGGCCCGCTGCTGCCTGAGTTCCTCGGCGGCTCGGCTGACCTGGCCGGTTCCAACTTGACCCTGTGGAAAGGCTGCAAGGGCGTCGAAGCCCATGACGCCAGCGGCAACTACGTGTACTACGGCGTGCGCGAGTTCGGCATGACCGCGATCATGAACGGCGTTGCCCTGCACGGCGGCCTGGTGCCTTACGGCGCGACCTTCCTGATGTTCATGGAATACGCCCGCAATGCAGTGCGCATGTCGGCCCTGATGAAGCAGCGCGTGATCCACGTCTACACCCACGACTCCATCGGCCTGGGCGAAGACGGCCCGACTCACCAGCCGATCGAGCAGCTGACCAGCCTGCGCAGCACGCCGAACCTGGACACCTGGCGCCCAGCCGACGCGGTCGAAGCGGCCGTGTCCTGGAAAAACGCCCTGGAGCGCAACGACGGCCCATCGGCGCTGATCTTCTCGCGCCAGAACCTGCAGCACCAGGACCGCGACGCCCAGCAGATCGCCGACATCAGCCGCGGTGGCTACATCCTCAAGGACTGCGCTGGCGAGCCTGAGCTGATTCTGATTGCCACCGGTTCCGAAGTGGGCCTGGCGGTTCAGGCCTTCGACAAGCTGACCGAGCAGGGCCGCAAGGTCCGCGTGGTCTCCATGCCGTGCACCAGCGTGTTCGATGCCCAGGACGCTGCCTACAAGCAGTCGGTACTGCCACTGGAAGTGGGCGCGCGCATCGCCATCGAAGCTGCCCATGCCGACTTCTGGTACAAGTACGTCGGCCTGGAAGGTCGTATCATCGGCATGACCACCTACGGTGAGTCGGCCCCGGCCTCTGCCCTGTTCGAAGAGTTCGGCTTCACCCTGGAGAACATCCTGGGTACCGCCGAAGAGCTGCTGGAAGACTGATACAGGCAAAGTGAGGGCCGCAGGCCCTCATTCGCGGCACAAGGCCGCTCCCACAGGATCTGCATAAACCGCAGTACCCTGTGGGAGCGGCCTTGTGCCGCGAATGGGCCGCATGGCGGCTCCGTTCAACCGCCGGAGTTCAAGAGCTACCTATGTCCCACCCGCGTCCCTACAAAGTTGCACTCAACGGTTATGGCCGCATCGGCCGCTGTGTCCTGCGCGCGTTGTTCGAGCGGGGGGCGAAGGCCGGTTTCGAGATTGTCGCGCTGAACGACCTGGCCGATCAGGCCAGCCTTGAATACCTGACACGCTTCGACTCCACCCACGGGCGTTTCCCCGGTGAGGTGAAGGTCGACGGCGATTGTCTGCATATCAATGGTGACTGCGTGAAGGTAATGCGCAGTGCCACCCCGGAAGGCATCGACTGGGCCGCCCTGGGCATCGACCTGGTGCTGGAGTGCTCCGGCGCTTACAACACCCGCGCCGATGGCCAGCGTTTTCTGGATGCCGGCGCGCCACGCGTGCTGTTCTCGCAGCCCATGGCCAGCGAGGCGGACGTGGATGCCACGGTGGTCTACGGCATCAACCAGGCGTGCCTGACCGGCAGCGAGCGCCTGGTGTCCAACGCGTCGTGCACCACCAACTGCGGCGTGCCGCTGTTGCGCGTGCTGGACCAGGCGTTCGGCATCGAATACGTGCAGATCACCACCATCCACTCGGCGATGAACGACCAGCCGGTGATCGACGCCTACCACCACGAAGACCTGCGCCGCACGCGTTCGGCGTTTCAGTCGGTGATCCCGGTGTCCACCGGGCTGGCACGCGGCATCGAGCGGTTGCTGCCGGAACTTGCCGGGCGAATCCAGGCCAAAGCGGTACGCGTGCCGACCGTCAACGTGTCGTGCCTGGACATCACCCTGCAGACCGCCCGCGACACCAGTGCCGCCGAGGTCAACCGGGTGCTGCGCGAGGCAGCGCTGGAAGGCCCGCTCAAAGGATTGCTGGCCTACACCGAGCTGCCCCATGCCAGCTGTGATTTCAACCACGACCCGCATTCGGCGATCGTCGATGCCAGCCAGACCCGTGTTTCCGGCCCCCGCCTGGTGAACCTGCTGGCCTGGTTCGACAACGAATGGGGGTTCGCCAACCGTATGCTCGACGTCGCCGAACACTTTCTGCACGTCGTTCACCCAACCCGCAACAAACAGCCCTGAAGGACTGCATTCATGACCGTGTTGAAGATGACCGACCTCGACCTGCAAGGTAAACGCGTACTGATCCGCGAAGACCTCAACGTGCCTGTGAAGGACGGTGTGGTAACCAGCGACGCGCGTATCCTGGCTGCGCTGCCGACCATCAAGCTGGCCCTGGAGAAGGGTGCGGCGGTAATGGTCTGCTCGCACCTGGGCCGCCCTACCGAAGGTGAATTCTCGGCCGAAAACAGCCTTAAGCCGGTCGCCGAGTACCTGAGCAAGGCCCTGGGCCGCGACGTGCCGCTGGTCGCCGACTACCTGGCCGGTGTCGAGGTCAAGGCCGGTGACCTGGTGCTGTTCGAGAACGTGCGCTTCAACAAGGGCGAGAAAAAGAACGCCGACGAACTGGCGCAGCAATACGCTGCCCTGTGCGACGTGTTCGTGATGGACGCCTTTGGTACTGCCCACCGCGCCGAGGGTTCGACCCATGGCGTGGCCAAGTTCGCCAAGGTTGCCGCCGCTGGCCCACTGCTGGCTGCCGAGCTGGACGCCCTGGGCAAGGCCCTGAAGGCCCCGGCCAAGCCAATGGCGGCCATCGTTGCCGGCTCCAAGGTTTCCACCAAGCTGGACGTGCTGAACAGCCTGAGCAGCGTCTGCGACCAACTGATCGTAGGTGGCGGTATTGCCAACACTTTCCTGGCCGCTGCTGGTCACCCTGTGGGCAAGTCGCTGTATGAGCCTGACCTGCTCGACACCGCAAAAGCCATCGCCGCCAAGGTCAGCGTACCGCTGCCAGTCGACGTGGTGGTCGCCAAGGAATTCGCCGAAAACGCTGAAGCCACCGTCAAGGCTATCGCCGACGTTGCCGCTGACGACATGATCCTGGACATCGGCCCACAGACTGCAGCCAACTTCGCCGAGCTGCTGAAGTCGTCGAAGACCATCCTGTGGAACGGCCCAGTCGGCGTGTTCGAGTTCGACCAGTTCGGCAATGGCACCAAGGTGCTGGCCAAGGCCATCGCCGAAAGCCCTGCGTTCTCCATCGCCGGTGGCGGTGACACCCTCGCGGCGATCGACAAATATGGCGTCAGCAAGGAAATCTCCTACATTTCTACCGGTGGTGGTGCCTTCCTCGAGTTCGTCGAGGGCAAGGTACTGCCGGCTGTGGCGATCCTGGAAGAGCGGGCTAAAGCCTGACAATGGCGGCGCCTGGCAAAGGGAGCGACCTGATGGTCAAGCAATTGCCTGTGATGATCCTGGCCGGCCTGCTGAGCGCCTGCTCCGGCAGCCCCTCTTCGGACGATGACCCGGCGCAGCCGCCCAAGGGCGGTTGCTACCAGTCCGAGTGGCAGGCCGAAACCGTACCGGTCATCAACAAGCGCGTGGGCCCTGAAGGCCTGGAGAAGTATGACGAAGACCACCAGCGCAAGGCTCCAGGCTGCCCTTGAACCGATGCGCTTCGTCGGAGCAGGCAACCAAGCGACCGTTGTGTGGTCATCTAGAGGATACGTAATGAAAGCGCTGATGGCCTTGATGGCCCTGGCGACACTGGCAGGATGCTCACTGCTGCAGCCGGCGCAACCCGCCCCGGCAGACGACTGGACCCGTTGGGTCTGTGACAGCCAGACCGAGGTGCTGTGGCGCTTCGCTGACCCGCAGCAGGACTCGGTCGACGTCCGCCTCGGTGGCGGCGACCAGGTCTACCGGCTCAAATCCGAGCCGAGCGCGTCGGGCGCGATGTACAGCGATGGCGTGCTGGCCTTCCACACCAAGGGCGAAGAAGGCCTGGTGTACTGGGTGGCAACCAACGATCTGATTGGGCGGGGCTGCAAGGCACCGTGACTGGCCGGGCTGCCATGGTGGCCCACACTACTTGAACAGCAACCGCCCCTGCGGCAGGCTTGCACGAAACAAACGACGCTTGTCGGGAGAGAGATACACAATGGCACTCATTAGCATGCGCCAGATGCTGGACCACGCCGCCGAGTTCGGTTACGGCGTTCCAGCTTTCAACGTCAACAACCTCGAGCAGATGCGCGCCATCATGGAAGCGGCCGACAAGACCGATTCCCCCGTGATCGTCCAGGCTTCGGCCGGTGCCCGCAAGTACGCCGGCGCGCCCTTCCTGCGTCACCTGATCCTGGCCGCCATCGAAGAGTTCCCGCACATCCCGGTGTGCATGCACCAGGACCACGGCACCAGCCCTGACGTGTGCCAGCGTTCGATCCAGCTGGGCTTCAGCTCGGTGATGATGGACGGCTCGCTGGGCGAAGACGGCAAGACCCCGACCGACTATGAGTACAACGTCCGCGTTACCCAGCAGACCGTTGCCATGGCACACGCCTGTGGCGTTTCGGTAGAAGGCGAGCTGGGCTGCCTGGGTTCGCTGGAAACCGGCATGGCCGGTGAAGAAGACGGTATCGGCGCCGAAGGCGTGCTGGACCACAGCCAGATGCTGACCGACCCGGAAGAAGCGGCCGACTTCGTCAAGAAGACCCAGGTCGATGCCCTGGCCATCGCCATCGGTACCAGCCACGGTGCGTACAAGTTCACCAAGCCACCTACCGGTGACGTGTTGGCGATCGACCGCATCAAGGAAATCCACAAGCGCATCCCCAACACCCACCTGGTCATGCACGGTTCGTCCTCGGTGCCACAAGAGTGGCTGGCGATCATCAACCAGTACGGCGGCGACATCAAAGAGACCTACGGTGTACCGGTCGAAGAGATCGTCGAAGGCATCAAGCACGGCGTGCGCAAGGTCAACATCGACACCGACCTGCGTCTGGCGTCCACCGGTGCCATGCGTCGCCTGATGGCGCAGAACCCAAGTGAGTTCGACCCGCGCAAGTTCTTCGGTGAAACCGTCAAGGCCATGCGTGACGTGTGCATCGCCCGTTACGAAGCCTTCGGTACTGCCGGCAATGCCTCCAAGATCAAACCGATCTCCCTGGACGGCATGTACCAGCGCTACCTGAAAGGTGAGTTGGCCGCCAAGGTCAACTGATTCGCAGGCCGCACTGAAAAAACCCGCAGCGATGCGGGTTTTTTTATGCCTGCGCTCAAGCGCGCAGATATTCACGGCAGAGCAACCGTTAGTCGGCTACCGTACAGTTTAGGCACTGATAGCGTTCTGATTGCATTGCTTGTTACAAACTCGGGTCTAGAGTAGTTATCGGATCCAACCGCGATGTGAAGTCGGTCACAAATAGAGAAGCAGCATGGATGGCGCTCACCCTCAACCTCAGCCAGTGGATGGCAGCTCGGTTCTGCTGGTAGTAGACGATTACCCCGAAAATCTCATCAGCATGCGGGCCTTGCTGGCCCGGCAGGATTGGCAAGTGTTGACTGCCAGTTCAGGGACAGAAGCCCTGAGCGCCTTGCTCGAGCACGACGTCGACCTGGTTTTACTGGATGTACAAATGCCGGAAATGGACGGCTTCGAAGTCGCCCGGCTAATGCGCGGCAGCCAGCGTACACGGCTGACCCCGATCATTTTCCTCACCGCCAACGAGCAGTCCGATGCCGCTGTGCTCAAGGGTTACGCCAGTGGCGCCGTGGACTACATGTTCAAGCCGTTCGACCCGCAAATTCTCAAGCCCAAGGTCCAGGCCCTGCTCGACCAGCAGCGTAACCGGCGCATGCTGCAACGCCTGAGCCGCGAGCTGGAAGCGGCGAGGGCATTCAACGCCTCGATCCTGGAGAACGCTGCCGAAGGCATTCTGGTGGTGAATGCCGCAGGTACCATCAGTTTCGCCAACCCGGCCATTTCACGCTTGCTGGCCGCTGCGGTGGAGCAATTGCAGGGCGCCCAGTTGCTTGACCTGGTGCAGATGGCCAATGCCAATCTGTGGAACGAGTCGGACTTCAACCAGGCCTACCTGGGGCGGCAGATCTTTCGCGTGCACGATGCGCAGTTGCGCACCCTGGGTGGCCAACTGGTGCCGGTCGCGCTGTCCTGTGCGCCGTTGCCAGCCGATCAGCAGGCGATGGTGGTGACGGTGCTGGACATGTCGGTGGTGCGCAACCTGCACCAACAGCTTGAGTACCAGGCGGTGACCGACCCACTCACCGGCCTGCTCAACCGCCGCGGCTTCTATCAGTCTGCCGAGGGCGTGCTGCTGCGCAACGAGCGTTCGGACAAGGCCCAGGCGCTGATGTACATGGATCTGGATGGCTTCAAGCGGATCAACGACTCATTGGGCCATGAGGCGGGCGATCGCGTGCTGCGCTGGGTGGCAGAACAGCTCAAGGACTGCCTGGGCAGCGAGGCGTTATTGGCGCGGATGGGCGGTGACGAGTTCACGGCGTTGTTCGACAGCCTGCCGTACCCCGAGCAGGCCGGGCGTTACGCCGAGCGACTGCTCGAGCGCGTTTCGATCAGCCAGCAGATAGAAGGGCTGGATGTATGCCTTGGCGTCAGCATTGGCATCGCCACCTTTCCTGACTGTGGCGCAACTGTCGAAGGCCTGTTGCGGGCTGCGGATGCGGCGATGTATGCGGCCAAGCAGGCCGGGCGTCAGCAGTATCGCTTCTATGACCAGGAACTCAACGGCCGGGCGCGCTCACGGCTGATGCTCGAAGACAGCGTGCGCGCCGCTATCGAGCAGCACGATTTCAGCCTGGTGTATCAGCCCCAGGTGGCTTTCGCCGACGGCCACTTGCGCGGTTTCGAGGCGTTGCTGCGCTGGCAGCACCCCAGTGTTGGCGATGTGCCCCCGGGGCTGTTCATCCCCTTGCTGGAAGAGGCGCGGCTGATCAACCGCCTGGCCAGCTGGATCTACCGCCAGGGCGCGGCCCAGCGCCAGGCCTGGTGCGAACGTTTTGCCCAGGGGCTGGTGCTGGGCATCAGCCTGAGCCGCGCCCAGTTCGTCATGCCGGGCCTGGTCGAGGAGCTGCAGCGGGTGATCCAGGACTACCAGCTGGACCCGGCGCAGCTAGAGGTCGAGGTGGCAGAGACGTCGTTGATGTACAACATCGACGCGGCCGTGAAGCAGATACACCGGCTGCGCGAACTGGGCGTGCGGGTGGCGCTGGATGATTTTGGCGCCGGTGACTGCTCGTTGCGCATGCTGCGTGACTTGCCGATCGACACCCTCAAGCTCGACCGCCACCTGGTTGCGCGCTTACCGGGCTCTGCGGTAGACGCCGCGCTGGTGCGCAGTGTGATTGGCTTGTGCGCCGACTACCGCATCACGGTGATTGCCGAAGGCGTGGAAACCCCGGCCCAGGCCGACTGGCTCAAGGCCAATGGCTGTGCCTACGTGCAGGGGTTTCTGGTTGCACACCCGATGACGGCGGCGGATGCCAGCGGCTTCCCGGCGATTTTCTCCTGGCCCCGGCCATGATTGGCTAGAATCGCCATTCGCCCCGCCGAATGCAGTGCCATGACCGTATTACGTTACTTGCAAGCCTACCCGCCACACCTGCAGGAGCAGGTACGGCAGATGATCGACAGCGACCGCCTGGGGGACTACCTGCAGCGTCGCTACTCCGACCGCCACGACGTGCAGAGCGACAAGGCGTTGTACAGTTATGCCCAGGACTTGCGCCAGCAGTACCTGCGCAGCGCGCCCAGCCTGGACAAGGTGCTGTTCGACAACCGCCTCGACCTGACCCACCGTGCCCTGGGGCTCAACACGGCGGTATCGCGGGTTCAGGGTGGCAAGCTCAAGGCGAAGAAGGAAATCCGCATCGCCTCCTTGTTCAAGGAGGCCGCGCCGCAGTTTCTGCGCATGATCGTGGTGCACGAGTTGGCGCACCTGCGTGAGCGCGACCATAGCAAGGCGTTTTACCAGCTCTGTCAGCACATGGAGCCGGACTACCACCAACTGGAATTCGACCTGCGCGTCTACCTGACCTATCGGGAGCTGCCGGGCAACTGTTAAGGACCACGCAGCATGGAAGTGAGCAAGACCAAGAGCAGCTTCTACCGGCGCCTGTACGTGGCCTGGCTGATCGACAGCCAGACTGCGACCAGCGTGCCGGCCCTGATGGAGGCCACCGGCATGCCACGGCGCACCGCCCAGGACACCATCGCCGCCCTGGCCGACCTGGATATCATCTGCGAGTTCGAGCAGCAGGAGGGCGCGCGCAATCATGCCGGGCACTACCGCATTCATGACTGGGGCGCGATCGACAAGCAGTGGATCATCCAGCATTTGCGGCAAATCCGAGAAGTGCTGGGGTATCGGTGATTGTGGGGGCGCAAAGCGCCCCCGGCTTTCTCAGCCCTTACGCATGCCGATGTGCGGTATGTCATCCTCCAGGTATTGCTCGCCAACCGCTTCGAACCCATGCCCTGCGTAAAACCCTTGCAGATGCGCCTGCGCCGACAGATACACCGGCGTCCCCGGCCAGCAATGCTCGGCAGCCTCCAGCCCTTTCAGCAGCAACGCATGCCCAAGCTTCAGCCCACGCGCCGCCGGTGAGGTCACCACGCGCCCGATCACCACATCACCCCCCTGGGATTGCGGGTCAAGCAGGCGCAGGTAGGCCACCAGCTTGTCGTCCTGCCACGCCATCAAGTGCAGGGTATCGCCGGTCAGGTCCTGGCCATCGACTTCCTGGTAACTGCAGCGCTGCTCGACCACGAACACTTCGGTGCGCAATTGCAGGATGGCGTAGAGCTGGTCCTTGCTCAGGTCGGTGTGGTGCTTGCAGAGCCAGTCGATAGACATTGGCGAACTCCTTGAATGGGCCGTCGATCATCGCAAATCCTGTGGCTGTGGACGAGTGGATGATTGCTGCAGGGCATTGCCTGCGTGTCTCGGCCAAAATAGAGGCAAAATGACACTATTGCCCGCTGCCGTGAGCCACGGCTTTGTGTACTCTCATCCGCAGTCGCGGCAAAGGCCGCCTACACAGTGTGCGCCCTCCATTGCAAAAGGACTTGAGCATGCGGCCACTGCTTGGTGTTCTGGGATTGCTGGCAGCCCTGCTGGCTGCGCCAGCCCTGGGTGAAGACAAGCTGCGGCTGGTGGCAGACAAATGGCCACCGTTCACCGATGCAAGCATGCCGGGCGGCGGTTTGGCGACCAGCATCGTTACCACGGCACTGACCCGGGCCGGCTACGCCAGCGGGTTTGAGGAGGCGCCATGGGCACGGGCCTTGATGGGCGTCAGCGAAGGGCGCTACGACGTGTTGATCAATGCCTGGTACAACGACTCACGTACACGCATCGGGCATTTTTCCAACGCTTATCTGAACAACAAGATTCACCTGCTCAAACGCAAGGGTGAGGCCTTCGCCTACCAGCAGCCGTCCGACTTGTACCCCTACAGCATCGCCGTGGTGCGCGATTATGCCTATTCACCCGAGTTCGACAGCGACACCCGCTTGCACAAGGTAGCGGTGCGCAACTTCTCGTCGGCCGTGCGCATGCTGGCGGCCGGCCGGGTGAACCTGGCGGTGGAGGATGAATACGTGGCCCGTTACAACCTGCAACGTGAACCGCAGGCGGTGCGCGATGGCGTGGAGATGGTCGAGCCGCCTCTGGGGGAGAACAGCCTGCATATTCTGGTCAGCCTTAAGCACCCCCAGCACCAGCAGATCGTCGAACGTTTCGAGCAGGCGATAGCGGCGATGAAGGCGGATGGCAGCTATGCGCGCCTGCTGCGCCAGCATGGTTTTTGACCCAGGCCACAAAGCACTCAGCCCGTAGGGCTTTCCTTGACCAGGTGCGCCGCCAGCGTGCGCAACGGTGCCAGTTGCCGGCAGATCAGCGCCAGTTGGGTCTGCACCAGCCGCTGATGTTCATCCAGCTCTTCCGGCATCTGCTCCAGGTCGTTGGCCAGCGCCTCTTCGGCATCACTGTGGATGGCGACCGGTAGCCGCGCTGCCAGGCCGTTGGCGATTTCGTCCAGGCTGTTGGCCAGGCTTTGCCCGGCGCCCTCGATCAATTGCTCCTGAACCTCCGCCGGCAGGGCGGTATCACGGTGCGCGCCCAGCCCCGAGAGGTAGCTGAGCAGGGTGTGCGACAACACCAGGAAGCGGAAGCCGACGTCCGCCTCCTTACGGAAGTGCCCTGGCTCCATGAGCATGTTCGCCAGCGTGGTGGACAGCGCTGCATCGGCGTTGTGGGCGTTGCGCCGAGCCAGGCGGTAGGCGAGGTCGTCGCGCTTGCCATGGGCATACTGCTGCATGATCTGGCGCAGGTACACGCTGGCGCAGGCCAAGGTGTTGGCCAACGCCTTGTTCAGGCGCCGGCCTTGCCAGTCGGGCAGGAACAGGAACACCGCCAGAATGGCGATCAGGCTGCCCACCAGGGTATCGAACAGGCGCGGCAGGAACAGGCCGTAGCCGTCGCCGATCTGGTTGAAGCAGAACAGCACCATCAAGGTGATCGCCGCCGTGGCCAGGGTGTAACGGGTAGTCCGGTTGACGAAGAACACCACCCCGGCGACCACGGCGAACATCGACTGGATGATCGGGTTGGGGAACAGGTCGAACAGCGCCCAGCCAACCGTCAGGCCGATGGCCGTGCCGAAAATCCGCTGCACCAGCTTGCGCCGGGTGGCACCGTAGTTGGGTTGGCAGACGAACAGTGTGGTGAGGATGATCCAGTAGCCCTGGGTGGGGTGGATCAGGTGCACCATGCCGTAGCCGATCGACAGTGCCAAGGGCAGGCGCAAGGCATGGCGGAACAGTAGCGAGGTGGGTGTGAGCTGGGTGCGCAGGCGGCTCCAGACGTCCTTCAGGGAGCGTGGCGAACGGTCGAGCAGACTGCTGTCACTGGCATCGGCCAGGCTGTCCGGGTTGCTGGCGGCACCCAGCAGGCGGTCCAGGGTGGCCAGGTTGGCCGCCAGGGCCCGCAGCGAGCGCAGCAGGCTGCGCCAGGCTGGGTTGTTCTGGTTGCGCAGGTGCTCCAAGGAGGCGTTGAGGTCTTCCAGGGTGTCGGCAAATCGGCTGTCGAGGACAAACGGCTGACGCATGCGGATCGAGCGCGCCAGGTCTTGGCAGGCCGAGCCTTGATGGCGCAGCAGGCGCTGGCAGCGGAACATCACGTCGCTGTGGAAGAACGCTTCGGCCAGTGCGTTGTAGGGGTAGTGCGAGGCGCTCACCCGCTCGTGGATGTCCTGGGCCAGGAAGTACAGCTTCAGGTAGCGGCTGACCTTGGAATTTGGCTGGCTGTTGCCGACCCGGTGCAGGATGATTTCCTTGGCGGCGTTGAGCGCCGCGACCACCTTGCCGTTTTGCTGGGCCAGCTCCAGGCGCCGGGCCTCCAGGTCGTGGTGGCGGATCGGTTCGAACAGGTTGGCCTTGAGCTTGAGGTAGCGCCCCAGCTCGAAAAACAGCTTGGCCAGGCTTTGCTGTACCGGCTGGTTGGAGAACAGCGCCTGCCACAGCACCGACAGCAGGCCGTACCAGGCTGCGCCCGCCACCAGCAGCATCGGCTCGTGCCAGAAGTCGGTGACCAGGCCGCCGCGTTGGTCCACGCCGATCATGGTGTACACCGCCGTGATCAGCGTTGCCGAGGCGATTGCGCCATAGCGCTCGCCCAAGGCGCCCAGCATGGTCAGGCCGAACGCCGCCAGGGCCAGGGCAATGGCGAACACCCACGGGTAGGGGAACAGCAGCTCCACGGCCAGGGCAGCGATGGCAAAGCACACCAGGGTCACGGCCAGGGCACTGAGACGGCCCTGCCAACTGTCGTCGGTCTCGGCCAGTGCGCTGGCGATGATGCCCAGGAACAACGGGATCAGCAGGGCCATTTCATCCTGGTACCAGCACAAGGCCATGCTGCCGGTGAGGGCGACCGTTACCCGGATGCTATAGCTGAACTTGTCTTGGCCCCACAGGCGACGCAGTGACTGACGGAACGAGCTCGATGACATGATGGCCTTGGGCTGTGATCGAATGAATACATTGCCGCACGGACCAGCAAGAAGCGTTCCGTGCTGCTGAATGGATTCTACTCTACACGAACTGTGCCGCTGCGTTAGCCGATGCCCACGCCCACTGGAAATTGAACCCGCCCAGGTGGCCGGTCACATCCAGCACCTCGCCAATGAAGTACAACCCTGGGCTCTTGAGCGACTCCATGGTCTTGGACGACACCTCGCGGGTATCCACGCCGCCTAGGGTCACTTCGGCGGTGCGATACCCCTCGGTGCCGGCAGGTACGACCTGCCAGGCCGCCAGTTTGTCGGCGATCTGCGCCAGTTCGGCTGGGGTGTACTGCTTCATCGGCTTCGATTCGAACCACTGCTCGGCCAAGAGGTTGGCCAGCTTGCGGGTGAACACCTCGCCGAGCACGGTCTTGAGTTCTGCATTGGCGCGCTCGGCCTGCTGCTGTTGCAGCCAGGTCAGGGCGTCACGGTCGGGCAGCAGGTTGATCTCCCCCGTGTCGCCCGCCTCCCAGAACGAAGAAATCTGCAGGATCGCCGGGCCACTCAGGCCGCGGTGGGTAAACAGCAGGTTTTCGCGGAAATGGGTGCCGTTGCAGCTGGCGGTGCAGTCCAGCGAGGTACCCGACAGTTCTGTGCACAGTGCCTTGAGTTGGGGCTCGGTGATGGTGAAGGGCACCAGCCCGGCGCGGGTCGGCAGCAGGGTGTGGCCGAACTGGCGAGCCACCTGGTAGCCGAAACCGCTGGCGCCCAGGGTCGGGATCGACAGGCCGCCGGTGGCGATCACCAGCGACTGGCAGGCGAACTGCCCGGCACTGGTCTGCAGCAGGTAGCCGGTTTCGGTCTTTTCGATGTGCGAGATGCTGGTGTCCATGCGTAACTCGGCACCGGCTTCGTCGCACTCGGCCAGCAGCATGTTGAGGATGTCGCTGGCCTTGTTGTCGCAGAACAGCTGGCCGAGCTTTTTCTCGTGGTAGGGCACACCGTGCTTGGCCACCAGCTCGATGAAGTCCCACTGGGTGTAGCGGGCCAGGGCCGACTTGCAGAAATGCGCGTTGTGCGAGAGGAAGTTGGCCGGCTCGGTGTACATGTTGGTGAAGTTGCAGCGCCCGCCGCCGGACATGAGGATCTTCTTGCCTGGCTTGTTAGCGTGGTCGAGCAGCAGCACCCGGCGGCCACGGCGGGCGCTGAGCTGGGCGCACATCAGGCCGGCGGCGCCGGCGCCGAGGATGATCACGTCGGTGGAATGCACGGGGTACCTCTTGGAGATTGCTGGGCTGCGGCAGGGATATGCATGCCCCTGTAGGAGCGGCCTTGTGTCGCGAACGGGCCGCAAAGCGGCCCCAAAGGATTTCAGAGAATACGAACTTTCAGAACGCGGCCCTTGATCTTGCCGCTGTTCAGCCGCTGCATGGCCTGCTTGGCCAGTGCTCGCTCCACCGCCACAAAGGCCTGGAAGTCGAAGATGGCGATCTTGCCCACCTGCTTGCCCGGGATGCCGGCATCACCGGTCAGTGCACCCAGGATGTCACCCGGGCGCAGCTTGTCCTTGCGCCCGGCAGCGATGCACAAGGTGCTCATCACCGGCAGCAGCGGCTCACCGCCCTTGTTTTTCAGGCTGTCGAGCTGGTCCCAGCGCAACGGGCTCTTCTGCAGTGCCTCGATGGCCTGGGCGCGATGCCCTTCGGCCGGGGCCACCAGGCTGACCGCAACGCCTTTCTCACCCGCACGGCCGGTGCGGCCGACACGGTGCACATGGATTTCGGCATCCCGCGCCAGTTCGACGTTGAGCACCATGTCCAGGCCGTCGATGTCCAGGCCGCGTGCGGCCACGTCGGTCGCCACCAGCACCGAGCTGCTGCGGTTGGCGAACATCGCCAGCACCTGGTCGCGGTCGCGCTGCTCGAGGTCACCGTGCAGGGCCTGGGCGACGATACCTTTGGCGGTGAGGTGGGCGACCACGTCTTCGCACTGCTGCTTGGTGAAGCAGAACGCCACGCACGATTGCGGGCGGTAGTGGCCGAGCACGCGGGTCACCGCATCCAGGCGCTGCTGCGCGTCGATTTCGATGAAGCGTTGTTCGATCTGGTTGTCGGTGTGCAGGCTCTCGACCTTGACCTGCTGCGGCTTGCGCATGAAGTCTGCGGCCAGTTGCTCGATGCCGGCCGGGTAGGTGGCCGAGAACAGCAGGGTCTGGCGACGCGCCGGGGTCTTGCCGATGATGCTGGCGATGGCGTCGAAGAAGCCCATGTCGAGCATGCGGTCGGCTTCGTCCAGCACCAGAGTGTTGAGCCCGTCGAGTACCAGCGTGCCCTTTTCCAGGTGCTGCTGGATGCGCCCCGGGGTGCCGACGATGATGTGCGCACCGTGCTCCAGCGAGGCAATCTGCGGGCCGAGCGAGACGCCGCCGCACAGGGTCAGGATCTTGATGTTGTCCTCGGCACGGGCCAGGCGGCGCAGCTCTTTGGCGACCTGGTCAGCGAGCTCGCGGGTCGGGCACAGCACCAGTGCCTGGCAACCGAAGTAACGCGGGTTGATCGGGTTCAGCAGGCCGATGCCGAACGCAGCGGTCTTGCCGCTGCCGGTCTTGGCCTGGGCGATCAGGTCCTGGCCCCTGAGGATGACCGGCAGGCTCTGGGCCTGGATCGGCGTCATCGAGGCGTAGCCGAGGGCGTCCAGGTTGGCCAGCATGGCGGCGGACAGCGGCAGAGTGGCAAAGGCGGTGGTTTCGGTGGTCACGAGGCGGGCCTGTGTAGCGAAGCGAAAAATGCCGCACAGTCTACCAGCCTCGTGGCCATTCGCCCTACGACTCCATGTGTTGTTCCGGACGACGGGCACGCCTTCCGTCTGTCGGCGCCAGTTGCAGGAAGATCGCCGCTGCCAGCATCGACATGATGCCGATGGTGACGAAGGTCAGCTGGAACGCCCCCAAGGTGCTTTCCACGCCTTCGGCACTGCCCGCGGCGGTGAAGCCGCCGAGCAATGCCCCGGCGCAGGCCACGCCCAGGCTAAGGGCCAGCTGGGCGACCACCGACAGCAGGCTGTTGCCGCTGCTGGCGCTGGCATCGTCGAGGTCGATCAGGGTCACCGTGTTCATGGCCGTGAACTGCATGGAGTTGACCGCGCCGAGCAGGCCCAGGTGTATCAGCAGTACGGCGTAGGGGGTCTGTTCGTCGATCAGCCCAAGGCTGGCCAGCAGCAGCCCCAGCAGCAGGGTGTTGCCGGTGAGGATGATGCGGTAGCCAAGGCGCTCGATCAGCGGCCGGGCGATGGACTTGGCGAGCATCGCCGCCGCTGCCAGCGGGATCATGCTCATGCCGGCCTGGGCCGGCGAATAGCCTAGCGCCACCTGCAACAGCAAGGGCACCAGGAAGGGCAGGGCACCGCTGCCCAGGCGGGCGAACAGGTTGCCGAGGATGCCGATGGCAAAGGTGCGTACACGGAACAGGCTGGGTGAGAACAGCGGCTCTGGGTCGCGCCCGGCACGCAGCCAGTACGCGGCCAGGCAGGCCATGCCGGCGAACAGCAGCAACATTACCCGCAGGTGTGGCAAGTGCAGCTCACCCAAGCCTTCCATGGCGATGGTGATCAGCACCATCGCCGCGCCGAACAGCAGAAAACCCGGGCCATCGAAGCTGGTGCGCTCGGCACCGCGCAGGTCGGGGATAAACTTCCACACGGCATAACAACCGATGGCGCCCACCGGCAGGTTGAGCAGGAAGATCCAGTGCCAGCTGAGGATCTCTACCAGCCAGCCGCCGACCGTAGGGCCGAGCAGAGGGCCGAGCAGGCCGGGGATGGTGATGAAACTCATGATGCGCACCAGTTCGGTGCGTGGATAGGCGCGCAGCACCACCAGCCGCCCGACCGGCAGCATCAGCGCGCCGCCCAGGCCCTGCACGACCCGCGCCAGGATCAGAAAGCCCAGGCTGTTGGCGGCCGCGCACAGCAGCGAGCCAAAGCTGAACAACAGGATGGCGCTGAAGAAGATGCGCTTGGTGCCGAAGCGGTCGGCGATCCAGCCGGAGGCGGGTATCAGCAAGGCCACGGTGAGCATATAGGCGATGATCACGCCTTGCATGCGCAGCGGGTCCTCTTCCAGCGAGCGGGCCATGGCCGGCAGCGCGGTGTTGAGGATGGTGCCGTCCAGGGACTGCATGAAGAAAGCGATGGCCACTACCCACGGGATCCAGCGGGCGGTGACGGGGTCGAGCGGGGTGCGTTCGGGCATGACGTCCTCGTTTGTCAGTACCGGCCTCTTCGCGGGGCAAGCCCGCTCCCACAAGTACCGCGCAGCCACCAGAAGCGGCGGCTATGTGTGGGAGCGGGCTTGCCCCGCGAAGAGGCCAGCAACGCCAATCACAATGTCAGGGTAAGGCCTTTGACCAGAGCCCCCGGCAAATGACTCGACCCGGTACTGCGCTGTCCATAGGTACTGGTGGAAAGGATCATCTCGCGCTCGCGGGTCAGGTCTTCCAGTTGGTTGCCCAGCAGGCTGTACAGGCTGTCATCGAAGCGCATGGTGCTCACCGGCCCCTGAATCTCACCATTCTCTACCCAGAAGGTGGCAAAGCGGGTCAGGCCGGTCATGCGCGCCGCTGGCAGGTCCGAGTAGTTCAGGTACCACAGGTTACTGATATACAGCCCGGTGCCAAGCCGTTCGAGGATCGCCTCACTGGCCAGGTTGCCCGGCGCCAGGCTCAAGGCGCAGGGCGACTCGTAGCTGTCGGCGCCATTGGCCTGCAGTGCGAACTCGGCCGCGCTACGCGCGCTGATCAAACGCTGCACGGCCTGGCCTTGGGTGATCAGCGGCACATCGAGGCGCGGTGAACCCTCATCCGAGAACGCCGGGCTCAGCGAGCCGCTGATCTGCTCGTCGAAGCTGACCAGCGGGCTCAAGCGGGCATCGCCGTTGTACAGGCGTTGCAGGGCGCTGTTGCCGGTGGCCAGCGCCTGCGCGGAAAAACCGCCCCAGCACAGCATGCCGGCAATCTCGTCCATGGCCGCAGGCGCCAGGTAGGCGCGGTAGCTGCCCGGCTTCAAGGTAATCGCCGGGCGGCCGAGGAAGGCCAGCTGTTCGCGGGCCTGGCGCAGGCGGGCGGTGAAGTCGTCGGCGTGCCACACCTGCCCGGCATAGTTGGCTTTCACTGCTTGGCCGTTGCTGTGGAACAGGCTCCAGTCCATGTTGAAACTGTTGGCCTGGTGCCAGCCGAAGGCGCCGAACGAGTTGGCGAAACCGCGACAGATCGGCCCGGCGGCATAGATGCCGACCAAGTCCAGGTCGCCGGCTTCACGTTCGATCAGGGCAAGGACCTCATCCAGCTCCGGCAGCGGGTGATCCTGCTGGCTATGGCTGTGCCATGGGGTATCGTCCAGGCGCAGGTAGGGGTCGACCGGCAACAGCGGCAGGGTCTGGCGCAGTTGGCTGAGGGCATCGGCCAGGCGCGTGCGGTCCAGCACGGCATCATCGCCGAGGGTGATCTGCTGCTCGGCCTGGCGGCCGTCACGCATCAGGCGCAATTGCACGCTGGCCTGGCTGACCTCGCCGGCCTGGCGCACCAGGGCGTGGTTGAAGCGGATGAACTGCGACTGTTCGGCGCTGTAACCAAGGGTGAACTGCTCGCCCACCTGAAGGGTATCGCGCAGGGCGCCAAGCAGGGTTTCGAAGCGTTGCTGGGGTGTGGCGCTCATCAGGCGTCGCCTCCGAATACGTCGATCTGGCGGAACACGCAGGCCGGCGAGGCGTGGCCGACCCGTACCACCTGGTTGGGTTCGCCTTTGCCGCAGTTGGGCGTGCCCAGCACCTGGAAGGTGCTGCGGTCGCCGACTGCCGACAGGTTGCGCCAGAACTGCGCCGAGATGCCGCGGTAGTTGGGGTTTTTGACGACGCCCTTGAGTTCGCCGTTCTCGATCAGTTGGCCCCACTCGCAGCCGAACTGGAACTTGTTGCGTGCATCGTCGATGGACCACGAGCGGTTGGTGCGCATCAGGATGCCGTGCTCGATGCCCTTGACCAATTGTGCCAGCGAGCGGTCGCCTGGCTCGATGTTGAGGTTGGCCATGCGGTCGATCGGTGCGCGGTTCCAGCCACAGGCACGGCTGTTGGCCACGCCGTCCAGGCCCGAGCGGAACTGCGACAGGGCGCCGCCCAGCGGGCGCAACAGCAAGCCGTCGCGGATCAGGAATTGCTTGCTGGCCTGGGTGCCGTCATCGTCGTAGCTGTAGCTGGCCAGCTCTTCGCCGATGGTCGGGTCGAAGGTCACGTTGAGCAGCGCCGAGCCGTATTGCAGGTGGCCGAAGTCGCTGGCTTTGACGAAGCTGGTGCCGGCGTAGTTGCGCTCGTCGCCGAGAATGCGGTCCATCTCCAGTGGGTGGCCGATGGACTCGTGAATCTGCAGCATCATCTGGTCGGGCATCAGCAGCAGGTCGCGCGGGCCGCTGGGTGTATTGGGTGCCAGCAACAGTTGCAGCGCTTCGTCGGCGACGCGACTGGCGGCGCTGACCAGGCCACAGCGCTCGACGATCTCGAAACCGCCCTGCTGGCCGAAGTTGTCCCGGCCCAGGCTGCGGCTCTGGCTGTCCTGGCCGTCGCTGGCGGTCACGCTCAGGCCTGGGAACAGGAAGCGCTGGGCGTGGCGCAGTTCGGCGCCGGCAGAGTTGAGGTAGGTTTGCTCGACCACGCTCATGCCCAGGCCGGCCTGCCAGTCCACCAGGCGGCTGTCCTTGGGCACGCTGGCCGATTCGGCGGCGAGCAGGCCGAGGCAGTCGGCAAGGCTGGGCAAGGGTTGATCGAAGTGGGGCGAAACGTGGTCGTGGCGCGCGCTGGTCACCGGTTGCTCGCGCAGGTCCAGCAGGCTATGCCCGGCGATCTGCCGGGCCAGGGCTTCGGCGCGTTCGAGTGCCTGTTGCAGGCCGTGCTGGGACAGGTCTGCGGTGGCTGCATAAGCCTCCACGCCATTGACCCGCACGGTGAGCATGGCGCCCTCGTCCTGGCTGAAGAACGGTGGCTCGGCCACATTGCGGCGCACCGACAGCGCCTGGTGCGACTGTTTCACATGGCGCAGGGAAAACAACTCCGCCGTGCTGCGCAGCGCGGCGAAGCGCTGGCGCAGCAGGGCGCTGGAATCGAACATGCGGGAACCTCCGAGTCAGTGGTGGCTCCCCCTAGAACCACTCCTCTTGCATGCTCAGGCACGTATCGTCGCGGGCCTCGAGCAATGCCAGCTCATTATGGCAGCCAGGCACTTCCCAGGTGAGGAAATAACGGGCGGCCTGCAGTTTGCCCTGGTAGAAGTCGCGGTCTGCGGCATTGCCCTTGAGCAGGCCAAGTTCAGCGTGGAGGGCTTGCTCCAGCCAGCGCCAACCGATCACGCAATGGCCGAACGCCTTCAGGTACAGGGCCGAGTTGGCCAGGGCGGCATTGACCTTGCCTTGGGCGAGATCGCCCAGCAGGGCGAGGGTGACGGCTTGCAGGCGATTGACCAGTTGCTCCAGTGGCTGGCGCAAGGTGTCGAGGCCGGGGTGGTGGCTGGCGCGCTCGGCCGTGCTGGCGATCAGGCGGATCAGTTGCTTGAGCCCGGCGCCGTTGTGTTGCGCCAGTTTGCGGCCGAGCAGGTCGAGTGACTGGATGCCCTCAGTGCCCTCGTGGATCGGGTTCAGGCGGTTGTCGCGGTAATACTGCTCGACCGGGTATTCGCGGGTGTAGCCGTGCCCGCCGAGGATCTGGATGGCCAGTTCGTTAGCTTTGAGGCAGTACGCCGACGGCCAGGATTTGACGATCGGGGTCAGCAGGTCGAGCAGTGTCTGGGCCTGTTGCCGAGAGCTCTGGTCGTCGGCGGTCTGGGTGTCGTCGAACAGGCGCGCGGCGTACAGGCCCAGGTCGAAGGCGCCTTCCACGTAGGCTTTTTGGGTCAGCAGCATGCGCTTCACGTCGCTGTGTCCAATGATAGGGACGGCGGGGCTCTGCGGGTCCTTGCTGTCTGGCAGGCGCCCCTGCGGCCGTTGGCGGGCGTACTCCAGCGAATACAGGTAGCCGGCATAACCGAGCATCACCGCGCCCATGCCGACGCCGATACGTGCCTCGTTCATCATCTGGAACATGCAGGCCAGGCCCTGGTGCGGCTGGCCGACCAGGTAGCCGACGCACTGGCCGTTGTCACCGAAGTTGAGCGCGGTAGAGGTGGTGCCGCGCCAGCCCATCTTGTGGAACAGGCCGGCCAGCAGCACGTCGTTGCGTTCACTGCGGCTGCCGTCCTGGTTGACCAGGTACTTAGGCACGATGAACAGCGAGATCCCCTTCACGCCGGGCGGTGCGTCCGGCAGCTTGGCCAGGACCATGTGCACGATGTTTTCCGACAGTTCGTGGTCGCCGCCGGAGATGAAGATTTTGTTGCCCTTGAGCCGGTAGCTGCCATCGCCGGCGGGTTCGGCGCGGGTGCGGATATCGGCCAGTGAAGACCCGGCATGCGGTTCGGTCAGGGCCATGGTGCCGAAGTAGCGGCCTTCGATCATCGGCTGCAGGAACAGGCGCTTTTGCTCCTCGCTGCCGAAGCTTTCGATCAGGTTGGCCGCGCCCATGGTCAGGAACGGGTAGGCCGTAGTGCCGGCGTTGGCAGCCTGGAAGTGGGCGAAGCAGGCTTGCGAGACCAGGCTGGGCAGTTGCATGCCGCCGGCTTCGAAGTCGCGGTTGGCGTTGAGAAACCCCGCATCGAGGAAGGCATCGACTGCCGGTTTGACCTCCGGGATCAGCTCAGCGCGGCCGTCCACATAGCGCGGCTCGTTTTCGTCGGCCTTGCGGTTGTGGGGCGCGAAGTACTTTTCGGCGATGGTGCGGGCGGTGGTCAGGGCCGCGTCGAAGGTTTCGCGGCTGTGCTCGGCGAAGCGCGGGCGCTGGGTCAGGGCTTCGGCGTCGAGCACTTCGTAGAGTTCGAAGGCGAGGTTGCGGGGGCTGAGCAGGGTCTCGGGCATCGGGGCGGTCCTTGGGCGGGGTTGGACCGAGTCTAGGATTTAAATAGAGGTGGGAGACAGGTTAATAGGTGGGGGTGATATGGGTTTAGAAGGTGTGGGGGCGGGCAGGCGCTAGCCGTGACGTATTTGCTGGTCCTGAGATCGAGCGCCGCCCGCGCGGCGCATCGCGAGCCAGCTCGCTCCTACATTTGTTTCGGGCCAGTGAGGCCTATGGCATTTGCGCGCGACCGCCTTGTTCGCACGACGCAATATCGAGGCGAACACCAAGGAGCCGCGCGCCAATACCTCAGGAATAATTGGCCCGAAACAAATGTAGGAGCGGCCTTGCGTCGCGATGCGCCGCGCGGGCGGCGCTCGATCTCGAGCGCGCCCGAGAAGCCAGTGGCATGCACCTGGTGGCCGTAACACCAAACCCATAAAAAAAGGAGAGCCTAAGCTCTCCTTCTTCACCAACCGTCAGCTATCAACCAATGGTCATCAAGCTGGCATTACCCCCAGCAGCAGCGGTATTCACACTCACCGCCCGCTCGATCACCAAGCGCTCCAGCGCAATCTGATGATCCCCGCTGGACAACCCGTGCACCCCGACGATCGCCCCGGCGCGCTTGGCCACCTGCTGGCAAACGCCACGCAGCTGGTCCGAGTCACCATGGTGGATCACGGCATCGAACGCCACGTCATCCTTGTTCCAGTCTGCCACCAGCTTGACCTTGCCCTGCAGCTCCTTCGGCAGGCGGCCGCGCAGGCCTTTGCCTGGCTCGCCATCCACCCACACCGCCGAGCTGCCAACGGCCAGCACCGCGGCAAACTGCGCCAGCAGGTCAGCCTCGTTGTCCGCCAGGCACAGCACGTGCTCGCGCGGCAGGATGGTGTAGCTGTTGCGCTCGCCGGTAGGCCCTGGCAGCAGGCGGGCGATGCCGCTCTGCGACTGGCCGGCGAACTGTGTGCACAGCGCGGCCAGGTCGGCCTGTTGGTTGCTCTCGGCCCAGGCCTTGAGACTGTGCAGCGGCTTGATCAACTGCTCGTGCAGGGTGCGGTCCGGCTTGCCTTCGCCATCCTGAAGCTGGAAGTGACGGCCAATCGCGTCAGCCGGGCGGGTCGACAGCAGGCGGTACAGGTACAGCGGGCCACCAGCTTTCGGGCCGGTACCAGACAGGCCTTCACCACCGAACGGCTGCACGCCCACCACCGCACCAACGATGTTGCGGTTGACGTACATGTTGCCGGCGTTGGCGTTCTCCACCACCTTGGCAATGGTCTCGTCGATGCGGGTGTGCACGCCGAGGGTCAGGCCGTAGCCGGAGTTGTTGATCTGCTCGATCAACTGGTCGAGGTTGCGGCGGTTGTAGCGCACCACGTGCAGCACCGGGCCGAAGATCTCGCGCTTGAGCTCATCGAAGCTGTCCAGCTCGATCAGGGTCGGCATGACGAAGGTGCCGCGCTTGACCTCGCCAGCATCGGCGATGGCGACCTGGTACACCGAGCGGCCTTTTTCACGCATGCCCTGGATGTGTTTTTCAATACCCGCCTTGGCTTCGGCGTCAATCACCGGGCCAATGTCCACGGCCAGGCGGTCCGGGTTGCCCAGGCGGTTTTCGGCCATGGCACCCTTGAGCATTTCGATCACGCGGTCGGCAGAATCTTCCTGCAGGCACAGTACGCGCAGGGCCGAGCAACGCTGGCCGGCGCTGTCGAAGGCCGAGGACACCACGTCGATCACCACCTGCTCGGTCAGCGCCGAGGAGTCGACGATCATCGCGTTCTGGCCGCCGGTTTCGGCGATCAGCGGGATCGGCCGGCCCTGGTTGTCCAGGCGCCCGGCGACGTTGCGCTGCAGCAGACGGGCGACTTCGGTGGAGCCGGTGAACATCACGCCTTTGACGCGCTCGTCACCGACCAGGCCAGCACCCACGGTCTCGCCACGGCCTGGCAGCAGTTGCAGGACGCCTTCGGGAATGCCGGCCTCAAGCAGCAGGCGCACGGCCTGGGCCGCGATCAGCGGGGTCTGTTCGGCAGGCTTGGCCAAGACCGGGTTACCGGCCGCCAGGGCAGCGGCCACCTGGCCGGTGAAGATCGCCAGTGGGAAGTTCCACGGGCTGATGCAGACCACCGGGCCCAGCGGGCGGTGGGCGTCGTTGCTGAAGTCGTTGCGTGCCTGCACCGCGTAGTAGCGCAGGAAGTCCACGGCCTCGCGCACTTCGGCGATGGCGTTGGCGAAGGTCTTGCCGGCTTCGCGGATGAGCAGGCCCATCAGCGGCTGGATCTCGGCTTCCATCAGGTCGGCGGTGCGCTCCAGTATCGCAGCGCGCTCGGCGGGCGGGGTGGCCTGCCAGATCGGCGCGGCGTTGAGTGCGCACTGGATGGCGTTGTCGACGTCGGCAACGGTGGCTTCCTGAACATGGCCGACCACGTCGCGGTGGTCTGCCGGGTTCAGTACCGGTGCTACGGCTGCTTCACTGGCGGCGCAGGCCAGCAGCGGGGTGGCTTTCCAGTCGTTGTGGGCGGTGGCCAGCATGGCGCAGGACAGCGACGCCAGGCGGTGTTCGTTGGCCATGTCGATACCGGCCGAGTTGGCCCGCTCGCTGCCATACAGCTCACGCGGCAGCGGAATGCGCGGGTGCGGCAGGCCGAGGCTGCCTTCCTGGGTACCCATGCGCTCGATGCTGGCGACCGGGTCGGCGACCAGTTCCTGGATGGAAATGGAATGGTCGGCAATGCGGTTGACGAACGAGGTGTTGGCGCCGTTTTCCAGCAAGCGGCGGACCAGGTAGGCCAGCAGGGTTTCGTGGGTGCCGACCGGCGCGTACACGCGGCACGGGCGGTTCAGCTTGCCTTCGGAGATCTTGCCGACCACTTGTTCGTACAGTGGCTCGCCCATGCCGTGCAGGCACTGGAACTCGTACTGGCCTGGGTAATAGTTCTGGCCGGCGATGTGGTAGATGGCCGACAGGGTGTGGGCGTTGTGCGTGGCGAACTGCGGGTAGATGGCTTCGGGTACTGCCAGCAGCTTGCGTGCACAGGCAACGTAGGAAACGTCGGTGTACACCTTGCGGGTATAGACTGGGTAGCCTTCCAGGCCTTCAACCTGGGCGCGCTTGATCTCGCTGTCCCAATAGGCGCCTTTCACCAGGCGGATCATCAGGCGGTGGCGGCTGCGCTTGGCCAGGTCGATGACATAGTCGATGACGTACGGGCAGCGCTTCTGGTAGGCCTGGATAACGAAACCAATGCCGTTCCAGCCAGCCAGCGAAGGTTCGAAGCACAGGCGCTCGAGCAGGTCGAGCGACAGCTCCAGGCGGTCGGCCTCTTCGGCGTCGATGTTCAGGCCGATGTCGTATTGCTTGGCCAGCAGGGTCAGCGACAGCAGGCGCGGGTACAGCTCTTCCATCACGCGCTCGTACTGGGCGCGGCTGTAGCGTGGGTGCAGCGCCGACAGTTTGATCGAGATGCCTGGGCCTTCATAGATGCCGCGGCCATGGGAGGCTTTGCCGATCGAGTGGATGGCCTGCTCGTAGGACGCCAGGTACTTCTGGGCGTCGTGCTCGGTCAGTGCAGCTTCGCCGAGCATGTCGTAGGAATAACGGAAACCCTTGGCCTCGAAACGGCTGGCGTTGGCCAGGGCTTCGGCGATGGTTTCGCCGGTGACAAACTGCTCGCCCATCAGGCGCATCGCCATGTCGACGCCCTTGCGGATCATCGGCTCGCCGCTTTTGCCGATGATGCGGGTAAGCGACGAGGTCAGGCCAGACTCATTATGGGTAGACACCAGCTTGCCGGTCAGCAACAGCCCCCAGGTGGCGGCGTTGACGAACAGCGACGGGCTGTTGCCCAGGTGCGGCTGCCAGTTGCCGTTGCTGATCTTGTCGCGGATCAGCGCGTCACGGGTGCCTTTGTCGGGGATGCGCAGCAAGGCTTCGGCCAGGCACATCAGCGCCACGCCTTCCTGGGACGACAGCGAGAACTCTTGCAGCAGCCCTTGGACGATGCCGGCACGCCCGCCTGCGCTCTTCTGGTTGCGCAGTTTCTCGGCGATGCCGGCGGCCAGTTTGTTGGTGGCCTCTGCCAGCGGCGCACTCAGGCGAGCCTGCTCCAGCAGCATCGGGATGACTTCCTGCTCGGGGCGGCGATAGGCGGCAGTGATGGCCGAACGCAGGACCGATTGCGGCAGGATGCTCTCGGCGAACTCGAGGAAGCACTGGTGAGCATGGTCGGGCTGGATTTCGCCCGCGTCGTCGGCCAGGTTGCTGGCCTGACCGTTCAGTTCGGTCAGGGTGGCGCCACCCTCGAGCTTCTCCAGGTAGTTGAAGATCGCTTGCTTGATCAACCAGTGCGGCGTGCGGTCGATGGACTGCGCAGCTGCTTTGAGTCGCTCACGGGTAGGGTCATCAAGTTTGACCCCAAGGGTGGTCGTCGCCATTTCTTATCCTCGTTATTGCCACGGTTGTGGCCTAAGCTGACGCCAAGAGTATCTGTAGGGCAATTCGGGTGCAACCAGGTGCAACCCGTTTTTTTGGCAGAAAAGGTGCAACTCGTCCGGCGAACATTCCTACACGTAATAAAGGGTTGTTTATGGTGCGTTTTAATCTGAAAAACGCGGTTTTTGCTCCAAAAAGGAGCAAAAAGTAGGCAATAACTGAAAATGCATAAGTAGGTGCAACTACAGGAAGAAAAATGGTTGCACCTCGTTTGTGTTGTTGCATAGGATTCGTCGCCTGGGTGCAACCACCTCGTTGTGGTTGTGCATGAAATAAAAACAAACGCCAGGGCACACGCATGGGCAATCCACTAACGATCACCTTCGTGATCTACATCGCGGCAATGGTGCTGATCGGCTTCGCCGCCTATCGCGCCACCAATAACCTTTCCGACTACATCCTTGGCGGGCGCAGCTTGGGCAGTGTGGTTACCGCGCTTTCCGCCGGTGCCTCCGACATGAGCGGCTGGCTGTTGATGGGCCTGCCGGGCGCCATCTACTTCTCGGGCCTTTCCGAAGCCTGGATCGCCATCGGCCTGACCGTTGGTGCCTACCTGAACTGGCTGTTCGTTGCCGGCCGCCTGCGGGTGCAGACCGAGCACAACGGCGATGCACTGACGCTGCCGGACTACTTCGCCAGCCGTTTCGAAGACCAAAGCGGCCTGCTGCGGATCATCTCGGCCATCGTCATCCTGGTGTTCTTCACCATCTATTGCGCCTCTGGCATCGTGGCCGGTGCTCGTTTGTTCGAAAGCACGTTCGGCATGCCGTATGAAACCGCGCTGTGGGCCGGTGCTGCGGCGACCATCGCCTACACCTTCGTCGGTGGCTTCCTGGCGGTGAGCTGGACCGATACCGTGCAGGCATCGCTGATGATCTTCGCGCTGATCCTTACCCCGATCATCGTGCTGATCTCCACCGGTGGCGTCGACACCACCTTCCTGGCCATCGAGGCGCAGAACCCGGCCAACTTCGACATGCTCAAAGGTGCAACCTTCGTCGGCATCATCTCGCTGATGGGCTGGGGCCTGGGTTACTTCGGGCAGCCGCACATCCTGGCGCGCTTCATGGCCGCCGATTCGGTCAAGTCGATCGCCAAGGCACGCCGCATCTCCATGACCTGGATGATCCTGTGCCTGGCTGGCACCTGCGCCGTGGGCTTCTTCGGCATCGCCTACTTCTCGGCGCACCCTGACCTGGCAGGCCCGGTCACCGAGAACCGCGAGCGCGTGTTCATCGAGCTGGCGAAGATCCTGTTCAACCCATGGATCGCCGGTGTGCTGCTGTCGGCCATCCTGGCGGCGGTGATGAGCACCCTGAGCTGCCAGTTGCTGGTTTGCTCCAGTGCCTTGACCGAAGACTTCTATAAAGCCTTCCTGCGCAAGAATGCCTCGCAGCGCGAGCTGGTCTGGGTTGGCCGCCTGATGGTGCTGGCCGTGGCGCTGATCGCCATCGCCATGGCAGCCGACCCGGACAACCGTGTACTGGGCCTGGTGGCTTATGCCTGGGCAGGCTTCGGTGCTGCCTTTGGTCCGGTGGTGCTGATCTCGGTGCTGTGGAAGGGCATGACCCGTAACGGTGCCCTGGCCGGTATCGTGGTGGGGGCGCTGACCGTGATCGTGTGGAAGCAGATCGATGTCTGGGGCCTGTACGAAATCATCCCGGGCTTCCTGTTGGGCAGCATCGCCATCATTCTGGTGAGCAAGCTGGGCAGCCCATCGCAAGCGATGGTGCAGCGCTTCGAGACGGCCGACGCGGCGTATCACGCCGACAAGTAATACCTGTTGAATGAGCGGTGCCTGCTTCGCGGGCGCCGCTGATCGACAGCCAGGCCTGACTCCGCCTGCAAGGCAAGGTAAACTTGCCACCCCCGCAGGAGTTGCCATGAATTATCGTCACGCCTTCCACGCCGGCAACCACGCCGACGTCCTCAAGCACATCGTGCTGACCCGCCTCATCGCCCTGATGTCGCGCAAGGAGCAGCCGTTCGCCTATATCGACACCCACGCAGGCCTTGGACTGTATGACTTGCAGGGCGACCAGGCGACCCGCACCGGTGAATACCTCGAGGGCGTTGCCCGGCTGTGGAATCGCGACGACCTGCCGGCCATGGCCGGCGATTACCTGCGCATCATCAAGCGGCTCAATGCCGATGGCGAACTGCGTTACTACCCAGGCTCGCCAGAGCTCGCCCGCCGCCTGATGCGTCAGCAGGACCGCGCCCTGCTCAACGAGAAGCACCCCGAAGACGGGCCGCTGCTCAAAGAGAACATGAAGAAGGACCCGCGCGTATTCGTGCACCTGGGCGAGGGCTGGCATGTGCCGCGTGCCCTGCTGCCGGTGCAGGAAAAACGCGCGATCATGCTGATCGACCCGCCGTTCGAGCAGGCCGATGAGCTCAAGCGCTGCACCAACTCGATGAAAGAGGCAATCGGGCGCATGCGCCAGACTGTCGCGGCCATCTGGTACCCGATCAAGGATCAGCGCTCGCTGACCCGCTTTTATCAGGACCTGACCAGCACCGGCGCGCCCAAGCTGTTGCGTGTCGAGTTGTACGTGCACCACCAGGACAGCCCGCAGGGGCTCAATGGCTCTGGCCTGGCCATTGCCAACCCGCCGTGGGGGCTGGAAGAAGAGCTCCACGAGCTGCTGCCGTGGTTGGCCAAAGAGCTGGCGCAAACCGCTGGCAGCTACCGGATGGACTGGCTGATCGCCGAATAACCAGGCGCCTACAAGGGGCGGTGTGTCCTTGTTGTTTGCGTTATAATCCCGCCCTTTAGCCGCCATCCGCCCACAAGGCCGCTGGCGCATCTCTACCGAATGAAGAGGCTAATCCCTTGGCATTGACGATTCTTGGCCTGTCCGGCGCCCTTAGCCATGACCCTTCCGCGGCCCTGTACATTGACGGCAAGCTGATTGCCGCCGCCGAAGAAGAGCGCTTCGTGCGTGACAAGCATGCGAAGAACCGCATGCCCTACGAGTCGGCGAAGTTCTGCCTGGAGCAGGCGGGCATCAAACCGTCCGACGTCGACGTGGTAGCCATTCCGTTTGCCCCGATCAGCCTGTTCGGCAAAGCCCGCTGGCACTATGCCAAGCGTTACTGGTACGCCCCGGACCGCGCCCTCGACGCGATCCTGATGGGCAACCGCCGCTACAAGCGCTACCGCAAGAAGATCGTCTGGTGCCTGGAGCAATTGGGTTTCGACCCGAAAAAGGTCAAGATCGAGCCGGTCGAGCACCACCTGGCCCACGCCTCCAGCGCCTACCACTGCTCGGGCTTCAAGGAAAAAACCGCGATCCTCGGCATCGACGGTAAGGGCGAGTACGCCACCACCTTCTTCGGCTACGGCGAAAACGGCAAGATCCACAAGATCAAGGAGTTCTTCGATCCGGACTCCCTGGGCGGCCTGTATGGCGCGATCACCGAGTTCCTCGGTTTCGAGATGCTCGACGGCGAGTTCAAGGTCATGGGCATGGCGCCGTACGGCGATGCCAGCAAGTATGACTTCTCGCGCCTGGCCAGCTTCGAGAACGGCGAGTTGGTGATCAACACCGAATACGCCAACGTCATCGGCCTGCGCCGCTATAAAGAGAAGGGCAAGGGCTTCTACTTCTCGCCGAAGCTGATCGAATGGCTGGGCCCCAAGCGCGAAGGCGACATTGCCGACGAGCCGTACATCCACTACGCAGCCAGCATGCAGGCGCTGTTCGAAAAGTTGGCCCTGCAGATGATCGACCATTACCTGGGCGACACCTTGAAGCAGACTGGCAAGCTGGCTTTCGCCGGCGGCTGCGCGCTGAACGTCAAGCTCAACCAGAAGATCATCGCCCGCCCGGATGTGAAGGAGCTGTTCGTCCAGCCGGCATCCGGTGACGCCGGTACTGCGGTGGGTGCTGCTGCTTATGTTTCCCACGCCCGTGGCGTGCCGGTCGAGAAGATGGAGCACGTCTACCTCGGCCCGTCGTACTCCAACGAGGACGTGATCGCCGCCTGCGCCCGTCACCCGGACCAGCCGAAGTGGCGCAAGCTCGACAACATGCCAGAGCAGATCGCCAAAATCATGGTCGACGGCAACCCGGTGGCCTGGTTCCAGGGCCGCATGGAGTTCGGCCCACGCGCCCTGGGCGGTCGTTCGATCATCGGTTGCCCGAGCGTCGAAGGCGTGGCTGACCGCATCAACCACCAGATCAAGTTCCGCGAGCGCTGGAGGCCTTTCTGCCCGTCGATGCTCGACACCGTCGCGCCGCAGATGATCAAGGTCGACCACCCGGCGCCCTTCATGACCTTCACCTTCGAAGTGGCTGAAGAGTGGAAAACCCGTGTGCCGGAAGTGGTCCACGAGGACGGCACTTCGCGTGCCCAGGTGCTGAAGCGCGAGTACAACCCGCGCTACTACGACATGATGAAGGCACTGGAAAACCTGACCGGCAACGGCGTCTCGCTGAACACCTCGCTGAACCGTCGTGGTGAACCGATGATCTGCTCGCCGACCGATGCCTTGAACATGTTCTTTGGCTCGGACCTGCAGTATCTGATCATGGAAGACATCCTGGTAGTGAAGGACGGCGCGGCCGCGTATGACCAGCCGCTCTGAACCGCGCATCCTGCAGTTCTGCCATGGCTATGACGGGCCGTTCCTGGACTGTGCCCGTCAGTACGCCAGCCTGTTTCAGGGGCGTGGCTACCAGGTCACCACGGTATTTCTCACCGGCGCCGCCGACCCGCAGGTTGCGGCGGGCTGCGCGTCGGACGAGGTGCTGTTTCTGGAGTTCAGCTCCAAGGCTGTGCGTGGCCTGAAGCTCGGCGCCATCCGCGCCTTGCGGCGGATTGCTGCCGAGCGCAATTTCAGTTTCTGCATCGCCCACCGGTTCAAGCCGATCTATGTGGCATTGCTGGGTACCGGCCTACCGGTAATCGGCGTGCACCATGCCTTTGGCGACTATCAGCGCAAGGGGCGGCGGCTGTTTGCCAGCCTGTTCAGCAAGCGCCTGAGCCTGCTGGGTGTTTCGGATGCGGTGCGTGACGACATGCGCCGTTGCCTGCCGCAGTGGCCGGCCGAACGCATCCAGACCCTGTACAACCGTATCGACATCCAGGCCCTGCAAGCGGCATTGGTGCCGCGTGAAGCGGCGCGCCAGGCCCTTGGCCTGGACCCTCAGGCGTGGATTGTCGGCAATGTCGGGCGCCTGCACCCGGACAAGGACCAGGCCACGCTGTTGCGTGGTTTTGCCGAAGCGCTGCCGGGGCTTCCCGCAGGCGCGCGCCTGGCGATTCTGGGTAAAGGCCGCCTCGAAGCCCAACTCAAGGCATTGGCGGCCGAGCTCGGCATTGCCGGCCAGGTGGATTTCCTCGGCCAGGTGCCGGACGCGCGGCGCTATTTCAAGGCGTTCGATGTGTTTGCCCTGAGTTCCGATCATGAGCCGTTCGGCATGGTCCTGCTCGAAGCCATGGTCGCGGGCGTACCACTGCTGGCCACGGCCTGTGGTGGGGCACGCGAAGTGGTCGAGGGTGTGGGTGTGCTGTTCCCCCTTGGCGATAATGCGCAGCTGGCTCAAGGCCTGAAGCACATGGCCGCGCTAGACGACCAGCAGCGCGAGGCGTGCGCCGAGCACATGCTGCAACGCCTGCACCAGCGCTTCTCTGACTCGGCGGTACGCGAAGCCTTCTGGCAACTGCCGCAGGTGCGTGCCTTGGTGGCGAAGGCGTGATGCTTAATCGTATTCAAGCCTTCCGCGAGCGCGGCTGGCAAGTCATCGACGCCAAGGCGTATGCCGAGGCTTGGGCGCGGTTTGGTGGCAGCGTTGCCACCCATCCGCGGGTGGTCGAGCAGTTGGCTGAGCTGGCGCAGATCCCCGTGCGCTACCTGGGTTGGCTGCAAGACGGCGAGTTGAAAGCGGCGATTCCGACTTGGGGGCGCCACCTGGCGCTGTCCAAGGACGTGCTCAAGCGCGCGGGCAAGAAGGGCCTGTTCGACCTGGGCAATGCCGAGATCATCCTGCCGGCCGCCGCCGATGCCAGCGCGCCGCTGCGCCATGCCGCGCGTTACCTGTCCGAGCTGAATCAGGGTCGTTTTACCGGCCTCAAGGCACAGACCGAGCAGTTGGCCATGGCCCGCGCTCATGAAGACCTGTCTAAGAAGTTCCGCTACAACCAGCGCCGCGAGTTGCGCCTGCTGGAAGAGGCGGGCGGGGTGGTGCGGCCGATTAGTGACTTCGACGCCGGCCAGATAGCCGCCATGTACCGTGACCTCTTCCAGCGCCGCTGGGGCTTCCCGGCTACCGGCGCCGAGCGCCTGGCCGAGGTGCTCGAGCGTTTACGCGAGCTGCTGATCGGTTCGGTGCTGCTGCTGGACGACAAACCGATCGCGATTCAGCTGGTGTACCGGGTCGAAGCGCCCGAGTGGATCAGCGTCGAGTACGTCAACGGCGGCGTCGACCCCGAGACCAAGGCATTCAGCCCCGGTAGCGTGCTGAGCTTCCTCAACACCCAGGCAGCCTGGGAAGACGCCCGCGCACGTAACAAGCCACTGCGGTTCTCGTTCGGCCGTGCCGACCGCGAGTACAAGGATCGCTGGTGCAACCCCGTGCCGGTGTTCCAGGCGTGAGCCGCAAGCAGCAATTGCTCAAGCACCATCGGCGCAACAAGCGCCTGGGCCTGCTTGCCGGCCTGGTCGCACTGATCGCGCTGGGGGTACTGGCCTGGTGGTGGCTGCCGCTCTTGCTGCTGCCGTTGGTCTGGGCCGCCCATGAGGCCTGGTTCGCCGATCACTTGTTCTACGCACCCGGCGAGGATTACGCCTACAACTTCGGTGAGCAAACCCGCGCGGCGGCGGTCAGCCTGCAGGGTGGGCTGCTGCAGGCCGATGCGACACTGCAAGGTGACGAGACCCTCGTCCTGGAACTGCGGATAAAGAGCACCTGGCTGGGGCGCTTTCTCGACCCGCGGGTGGAGCTTTCTGCGGATGCGCTGAGTGATCGGCAAACCTTCGAGCGCGGCGTCAACGGGGTGCGCTTCCTGAACCTGACCGGCATGGCCTTGCCGCTCAAGGCCGGCACGCTGCGTGTGCGTGGCCGCTATTGCCAGCTGCAGGGCGAACCGCGCCTGTGGATAACCCCCAGCGTCGAGTTGCAGCGCCGCCGCGTCATGGTGATTGCGCCGCATGCCGATGATGCCGAGCTAGCGGCTTATGGGCTGTACAGCCAGGCTGACGAAACCTGGGTGGTCACCCTGACTGCCGGCGAGATCGAAGCCGAGCACTATCAGAAAATGGGCCTGGGCAAGGCCCAGGCGGCACGCCTGAAAGGGCGCTTGCGCGCCTGGGACAGCATTGCCGTGCCGCGCTGGGCTGGCGTGCCGCAATCGCGCTGCGTGCAGTTGGGCTACTTCTGCCTGCAACTGCCCGCCATGCAGGCCGCGCCAGATGTACCAGCGGCTTCACGCGAAGCCGACATGGCTGATATCCGCCCGTTCCGCCAGTTCAATCCGTTCCCGCTGCCGGCCGACAATGACGGTGCGCCGACCTGGCACAACCTGCTGGCCGACCTGCGTGCGCTGTTGGCAATGGCCAAGCCCGAGGTGCTGGTCATGCCGCACCCGCAACTCGACCCGCACCCCGATCATGTCTGTGCCCAGGCGGCCGTGCTGGAAGCCTTGCAAGGCCTGGCGTGGCAGCCGCAAACGCTGCTGTGCTACGCCAATCACCTGCATGACAACGACCGCTGGCCGATGGGTGACAGCGGCGACGGTGTGGCCTTGCCACCACAACTGAGTGCCGAGCAGCCGTGGGCACCGTGCTCGCTGGTGCTGGACGTGCCGACCCAGCACGACAAAGCCATGGCCCTGGGCATGATGCACGACCTGCAGCCTCCCGCGCCGTTCAAACGCCGCCTGCGGCGGTTGTTGCAACGCTGGCTTGCCGGGCGCAGGCCGTCGCCCTATGGCGAAAACGAATTCTTCCGCAAGGCTGTGCGCCGGCATGAACTGTTCTGGCGCCGTGAGCTGTAAACAATGCCCATGGTTGACCGCGATGGCGCAGCGCGCCCAAGGAAAGCAATGAAAGTCTTATTTCTGGTGCAGAAGGAACAGCGGGCGATCCTCGACCGCCTGTACGATGGCGTCGCGGCCAACTGCGAATGTGACCTGCGCTGGCTGACCAGTGAAGACCAGCGTAACCTGCGCCGCTACTTCAAGCGTGAAGTGCAGGTGGAGCGTTACGACCGCATCGTGTTCTTCCTGCGCTTCAAGCAGGAAATCCGCCAAGTGGCGTTCATCCAGACGGTGCCAAACCTGGTCATCCTCGAACATGACGCCTACCAGAACTACATCCCCTGCAAGTACACCGGCAAGTTCAGCGCGCATTACCGCAAACTGCCGTGGGCGCGGGTGATCAGTTCGGGCTACATGGTCAGCGAGCGCCTGCGCCAGGAAGGCTTTGACGCGGTATTCGTGCCCAAGGGCTACGATGAGCAGCTGCTGACCGACCAGGGACGTGAGCGCGATATCGACCTGGCGTTCGTCGGCAGCACCAACAGCGTTGCCTACAGCGGGCGCAAGGCGCTGCTGGACGAGTTGGGGCGGGTCGAGAACCTGGTGGTGACCCGCACCAAGTCGGGTGAGGACTATTGCAACACGCTCAACCGTATTCGTTTCTTCGTCAGTGCCGATGTCGGCATGGGCGAGTACATGATCAAGAACTTCGAGGCCATGGCCTGTGGCTGTGTGTTGCTGGCGTTCGACCAGGGCGAGGAAGAAAACCGCGCCCTGGGCCTGCAGGACATGCACAACGTGGTGTTCTATGACAGCATCCCGACCCTCCAGGAAAAGCTGCGCAGTTTGCGCGCCGACCCTGCGCTGGCCCAGCGGATTGCTGAAAATGGCCGCCATCTGGCGGTTTCTCGTTTCAGTTTCGGTGAAGTTGGACGTAGCATCGTCGACCACATGCGCCCTGCGCTCAGGCCTCATCCGCCGTTGTCTGCCTGGCAGCGGCTACGTCTGAAACTGGGCATTTAATAAAGCACTTTCGTGCCTACGGAGCGGGTGCTGGAAGTCGATTGTCGCAATGCGGAGGGAGTCCGGTGCGCTTTTCAAATGAGAGTGATGTCACGCTGGTCGTGACCAGCTGTGGGCGGTTCGATCTGCTCAAAGACACCCTTGAGAGTTTCGATCGCTACAACACCGCGCCCATTCGCGAAGTCTTCATCACCGAAGATTCCGGTGACGATGCCGTGCATGGGGCAGTGCCAGAGCACTGGAAACCGCATTGCAAGGTGTTCGTCAATCGGCCGAAGCTGGGCCAGCTGCCGTCGATCGACCTGGCTTACAGCCACGTCAAGACGCCTTACATCTTCCATTGCGAGGATGACTGGCATTTCTACCGGCAGGGCTTTGTCGAAGATTCCCGGGCGATCCTGGAGGTCAGTCCCAACCTGCTGCAGGTCTGGCTGCGCAGCCATGCCCATGACCTGTCCGTGCACAGCCCTTACATCCACCTGGGCGACCGTCAGGTGATCGCGGGCGTGCCTTGCTACCCACTGCTTTCCGAAAAAGCGGAGTGGCAAGCGTTTTCGCTCAACCCCGGCCTGCGTCGTTTGAGCGATTATCAGCGCTGTGCACCATTTGCCGCCTATGCTGGAGAAAAGGCGCTTTCCCGTCGTTATGCTGAGTTAAATCTGACAGCGGTCACCTTGGAGGGTGATGCAGTATTGCACACAGGATTTGGTAATCACGTGACCTTGCCCATAGAAGTGGAGCGCAAGGCCAAACGTCGTCAACGTGATCGGATAAAGCTGGCATTGACGCTGGTGGCAGGTGCCGTGATCGGCATGGGTATCACCATTTTTGTTCAATGAAGTCGCAGTCCCACCTGACTTTGAGCGGGAGAGGGGCGCTAACCCCATGAACATCGTCAATATGATGTGGGCAGGCGGTTCGCCGTACATGTCCATCCACAAGGTTCACCGACAGGTGCTGTCCCACGCCGGGCCCGATGCCAGGATCAGCAACTGGCTGCTGTTGGGCAGCGGGCTGTGCTGTGGGCTCGGCTCGACCCGGGAGTGGCACATGCCGCCGCGTGCGCTCAAGGGCCGGCACCTGTGGCGCCTGCTGCGGCCGTGGCTGCGCATGCGCCTGCGCAAGGCGCTGGCCGAGGCCCAGGCCGAGATCGTGCTGCTCGACGGTGTCGGCGTGGCAAGGCTGGTGCTGCCGCTGCTGCAGCAGATTCCCGAGGTGCGTGCCAAGGTACTGTTCCACGGCAAGACGCGCCTGACGGCGAGTGATATCCGCCTGTTGCGGGCATTGCCCGCCGAGCGCTTGAGCATCGCAGCGGTTTCGCACACGCTTGCCGAAGCCCTGGAGCACGACCTTGGGCGGCCGGTACAGACCCTGCGCATGGCCCTCGACCCTCGGGCCTTCGTCGAAACGCTGTTGAGCCGCGAGCAGGCCAGGCAGGCACTGGCGTTGCGGCCAGGCAGCGGCCAGGTGCTCGGTGCGGTGGGGCGGCTGGTCGAAAGCAAGGGCTTTGAAATGCTGATCGAGGCGTTTGCCAAGGCCGTTGTCGACAAGCCCGACCTGCAGATGGCAATCATTGGTGAAGGCCCTCTGCATGCCGTGCTGCAAGCGCGCATCGACGAACTGGGCCTGGCCGGGCAGGTCCATCTGTGCGGCCATCGTGAAGACCTGCAGCGGCTGTACCGGGCATTTGACTGGCTACTGGTGCCTTCGCGTTCGGAGGGCCTGGGGCTGGTGGTGCAAGAGGCGGTGATGGCCGACGTGCCGGTGGTGTGCAGTGACCTGCTGGTGTTCCGTGAGCAGTTGCTGGACACCGGTGGCTACCTGCCCATTGCCGATGAGCATGCCTGGGCCGAGGCGATAGCGCGCTGCAGCCTGCCAGACGCCGCAGCCGTGGCCGCCCGACAACGCCAGGCACTGGCGCCGGAGCAGGCCTGGCAAGCCTTCCAGAATGGCTCGCAAAACCTGCTGCGAGGTTGACCCTCAGCGGGCCAGCAGGGCTGCCTCGAAGTCGGCGAGGGGGAACTGGTCACCCAGGTTCTCCCGCTCGATGTAGCGCACCATGTGCTGCACGTTGCGACGAATCATGCGGGCAGATAACGGCGGGCGCAGGAACCGCATGTCGGCCACATCAATCAACCCCAGGCGCTGATCGGGGGTGACCACGACATTGCCCAGGTGCAGTGAGCGGAAGTAGACACCCGCGCGGTGCAACTGGCGTATGAGTTCGATCAATCGCGGCAGATAGGTGTCCCAGCTGAAGTCGGCGTCGCGCGACATCTGCAGCAGGGTCCGCCCGGGCAGCGGGCGATACAGCACCGCGGTTCTGCCGGGCAGGTCGAGTTTGTGCTGGCTGATCACCTCGAGGGTGGGAATGCCCAATTGCGCCAGTCGCGCGGCGTTGTCGACGAAGCGCTGCGAGTAGGGGCGCAACAGGGCAGATGAAATCAATCGTTTACGGCGAAAAACCTTAAGGAAATTACCATCCTTGAGCAGGTAGACTTTGGCGCCATGGCTGTCTGCCTCTAGCACCTGTGCGCCTAGTGTCAGCTGATCGAAGTCGATCTGGGTGAGCCGGGAGCATTGCATGAATAGAGCCTTGTCGTCTGGCGAGCAAAATGACCGGCAATAATGCCGAAAATAATGCGGTAGCACCATGGATGGTGTCTTTGATTCATCGGGGGAAAAGGATGTTGTATGAAAAACGCTGGGCTCGGGCCTGGTTAGGTTTGGGTCTGGTCTGGTTCCTGGCGGCAATTGCATTGGCGCCCAGCAACAAGATCTACCAGCAAGGGCTGGTGTTGTTTTTGTGGTTACCGACGCTCGTGCTGGCGTGGTCTGCCCGGCAGGTGTTTGCCCAGGCCTGGCGGCGTCAGCCGGCATTGTGGGGCAGTATCTTGTTGCTGCTGGCCTGGAGCGGGTTGAGCCTGGCCTGGTCGCCGGCCGAAGAGCCGGGGCGTGAAATCAAGCGCCTGATCTACATTCTGGTCTTCCTGATGGCGTTCCCGTTGCTGGCCCAGCTGGGGCTGGCCCGGATCCGCCAGTTGTTGCTGCTGGGGAGTGGCCTTTTGGCCTTCGCCGCGCTGGTGTCGATCATCAACTTCTACGGGTTGCAGGGCAAATCGCTGCTGGCCCGGCTGGCAGGTATCGGTGAAATTTCACACCCCATCCTGGGTGCCTATGTGGTCGGGGCCGCCGCGCTGTTCCTGTTGTACGAGCCGCCGCAAAAGCGTGGCATGCAGTTGCTGTGGCTGGCGGCGCTGGCCTGCCTGGGCGCGTTTGCAGTGCTCAGCCAGAGCCGCGGGGCGATCCTGGCCCTGGTGATCACGGTGGTGATGGCGCCGCTGTGGTTCCGTGATCGTCACAGCCGGGTGTTCTCGATCCTGGCGGTCATCGCCACGGGCGCTGCGTTCTATGTGATGTACGACCTGATCGCCAAGCGCGGCTCGTCCTACCGGCCGGAGATTTTCCATGCGGTGGTGGACATGATTGCCGCCCATCCTTGGACAGGCCTGGGCCTGGGCGCTGGGTACGATGTGAGCGCAGTCGGCAAGCACTTCGACCATACCCACAACATGTTCACCCACGTTGCGGTGGAAATGGGCCTGCCCGGCATGCTGCTGTGGGTGACCGTGTGGCTGTACACCCTCGGTGAAATCGTCCGGGCCCGTGCCACACTGTTCGGCAAGGTACTCTTGTGCTTCTGGGTCTACTCGACCCTGGCCATGCAGTTCGATGCCGCCAGCCTGACCGGTACGCCGCGTGCGGAGTGGTTCATCAGCTGGTTGCCGGTCGGCCTGGCCATGTTGTTGCCCTGGGGGCGTGCCGAAAATGAAGCCTGTGGTAAAATTTCCGGTTCAACCTGAACAGCGAGCTCGATGATGGCCGAAACACCGCGAACCGCGGAGCACACCTCCAGCCTGAAGATCTACTTCCGGCTGTTGAGCTACGTGAAACCCTATGCCGGCATTTTCCTGTTGAGCATCGTCGGTTTCGTGATCTTCGCCTCGACCCAGCCAATGCTGGCCGGCATTCTCAAGTATTTCGTCGATGGCCTGAGCAATCCGCAAGCGGTGTTGTTCCCTACCGTGCCCTACCTGCGCGACCTGCAGTTGCTGCAGGCGGTGCCACTGCTGATCATCCTGATCGCGGCCTGGCAGGGGTTGGGCTCGTTCCTGGGTAACTACTTCCTGGCCAAGGTTTCGTTGTGCCTGGTGCATGACCTGCGGGTCGAGTTGTTCAACAAATTGCTGGTGCTGCCCAACCGCTACTTCGACAACCACAACTCGGGCCATCTGATCTCGCGCATCACCTTCAACGTGACCATGGTCACCGGTGCCGCGACCGATGCGATCAAGGTGGTGATCCGCGAGGGCCTGACGGTTGTCTTCCTGTTTGCCTACCTGCTGTGGATGAACTGGCACCTGACCCTGGTCATGGTTGCCATCCTGCCGGTGATCGCGGTGATGGTCAGCGTCGCCAGCAAGAAATTCCGCAAGCAGAGCAAAAAAATCCAGGTGGCCATGGGGGATGTGACCCACGTCGCCTCCGAGACCATCCAGGGTTATCGCGTGGTGCGCAGCTTTGGTGGCGAGGCCTACGAACAGCAGCGCTTTGGCCGCGCCAGCCAGAGCAACACCGACAAGCAGCTGCGCATGACCAAGACCGGCTCGCTGTACACGCCGATGCTGCAGCTGGTGATCTACAGCGCCATGGCCGCCTTGATGTTCCTGGTGCTGTACCTCCGTGGTGACTCCACCGCCGGTGACCTGGTGGCCTACATCACCGCAGCGGGCTTGTTGCCGAAACCGATTCGCCAGCTTTCCGAAGTCAGCTCGACCATCCAGAAAGGCCTGGCAGGCGCAGAAAGCATCTTCGAGCAGCTCGACGAAGAGCCTGAAGTGGACAGCGGCACCATCGAGAAGGCAAAGGTCGAAGGCCGTCTGGAAGTGCGTGATCTCAGCTTCACCTACCCAGGCACCGACCGTGAGGTGTTGAGCGACATCAGCTTCGTCGCCGAGCCGGGGCAGATGATCGCCCTGGTGGGCCGCTCTGGCAGTGGCAAGTCGACCCTGGCGGCATTGATTCCACGTTTCTATCACCACGACAAGGGGCAGATTCTGCTCGATGGCGTGGAGATCGAAAACTATCGCCTGCGCAACTTGCGTCGCCATGTTTCCCAGGTTACCCAGCACGTCACCTTGTTCAACGACACCGTCGCCAACAACATTGCCTACGGTGACCTGGCCGGTGCGCCGCGTGAACACATCGAGGCTGCGGCTGCAGATGCCTACGCCAAGGAGTTCGTCGACAAGCTGCCGAAGGGCTTCGACACCGAGGTCGGCGAGAACGGCGTGCTGCTCTCCGGCGGCCAGCGCCAACGCCTGGCCATTGCTCGGGCGCTGCTCAAGGACGCGCCGTTGTTGATTCTCGACGAGGCGACTTCGGCGCTGGATACCGAGTCCGAGCGGCACATCCAGGCGGCACTCGACCATGTGATGGAGGGCCGTACCACGTTGGTGATCGCCCACCGCCTGTCGACCATCGAAAAGGCCGACATGATCCTGGTCATGGACCAGGGCCGCCTGGTCGAGCGTGGCACCCATGCCGAGCTGCTTCAGGCTAATGGCCATTATGCCCGCCTGCATGCCATGGGCCTGGATGAGCCGGCCAAGGCCGATATCACCTGAACCTCTTTGATCGGGGCCGTGCCGGCCCCGATTGTCACCGGAATTTTCAAGGGCCCGATCTGGCCGTAAAGCCGTCGCTTGCCCTGTGCTAATATCCTGCCCCTGTTCATTATTTTCATATGGGTTGCCCATGAAGTTGTCCATGCCGCGTTTCGATCAAGCCCCGGTACTGGTGGTCGGCGATGTCATGCTCGACCGCTACTGGCATGGCGGTACTTCGCGTATCTCGCCTGAAGCGCCAGTCCCGGTGGTCAAGGTCGATCAGATCGAGGATCGCCCCGGCGGCGCGGCCAACGTTGCCTTGAACATCGCCGCCCTGGGTGCGCCCGCGTCGCTGATCGGTGTTACCGGCCAGGACGAGGCGGCCGACAGCCTGGCCAACAGCCTGCAAGCTGCGGGCGTGCGCTCGGTGTTCCAGCGCATCGCGCACCAGCCGACCATCGTCAAGCTGCGGGTCATGAGCCGCCACCAGCAGCTGCTGCGTATCGATTTCGAAGAACCGTTCGCCACCGACCCGCTCTCGCTGGGTACGGAGGTCGACAGCCTGCTCGATGGCGTCAAGGTGCTGGTGTTGTCCGACTATGGCAAAGGCGCGCTGAAGAACCACCAGAGCCTGATCCAGGCTGCACGCGCCAAGGGTATTCCAGTATTGGCCGACCCCAAGGGCAAGGATTTCTCCATTTACCGCGGCGCCAGCCTGATCACCCCGAACCTCAGCGAGTTCGAAACCATCGTTGGCCGTTGCGCCGATGAGGCAGAGCTGGTCGCCAAAGGCCTGCAGTTGCTGCTGGACCTGGACCTTGGCGCCTTGCTGGTGACCCGTGGCGAGCACGGCATGACCTTGTTGCGTACGGGCCACCCCGCACTGCACCTGCCGGCCCGCGCCCGCGAAGTGTTCGATGTCACCGGTGCCGGCGACACGGTGATCTCCACCCTCGCGGCGGCCATCGCGGCCGGTGAAGACCTGCCGCACGCGGTGGCCCTGGCCAACCTGGCGGCGGGTATCGTGGTCGGCAAGCTGGGTACCGCCGCCATCAGCGCCCCTGAGCTGCGCCGGGCGATCCAGCGCGAAGAGGGCTCCGAGCGCGGGGTGCTGGGCCTCGAGCAGTTGCTGCTGGCGATCGATGATGCGCGTGCGCACAACGAGAAGATCGTCTTCACCAACGGCTGCTTCGACATTCTGCATGCCGGCCATGTCACCTACCTGGAGCAGGCGCGTGCCCAGGGCGACCGGCTGATCGTCGCGGTCAACGACGATGCGTCGGTCAGCCGCCTGAAAGGCCCGGGCCGCCCGATCAACAGCGTCGACCGCCGCATGGCGGTGCTGGCAGGGCTGGGGGCGGTGGATTGGGTGATCAGCTTCCCCGAGGGTACGCCGGAAAACCTGCTGAGCCAGGTCAAGCCGGATGTGCTGGTCAAGGGCGGCGACTATGGCATCGACCAGGTGGTGGGTGCCGACATCGTCAAGGCCTATGGCGGCACCGTGAAGGTGCTGGGGCTCGTCGAGAACAGCTCGACCACAGCCATTGTCGAGAAGATCCGCAAAAACTGATGTAACTGGGGCCGCGTTGCGGCCCCAGTGTTACTTGTGCAACGAAGTCCGCGCCTTGGCCAGCAATGCCCGCGCCTTGTCGCCAAACCGCTGCAGATGTGAAGCCCGCCCGGGCTTGGCCTCCACCAACCCTTGCTGCTTCACCCAATCCCGCCAGCGAATCCGCTCATCCCTGACCACCCAACCTTCTTGCCGGGCAAAGCTCTCGGCCAGGTACAGCCCGCGTGTGCTCGCCGGCACCAGCTCGTCCTTTTTCAGCGTGTAGAGTTCGGCCAACGGTTGCCCGTCCTTCAAGGGCATCAGGTACAGGTCCGGCCGTTTGCGATTGAGCCGGGCCACCAACTGGTCGCCTTCCAGGCGTTCATCGACATGGAACAGGCTGAGCTTCTTGGCGTCCCTGGGCACCTGCAGGCGCATGTCATAGATGAGCTGCAACGAGGCGGTCGGCAAATGCACATAGGCCCGTGGCCGTTCGAGCAGCATCAGGTTGGCGCAGTGCACCGGCCGTGCGGCACCAGACTCCGGCGTCAGCACAAACGGCAGCGCTTCGCGGTAGTGCAGAGCGGCGGCGTAGGGGGCCGGCAGCCAGGTGTCATTGAAACGCCCACCCAGCCAGCCTTCCGGGGTTTCCAGCAGGCATTCTTCGGCCACTTCCTGCACGGCGGTGTGCAGCGGCAAGTTGAGTTCTTGGGCGGGGACGTAGCCAGAAATCAGCTTCAGCACCACGTCGCCGCGGTCCTGGCGCCGCTGACGGACCAATACCCAGTAGTCACGGTTTTGCCAGTGCAGGGTCAGGCGTACCGAGACACCCAGGTTGGCAAGCTCGGCCACGAAGCGCTGCGTGTCGGGCAGCTGGATGGCACGGCGCCGCTGTTGGGTCTGGGCGAAGTTCAGCGGCATGCCGATGCTTTGGTAAACCAGGCCTTCGGCGGTGGCCTCGACATGCAGCGGCAGTGTCTTGAAGTTGCTCGGGTTCTTGCGGATCAGCGTTCGCGGCACGAGGTTCCTCCTCCTGTCGGACGCCCGCGAGGGCGGCTCAATGCTGGCCCAGAATTCGGGCGACGGTGGCCACGTTATGGGCCAGGTGCAACGGATTGATGGTGCCGACGATAGCACTGCTGACGCCCGGGTGGGAAAACAGCAGCTCGAAGCTGGCCTGCACCGGGTCGACCCCGGGTGCCAGGCAGATGTGCCCGCTGGCCAGGGCCTTCTTCACCAGGATCGCCTTGCCGTGTTCGGCAGCGTAGTCCAGCACCGGGCGTTCTGCCTGCTCGTTCAGGTTATAGGTGACCATGGCGCAGTCGCCCTGTTCCAAGGCCTTGAGACCACCTGCGACGGTCTTGCCCGACAGCCCGAAGCCAAGGATCTTGCCTTCTTGCTTAAGGGCCGCAAGTGTCTGGTAGACCTCCTGCTGCTCGAGGATCGCCAGGTCATTACCGTCGGAATGCACCAGCACCAGCTCGATGTGGTCGGTTTCCAGGCGGCGCAGGCTGCGCTCCACTGAGCGGCGGGTGTGGGCGGCGCTGAAGTCGAAGTGCGAGCTGCCGTTGTCGAACTCTTCACCGACCTTGCTGACGATCACCCACGCATCACGCTGGCCGCGCAGCAGCGGGCCAAGGCGCTCTTCACTGCGGCCATAGGCCGGCGCGGTGTCGATCAGGTTGATGCCCAGTTCGCGGGCCTGGGCCAGCAGCATGCGGGCTTCGTCATCATCGGGGATGGTGAAGCCGGTGGGGTATTTCACGCCTTGGTCGCGGCCAAGCTTGACCGTGCCCAGGCCCAGGGGCGAGACCTTGAGGCCGGTACTGCCCAGGGGGCGATGGAAGTCGTGCAGGGTCGGCAGGCTCATGGCAGCAGTCGCTCCCAGGCAGGCACGCCCAGCGCAGGGCGCGGCAGGCCACTGAGGTCGGCCTGGGCGCCTGGGCGGATGCCGTCGCGTTCAAACATGGCGATTACCCGGTCGCTGAAGTCCGGGGCCAGCGCCAGCTTGGTCGGCCAGCCCACCAGCAGGCGTTGCTGGTCGGCGATAAAGGCGTTGTCCGGGCGCACCAGGCCCGACTGCGCGGGCTCGGCGCGATCCACGCGCAGGGTTGCCCAGCGGACCTGACCTTGGTCGACCCAGGGCAGCAGGTTGGCGATTTCCTTTTGCGCCGCGGCAATCTGCGCGGCCGGCTCGCGGGCCACGCCATCGGCCTCGGCCAGGTCGCCGCCGAGGTACCAGACCCACTGGCCATCGGCCGCCGGGTGGGTGGTAATGGTGACCCGTGGCTTGGGCCCGCCGCCCAGGCAGTGCGCATACAGCGGCTTGAGGTTCGGCCCCTTGGCCATGACCATGTGCAAGGGGCGGCGCTGCATGGCCGGCTGGCTCAGGCCCAGCGCATGCAACAGGTCTTCGGTGCCGGCGCCGGCGCTGAGCACGATACGCTGCGCGCGGATTTCACGGTCGTCCACGCGCAAACCCACCAGCTCATCGCCGTCACGCAGGGGTTCGATGCGCTCGCCGGCGAGCAGGCTGTCGCCGGCCAGTTCGGCCAGGTTGGCCAGCAGGCTGGGCACGTCGATGACCAGTTCCGCCAGGCGATAGACCTTGCCCTTGAAGGCGCGGTCCTGCAGGGCCGGCGGCAGTTGCTCGCCCTTGACCTGATCGACCCGGCCGCGCACGGCCTTGCTGGCGAAGAAACTGGTGAGGTTGCCGGCCAGGGTGCCGGGGGACCACAGGTAGTGTGCCTCGGACAGCAGGCGGGTGTTGCCCAGCGGCAGTTCGCCATTGCCCGCCAAAGCCTCCCGCCAGCGCCGCGGCATGTCGGCGATGGCTTCCGAGGCGCCGGTCAGGGCGCCGTGCAGGGCGTACTTGGTGCCGCCGTGGATGATGCCCTGAGACTTGATGGTCTGCTCGCCACCGAGGCTGGCGCGCTCCACCAGCACGGTCGAAAAGCCCTGACGGCGCAACCGGGCATTGAGCCAGAGGCCTGCGACCCCGGCGCCGACGATCAGTACGTCAGTGGAAATGGCGGTTGGCATGGCGGTACCTCGAAGACTGGGACAGCTGGCAAGTATACAGCCCGTATCAATGCCCGGCAGTCTTCGAGAACAGCTGAATCACCACCACCCCACCGACGATCATCGCCATGCCCAGCATTGCCGGTACATCCAGCTTCTGCCCATAGATCACCAGTGCCGCCACGCTGATCAGCACAATGCCCAGCCCCGACCAGATGGCATAGGCGATCCCCACCGGAATGCTGCGCACCACCAGGGTCAGCATCCAGAACGCGATGCCGTAGCCGACCACCATCAGCAGCAACGGCAGAGGCGTGCTGAACCCCTTCACCGCTTTCATGGAGGCAGTGGCGATGACTTCGGCGCAGATGGCGATGGCAAGGTAGGTGTAGGCGTTCATGGCGGTTCTCCGGTGACTGGTCGGGCATTCTAGACGTTGCCTGGATGGGGTAAAGTCATTACCTATCACCCATGGAGATAGGTTGATGGCCGAACAGTGGAACCTCGAGCAACTACGCACCTTCGTGCGCGTTGTTGAACTGCGCTCGTTCTCCGCCGTTGCCCGTGAACAGCGCAAGGCCCAGTCGGCGGTGAGCAACGCCATCGCCCTGCTGGAGGCGGACCTGGGCGTAACCCTGTTCGAACGCAGCAGCGGCCGCCAGCCCAAGCTGACCGAAAACGGCACCGCGCTGCTGGAGGACGCCCGTGAATTGCTGCGCCAATGCGAGCGCCTGGACGGGCGCGCCTTGGCCCTGATGCGCGGGCAGGAAGCCCTGTTGCGGGTCGCCCAGGACGAGGCGATGCCTTATCAGCCCGTCATCGACAGCCTGGACGAGCTGGCCAGCCGCTACCCGTACCTGGATGTGCAACTGGCCAGCGCCGCCCAGGGTGATGTGGCGCGCAAGCTGGTGGAGCGGCGCGCCGACCTTGGCCTGTTTTTTCATCATGAAAGCATGCCGGCGTCGCTGGAGCGTCGTGCCCTGGGCAGTGTGGAAATGGTCACGGTGTGCGCGGTCGGCCATCCGCTCGCGCAGCAGGCAAGGGTCAGCCGCCAGCAGTTGGCACGCCACCGGCAGTTATTGATCACCCCGCAGCAGAGTGGCTACCCCGGCGGCGAAGCGATCAGCCCGCAGGTCTGGCGTGCCGACAGCTTCTACGCCATGGCTGAACTGCTGATGCGCGGCCTGGGTTGGGCCTGGCTGCCCCGGCATGTGGTGCAGTACCCCACCTACCAGGCGCAAATGGTCGAGCTTGCCAGCGAGTGGCGGCCGCCGGCGCTGGTCGTCGAGCTGGCCTGGCGCCGTGACGAGCCGTTGGGGCCGGCCGCGCAATGGCTGGCCGAGCGCTTTGCGGTGCACCTGCGCGCGATCGGGTAAACTTCGCCGCCATGAACAGAACTCTCTATACCTTGCTGTTTCACCTGGGCCTGCCACTGGTTGCGCTGCGCCTGTTCCTGCGGGCGCGCAAGGCACCGGCCTACGGCCAGCGCATCGGCGAGCGCTTCGCCTTCAACCTGCCGGCCATGCAGCGGGGCGGCATCTGGGTGCATGCCGTGTCGGTGGGTGAAAGCATCGCCGCCGCACCCATGGTGCGGGCGCTGCTCAAGGCCTACCCAGGCCTGCCGATCACGCTTACCTGCATGACCCCGACCGGTTCCGAACGCATTCGCGCCATGTTTGCCGACGAACCGCGCGTGCAGCATTGCTACCTGCCCTACGACCTGCCATGGGCCGCCGGGCGTTTTCTCGACCATGTGCAGCCGAAGCTGGGCATCATCATGGAAACCGAGTTGTGGCCTAACCACATCCACCAGTGTGCCAAGCGGGGCATCCCGGTGGCGCTGGCCAATGCCCGGTTGTCCGAGCGCTCCGCCCGTGGTTATGCGCGTTTCGCCAAGCTGACCCGGCCGATGCTCGCCGAGATGAGCCTGATCGCGGTGCAAACCGACACCGAAGCGCAGCGCTTTCGCAACCTGGGCGCGCTGCCTGCGTGTGTGCAGGTGACCGGTTCGATCAAGTTCGACCTGAAGGTCGATGACCAACTGCTGCCGCGCGCCAGGGCGCTGCGCGAGCAATGGGGCGCAAGCCAGCGCCCGGTGTGGATCGCCGCCAGCACCCATGAAGGTGAGGATGCCTTGATCCTGCAGGCCCATCGGGCGTTGCTGCAGGTGCACGGCGATGCCCTGCTGATACTGGTGCCGCGCCACCCTGAGCGGTTCAATTCGGTGCATGCCCTGTGTGCCGAGCAGTTCGCCACCGTGCGCCGTTCAACCGGTGCCGCAGTCGATAACCAGACCCGCGTACTGCTCGGCGATACCATGGGCGAGTTGCTGTTCCTCTATGCACTGGCCGACATCGCCTTCGTCGGCGGCAGCCTGGTCGCCACTGGCGGGCACAACCCGCTGGAACCGGCAGCGCTGGCATTGCCGGTGATCATGGGGCCACATGTGTTCAACTTCCTTGAAATCAGCGCGATGCTGAAGGCAGCCGGGGCGTTGCAGCAGGTCGAGGATGTCGAAGGGCTGGCCGAGGCGGTACGGCGGCTGATCGAATTGCCGCAGGATCGTCAGCGCATGGGCGAGGCGGGCAGGGCGGTGATGCAGGCCAATCAGGGGGCCTTGCAGCGGTTGCTGGATGGGCTGGGTGCGCTTATTCGCTGATTCTGGTTCTGGCTTCCTCGCGGTTTTACCCGCGAAGAAGCCCTACCCATCTCAAGGCCTGCGTTCGAAGTTCTTCGCTGCAGCTGCCGCCAGGTCTGGTGGCAGGAAGTCCTTGTCCGGGTTGTAGTCCGGTTTCAGATACCGCCCCAGGTCCTGCAGGTCTTGCGGGCTCAGGGTGCCGGCCGCTTGCTTGAGGCTCAGGTTGTCGAGAATGTAGTCATAGCGGCTGTTGTTGTAGTCACGCACCGAGGTGTACAGCTGGCGTTGGGCGTCGAGCACGTCGACGATGTTGCGGGTACCGACCTGGTAGCCGATTTCGGTGGCTTCCAGCGCGCTCTGGTTGGAAATGATCGACTGCTTGCGCGCCTGCACCTGTTCCACATCGGTATTCACCGCACGGTGCAGGTTGCGCGTGTTCTCTACCACCTGGCGGCGCAGGCTTTCGCGCTGTTGCTCGCTCTGGCTCAGGCGCTGGTAGGCCTCGCGCACTTGCGAACTGGTCAGGCCGCCGCTGTAGATCGGAATATTCAGCTGCAGGCCGATGCTGGTCTGCTCGACGTCGCCGCTGTAACGCACGCCCAGTTGCGAAGGGTTGGTGAAGCCGAGGCTGTCGTTGTCACCCTTTTGGTACTTGGCCACCGCATCCAGGGTCGGGGCATGGCCGGCCTTGCGCTGGCGCAGGGTTTCTTCAGCGGCGTTGACGGCGTAGTTGGTCGCCAGCAGGTTGAGGTTCTGCCGCCCGGCGGTCTCGACCCAGGCTTTGGCATCGTTGGGCGTGGGCACCTGAATCGGCAGGGTGTGGACAACGCCCTGGATCGACGCGTACTCGCGGTTGGTCAGGGTCACCAGGGCTTCGAAGGCATCCTGTACCTGGCGCTCGGCGATGATCCGGTTGGCGCGGGCGGTGTCGTAGCTGGCCTGGGACTGCAAGACGTCGGTCTTGTCGGAAAGGCCCACGTCGAAACGCTCGTTGGACTGGTCGAGCTGGCGCTTGAAGGCTGATTCTTCAGCCTTGGTCGCGGCCAGGTTGTCCTGGGCGCGCAGCACCGCAAAATAGTTTTGCGCCGTCTGTAGAATGAGGTTCTGCTCGGTGGCCGACAGCTCAAGCGCTGCCTGCTCGTTGACCGCCTCGGCGGCCTGCAACTGGAACCAGCGGTCGGCACGGAACACCGGCTGCGCCAGGGTCGCACTCCAGGCGTTGCCGCTGCGGTTGGAAGTCATCGACGGTTCGTCGAGCTTGGTACGGGTGTTCAACATTTCGGCACCGGCCGACAGGTTCGGCAGCAGGCCGGCGCGGGCCTGCGGTACCACCTCGCGGCGGGCGCCATAATCGGCGCGGGCCGCTGCAAGGTCGGCGTTGTTGTCGACCGCCTCCTGGTAGACGCTGACCAGGTCGGTCTTCACCGTCATGGGCACATCCGCTGCCCAGACCACTCCGTTGGACGCACAAGACACGGCTATCGCCAGTGAGAGTTTGCGCAGCATAGAGGCAATCCTTGTACGAAAATTAATTACTGAACTGTTGAGTATCGAGCGATGGGCCAGTGTAGTGCCATGCGCCCCCGGCAACAATCGCCCAGTGCGCCTTTCATCATCCCCGCATTTACCCGCTTGGCTTTGCCGGCCACTCCAGTCTAGACTGCGCATGTTCTTGTCGGGGTGCCTTGTTGCAAAGGCTGAGATCGGAAGTTCCGGATCCCGTTGAACCTGATCAGGTTAGCGCCTGCGTAGGGAACAAGATTGCTCGCTTTCCCGGTGAGCCTCTTGTGCCAGGTCCGGGATTGTCGCCGCTGTAAAAAGCGCAAGGCACCCCCATGTCCGGCACTGCATCCATCTCTGGGTGCGTCCGCGTCTTTCAGGTTCTCCCCGACATTCCATCCGCTAGGAAGCTGTCTGGAGAGCCCGTGATGAGCAAACAAGAAAAAACGATCAACCTCAGCGAATCGGCACAAGTCGATCAGCAGTCCGTGCAACCGTTCCCCCGTTCGCGCAAGGTCTATGTCGAGGGCTCTCGCCCGGACATCCGCGTGCCCATGCGCGAAATCAGCCTGCACGACACCCCGACCGACTTCGGCGGCGAAACCAATGCCCCGGTGCTGGTCTACGACACTTCCGGCCCGTACACCGACCCTGACGTCATCATCGACGTGCGCAAGGGCCTGGCCGACGTCCGTTCGGCCTGGATCGACGCCCGCGGCGACACCGAACGCCTCGGTGGCCTGACCTCGAACTTCGGCCAACAGCGCCTGAACGATGCAGAGCTGGCCAAGCTGCGCTTCAACCACGTGCGCAACCCGCGCCGCGCCAAGGCTGGCGTCAACGTCTCGCAGATGCACTACGCCCGCCAGGGCATCATCACCGCCGAGATGGAATACGTGGCCATCCGCGAGAACATGAAGCTGCAGGAAGCCCGCGCTGCCGGCCTGCTCGACGAGCAGCACGCCGGCCACAGCTTCGGCGCCAACATCCCGAAAGAAATCACCCCCGAATTCGTCCGCGAAGAAATCGCCCGCGGCCGCGCGATCATCCCGGCCAACATCAACCACACCGAGCTGGAACCGATGATCATCGGCCGCAACTTCCTGGTGAAGATCAACGGCAACATCGGCAACAGTGCGCTGGGGTCCTCGATCGAGGAAGAAGTGGCCAAGTTGACCTGGGGCATTCGCTGGGGCTCGGACACGGTCATGGACCTGTCCACCGGCAAGCACATTCACGAAACTCGCGAGTGGATCATCCGTAACTCGCCGGTGCCGATCGGTACCGTGCCGATCTACCAAGCCCTGGAGAAAGTCGGCGGCGTCGCCGAAGACCTGACCTGGGAGCTGTTCCGCGACACCCTGATCGAGCAGGCCGAGCAGGGCGTGGACTACTTCACCATCCATGCCGGCGTGCTGCTGCGGTATGTACCGCTGACCGCCAAGCGCGTCACCGGCATCGTCAGCCGGGGTGGCTCGATCATGGCCAAGTGGTGCCTGGCGCATCATCAGGAAAACTTCCTGTACACCCACTTCGATGAAATCTGCGAAATCATGAAGGCCTACGACGTCAGCTTCTCGCTGGGCGACGGCCTGCGCCCGGGCTCGATTGCCGACGCCAACGACGCTGCACAGTTCGGTGAGCTGGAAACCCTAGGCGAACTGACCAAGATCGCCTGGAAGCACGACGTGCAGTGCATGATCGAAGGCCCAGGCCACGTGCCGATGCAGTTGATCAAGGAGAACATGGACAAGCAGCTGGAATGCTGCGACGAGGCGCCGTTCTACACCCTCGGCCCGCTGACCACCGACATTGCGCCGGGTTACGACCACATCACCTCGGGTATCGGCGCGGCGATGATCGGCTGGTTCGGTTGCGCCATGCTCTGCTACGTGACGCCCAAGGAGCACCTGGGCCTGCCGAACAAGGACGACGTCAAGACCGGCATCATCACCTACAAGATCGCCGCCCATGCCGCCGACCTTGCCAAGGGCCACCCGGGCGCGCAGATTCGTGACAACGCCTTGTCCAAGGCGCGTTTCGAGTTCCGTTGGGAAGACCAGTTCAACCTTGGCCTGGACCCAGACACCGCTCGCGCGTACCACGACGAAACCCTGCCCAAGGAGTCGGCCAAGGTCGCGCACTTCTGTTCGATGTGCGGGCCGAAGTTCTGCTCGATGAAGATCACCCAGGAAGTGCGTGAATACGCCGCCAAGATCGAAACCGTGGACGTGACGGTTGCAGATGGCATGCGTGAGCAGGCCGAGCGGTTCCGCCAGGAAGGCAGCCAGCTGTACAAAAAAGTCTGACTGCAAAACTGCCCTCTGTAGGAGCGGCCTTGCGTCGCGAAAAGGGGCGCGAAGCGGCCCCGGCACGATCAGCGGCGAAGCTGAAACCGGGGGGCCGCTTCGCGCCCCTTTCGCGACGCAAGGCCGCTCCTACAGCGACCGTGTTCAACCACCTTTAATGCCGAGTGTCTGCAAGCATGACCACCCCCAGCCAATTCTCCCCCGACCACCCGGTCCCCACCCAGCAACGCATCTTTGGCGCACGTGACCTGTTCGCGCTGTGGTTCTCCCTCGGCATCGGCCTGATGGTGCTGCAGGTCGGCGCCATGCTGGCACCAGGCCTGGGCCTTGCCGGCGCGGTACTGGCCATCGCGCTGGGCACCGGTGTGGGTGTGCTGTTGCTAGGGGCTGCCGGGGTTATCGGCAGCGACACCGGCCTGTCCGCCATGGGCACCCTGCGCCTGAGCCTGGGCAGCCATGGCGCGCGTTTGCCGGCACTGCTCAACCTGCTGCAACTGGTCGGTTGGGGCGCCTTCGAGATCATCGTCATGCGCGATGCCGCCAGCCTGCTGGGCGCGCGGGCGTTCGGTGAAGACAGTGCCTGGAACAGTCCGGTGCTGTGGACCCTGTGCTTCGGTGCGCTGGCCACTGTGTTGGCAGTCAGCGGGCCACTGGCTTTCGTGCGCAAGGTGCTGCGCGCCTGGGGTATCTGGTTGTTGATGGGCGCTTGCCTGTGGCTGACCTGGAACCTGTTTGCCAAGGCCGACCTGGCTGAGCTGTGGAGCCGCGCCGGGGATGGCTCTATGTCGCTGGCGGTGGGTTTTGACATCGTCATCGCCATGCCGCTGTCCTGGTTGCCGTTGATCGCCGACTACTCGCGCTTCGCCCGCAATGGCAAGCATGTGTTCGGCGGCACGGTAGTTGGGTACTTTATCGGCAACACCTGGCTGATGAGCCTGGGCGTGGCCTACACCCTGGCCTTTGCCGCCAGCGGCGAAGTCAATGCCCTGCTGCTGGCCCTGGCTGGCGCCGGCATGGGTATTCCGCTGCTGCTCATTCTGCTGGACGAGTCGGAAAAGGCCTTCGCCGACATCCATTCGGCAGCGGTTTCAACCGGTGTGCTTTTGCCACTGAAGGTCGAGCACCTGGCGCTGGCCATCGGCGTGCTGTGCACCCTGATCGCCCTGCTGGCGCCGCTGGCCCAGTACGAAAACTTCCTGCTGCTGATCGGTTCGGTGTTCGCACCGCTGTTCGGCGTGGTGCTGATGGACCACTACGTGATCCGCCGCCGGCGCTTGCCGGCGCAGGTCGATGGCTTGCACTGGCAGGCGTTGCTGGCCTGGGCCGCGGGGGTGGCGGCTTATCATCTGATCGCCGCGCAAGCGCCGGACCTGGGTGCGACCCTGCCAGCGCTGGTGCTGGCAGGTGTGCTGCATGCGCTACTGAGCTTCAGCCGCGGCCGGGAAACAGCTCAGGCTTGATCACGCCGTTCAGGCGCGGGTAGGGGATCTTCAGCTCGACGTGGCCCATGGAGTAGGGCGCGATGGCATAGACCTCATACTTGACCACCACCGCGCCGTACGTCAGGGCGACGTGCGGCGACTTCTTGAAGGGCCAGGTCTTGATAAATTCGGCGTCCTTGTCCATGCCCACGCTGATCATCCACGCGCGGTGCGACTCTTCGACGGTTTTCCAGAAGGTCTCTTCCTGGCCTGGCACCAGCATGTCCTGCAGGGTCAGGACTTTGTCCAGTTTGCGCGAATAGTTGATGAAGCCACGCCCCGGCATGCCGTGGGCACCCCCGCTGTCCAGGTAGCTGGACAGTTCGATGATCACCAGTCCGTCATGCTGCTCGCGTACCTTGGCCTGCAGGTAGCTGCTGTTGCGCTTGTCGGCGCTGGCCAGGTACTGCTGCTCGTACGCCTGCAAGGTGGTTGGCGCGGCGCCACGCTGGTTGTCTTCGGTCAGTTGCAGCAGGCGCTGTTCGACGATGCCGTCGAGCTTGGGCAGGGCCGGGAAGTGAATGGTGTCGATGTTCACCAGGGGGCAGTCGCTTTCGCTGCAGCCGGGTTTGACGTGCTCCCAGGCGTCACGCTTGACCTCGAGCGGTGCCCGGTAATTAGGCGTGAACAGGCTCTGGCAGGCACCCAGGGCCAGTGCCAGCACGGCCACGGAAGTCAGTTTGACAAGTGTCATGATGATCCTTGCAGAACAGGGAAAAGTCGGCCTTTGACCGTCGGCGCGGCCTTCAGTTCGCCACTAAGCTAACAGACAGAAGGCGCGCTGTCCCGAGTGCGCGAACGGTTGCTGGAAACGGATGAAAGAGGCCGGCAGGCGGAGTAGGATGGCGCGAAGCGGTAAATGAGGTAACGAGGATTTCTATGTCAGACACGCTCAATTCAGTCCCCAAGGCGGTCGAGATCGTCAAGCGGGCCAACTGCTTCCAGGGCTTCTACAAGCTCGACAAGGTGCACCTGCGCCACGAACTGTTTGCCGGGGGCATGGGCCGCGAGATCAGCCGCGAACTGTTCGTGCGTCATGATGCGGTCTGTGTGCTGCCTTATGACCCGCTACGCGATGAAGTGGTGTTGATCGAGCAGTTTCGTGTCGGCGCGCTCGACAAGGTCGCCAACCCGTGGCTGATCGAGATGGTCGCCGGGCTGATCGACAAGGACGAGCAGCCTGAAGAGGTTGCACACCGCGAGGCAGAAGAAGAGGCCGGTTTGACCTTCAGCGCCTTGTGGCCGATGACCCGCTACTTCCCGTCGCCCGGTGGCAGTGACGAATACGTCCATCTGTTCCTTGGGCGTTGCACCAGCGAGGGCGCGGGCGGCCTGCATGGCCTGGAAGAAGAGGGCGAGGACATCCGCGTGCGCGTCTGGTCGTTCGAAGATGCCTTGCAGGCGGTGCGTGACGGCCGTATCTGCAACGCTGCGACGATCATTGGCCTGCAATGGCTGGCGCTCAACAGAGACGAAGTTCGAGGTATGTGGAAGTGAACCTGCTGCGCGAGCGATATCGGGTCGACCTGGTCGGGCTGCAAGCAGCCTGCGAGGCCAACTACGCCCGCTTGATGCGCTTGTTGCCTGACATGCGCACCACCCAGAGCTCGCGTCGTATCGGCATGACCCAAGGCGATCAGATGCTCGGTGTGCTGGTGCTCGATGTGGTGCTGGCCTGCCCGTATACCACCACGCTGCACGTGCGCCAGGAGCACAGCTTGCCGTGGCTGCCAGTGCCGCACCTGGAGGTTCAGGTGTACCACGATGCGCGCATGGCCGAGGTTGTCAGTGCCGAGCACGCGCGGCGCCTGCGCAGTATCTACCCGTACCCCAATGCAGGCATGCACCAGCCCGATGAAAAGGCGCAGCTCAACCTGTTCCTCGGCGAGTGGCTGAGCCACTGCCTGGCCTGTGGTCACGAATTGGCAAGCGTTCGCTGAAATGTGATGTGCGTCGGCTTCGGGTGTTTGCTCGCACCCGTTGCACAGCCATAATTCGTGCTGAATCCGTTCGAGGAGACGGCCGTTGCCGCACCTAGACCCAACCCGCCCCGTGCATGTGGTGCAACTCACCGATGCCCATTTGTTCGCCGACCCGGCCGGCACCCTGCTGGGTCTCAATACCCGGGACAGCCTGCGCCATGTGGTTGCCCAGGTGCAGCGCGAGCAACCGGCCATCGACCTGCTGCTGTGCACGGGGGACCTTTCCCAGGACGCCAGCGTGGCGTCGTATGAAGCGTTCCGCGAGTTGACCGCAGGGTTTGGCGTGGCGACGCGCTGGTTGCCGGGTAACCATGACGAAGCCAGGGTGATGGCCGACATCGCGCAAGGCACGGACCTGGTGCAAGCGGTTACCGATATCGGTGGCTGGCGCATCGTGATGCTCGATTCTGCGGTGGCCGGCGCGACCCATGGCCTGCTCGAAGAGGCTCAGCTGAGCCTGCTTGAGGGTGCATTGAAGACAGCGGGCGAGCGCCATTGCCTGGTGTGCTTCCATCATCAGCCGGTGGACATCGGCTGCGCCTGGATCGCCCCGATCGGCCTGCGCAATGCCCAGGCGCTGTTCGGCATCGTTGAACGTTATCCACAGGTGCGCGGGCTGCTTTGGGGGCATGTCCACCAGCCGTGGGATGAAATGCGCGAGGGGTTGCGCTTGCTGGCCACGCCGTCTACCTGCATTCAGTTCGCGGCGCACAGCGAGGACTTCAAGGTGAGCGAGGAACAGCCGGGCTATCGCTGGCTGCGTCTGCACGCCGACGGGCGGTTGGAGACTGGTGTAGAGCGGGCGCGGGACTTCGACGTGAAGCTGGACTTCGACAGCCCGGGGTATTGACGACCTTGGGGCTGCTGCGCAGCGGCCCTTCAGGTTGCCGAAGAAATTGTTGCGAAAACCCCGCCGCTGCGTCAAAACCCGGCGAACGCGCTACACTGCGCGTCCCTGCGCCTGCCAGATTGGGCGCGAAGCCACAGATTCCGGGGGCAGCATGTCGGGTTCCATCCTCTATATCCATGGCTTCAACAGCTCGCCGCTGTCGAAGAAGGCGCGCCAGCTCGAGGCCGTCATGCAGCAGCTGGGGTTGTCCGAGCGATTGCGCGTACCGGCCTTGCACCATCACCCGCGCCAGGCCATTGCCCAACTGCAAGGCGCTATTGCCGAGTTGGGCGCGCCCCTGCTGGTCGGCAGTTCGCTCGGCGGCTACTATGCCACCTATCTGGCCGAGCGCCATGGCCTCAAGGCCCTGCTGATCAACCCGGCAGTGGCACCGCATCGGTTGTTCGATGGCTACCTCGGCACCCAGCGCAACCTTTACACCGATGAGGCCTGGGAGCTGACTCACGATCACGTGCAGGCCCTGGCCGAGCTGGAAGTGCCCGCCCCCGTGGATGCCAACCGCTATCAAGTGTGGTTGCAGACCGCCGATGAAACCCTGGACTATCGCCACGCCGAGCGCTATTACCGTGCTTGTGCCCTGCGTATCCAGGCCGGTGGCGACCACAGCTTCCAGGGCTTCGTCGAGCACTTGCCGGCGATGCTGGCCTTCGCCGGTGTTGCCCCGAGTTTGTATGCGGCGCTCGACTTTTCTGTGCTCTGACTTTTGTACTCTGACCTTTTGCATTCACCTGACTGACGACGAGACCCCATGGCCAATCCCAGCGCTAGCGCCTATAACGCAGACGCCATCGAAGTCCTCTCGGGCCTTGATCCGGTCCGCAAGCGACCGGGCATGTACACCGATACCAGCCGACCGAACCACTTGGCCCAGGAGGTCATCGACAACAGCGTCGACGAAGCCCTGGCCGGTCACGCCCGTTCGGTGCAGGTCATCCTCCACGCCGACCACTCGCTGGAAGTCAGCGACGACGGCCGCGGCATGCCGGTGGACATTCACCCGGAAGAAGGCGTGTCCGGGGTCGAGCTGATCCTTACCAAGCTGCACGCGGGCGGCAAGTTCTCCAACAAGAACTACCAGTTCTCCGGCGGCCTGCACGGCGTCGGTATTTCGGTGGTCAACGCCCTGTCGACCCAGGTGCGCGTGCGCGTCAAGCGTGACGGCAACGAGTACCAGATGACCTTCGCCGATGGTTTCAAGGCCAGTGAACTGGAAGTGGTCGGCTCGGTCGGCAAGCGCAATACCGGCACCAGCGTGTACTTCAGCCCCGACCCGAAGTATTTCGATTCGCCTAAATTCTCCATCAGCCGCCTCAAGCATGTGCTCAAGGCCAAGGCCGTTCTGTGCCCGGGCCTGCTGGTCAGCTTCGAGGACAAGGGCAGCGGCGAGAAGGTCGAGTGGCACTACGAGGACGGCCTGCGTTCCTACCTGGTCGACTCGGTCAGCGAGTACCTGCGCCTGCCGGACGAGCCGTTCTGCGGCAGCCTGGCTGGCAACAAGGAAGCCGTGGACTGGGCCTTGCTGTGGCTGCCCGAGGGCGGTGACAGCGTTCAGGAAAGCTACGTCAACCTGATCCCCACCGCCCAGGGCGGCACCCACGTCAACGGCCTGCGCCAGGGCCTGCTGGACGCCATGCGCGAGTTCTGCGAATTCCGTAACCTGCTGCCGCGCGGCGTCAAGCTGGCGCCGGAAGACGTCTGGGAGCGCATCACCTTCGTGCTTTCGATGAAGATGCAGGAGCCGCAGTTCTCCGGGCAGACCAAAGAGCGCCTGTCGTCCCGGGAGGCGGCCGCGTTTGTTTCTGGTGTGGTCAAGGACGCCTTCAGCCTGTGGCTCAACGCACACCCCGAGCTGGGCATGCAGTTGGCTGAACTGGCCATCAGCAACGCCGGCCGTCGCCTCAAGGCCAGCAAGAAGGTCGAACGCAAACGCATCACCCAGGGCCCGGCGCTGCCAGGCAAGCTGGCGGATTGCGCAGGCCAGGACCCGATGCGCGCCGAGCTGTTCCTGGTCGAGGGTGACTCGGCCGGTGGCTCGGCCAAGCAGGCGCGGGACAAAGAGTTCCAGGCGATCCTGCCGCTGCGCGGCAAGATCCTCAACACCTGGGAAGTGGACGGCGGTGAAGTCCTGGCCAGCCAGGAGGTGCACAACATTGCCGTGGCCATCGGCGTCGACCCCGGCGCCGCCGACCTGTCGCAACTGCGCTATGGCAAGATCTGCATCCTCGCCGACGCCGACTCCGACGGCTTGCACATCGCCACCTTGCTGTGCGCGCTGTTCGTTCAGCACTTCCGCCCCCTGGTGGAGGCCGGTCATGTCTACGTGGCCATGCCGCCGCTCTACCGCATCGACCTGGGCAAGGAAATCTACTACGCCCTCGACGAAGCCGAGCGTGATGGCATCCTCGACCGCCTGGTGGCCGAGAAGAAGCGCGGCAAGCCGCAAGTCACGCGCTTCAAAGGGCTGGGCGAGATGAACCCGCCACAGCTGCGCGAAACCACCATGGACCCGAATACCCGGCGCCTGGTGCAGCTGACCCTGGAAGACGTCGAGGCCACCTGCGAGCTGATGGACAAGCTGCTGGCCAAGAAGCGTGCCGGTGATCGCAAGAGCTGGCTGGAAACCAAAGGCAACCTGGCCGAGGTCATGGTTTGATTCGGCTGCTACTTGCCGCTTGCCTTGCACTGTTTGCCTTGCCGAGTTTGGCGGGCAACTGGCCGCAGTTGAAGATGGCCGCCGAGCACCCGATCGAGGGTATGCGCGGCGGCAACCTGTCTGGCCTGGCCCAGTGCCGAGGTGCGCTATGGGGCGTTTCCGACCGTGACGACGACCGCGTTTACCGGTTCGATCAACAAAATGCCGTGTGGCGTGCCCAACCGCTGACCTTCATCCCTGCGCCGGTACCGGAGAGCGGTTTGCCGTGGGGGCTGAAGTCGCGCAACTGGGCGGCGTCCTATGTCCGCGGTGGTGAGCTGGACTTCGAAGGCATCACCTGTGACCAGGCCGGTAACCTTTACCTGGTCAGTGAGGCCCACGCTGCTGTCTTGCAGGTCCCCGTCGAAGGCGAGCCGGACTGGTTGAAGATCGACCCGGCCATGGTACGACAGGCCCGGGCCAGCGGCATGCTGCTGAACTTCAATGCCTTGTTCGAAGGCTTGGCGATCAACCCGGCGGGCGACCGCATCTGGCTTGCCGCCGAGCGCGAGCGCCGGGGGCTGGTGGCGATCGAGCGCCAGCAATCGGTGTGGACGTGCGGGCGCAGTTGCGTGCTGCTGAGCGAGGCCGGGGTCGAGATGCAACCGCCGCAGATGCCCAACGCGCGCGCGCTGTCGCGTGACTTCGCCGACCTGGCCTGGTTCGAGGGCAAGCTGTTTACCCTTGAGCGTAACGCCTACCGCATCTGTCGCCGCGACGCCGACAGCGGCAAGGTCGAGCGTTGCTGGTCGTTTGCCGCCGATGCGCTGGTGGATGCTCGCCGCTATGATCAGCCGTTCGGCCTGGCAGAAGCCCTGGTGATCGACGCCAAAGGCGCCTGGATTGGCCTGGACAACAACAATGGCCGCCGCGCCGATGGCGAGGTGCGGCCGATTGTCTGGCGCTTCGAAGCGCCAGAGGGCGGTTGGAGCGCCAAACCATGAGCCAGGCACCGGGCAAGCGTGCTGGCAAGGTACTGATGATCGTCGCCTGGGCGGCGGCGCTGTTCCTTGCCACGCGCTTTTTCGGTCAATGGGAAGATAGCCAGCGCAACCCCAATGCCCATGTGCGTTCCGAGCACGGCGAAGGCTTTATCGAGGTGCGCCTGCTGAGCAATGGCCAGGGGCATTTTGTGGTGAATGGCGCGATCAATGGCCAGGCGGTGCATTTCATGCTCGACACCGGGGCCACCGACGTGGCGATCCCCGAGGCCCTGGCCAGCGAGCTGGACCTGGCGCGAGGCAGCCCGGTGCTGCTCAGCACCGCAAATGGCCGCACCGAAGGCTACCGCACCCGCTTGAATACCCTGCAACTGGGCGATATCCGTTTACAGGGCGTGCGTGCAACCGTGGTGCCAGGCCTGGACGGCCAGACCGTGCTGCTGGGCATGAGCGCCCTGAAACAACTTGAATTTACCCAGCGCGGCGGCACCATGCTGTTGCGCCAGAACCTGAAATGACGAGGCCCGCATGAGCGACCCACTGGAACTCAGCCTCGACGGCGTCGAACGCCGCTCGCTGGCTGACTTCACCGAACAGGCCTACCTCAACTACTCCATGTACGTGATCATGGACCGGGCCCTGCCGCACATCGGCGACGGCCTGAAGCCGGTGCAGCGACGCATCATCTACGCCATGAGCGAGTTGGGGCTCGATGCCGATGCCAAGCACAAGAAGTCGGCGCGTACCGTCGGTGACGTGCTCGGCAAGTTCCACCCCCACGGCGACTCGGCCTGCTACGAAGCCATGGTGTTGATGGCGCAGCCGTTCAGCTACCGCTACACCCTGGTCGATGGCCAGGGCAACTGGGGTGCACCGGACGATCCGAAGTCGTTCGCTGCCATGCGTTACACCGAGGCGCGCCTGTCGCGCTACGCCGAAGTGTTGCTCAACGAAGTGGGCCAGGGCACCGTGGACTGGGTGCCGAACTTCGACGGCACCCTGCAGGAGCCCGCAGTACTGCCGGCGCGCCTGCCCAACATCCTGCTCAACGGCACCACCGGCATCGCCGTGGGCATGGCCACCGACGTGCCGCCGCACAACCTGCGTGAAGTGGCCAGTGCCTGCGTGCGCCTGCTGGACGAGCCCAAGGCTACCATCGAGCAGTTGTGCGAGCATATCCAGGGCCCGGACTACCCGACCGAAGCCGAAATCATCACGCCCCGCGCCGAGATCCTGAAGATCTACGAAAGCGGCCGCGGCTCGATCCGCATGCGTGCCGTTTATCGCGTCGAAGATGGCGACGTGGTGGTCACCGCACTGCCGCATCAGGTCTCCGGGGCCAAGGTGCTGGAGCAGATCGCCGCACAGATGCAGGCCAAGAAGCTGCCGATGGTGGCCGACCTGCGTGACGAGTCGGACCACGAGAACCCGTGCCGTATCGTCATCATCCCGCGCTCCAACCGGGTGGATGCCGACGAGCTGATGCAGCACCTGTTCGCCACCACCGACCTGGAAAGCAGCTACCGGGTCAACGTCAACATCATCGGCCTGGACGGCCGGCCGCAGTTGAAGAACCTGCGGGCACTGTTGCTGGAGTGGCTGGAGTTTCGTACCAACACCGTCCGGCGCCGCCTGCAGCACCGCCTGGACAAGGTGCAGAGGCGCCTGCACCTGCTCGAAGGCTTGCTGACTGCCTTCCTCAACCTGGATGAAGTGATTCATATCATCCGCACCGAGGAGCATCCCAAGCAGGCGCTGATCGAGCGTTTCGAGCTGACCGAAATCCAGGCTGACTACATCCTCGAGACCCGCCTGCGACAGCTGGCGCGCCTTGAAGAGATGAAAATTCGCGGCGAGCAGGACGAGCTGCTCAAGGAGCAGGCCAAGCTGCAGGCCCTGCTCGGCAGCGACGCCAAGCTGCGCAAGCTGGTGCGCAGCGAGCTGATCAAGGACGCCGAAACCTACGGCGACGACCGCCGCTCGCCGATCGTCGAGCGTGCAGAAGCCAAGGCGCTGTCGGAAAACGAGCTGATGCCGACCGAGCCGGTCACCGTTGTGCTGTCGGAAAAGGGCTGGGTGCGCTGCGCCAAGGGCCACGACATCGACGCCACCGGCCTTTCGTACAAAGCTGGCGATGGCTTCAAGGCCGCAGCCGCCGGGCGCTCCAACCAGTTTGCCGTATTGATCGACTCCACCGGCCGCAGTTACTCGGTGGCCGCGCATACCTTGCCGTCTGCGCGGGGGCAGGGCGAGCCGCTGACGGGCCGCCTGGCGCCGCCACCTGGGGCGACCTTCGAGTGCGTGCTGCTACCTGAGGACGATGCGCTGTATGTGGTGGCGTCGGATGCCGGTTACGGCTTCGTGGTCAAGGGCGAAGACCTGCAGGCCAAGAACAAGGCCGGCAAAGGCCTGCTCAGCCTGCCCAACGGCGCCAAGGTCATGACCCCGCGCCCGGTGGCCAACCGCGAGCAGGACTGGCTGGCGGCGGTCACCACCGAGGGCCGGCTGCTGGTGTTCAAGGTCAGCGACTTGCCACAGTTGGGCAAAGGCAAGGGCAACAAGATCATCGGCGTGCCTGGTGATCGGGTGGCCAGTCGTGAAGAATTTGTCACCGACCTTGCGGTAATCCCTGAAGGCGCAACCCTTGTATTGCAAGCCGGCAAGCGTACGCTATCGCTGAAAGCGGACGATCTGGAGCACTACAAGGGCGAACGGGGCCGGCGCGGCAGCAAGCTGCCACGCGGCTTCCAGCGCGTCGATGGGTTGCAGGTGGAAGGCCCGGCGTAAGCTGCTGAAATGTCTGGAACGGCAATTTCAGGGCCGTTCCGGGCAGAAATGCTGGAGTCGGACAGCTATTTCGCGGATGATATGGCCCTTGCGGTGCCGGCGTGGCCGTGTGCCCGATTGAATCTACATGAGTATCACTGCGGTCTGCCTGTGGCGACCGCCTGGATGGGATGATGAAACTTCTGCGCCTTCCATTTGCGCTGTTGATGACGGGCCTTCTGGGGCTGGGCGGATGCAGCATGCATCAGCCTGTGGCCTTGTACCAGCTCGACAGCGGTGATCCTGGCCAGCCGTCGCAAAGCGCGGGCATGGCCGTGGTGCTGGGCCCGGTATCGGTTGCCGATTACCTGCAACGCGAGACGTTCCTGCAGCGTCAGGCCGATGGCAGCCTGAGTTCGGCGACCGACGGTCGTTGGGCCGGCAGCCTCTCGTCGGACATTGACCAGTTGCTGGTTCGCCAGCTGGCCTGGCGCCTGGACAGCCAGCGCGTGGTGCTGGCCCCGGCGACCACCGGTTTCAGCCCGGACGTGCAAGTGTTGCTGTCGATTACCCGCCTGGACTCGGGCAAGGACCAACCGGCGATTCTGGACGCCCAATGGCGCCTGCTCGACCGTCGTGGCCATGTGCGTGACAACCGCATCGTTCACCTTGAGCAGCAGCATGAGGGCAGCGAAGCGTCGCAGGTGCAGGCTCAAGGGCAACTGCTGCAAAAGCTGGCCGAACAGCTGAGCACGGCGGTCAAGCCGCTGGCCAATCAGCCAGCCATTGCCGAAGAGGCGCCGAAGAAGCCCGCTGCGCCGGTACAGGTCAAGAAGGCACCCGAGAAGTCCAAGATCCCGATGGCTTCGCCGATTCGTACCGATATGGAAGTCTATCGGTTCTGATGGTTCCGCCTGATACAAAAAAGCCCGCATCGATGCGGGCTTTTTTGTATCAGCTGCGCGGGCCTTTGTAGGAGCGGCCTTGCGTCGCGAAAAGGGCTGCGCAGCGGCCCCAGATTTCAGCGTCGACGCCACTATTGCTGGGGCCGCTGCGCGCCCCTTTCGCGACGCAAGGCCGCTCCTACAAGGGCCACTGCGTAGTCCTTTCCGACCGGTCCGGCGCCCCGGCAAGGCGGCCTTTGTGTCAGGCCCGACGCTCGTGCATCCGCGCCAATTGCCGCTCCAGCATCGACGGATACGGCTCCATCAACCGCTCTACACAGCAAGCGCCTTCCGGGCTGGCAATCGGGCGGATCCGCGCGCGTTGACGGATCAGCGCGTCATCACTGATCTGGCGCTCCACCAGCAGCAGGTTACGGCTGTGCTGCGACAGCGCCAGGGCATCCTGGGCTTTTTCGGCCATCAGCAGGTCAACCAGCTCCAACCCTTGCAGGTCATTACCCAGCGCCAGGCCCAGCTGCAGTTGCAGGGTAATGCCGCTGTCGGCCACTTCGATCTGCAAGGCATGGCCCAGCGCACGCAGTAACTCGCCACAGCAGATCGCGTTGGTCAGGTAGTCCTCGCCACAGTCGCGGCTGTGGAACAGCACCAGGGTGCTGCCGTCGTTGAGCGTGTGGGTTTCACCCTCATACAGCGAAGCGGCCTGTTCCAGGCAGTCGCGGTAGCGCTCGAGCAATTCGGTCAGGCGCGTGCGCGGCAGGCGGCGCAGTTGCTCCTGGGAGCCGAGCTGAACGGCCAGTACGGCGCTGTTCTGCGGCTCGTCCGAATCGTATGGCACAGGCTTGGGCGCGCTTTCGTCGTTGTCCAGCAGCCCGGCAAAGGCATCGTCGTCCTCTTCGTCAACCTGGGCGACAACCTTGGCGCGCGGCGCAGTCTTAGGGGCCGGCGCGTGATCGTGCAGGTCGTCGAAGTCGTCTTCGTCGTCCTCTTCTTCCGGCTCTGGCTCAGGTGGCGGCGGCGGCGCCAGGCGAGTATGCAGCTGGCGGGCAATATCGCCGATCTCGTCCTGGCGGTCGGTGGCCGGCGTATAGGGCTGCGGGTCGCGCAGCCACACCCGCAACTGCAGCAGCGGTGTGGTGATATGGCGTGCCTGGCGCAGGCTCAGGCTCAGCGCCAGGGCCAGCAGGATGGCGGCGAGGATGCCCATGCTCTGCAGGCTGATCAGCATCGGCTGCTGGAACTGGCTCATGTCCAGGCTGATGCGCAGTTGCCCGGCCGTGACGTCCTGGAAGGTGATCTTGGTCTGGTACAGGCCTTCGGCTTCACCCAGCAGGCTATTGCGCGGACGCTGGCCAGCCTCGGCGAGGATGCGGTTATCCACGCTGTAGATGGCCGCATGGGCCACCAGCGGGTTTTTCACCAGGTTGCCCAGCAGCACGTTGAGGCTGAGGATGTCGTTGGACACCAACAGCTCGGTGGCCGACGTGGCCGTCTGCGTGGTCAGGCTCTGGCCGAGCGCGTCGGCCTGCTCGTGCATGGCCTGCTTGAACTGCAGGCCCATCACACAGGCATAGATGACCAGTGCCAGTGCCACCAGGAATATGTTGGTGCAGGCGATGCGTAGCGCCAGAGGGACGCGACGTTGACTCAGGGCACGATAGATCATCAGGAAGAAGTTGTCTGGCTTGACGGGGGTGGGCCGGTTCACAGCGCTCGGCTCTTAATGGCATAAAAGTGTTGGGCAGTATAGCGACACCGGTTTTGTCGGCAAAGCATCGTTCGCGCCCGATGGTCACTGAAAATCGGTAGAATGCGCATTTTTCATCGAAGTCGGAGTCCGGTCTTGCGCGAAATCGTCCTGATCAACATCACAGGTGAAGACCGTCCAGGTCTCACTGCGGCCATCACTGGCGTCCTGCTGCAGGGCGGTGTGAGCATTCTCGACATCGGCCTGGCGGTCATGCACGGCACGTTGTCGTTCGGCATTCTGGTCGATATCCCGGACAACGAAGTGGCCACTCGCCTGCTGCAAAGCGTGCAGGCCAAGGCCCACGAACTGAATCTGCAGGCCCGTTACACGCCGATTTCCGAGGCGGATTACCAGCATTGGGCCGATGGCCACGGTGAGGCGCGTCATATCGTCACCCTGCTCAGCCGCAAGATCACCCCTGAGCAGTTGCAGCGCGTCAGTGCGGTCATCAGCCAGTACGGCCTGACCATCGAGCGCATCGAACGGCTGTCTGCCCGCGTGGGGCTGGATGCCGAGACCGAGAAGGGCAAGGCGGCCATCGAGATCTCCGTGCGCGGCGTGCCGAGCGATGCTCAGGCGTTGCGCGCAGACTTCTTCGCCCTGGCAGAAGCCTTGAGTGTCGACATCGCTTTCCAGAAGGACGACTTGTTCCGTCGCAACCGCCGCCTGGCGGTATTCGACATGGACTCGACCCTGATCGAGGCCGAAGTCATCGACGAGCTGGCCAAGGCCGCTGGCGTTGGCGAGCAGGTGGCAGCGATCACCGAGCGGGCGATGCGTGGCGAGCTGGACTTCCGCGCCAGCTTCAAGGAGCGCATGGCGTTGCTCAAAGGCCTGGATGTAGGGGTGCTGGATGAGATCGGTGCGTCGCTGCGCCTGACCGAAGGTGCCGAGAACCTGTTCGCCGAGCTCAAGCGCCTGGGTTACAAGACTGCGATCCTGTCCGGTGGCTTCACGTACTTCGCCAAGCAGGTGCAGGCGCGCCTGGGTATCGACTATGTGTTCGCCAATGAGCTGGAAGTGGTCGACGGCAAGGTGACCGGCGTTGCCGTGGAGCCGATTGTCGATGCTCAGCGCAAGGCTGAACTGCTGCAGCAACTGGCCAGCGAAGAGGGCTTGCAACTGGACCAGACCATCGCCGTGGGGGATGGCGCCAACGACCTGCCAATGTTGTCGCTGGCCGGCCTGGGCGTGGCCTTCCGCGCCAAGCCGCTGGTGCGTCAATCGGCCAAGCAGGCGATTTCCACCCTGGGGCTGGATGGGGTGCTGTACCTGTTGGGCCTGCGCGATCGCGACGCGCGCGGTTGATCTGAACGACCGGGGCTGCACAGCAGCCCCAGCTTCTACAAGGCGATCAAGCCTGCGCAGGCGCTGCCAACTGCTGGCCCATGCGCACTGCCGACCCAGCACCCAGGCTTTCAGCCCACTTCACCTGCTCTGGCCCGAACAGCACGATGGCGGTCGAGCCCAGTTTGAAGCGGCCCAGCTCGGCACCTTTTTCCAGGTGGATCGGCGCACGGCTGGCTTCGTCGTAACGGAAGGTCTTCAACTCACGCTTGGGCGGCGTTACCAGGCCGGCCCAGACCGTCTCGATCGAAGCAACGATCATCGCACCTACCAGCACCACGGCCATCGGGCCGCGTTCGGTGTCGAACAGGCAGACGACGCGCTCGTTACGGGCAAACAGCTCAGGCACGTTTTCGGCCGTGGTCTGGTTCACCGAGAACAGGCGGCCCGGTACGTACACCATCTCGCGCAGGGTGCCGGCCAGCGGCATGTGCACGCGGTGGTAATCCTTCGGCGACAGGTAAATGGTGGCGAATTCGCCGCCCATGAACGGCGCGGCCAGGGCCGGGTCGCCACCCAGCAGCTCCAGGGCGCTGTAGCCGTGGCCCTTGGCCTGGAAGATGCGGCCGTGCTCGATCGGGCCAAGCTGGCTGACAGCACCGTCGGCTGGGCACAGGATGGCGCCGGGGGTTTCGTCCAGCGGACGGGCGCCGGGCTTCAAGGCACGGGTGAAGAACGCGTTGAAGTGTTCGTAAGCGCTCAAGTCCTCGACCAGGGCCTCGGACATGTTCACCTGGTAGCGCTTGGCAAACCAGGCGGTGAAGGCGTTTTTGAACCAGCGTGCACGGCACTCGGCAATGCAGCCGGCCAGCCGCGACAGCAGGTGGTGCGGCAGCAGGTACTGGCTGATGATGAACAAACGGGATTTCATGCAGGTTCCTTAAACTTCAACAGGCGTGTCCGGGTGGTTGCCCCATTCGCTCCACGAGCCAGCGTAGGCCTTGACGCGTGGGTAACCGAGGGCTTTGGCCACCAGGTAGGTGAAACCGGAGCGGCGGTGGCTCTGACAATGGGTGATCACTTCCTTGTCGGGCGTGATGCCCAGCTTTTGCAGGACTTCGGCGATGTCGTTGCGGATGCGCAAGTGGTCGTTGAGGTCCATGCCGGCCGTCCACTCGAAGTTGACCGCGCCGGGGATGTGGCCGCCTTTGGCTGCCAGCACCTTCTCGCCGCTGTACTCCAGCGGGCCGCGGGCGTCCCAGATGACCAGGTCATCGGCGCCCAGGCGGCTTTGCAGGTACTCGCGGGTGGCCGTTGGCTCACTGTGCACCTGCAGGCGCACGGTGGCATTGCCGCTGGCCGGCACGTCGGTGGAGAGCGTGTCCGCCGGCCAGGCCTGAATGCCGCCATTGAGGTAGTGGTAGGCCTTGTGGCCGATCACGTCGAGCAACCAGATGAAGCGCCCGGCCCAGCCGCCGCCTTCATCGTCATAGACCACGTAGACGGCATCGTCGCGATGACCGAGCTCGCTGAACAGTTTTTCCAGGTCGGCCAGTGCCGGCAGCAGGCCCGGCGCTGGTGGCAGGCCCAGCTGAGTGCGCTTGCCTTCGACGAAGCGGGCGCCGGGGACGTGCCCGCTGACATAACGGTTCGCGCTGCTCAAGTCGACCAGGATCAAGTGCGGCGAACCCAGGCGCGGCAAGAGATCCGCGGCTTCGATCACCAGGGGCAGGCCGGAAAAGTCAGTCATCCACGGTCTCCAGTGTGGAAAGAGGGGCGATTGTAGCGCAAGGCTCAGCCCTTGCGGTTGGCAAACACGGACAGCGCGCGCTCGATGCATTGCGCGGTTTTACCAAAGGCTTGCACGCTGATATCGGCCAGAGGGTTGCCGCCTTGGTCGGCCACCGCCAGCATCATGACCTGGTCGTTGACTGCCAGCGAGCGCAGCAGCAGGTGCTCGCTCCGGAAGAGCGCGCGCAGCGGTGCAGGCAGCAGGGCCGAGAACTGGCCGTGGTTTTCCGGGGTCAGGCGCAGTTGTCCGGCCTTGCTCATCAGTTTTTGCAGCAGCTTGCTTTGCGGCACTTGCAAGGCCATGGCAGCGGCTTCCTTGGGCAGGCCGGCGGTCTGCTGTACGCGCAGGTAGTCGGTCGCCTTGTCTAGGGTCAGCAGCATGATGCGCTGCATGCCGCAGGCCAGCAGGGCCTCGCGGGCCTGGGTGGCCAGGTGCACGGTATTGGTGAACGGGCTTGGCTGCGCCAGCAGGTCCTGGCACAGCGTGCGCCAGCGGTTCAGTTCTTCACTGCTGGGCGGCGGTGGCGCCAGCATGCCTGGGTGCGGGCGGCGTTGCTGCCAGGGCCAGATCAGCGCTTCGGCCGGGTGGAACAGTGCCTGGTGGGCATGGCGCCGGGCGCTGGCCGCCGCTTGTTGGTGAACCTGCTGCTGCACGTCATCCAGCGACGTCTGCAGGTACAGCGCGGTCAGCAACTGCCAGCGCAGCAGGTGCGGGTTGTCCCAGCCCACCTGCGCCGCCAGGGCCAGGCCGTTGGCCAGCAGCGCGGTATTGGCCGGCTGGTTGAACCAGCGGCGCAGGCCGGGCTCCTCATCCAGGCGGTGTTGCTGGCTCAGCACGTCCTGATCGCGGGCAATGTTGAACACCTGCGCCAGTTGCTCGCGTTCATCCAGCAGCATGCGGTAGCCCTGGGTCACCCATTGCGGCAGGCGCCAGTACTCGGCCATGGTCTGGCACAGCGCCATGATGCGCACACCGAACAGTTCCTGCTCCACCTCGGCGGCTTTCTCACCCTTGTGGATAACCCGCAGCTCCCAGGTGTCGAGCAGCTTCGGGTAGGCCAGTGCCAGCGGCCAGAGTGGGGCGAGGAACAGCAGGCTGCCCCAGTGGATTTCTTGCCACAAGCGCGCCAGGCGGCTGGCGAACAGGCCGCTGGCCTGCTGCGAGGCGTGCTGGCTGATCAGCTGGAACTGGCCCAGTACCGGCGGGACCTCGTCGGCTGGCAGCGAGGGCAGGCGCTTGAGCAACTGCTCGATACGCGTCAGGCCCAGCCGGTTCAGGGCAATTTCCAGGCTCTCGGCGGGCTCGGCCTGGCTGGCGTTGGCCGGGTGATTGGCCTCACGCATGACCGAAAGCACCAGTGCCGGGCTATCCTGCATCAGTTCGGCGATATCGCGCAGGGAGCGGCGGCTGTCGTTTATGGCCGCCAATACCCGGTCGTAACTCTGTTTCGGCACAGGTATGCGAACACTCTCCAGCAGCTTTACCCAGGCCTCTAACGTACGTGGCGGCTGAGCGGGCACCTTGGTTTCAATTGGCATTTTGACATCAGTCCGAACTGGCTTTTCGCTTTGAGTGGCTATAGTCTGGCGCAGTTCTGCCGATAAGTAGAAGAAGAGTTTTAAAGCTCCCGTCTCTCACCCTGACCACGACAGCAAGTGCTTTGAACCTATGGCTAAAATTATCGGCATCATCGTCGTATTCGCGAGCGTGCTCGGCGGATACGTGCTCTCCCACGGCAAGATCGCGGCGCTGATCCAGCCGTTCGAAGTACTGATCATCGGCGGTGCGGCCTTCGGTGCATTCTTGCAGGCCAACCCTGGCCACATGACTATGCACGTCATCAAGAAGTCGATGAAGATGTTCGGCTCGCGCTTCACCCACGCCTATTACCTGGAGGTGCTGGGCCTGGTGTACGAGATCCTCAACAAGAGCCGTCGTGAAGGCATGATGGCCATCGAGAGTGATATCGAGGACGCCGCGGCCAGCCCCATCTTCGCCAAGTACCCCACCGTACTGGCTGATGAGCGCATGACCGCGTTCGTCTGCGACTACTTGCGCATCATGTCCACCGGCAACATGGCCCCGCACGAGCTCGAAGGCTTGTTCGACATGGAGCTGCTGAGCATGAAGGAAGAGCTCGAACACCCCTCCCATGCGGTGAACGGCATTGCCGACGGCATGCCGGGCTTCGGTATCGTTGCGGCGGTACTCGGCATCGTGGTGACCATGGCCTCGCTCGGCGAGGGCGACCAGGCGGCCATCGGCATGCACGTGGGTGCGGCACTGGTCGGTACCTTCTTCGGTATCCTGGCGGCCTATGGCTTCTTCGGCCCGTTGGCCAAGTGCCTGGAGCACGATGCCAAGGAAGAGATCAACCTGTACGAGTCGATCAAGGCCTCGCTGGTCGCGTCGGCCTCGGGCATGCCACCGTCCCTGGCTGTCGAGTTCGGTCGCAAGGTGCTTTACCCCAAGCATCGCCCAAGTTTTGCCGAGCTGGAACAAGCGGTTCGCGGTCGCTGAGTCATGGAGAACAATCAGCCGATAATCATCAAGCGCGTCAAGCGCTTCGGCGGCGGCCACCATGGCGGCGCCTGGAAAATCGCCTTTGCCGACTTCGCCACGGCGATGATGGCGTTTTTCCTGGTGCTCTGGCTGTTGTCCACAGCCACGCCTGAGCAGAAGATCGCCATTGCCGGCTATTTCAAGGACCCGATCGGCTTTTCCGAGAGTGGCACGCCCTACGTCATCGACCTGGGCGGTTCGCCCGAGATGGCACCGGAGAAGACTATCAACCCTGAAGTGAAGTCCGAACCGACGCCTGAATCCAGCGTTCAGCTGAGCAAGGACCAGGTCGAGACCATGGCCGAGCAGGTCGAACGCGAGCGCCTCGAGTTGTTGCTGCAGGAGCTGCAGAACAAGGTCGAGGAAAACCCGCAACTGCAGAAGTTCAAGGACCAGATTCTGTTCGAGATCACTCAGGACGGCTTGCGTATCCAGATCATGGATGCCGAGAACCGGCCGATGTTCGACATCGGCAGTGCGCGCTTGCAGCCGTATTTCGAGGACATCCTGCTGGCCATGGCCGACACCATCAAGGCGGTGCCGAACAAGATCAGCATCAGTGGCCACACTGATGCCAAGCCGTTTGCTGGCACCGGTGAGTTCGGCAACTGGGAACTGTCGGCCAACCGTGCCAACGCGGCGCGGCGCGCGCTGGTCGCTGGCGGCTATCCGGACGAGCAAGTGGCCCGGGTGGTGGGTTACGCCTCGTCGTCGTTGTTCGACCGCAAGGACCCGTTCAACCCGGTCAACCGGCGCATCGACATCATCGTGCTGACCAAGAAGGCCCAGCGCAACATCGAGGGTGAACAGGCAGCGCCCGAAACGCCGCCGGCCGAGCCAGCAGCACCTGCCGACACCGCACCGGGCGCCTCGGCCCCGGCTGTACCAGAGGCCGAGCAGGCACCGATGCAGCCGCGTGAGCTGCGCGAGAAGCTGAACATCTTCGAGGATGGGGCGCTGAAGCTGGACGACGCCAAAGAGCAGTAACCCCTCGCGCAGCCGCTCCGATAGACAAACAGTTATCGCATTGATAGCTGTGCCTCTGTGGGGGGCGGGCTTGCCCCGCGAGCACCGGCGAAGCCGGTGCCAGCCATCACATGGCCCTCAAAACCCTCGGCGGATCTTGGCCTTGAGATCGGCATGAAAGAAATCGGCATTATCCCTGTCAGCACCCAACCCTCGCCCTGGCGGCAGTGTCATGGCCCGCTCGAACGTGCGCTCGTCATGATAGGCCCGCACGAACAGGTCGATATGCGCCCGCTCACGCATGCACGGCCACCTGCCCAGGCATTCCGGTAGTGGCGCGGGCCCTTTGCGATAGAAGCTGATCCGCCGGCAGGCCATTGCCGCAGCCCCCAGCAGCCAAGCAGTCCACCAGTCTTCGGCAGCGTCGGCGGGCAGCACCCCGACCCAATGAGTAGCATCGCTCATCTGCTGGCAAAAACTGCCATGCAGGTCATCGCGGGTATGCCCTTCGCTGTCAAGCTGTACCACTTGGGTGGCGATGCCTTCGAGCAGCAGGCGCTCATTGAGGATGAACGCATCGAGCCGCTCTTCGTGGCGGTAGCTGATAAGAACCGGCATGGCGGTTGCCCTCCCTGATAGAAGGCATGACCATCAGCGAAAGCAGTAGAAGGGGCAATAGATGACGGTAAAACCGGAGCGGTCCTACATGCCCCGGTAATACTTCCTACAATAAAGGCTAATCAGTAGCTGTCTTCCGGCAGGCTGGCGATGATCGAGCGGTAGCTGTTCATGCGCTGCTGCTTGATACGGCCATCGTCCAAGGCCTGGAGCAGTGCGCAGCCTGGCTCGCGGTCATGTTTGCAATCGCGGAAGCGGCAGGTGCCGAACAGGTCGCGAAACTCGATGAAACCGTCTTCCACGTCATCGCGGCTGACATGGCCCAGGCCAAATTCGCGAATGCCCGGCGAGTCGATCAGGTCGCCGCCGTTGGGGAAGTGGTACAGGCGCGCGGTAGTGGTGGTGTGCGTGCCCTGGCCCGACCACTCGGACAGGTCACCGACGCGGGTGTCGGCGGCAGGCAGCAGGCTGTTGACCAGGGACGACTTGCCCACGCCCGACTGGCCGACGAATACGCTGATGTGCCCGTCCAGCATCTGTTGCAGGCGTTGCATGCCATCACCCTGGTGGGCAGAAACCTCCAGCAAGGGGTAGCCGAGGTCGCGATAGACTTCGAGCAGCGCATGCAGGGCCGGGCCGTTCTCGTCGTTGATCAGGTCGGCCTTGTTCAGCAGCAGCAGCGGACGGATGCCGGCATGCTCGGCGGCTACCAGGTAGCGGTCGATCAGGTTCGGGTGTGGCTCGGGCGCTGGCGCGAAGACGATCACGATCAGGTCGACGTTGGCCGCCACCGGCTTGAGCTGGCCGTGGTTGTTCGGCCGGCACAGTTCGGTGCTGCGCGGCATCTGCGCGACGATCACGCCGATGCCTTGGTTACCTGCACGCCAGACCACACGGTCGCCTGTGACCAGTGCAGGCAGGTTGGCCCGCAGGTGGCAACGGAACACCTGGCCGGCCGTATCGCCGTCCTGGGCCTCGACCTCGACCTGCACACCAAAGTGGGCAATCACCAGGCCCAGTTGTTCTGGCCCCAGGTCGCCGCCCTCCAGTTCATGCAGCGTGTGCTGCTCGCGTTTGGCGGCGCGAGCGGCGCGCTCGTTCTGGATTTTTTCGATACGCCAGTTTTGGCGACGATTGAGCTGGCGTTTGGCCATGAAGGTTCCGTGCTGGGACAGATTGAAAACGGCAGGCAGTTTAGCACGCCGGGCGCTCGACCATTGGGCTTACCTTTGCGCCGCGCATGCGCCGGCCGCCCCCGCTAGGCTACTATGACGGCCTATACGAGGAGCCCCTGCATGCACAACCCACAGAACCTGATCTGGATCGACCTGGAAATGACCGGCCTGGATCCGGACAGCGACGTCATCATCGAGATGGCCACGATTGTCACCGACAGCGATCTGAACACCCTGGCCGAAGGCCCGGTGATCGCCATTCACCACAGTGACGAAGTGCTGGCGCGCATGGACGAGTGGAACACCCGTACCCACGGCGGCTCGGGCCTGACCCAGCGTGTGCGCGAAAGCCGCGTCAGCATGGCCGAGGCCGAGGCGCAGACCATCGCCTTCCTCGAGCAGTGGGTGCCCAAAGGCAAGTCGCCCATCTGCGGCAACAGCATCTGCCAGGACCGCCGTTTCCTTTATCGCCATATGCGCAACCTGGAAAACTACTTCCATTACCGCAACCTCGACGTCTCGACCCTCAAGGAGCTGGCCGCACGCTGGGCGCCGAATGTTCGCGACAGCTTCAAGAAGGGCGGCACCCACCTGGCGCTGGACGATATCCGCGAGTCGATCGCCGAGTTGCGCCACTACCGCGAGCACTTCATCAAGGTGTGAGCTGAAAGGGCGCAGATATTGTGTCTGCGCCCTCTTTTGGTGCCTCGGGCAACTGGTTAGACTGCGCGCCTTTCTCGCACGGACTCGCACCATGTTGTTGATGCTCTACCTCATTGCCATCACCGCTGAAGCCATGACCGGTGCCTTGTCTGCCGGCCGCCGCGGCATGGACTGGTTTGGCGTGGTGCTGATTGCCTGCGTCACCGCCCTGGGCGGTGGCTCGGTGCGTGACGTGCTGCTTGGGCACTACCCGCTGACCTGGGTCAAGCACCCGGAGTACCTGGTACTGACCAGCTGTGCGGCACTGCTGACGATTTTCATCGCACCGATGATGCGCCGCCTGCGTTCATTGTTCCTGGTGCTCGATGCCCTGGGGTTGGTGGCGTTTACCTTGATCGGTTGCATGACGGCGCTGGAGATGGGGCAGGGCATGCTGGTGGCGTCGATCAGCGGGGTAATCACCGGGGTATTCGGTGGGATCTTGCGCGATATCTTCTGTAACGACATCCCGCTGGTGTTCCGCCGGGAGCTGTATGCCAGCGTGTCGTTTGCGGCGGCATGGTTCTATCTGGGCTGCGTGCACTTTCAGCTGCCGGCGGAGCAGGCGACGTTGCTGACCTTGTTTGGCGGGTTTCTGCTGCGTTTGCTGGCGATCAGGTTTCATTGGGAAATGCCCAAGTTTCATTACAACGACCAGCAGTGAGGGGCCTCGCCCGCCTGACCCCACCTACACCTGTCCGTGACGCGCCAGCGCCCACTCGACATGCTCACGCACCAGTGCCGACGGGTCATCCCGTCGGGCCTTCAAGGCCTCCAGCACCGGAATCGTCGAAGGGGCATTGCCCAACCCCACCGCCAGGTTTCGCAGCCAGCGTTCATACCCCGCCCGCCGCAATGGCCCGCCTTCGGTCTTGCGCAAAAAAGTCTTCTCATCCCACAGGAACATCTCGGCCAACTCGGCATTCTCCAGCCCATGCCGGGGTTGGAAGTCACTCTCCTGGGTGGGCCGGGCAAAGCGGTTCCATGGGCAGACGATCTGGCAGTCATCGCAGCCGAACACTCGATTGCCCATCATCGAACGCAACTCGACGGGAATCGCACCCTTCAGCTCGATGGTCAGGTACGAGATGCAGCGCCTGGCATCCAGCACATAGGGGCCGACAAAGGCCTGGGTCGGGCAGATGTCCAGGCACGCCTGGCAGCGCCCGCAGTGCTCGCTGGTATGTGCTTCGTCCACCGGCAGCGGCAGGTCGACGAACAGCTCGGCAAGGAAGAAGTAGCTACCGGCCTTGCGATTGAGCAGCAGGGTGTTCTTGCCGATCCAACCCAGCCCAGCTTGCTCGGCAATCGCCTTTTCCAGCACCGGGGCGCTGTCGACGAACGCCCGGTAACCGAACGGGCCAATGTCTTCCTGGATGCGATCGGCCAGGTGCTGCACGCGTTTGCGCACCAGCTTGTGGTAGTCGCGGCCAAGGGCGTAGCGCGATACGTAGGCCTTTTCTGGCTGGGCCAGGCGTTGCGCCATCTGCGTGTCGCCTGGCAAGTAGTCCATGCGCAGCGACACCACCCGTACCGTGCCGGGGATCAACTGGTCAGGGTGGGCACGCTTGCCGTCGTGAGCGGCCAGGTACTCCATTTCGCCCTGGTAGCCAGCGTCGAGCCAGCGTTGCAGGTGCTGTTCGTGCTCGCCAAGGTCCACACCGGCGATGCCGACGTGGGCAAAACCGAGTTCTCGGCCCCAATTCTTGATCGATTGGGCCAGTGCGGCGAGGTCAAGTGTGCAAGCGGACATGGATGGGCAAGGCAATACGGGCTCAGGTGCGTATAATTCTGCCAGACATTGGAGCCTTTGACCCCATGCCCCAGACCAAACACCCAGGTAGTGCCCCGCAACTGCTCAGTAGCGTGACCGTCGCGCACCTGCCGGCAAGGCAGGCGCATGCCCATAAAGGTGACTTTGGCCATGTGCTGGTGGTCGGTGGCGACCTCGGTACCGGCGGCGCGGTGCTGCTCAGTGCCGAGGCGGCGCTGCGCTGTGGCGCGGGCCTGGTCAGCGTGGCAACGCGGCCGGAACATGTCGGTGCGAGCCTGGCCCGCCTGCCAGAAACCATGTGCCTGGGCGTGAGTTCGGCCAATCAGTTGATGGGCGTGCTGGAGCGCGCCTCGGTGCTGGTGGTCGGCCCGGGGCTGGGGCAGGGCGGATGGGGCCGCAGCCTGCTGTCGGCAGTGGCCAATGCCGCGCGCCCGCAGGTGTGGGATGCCGATGCGTTGAACTTGCTGGCGCGCACGCCGCTGGCCCTGCCCAGTGGCAGCATCCTGACCCCGCACCCTGGGGAGGCGGCGCGGTTGCTGGGGATTTCCACCGAGGCCGTTCAGGCCGACCGACCGGGCGCTGCTCGCAAGCTCGCCCGCCGCTATGCCAGCGTCTGCGTGCTCAAGGGCGCCGGCACCCTGGTGGCCGACCCTGGTGGGCAACTGGCGCGCTGTGACCGTGGCCACCCGGCCATGGCCGGTGCTGGTCTGGGCGACGTCCTCACCGGCGTGCTGGCGGCGCTGCTGGCTCAGGGCATGGCGGCCTGGCCGGCGGCCTGCCTGGGTGTCTGGCTGCATGCCTGTGCGGGCGAGCGCCTGGGCGTCAAGGGTAGAGGCTTGGCAGCCAGTGATCTGGCGCCGGTCATTCGTGAGTTGTTGGAGGAGCATTCTGCGTGTCTGGCTTAACCTTGTTTTTGGCCGATGAAGCGGCCATGGTCGCGTTTGGTGCGCGGCTTGCCGAAGTGACCGGCGGTCACGGCGTGATTTTTCTCGAAGGTGACCTGGGGGCTGGCAAGACCACGCTCTCGCGTGGCCTGATCCGCGGCCTGGGCCATACTGGTGCAGTCAAGAGCCCGACCTTCACCGTGGTCGAGCCTTACGAGATCGGAGACGTGCGCGCTTTCCATTTCGACCTGTATCGCCTGGTCGATCCGGAGGAGTTGGAGTACATGGGCATTCGTGACTACTTCGATGGCGATGCGTTGTGCCTGTTCGAGTGGCCAGAAAAGGGTGCGGGCGTTTTGCCAAAGCCTGACCTGACCATTACCATAAGCCCCCAAGCGCGCGGACGCTCGCTGAACCTTTCGCCGCAGGGGGCTCGCGGCGAGGCCTGGTGCGTGGCACTGGGCAAACACTAAAAACAGAAAGTGGGGTAGGTATGCGCATACGCGCACTGGTCGCCATCGTTGGTCTGCTGCTGACAACGGTGACCGTTGAGGCTCTGGCCGTCACACAAGTCAAGAGCGTGCGCCTGTGGCGCGCGCCGGACAACACGCGGCTGGTCTTCGACCTGTCTGGCCCCGTGCAGCACAGCGTCTTCACCCTCAGCGCACCTGATCGCCTGGTCATCGACATCAATGGCGCGACCCTGGCCGCGCCGTTGAACGTGGCCACGTCCAATACACCGATCAGCAGCGTGCGTTCGGCCCAGCGCACGCCTACCGACCTGCGCGTGGTGGTCGACCTGAAAAAGTCGGTCACACCCAAGAGCTTCACCCTCGCGCCCAATGCCCAGTACGGTAACCGCCTGGTGGTCGACCTGTACGACCAGGAGGCCGATGCCGTCGCCGCCAGCGCGCCGACCCCACCGCCTGCGCCAGTACAAACGCCTGCGACCACGCCGGCCGTGCCGGTGAGCCCGGCCCAACCGGCCATCAAGCTGCCACCGGTGCCTAGTGGCAAGCGTGACATCGTGGTCGCCATCGATGCCGGTCACGGCGGTGAAGACCCGGGCGCCTCTGGCTCGCGCGGGCAGCACGAAAAAGACATCGTGCTGCAGATCGCCAAGGAACTGCAGCGCCAGATCAACAGCGAGAAGGGCTTCCGCGCCGAGCTGACCCGTACCGGTGACTATTTCATCCCGTTGCGCAAACGCACCGAAATCGCCCGCAAGAAGGGCGCCGACCTGTTCGTCTCGATCCACGCCGACGCCGCGCCATCCAGGGCCGCCTTCGGTGCGTCGGTATTCGCCTTGTCCGACCGTGGCGCCACGTCCGAGACCGCGCGCTGGCTGGCCGACACGGAAAACCGCTCCGACCTGATCGGCGGTGCCGGCAACGTCAGCCTCGACGACAAGGACCGCATGCTGGCTGGCGTGTTGCTCGACCTGTCGATGACCGCCACCCTCAGCTCCAGCCTCAATGTCGGGCAGAAGGTACTGGGCAACATGGGCCGCGTCACTTCCCTGCACAAGCAGCGGGTGGAACAGGCGGGCTTCATGGTGTTGAAGTCGCCAGATATTCCGTCGATCCTCGTTGAAACAGGGTTTATCTCCAACGCTAACGAGGCGGCCAAACTGGCTACCCGCAGCCACCAGCAGGCCCTGGCGCGCTCGATCCACACCGGCGTGCGGCAGTTCTTCCAGCAGAATCCGCCGCCCGGCACCTACATCGCCTGGCTGCGTGATACCGGCAAGATCGCTGCCGGCCCACGTGAGCACACCGTGCGCCCTGGCGAAACCCTGGCCATGCTTGCGGTTCGCTATCAGGTCAGTGTGGCCAGCTTGCGCAGCACCAACAGCCTCAAGACCGATGAGCTGAAGGTCGGCCAGCGTCTCGATGTGCCAGCCACCACCCTGGCTTCGCAGCAATGAATGGTGGTTCGCGCATCCAGCTGCTAAGCCCGCGGCTGGCTAACCAGATTGCCGCCGGTGAGGTGGTCGAGCGCCCGGCTTCGGTGGCCAAGGAGCTGCTGGAGAACAGCCTCGACTCCGGTGCCCGGCGCATCGATGTCGAAGTCGAGCAGGGTGGGGTCAAGTTGCTGCGCGTGCGCGACGATGGCGGCGGGATCTCCGCCGACGACCTGCCGTTGGCCCTGGCCCGTCACGCCACCAGCAAGATCCGTGAGCTGGAAGACCTCGAAGGCGTGCTGAGCCTCGGTTTCAGGGGGGAGGCCCTGGCCTCGATCAGTTCGGTGGCGCGCCTGACCCTGACGTCACGCACGGCCAGTGCCGGCGAGGCCTGGCAGGTCGAGACCGAAGGCCGCGACATGACCCCGCGCGTGCAGCCTGCCGCGCACCCGGTCGGTACATCGGTCGAGGTGCGCGACCTGTTCTTCAACACCCCGGCGCGGCGCAAGTTCCTCAAGGCCGAGAAGACCGAATTCGACCACCTGCAGGAAGTCATCCGCCGCCTGGCCCTGGCCCGCTTCGATGTTGGTTTCCACCTGCGCCACAACGGCAAGAGCATCCTCAGCCTGCACGAGGCCCATGATGAAACCGCGCGTGCGCGGCGGGTCGGCGCCATTTGCGGGCCTGGCTTCATGGAGCAGGCGCTGCCCATCGATGTCGAGCGCAACGGCCTACGCCTGTGGGGCTGGGTAGGGCTGCCGACCTTCTCGCGTAGCCAGGCCGACCTGCAGTACTTCTTCGTCAACGGCCGGGCGGTGCGCGACAAGCTGGTGGCCCACGCTGTGCGCCAGGCGTACCGGGACGTGCTGTTCAACGGTCGGCACCCGACCTTCGTGCTGTTCCTGGAGCTTGAGCCTAACGGCGTCGACGTCAACGTGCACCCGACCAAGCACGAAGTGCGCTTTCGCGAAGGGCGTTCGGTGCACGACTTCCTTTACGGTACCTTGCACCGTGCCCTGGCCGATGTGCGCCCGGAAGACCAGTTGGCCGCGCCCGCCGCCGTTGCCGAAATCGTTCGCCCCAGTGGCCAACAGGCCGGTGAATTCGGGCCTCAGGGTGAGATGCGCCTGGCCTCGCCGGTGCTCGAACAGCCTCGGGCACCTCAGTTTTCGATTTCCAATGGTGGCAGTGGCGCGGGCTATCAGTCCCAGTACAGCCCGCGCCCGTCCCAGCCGTTGCCGACAGCCGAGTCGCAAGCCGTCTATCGCGAGTTCTACAAGCCGCTGGCCGACGTCGCCGAGACGCCGTCGTCGCTGCCCGAAAGCCAGGGTGATATTCCACCGCTGGGCTACGCCCTGGCCCAGCTCAAGGGCATCTATATTCTGGCCGAGAACGCCGTCGGCCTGGTGCTGGTGGACATGCACGCTGCGCATGAGCGGATCATGTACGAGCGGCTCAAGGTGGCCATGGCCAGCGAAGGCTTGAGCGGTCAGCCACTGCTGGTGCCCGAATCGCTGGCGATGAGCCAGCGCGAAGCTGACTGCGCCGAGGAACACGCCCAGTGGTTCCAGCGCCTGGGCTTCGAGCTGCAGCGCCTGGGCCCCGAGACTTTGGCGATCCGGCAGATCCCGGCGTTGCTCAAGCAGGCCGAGGCCAACCGCCTGGTACAGGATGTGCTCGCCGACCTGATGGAATACGGCACCAGCGACCGCATTCAGGCGCACCTCAACGAATTGCTCGGCACCATGGCCTGCCACGGCGCCGTGCGCGCCAACCGGCGCCTGGCCATCCCCGAGATGAACGCACTGCTGCGCGACATGGAAAGCACCGAGCGCAGCGGCCAGTGCAATCATGGCCGCCCGACCTGGACCCAAATGGGCCTGGACGATCTGGACAAACTTTTCCTGCGCGGTCGATGACATGAGCGGCAAGCCCCCAGCAATATTCCTCATGGGCCCGACGGCGGCCGGCAAGACCGACCTGGCCATCGAGCTGACCAAGGCCCTGCCCTGCGAGCTGATCAGTGTCGATTCGGCGCTGGTCTACCGCGGGATGGACATCGGTACCGCCAAGCCTTCCAAAGAGCTGCTTGCGGCTCACCCACACCGTTTGATCGACATTCTCGACCCGGCCGAAAGCTACTCCGCCGCACATTTTTGCACCGATGCCTTGCAGGCAATGGCCGAAATCACTGCGCGCGGCAAGATCCCGCTGCTGGTCGGCGGTACCATGCTGTATTACAAAGCCTTGATCGATGGCCTGGCGGACATGCCGCCGGCCGACGCCAGCGTGCGTGCCGAGCTGGAAGCCCAGGCGCGTGAACTGGGCCTGGCCGAATTGCACCGTCAGCTGGCCGAAGTGGACCCGGAATCGGCGGCGCGCATCCATCCGAATGACCCGCAGCGGCTGATACGTGCGCTTGAGGTTTACCGGGTCAGTGGCGAGAGCATGACGGCTCATCGCCAGCGTCAATACGCGGAAAGTCGCGGCGCAGACGCAGGCGCTGACGGACATTTGCCCTATACTGTCGCGAGTTTGGCGATTGCTCCTACAGATCGTCACATTTTGCATCAGCGAATTGCGTTACGATTTTCGCAGATGCTGGAACAGGGCTTCATCGACGAGGTCCGATCGCTGCGAGCCAGAAGTGACTTGCACGCCGGGTTGCCGTCTATACGGGCTGTGGGGTACAGGCAGGTCTGGGACTACCTGGATGGCAGGCTAAGTGAGAATGAGATGCGAGAGCGCGGTATCATTGCCACTCGCCAGCTGGCCAAGCGACAGTTCACCTGGTTGCGCGGTTGGTCCGACGTCCACTGGCTCGACAGCCTGGCCTGCGACAATCTGTCCCGCACCTTGAAATACCTGGGAAGCGTCTCCATATTGAGCTGAGTCCCTGCTAATTGCCGTCTATTCTTGCGAAGGGGCGGCCTAATTTATCGATTTTCTTGATTTTCTATTATTTATCCTTACAGGAGTGCGGCATATGTCAAAAGGGCATTCGCTACAAGACCCTTACTTGAACACTTTGAGAAAAGAAAAGGTTCCGGTTTCCATCTACCTGGTCAACGGGATCAAGCTGCAGGGCTCGATCGAATCGTTTGACCAGTTCGTTGTGCTGCTGAAGAACACCGTCAGCCAGATGGTGTACAAGCACGCCATTTCGACTGTGGTGCCTGCGCGTCCGGTTCGCCTGCCAAGCCCGTCCGATTCCGAACACGGTGACAGCGAGCCAGGCAACGCCTGATAGGAGCCTGCATTGTTCTTTGAGCGCCACGGTGGTGGTGAGCGGGCGCTGCTCGTTCACTTGGAAGGACAGAACCCTGAGGCGCGCGAAGACCCGCAGGAGTTTCAGGAGTTGGCTTTGTCGGCCGGGGCGGACATCGTCTCGCTGGTGACCGTGTCACGGCATCAGCCTACGGCCAAATACCTGATTGGCAGCGGCAAGGTCGAAGAATTGCGCGACCGGGTCAACGCCGATGAGGTCGACCTGGTGATTTTCAATCACACCCTCACGCCCAGCCAGGAGCGCAACCTCGAACGTGTCTTCGAGTGTCGCGTGCTTGATCGCACCGGGCTGATTCTCGATATCTTCGCCCAGCGGGCGCGTACCCATGAAGGCAAGCTGCAGGTCGAACTGGCCCAGCTCGAGCACATGAGCACGCGGCTGGTACGCGGCTGGACGCACCTTGAGCGGCAAAAAGGCGGTATCGGCCTGCGCGGTCCGGGTGAAACCCAGCTGGAAACCGACCGCCGCCTGCTGCGGGTGCGCCTGCGACAGATCAAGGCACGCCTTGAAAAAGTGCGTAGCCAGCGCGAACAGGCCCGTCGCGGCCGACGCCGCGCCGAGCTGCCGTCGGTCTCGCTGGTGGGTTACACCAACGCCGGCAAGTCCACCCTGTTCAACGCCCTGACTCAATCCGACGTCTACGCCGCCGACCAGCTCTTCGCCACCCTCGACCCGACCTTGCGCCGGCTCGAGCTGGATGACCTTGGGCCAATCGTGCTGGCCGACACTGTCGGCTTCATTCGCCACCTGCCGCACAAGCTGGTCGAGGCTTTTCGGGCTACGCTCGAAGAGTCGAGCAACTCCGACCTGCTGCTGCATGTGATCGATGCGCATGAGCCCGACCGCATGGAGCAGATCGAACAGGTTCTGGCGGTATTGGGCGAGATCGGCGCCGAAGGCTTGCCGATCCTTGAGGTGTATAACAAACTCGACCTGCTTGAAGATGTCGAGCCGCAGATCCAGCGCGATGCCGATGGCAAGCCGGAGCGGGTCTGGGTATCGGCACGAGACGGGCGTGGCCTGGAGCTGGTTGGCCAGGCGATTGCCGAGTTGCTGGGGGATGATCTGTTTGTCGGCACCCTGTGCCTGGAGCAGCGTTTTGCCCGCTTGCGCGCGCAATTCTTTGCCTTGGGGGCGGTGCAGAGTGAAGAGCATGATGAAGAAGGGCGCAGCCTGCTGAGCGTGCGACTGCCCAGGGTCGAGTTGAATCGTCTGGTCAGCCGCGAAGGCATGGAGCCGCAAGTGTTTGTCGAGCAACACACTTTGCAATAAATGCTCGTCGAGGTCGCCGGGCAGCAGTGACAGGCATTCTGTAGCATTGGACGGCGCGCCGTGGGCGCGTCTTTGCTTTATCAGATGGAGAGCGCTATGGCTTGGAACGAGCCGGGTGGCAACTCGAACAATCAGGATCCCTGGGGCGGCCGCCGTGGTGGCGGTGGCGGCGGTGGTGACAAGAAAGGTCCGCCGGATCTGGACGAGGCCTTCCGCAAACTGCAGGACAGCCTGAACGGCATGTTCGGCAGCGGCAAGAAACGTGGCGGCGGTGACCGCAATGTCGGCAGGGGTGGCGGCTACGGCCTGCTGGGCATTGGCCTGGCGGTGCTGGCGGCTATCTGGCTGTACAGTGCCGTGTACGTGGTGGACGAGCAGGAGCAAGCCGTTGTGCTGCGCTTCGGCAAGTACTACGAGACGGTAGGTCCCGGCCTGAACATCTACTTCCCGCCGATCGATCGCAAGTACCTGGAAAACGTCACGCGTGAGCGTGCCTACACCAAGCAGGGGCAAATGCTGACCGAAGACGAGAACATCGTCGAGGTGCCGCTGACCGTCCAGTACAAGATCACCAACCTGCAGGACTTCGTGCTCAACGTCGACCAGCCAGAGGTGAGCCTGCAGCATGCGACCGACAGTGCCCTGCGCCACGTGGTGGGTTCCACCTCGATGGACCAGGTGCTGACCGAAGGCCGTGAGCAGATGGCCGTGGACATCCGCGAGCGCCTGCAGCGCTTCCTCGACAACTACCGCACCGGTATCACCGTCACCCAGGTCAACGTACAGAGCGCGGCAGCCCCGCGCGAAGTGCAGGAAGCCTTCGACGACGTGATCCGCGCCCGCGAAGATGAGCAGCGTGCCCGCAACCAGGCCGAGTCCTACGCCAATGGCGTGGTGCCGGAAGCCCGTGGTCAGGCCCAGCGCATCATCGAGGATGCCAACGGTTACCGCGACGAAGTGATTGCCCGCGCCAAGGGTGAGGCCGACCGCTTCACCAAGCTGGTTACCGAGTACCACAAGGCACCTGACGTGACCCGTCAACGTCTGTACCTCGAAACCATGCAAGAGGTCTACAGCAATTCGAGCAAGGTCATGGTGGCAACCAAGGACGGGCAGAACAACCTGCTCTACCTGCCGCTGGACAAGATGGTCGAAGGCAGCCGCAACACGTCCGCACCGACCAGCAGCGTGTCTGCGTCGGTCAACGATGCGGCCGCGCGTGCGGCGCAGGACCTGCAACAGCAACAACAGCCGCTGCGCACTAGGGAGAGCCGCTGATGAGCAATAGATCGCTGATCGCCCTGATCGCCGCTGTGGTGCTGGCCGTCGTGGCCTGGAACTGCTTCTACATCGTCTCGCAGACCGAACGCGCCGTGCTGCTGCAATTCGGCCGTGTGGTCCAGGCGGATGTCCAGCCAGGCCTGCATGTGAAGGTTCCTTATGTGAACCAGGTGCGCAAGTTCGACGCCCGTCTGATGACCCTTGATGCTCCGACCCAGCGGTTCCTGACCCTGGAGAAGAAAGCGGTCATGGTCGACGCCTACGCCAAGTGGCGCGTCAAGGATGCCGAGCGCTTCTACACCGCCACGTCCGGCCTCAAGCAGATCGCCGACGAACGTCTGTCGCGTCGTCTGGAAAGCGGCCTGCGTGACCAGTTCGGTAAACGTACCCTGCACGAAGTGGTATCCGGTGAGCGTGACGCGTTGATGGCTGACATCACCGCTTCGCTGAACCGCATGGCCAACAAGGAGCTGGGTATCGAGGTGGTCGACGTTCGCGTCAAGGCCATCGACCTGCCGAAGGAAGTCAACCGCAGCGTGTTCGACCGTATGAGCACCGAGCGTGAACGTGAGGCTCGCGAGCATCGCGCCAAAGGTAACGAGTTGGCCGAGGGTATCCGTGCGGATGCCGACCGTCAGCGCCGTGTACTGCTGGCCGAAGCCTACCGTGAAGCTGAAGAAACCCGCGGTGACGGTGACGCCCAGGCGGCCGCCATCTACGCCAAGGCCTACACCCAGGACGCTGATTTCTATGCGTTCCACCGTAGCCTGCAGGCGTACCGCGAAAGCTTCTCCAGCAAGAGCGACGTGCTGGTCCTGGACCCGAAGAACGAGTTCTTCCGCTACCTGGACAAGAGCAAGCCTTGATGCTCTGAGCCCGTTTTCATTGGGGTAACGCCCCGCCTGGCAGCTAAAACACCAGGCGGGGTGCATCCTGAATGAAAAGGGGTGTATGATGAGGCAGCCGGGAAATTTCCCGGCTTTTTTGCGTCTGCAAGGTTGATTGGCACACGGCCAGTTGACGGTTTGGTCAGGTCGCAAGGCAATTCGAGGGTATTGGGTACGGTGGCTGCGCTGGGATCAGTGCTGCCCGCTGCTGTGCGCCGATACCTGCTTTACTGACGGCTCGCCACAGGCAGGCCGCCCGGACCAGAGGGGAAATGGCGTAATGGCAACGGTAGACCGCTGGCTGCTGCCAGATGGCATCGAGGAAGTACTGCCACCTGAGGCTGCGCGCATCGAGATCGCGCGTCGCCAGGTGTTGGACCTGTTCCAGAGTTGGGGCTACGAACTGGTTGTCACCCCGCATATCGAGTACCTGGAGTCGCTGCTTACCGGCGCCGGCCAGGACCTGGATCAGCGCACCTTCAAGGTGGTCGACCCGCAGTCCGGACGCCTGATGGGCTTCCGTGCCGACTTCACCCCGCAGGTGGCGCGTATCGACGCCCACACCCTGCGCCGTGAAGGCCCGAGCCGCCTGTGCTATGCCGGCAGCGTGCTGCACGCCCAGCCGCGTGCACTGTCGACCTCGCGCAGCCCGATCCAGCTGGGCGCCGAGCTGTACGGCGATGCCAGCCCCACCAGCGATGTCGAAGTCATCAGCCTGATGCTCGCCACGCTGCAACTGACCGACGTCGCGGATGTGCACATGGACCTTGGCCATGTCGGCATCTACCGCGGCCTGGCGCGTGCCGCCGGGCTGTCGGGTGCAGTCGAGCAGCAGCTGTTCGATGCTCTGCAGCGCAAGTCGGTCGATGAAGTGCAGGCACTGACTGCCGACCTGCCTAAAGACCTGGGCAACATGCTGCGTGCCCTGGTCGAGCTGTGTGGTGGCCGTGAAGTGCTGGCCGAAGCCCGCGTGCGCCTGGGCCGTGCCCCGGCCAGCGTGCTGGCAGCGCTGGACGACCTGCTGGCGATCGCCGATCGCCTGGCGTCGCGCTACCCGGACCTGCCGCTGTACTTCGACTTGGGCGAGCTGCGTGGCTACAACTACCACACCGGCGTGGTGTTCGCTGTGTTCGTGCCGGGCGAAGGTCAATCGATCGCTCAGGGCGGTCGCTATGACGACATCGGCGCCGATTTTGGCCGGGCACGCCCGGCCACCGGATTCTCCACGGATTTGAAGACCCTGGTCACACTGGGGCGAGCGGAGGTCGTATTGCCAACTGGCGGCATCTGGATGCCTGACAGTGGCGACGCGGCCCTCTGGCAGCAGGTCTGCCAGTTGCGCAACGAGGGCCAGCGTGTGGTCCAGGCTTTGCCTGGCCAGCCGTTGAGTGCTGCTCTCGAGGCGGATTGTGATCGGCAATTGATTCAGCAAGACGGGCGCTGGCAGGTTCTGCCGCTGACCCAGTGAGTTTCTGCGTCGGCAGTAGGCCGGCAACCAAGTTTGCGTGAATGAGGACCAATGTAATGGGTAAGAATGTCGTCGTCCTGGGCACCCAGTGGGGTGATGAGGGCAAAGGCAAGATCGTCGATCTGCTGACCGAACATGCTGCCGCCGTAGTGCGCTACCAGGGTGGCCACAACGCGGGCCACACCCTGGTGATCAACGGTGAAAAAACCGTTTTGCACCTGATTCCGTCGGGCATCCTGCGTGAAGGCGTTCAGTGCCTGATCGGCAACGGCGTGGTCGTTGCTCCAGATGCCCTGATGCGTGAAATCACCAAGCTGGAAGAGAAGGGCGTACCGGTGCGCGAGCGCCTGCGCATCAGCCCGGCTGCGCCGCTGATCCTGTCGTACCACGTGGCCCTGGACCAGGCCCGCGAGAAAGCCCGTGGCGAAGCCAAGATCGGCACCACCGGCCGTGGTATCGGCCCAGCATACGAAGACAAGGTCGCACGCCGTGGCCTGCGCGTCGGTGACCTGTTCCACCGTGAGCGTTTCGCCGCCAAGCTCGGTGAGCTGCTGGACTACCACAACTTCCAGCTGGTGAACTACTACAAAGAGCCGGCCATCGACTTCCAGCAGACCCTGGACGAGTGCATGGCCTACGCCGAGCAGCTCAAGCCGATGATGCTCGACGTCACCGCCGAACTGCACAACCTGCGCCGCGCCGGCAAGGACATCATGTTCGAAGGCGCCCAGGGCTCGCTGCTGGACATCGACCACGGTACCTACCCGTACGTCACCAGCTCCAACACCACCGCTGGCGGTATCTCGACCGGCTCCGGCGTTGGCCCGATGTACCTGGACTACATCCTCGGTATCACCAAGGCCTACACCACCCGTGTCGGTTCCGGCCCGTTCCCGACCGAATTGTTCGACGAGACTGGCGCTACCCTGGCCAAGCGTGGTCATGAGTTCGGTTCGACCACCGGCCGTGCCCGTCGCTGCGGCTGGTTCGATGCCGTCATCTTGCGTCGCGCCATCGACGTCAACAGCATCTCGGGTATCTGCCTGACCAAGCTGGACGTACTGGACGGCCTGGAAACCATCAACATCTGCGTTGGCTACAAGAACGAGAACGGTGCTGTCATCGACGCGCCTTCCGATGCCGACAGCTACATCGGCCTGGAGCCGGTGTACGAAGAGATGCCAGGCTGGAGCGAGTCGACCCTGGGTGCCAAGACCCTGGAAGAGTTGCCAGAAGCTGCTCGCGCTTACATCAAGCGTATCGAGGAGCTGACCGGCGCGCCGATCGACATCATCTCCACCGGCCCGGACCGCAACGAGACCATCGTGCTGCGTCATCCGTTCGCCTGATCCGCTTTCCAGGCTGATCTGACGCCGCGACCCCGCAAGGGATCGCGGCGTTTTTGTTTGTAGGCCTGGGCTGCTAGACCTTGGCGCATATCCCTGCTGTTCCCGGCATAACCCTTGCTGTAAGAAGTTTCTGTAGATGCCATCAAAATAGTGGCGCCAGTAAACACGAGGGTTACACCGTGTCTGCCATCCTCTCACTGTTACGAAGCCGCCTTTTGCGGCCTGTGTTTGTTGCCCTTGGTATCGCCCTTTTGGTGCAGGTACTGGTGGCCGTTGCGCTGACCCGAAGCACCGTCACCGCCCTGGAGGCTGACCTTGGCGAGCGCCTGGGTACCGACAGCCGCAAGCTTGCCAGCGAGCTTGAGCAGGCCGGGCAGGAGGTGCGCTCGGGCCTCGACAGCCTCTCCAGCAGCACGCGTCAGCGCCTGAGCGCGGGGTTGTCCACGCGCCTGCAGAACGAGCAGCAGCAACTGCGCACGACCCTGGAAAAGAACCTCAAGGATTCCGCCAACGACATGGCCGAGCTGCTGGCCTCGGTGGCGCCGCGGGCGATCTGGGACAACGACGTGCCGGTGCTCTCCGATTTCGCCCGGCGTGCCCAGCGCAACCCCAATGTGCTGTTCGTGGTCTACGACGACGCCCAGGGCCAGCACCTGACCCGCTACCTCAACCGGCAAAACCCGATCAACCAGGCGTTGATGGAGAAGGGGCAGGGCGAGCGGGCGCTGGACAAGGTCATCGAGGCGGCGCGCCGCGACCCGGCGGTGTATTTCGTCGAGGCGTCGATCAACCCGAATGGCGCGGAAATTGGCAAGGTGCTGATGGGTGTTTCCACTGCCGGCGTCGATCAGGAGCTGGCGGCCCTTGACCAGCGTTTTGCTGCCTTGATCGCCAGTGGTGAGCAACTGGTGGGTGATAGCCTCAATGGCGCCGCCACCGACAGTGGCAAGGCCCTGCGTGAACGCCTGGAAACGGCGCAGGGCAGTGCCACCGCCATGCAGGCCAATACCGCGCAGACCGTGCGCGAAGCCGCTGCCGAACTGCGTTGGCGCATTGGCCTGGGCCTGGTACTGGTGGGCCTTGGTGTGTTGCTGGTGGTGGCGGTGGTGCTGGGTCGCCGCGTGCTCAGCAAGCTGCGCCTGTTGATCGATGCCCTGAACGATCTGGCCGCTGGCGAAGGCGACCTGACCAAGCGCGTCAGCCTCGACAGCCGCGACGAGATCGGCGACATGGCTTCGGCGGTCAACCGCTTCGTCGACAAGCTGCAGCCCATTGTGCGTGAAGCCGGCGAGGTGGCGCAGCGTACCGGCGTCGAGATTGGTGCCATGGCCCAGCGCAATGCCGGCGCCGATGCCGCTGCTGCGCTGCAACGGGATGAAGTGGCTGCCAGCCTGCGTGATCTGTCGAGCATGGCCGATGAGGCGCAGGCCGAGAGCCACGCCATGCAGTCGGCCTTGCAGCAAGTAGTGGACATCCGCCAGGCGACGGATGAGAACAGCCGCACCTCGACCCAGCTCGCCGGTTTGATCGAGAGCTTGGCAGGGCAGGTGGAGACCGGCTCCCATGTGATCGAACGGCTGGCCAAGCAGAGTGAGCAGATCGAGGTGGTACTGACGGTGATCCACGGCATTGCCGAACAGACCAACCTGCTGGCGTTGAACGCGGCAATTGAAGCAGCGCGGGCCGGGGAGACCGGGCGTGGGTTTGCCGTGGTGGCCGATGAGGTGCGTGCGCTGGCCAGCAAGACGCAAAGCTCGACGGGGGATATCCAGGCGCATATTGCCGCGCTGCAAAAAGGCGCCAAGGAGGCGGTGGCAACCATCAGCCAGGCGGGGCTCAAGGCCAGTGAAGGGTTGTTGGTGCTGCGCGAGAACGAGCGCCGCCAGCAGTCGGTGCAGGTGGCGGTGGAGCAGGTGCATGCGGCGATCGGGCTGGCGACCCGCGCGGCAGAACAGCAGGCGCATGGGGCGCAGGCGGTGCGCGGGCGGGTGGAGACCATCCATGCCCAGGCTGAACGTTCGGCTGAGGTGGTGATGCAGACTACGGCCAGCAGTAAGGTGCTGGATGACCTGGCGGCGCAGTTACGGGCTAGCCTGGGGCAGTTCAGGGCTTGAGATGAGTGGGGGAGCTTGTGTTCGCCGGGCGTCTTTCTGCGCCTATCAGATCGAGCGCCGCCCGCGCGGCGCTTCGCGGGACAAGCCCGCTCCCACATCCGTTTCGGGCCAGTTATTCCTGGGGCATTGGCGCGCGACCCCTTGGCGCCCGGCTCAATATCGCGCCGTACAAGCAAGGGGGCGCGCGCCTATATAACAGGACTCACTGGCCCGAAACGGATGTGGGAGCGGGCTTGTCCCGCGAAGCGCCGCGCGGGCGGCGCTCGATTTATGCTGCGATCAATGACTCAAGGCGTACACATCACGCCTTGTTCAAATACATCCGCGTCGTCAGCAAATACACCGGCAACCCCGACACCACGATCAGCAGCGCTGCATAAGGCGCCGCCGCTGCAAACTCGACGTTGGCGGTATGTGCCCAGACCTCGGTGGCCAGGGTGGTCATGCCGGTCGGGCTGAGTAGCAGGGTAGCGGTCAGCTCCTTCATGGCATCGAGGAACACCAGCGCGAACGCCGCCGCCAAGGCTGGGAAGATGATCGGCAGCGTCACCCGGCAAAACGCCGTGAAGCTGCTGGCGCCCAGGGTGCGAGCGGCCTCTTCGAGGGTGGGCGAGGCCTTGTTCAAGGCGGTGCGTACCGGGGCCTGGGCCAGCGGCAGGAACAGCAACCCGTAGGCCAGCAACAACAGGGCAGTGGTCTGGTACAGCGCCGGCACATAGTGCAAGGCGAAGAACACCAGGGTCAGCGCGATCACCAGGCCCGGCAGGGCATGCAGCAGGTAGGGCAGGCGTTCGGCCCAGATCGCCAGGCGGCCTTTGTAGCGCACCACCAGGAAGCTGATCGGCAGTGCCAGCAACACGCACAAGCCCGCGCCGCCAAGCGACACCGACAGCGACGTGAGCAGCGCTTTGGAGATTTCCGCCACCGGGAACGCTGCCGACGAGCCGACACTCAGCCAGTAGCCGAGCATCGCCAGTGGGATGCCGCTGCCCAGTACCGCCAGGGCCACGCAGAACAGCTGCGCCAACGGCGCCCAGCCGCGCAGGCGCACCGGTTGCGCGCGGCGCGCCACGCCTTGGCCGATGCGCACATGGCGGGCCTTGCCGCGCACCCGCAGCTCCAGCCACAGCATGATCAGGCACAGCGCCAGCAGCACGGCCGAGAGCATGGCAGCGTTGGCGTTGCTGAACTCCAGCTCGAACTGCTGATAGATAGCCGTGGTGAAGGTCTGCAGGCCAAGAATCGACAAGGCGCCAAATTCCACCAGCATGTGCAGGGCAATCAGCAGCGCGCCGCCCAGCATCGATGGCCACAGCAGCGGCAGGGTCACCTTGACGAACACCCCCCAGCGGCTGCAGCCCAGCGTGCGTGCCGACTCTTCAAGCGAGGTGTCGACGTTGCGCAGGGTGGCGGCCACTGGAAGGAACACCAGGGGATACTTGGACAGGGCCATGACCAGGATGGCCCCGCCGAGGCCTTCGAAGTCCGAGCTCAGCGATACCCAGGTAAAGCTGCTGACGAACGAGGGCACTGCGAACGGCAAGCACAGCACTACGCCCCACAGCCGACGGCCCGCCAGGTTGCTGCGTTCGAGCAGCCAGGCCAGGGCCAGCCCGACCACCATGCACACCAGCGTCACCCCGAACATGAGCATCAGGGTGTTGCGCATCAGGCCCCAGACGAACGGGCGCCAGAGCAGATGCAGGGCCTCTCGCCAGCCTGCTTCCCAGGCCTTGAGGGCGACATACGCCAGCGGCAGCAGGCTCATCGCCACCAGAAACAGCACAGGCAGCACCACCCAGATCGAGGGGCGCTTGCGGCGCGGTACGAAGCGTACCGGCACCGGCTCGGACAGGGCGGCGGTCATCAGAGCAGGCCGACCTCACGTTCAAGCTCCAGCGCTTCCTCGGCGTTGCCAAGGTCGGCCGGCGAGATCTTCGGCGGGCGCAGCTCTTCGAACGGCTTCAAGCCACGGTCGGACACCATGCCCTTGTGCAGTGGGTATTCGGCGGTGGTCTGGGTGATCACGCGCTGGCCTTCTTCGCTGGCCATCCAGTTGAGCAGGGCCTGGGCTTCCTTGGGGTGCTTGCTGGCCTTGACTGCGGCGGCGCCAGAGATGGTCACCAGGCCCCCGGCATCGCCGTCGGCCAGGTAGTACAGCTTGGAGTCCAGCTTGCCGCGCTCACGCTCAAGGGCATACCAGTAGTAGTTGTTCACCAGCACGGCGGCGACTTCGCCTTTTTCCACGGCCTTGAGCGCCACCATGTTGTTGGTGTAGGTCTTGCCGAAGGCTTTCAGGCCGGTCAGCCACTCTTCGGCAGCGTCACGCCCGTGCATCTTCAGAATGGCCACGGCCTGTTCCTGGAAGGCACCGCTGGTCGGTACGAAGCCGACGCGGCCATCCCACTCAGGGTTGGCGAAGTCCATTACCGATTGCGGCAGGTCTTTCTCATCGATTTGCTTGGGGTTAAACACCACGACGCGGGTACGCGCGGTAACGCCCATCCAGGTGCCGTTGGCAGCCACGTATTCCTTGGGAAGCATGTTCAAGGTGGCGTCGTCGATCTTCGCCAGCAGGCCCAGTTCGCCCAGGTTGTTCAGCGGCGGCGACTCTTCGGTGTAGATGACATCGGCCGGCGAGCGCTCGCCTTCTTCGATGATCTGGCTGGCCAGCTGGTTGCTGCTGCCCTTGCGGATATTGATGTGAATGCCAGTCTTGGCCTCGTAGGCCTTGGCGATGGCGTCGCCGATTTCCTTGTGCTGCCCGTTGTACAGGGTCAGTGTTACCGGTGCGTCTGCCATGGCGGCCGGCGCGCCGATCACCAGGCTCAGTACAGCGGCGGCCAGGGTGCGCATCAGCGGTTGCGGACGGATCGTCATGCGGGTACTTCCTCGCTTACGGCTACATATTTGGAAACAATGGTAAACGAAATCGTTTCTCAGGTGGCCGGGTGACAAGAAATTCATCGCGAGACGATCGTCGAGTGGTGGAGTGCGCGAGGGTGTCGTGCGCAAAGGGGAGGGGAAACAGAAAACGCAGGCAAGAAAAAACCCACTAGCAAGCTAGTGGGTTTTTGTATGGTGCCCAGGAGAAGACTCGAACTTCCACGACCTTGCGGTCACTGATACCTGAAACCAGCGCGTCTACCAATTCCGCCACCTGGGCAAAGCTTTACATCGTCTGATGAAGGCGACTATCGTTCGCTTTCACACAGTAGTAATAGATCCTTGGTCATCTATTACTTGATAATACTTGGTGCCCAGGAGAAGACTCGAACTTCCACGACCTTGCGGTCACTGATACCTGAAACCAGCGCGTCTACCAATTCCGCCACCTGGGCACACATTTCGTCGAGGTCACATGATGCTTTACATCGCGTTTCATCTCAACTACAACGTCGTCTGTCCGTCGTTGTGGTGCGCACTATACGGACGGTCCTGTAGGCTGTAAAGCCCCTGGTAGAAAAAAATTTCAAAAAATTCAACTTGTTGATTCTTCAGCCCTATTACGACTTCCTCGACTCATTGCTGGGGGGCTGTCCAAGGCTGACATTTCCGGTTTCAATACGCCTATGCCAGAATTCCTATCTATATACCCCAAGGTGAACCCCTTCTGATGGCCGATTGGCAATCCCTCGATCCCGAGGCCGCTCGCGAAGCGGAAAAATACGACAACCCTATCCCCAGCCGTGAGCTGATCCTCCAGCGTCTTGCCGATCGCGGCGAGCCGGCCGCCCGCGAGGAGCTGGCGGCAGAATTCGGTCTGTACGAGGAAGACCAGATTGAAGCCCTGCGCCGCCGTCTGCGTGCCATGGAGCGCGATGGCCAGCTTATCTATACCCGGCGCGGCACCTATGCCCCGGTAGACAAGCTGGACCTGATCTGTGGCCGCGTTTCCGGCCATCGCGATGGTTTTGGCTTCCTCATCCCTGATGACAAGAGCGACGACCTGTTCCTCAGCCCTTCGCAGATGCGTCTGGTGTTCGACGGCGACCGCGCCCTGGCGCGTGTCTCCGGCACCGACCGCCGTGGCCGCCGTGAAGGTGTACTGGTAGAAGTCATCTCCCGTGCCCACGAAAGCGTGGTCGGGCGTTACTTCGAAGAGGGCGGTATCGGCTACGTGACGCCGGACAACCCGAAGATCCAGCAGGAAGTGCTGGTGACCGCCGGTCGCAATGGCGGCGCCAAGATCGGCCAGTTCGTCGAGATCAAAATCACCCACTGGCCAACCCCGCGCTTCCAGCCGCAGGGTGATGTGGTCGAGGTGATCGGCAACTACATGGCGCCGGGCATGGAAATCGACGTCGCCCTGCGCAGCTACGACATTCCGCACGTCTGGCCCGACGATGTGGTCAAGGAAGCGCGCAAGTTCCGCTCCGAAGTGGAAGACAAGGACAAGGAAAAGCGCATCGACCTGCGCCACCTGCCTTTCGTCACCATCGACGGCGAAGATGCCCGCGACTTCGACGACGCGGTCTATTGCGAGCCACTGGGCAAGCTGCGCATGTTCTCGGGCGGATGGCGCCTGTATGTGGCGATCGCCGACGTTTCCAGCTACGTGCGCCTGGGTTCTGCCCTGGACGTCGAAGCCCAGCAGCGCGGCAACTCGGTGTATTTCCCCGAGCGCGTGGTGCCGATGCTTCCCGAGGAGCTGTCCAACGGCCTGTGCTCGCTGAACCCGCACGTCGATCGCCTGGCCATGGTCTGCGAGATGACCATCAACAAAGCCGGCCAGATGGTCGACTACCAGTTCTACGAAGGCGTGATCCACTCCCATGCCCGCCTGACCTACAACAAGGTCAGCAGCATGCTCGAGCATTCCCGCACCCGTGAAGGCAAGGCGCTGCGCGAGCAGTACAAGGAAGTCCTGCCTGACCTCAAGAGCCTGTATGCGCTCTACAAGGTGCTGCTGGACGCGCGCCACACCCGCGGTGCGATCGACTTCGAGACCCAGGAAACCCGCATCGTCTTCGGTGACCAGCGCAAGATCGCCGAAATCCGTCCGACCGTGCGCAACGATGCGCACAAGCTGATCGAAGAATGCATGCTGGCGGCCAACGTGGCCACCGCCGAGTTCCTGCAAAAGCACGGCGTGCCGGCCCTGTACCGCGTTCACGACGGCCCGCCGCCGGAGCGCCTGGAAAAACTGCGCGCCTTCCTCGGTGAGCTGGGCTTGTCGCTGCACAAGGGCAAGGACCCGTCGCCGAAGGATTACCAGGCACTGCTGGCGAGCATCGCCGAGCGCCCGGACTTCCACCTGATTCAGACCGTGATGCTGCGTTCGCTGAGCCAGGCGGTGTACAGCACCGACAACAATGGCCACTTCGGCCTGAATTACGAGGCGTACACCCACTTCACCTCGCCGATTCGCCGTTACCCGGACCTGCTGGTGCACCGCGCCATTCGCAGCATCATCCGTTCCAAGGTCGATACCCCGCACGTCAAGCGTGCGGGTGCCATGAGCATTCCCAAGGCGCGTATCTACCCGTACGACGAGAACACCCTGGAACAGCTTGGCGAGCAGTGCTCGATGACCGAGCGTCGCGCCGACGAAGCGACCCGCGACGTGGTCAACTGGCTCAAGTGCGAATACATGAAAGACCGCGTGGGCGAGACCTTCCCAGGCGTGATCACTGCGGTGACCGGCTTCGGGTTGTTTGTCGAGCTGACCGACATCTACGTGGAAGGCCTGGTGCACGTCAGTGCGCTGCCGGGTGACTACTACCACTTCGACCCGGTCCACCATCGCCTGTCCGGCGAGCGTACCGGGCGCAGCTTCCGCCTGGGCGACACCATCGAAGTCAAGGTCATGCGCGTCGACCTGGACGAGCGCAAGATCGACTTCGAAGTCTCCGAGAAGACCCTCAGCGGCCCGATCGGTCGCAAGCAGCGCGGTGCAGCGCCAACCGACGGCAAGCCCGAGCAGCAGCAACCGGCCACCGAAGCGAAAGCCACGCCCAAGCCGCGCAGCCGCAAGAGCGAGGCTTCCGAGGCTTACTTCCCGAAAGATGCCGTGCAGCGTAATGCTGAGGTGCGCAAAAGCCGCGAGATGAAGAAGGCGTTGATGACCGACGCGCGCAGCACTGCCGGCAGCAAGTCGGAGAAGGCTGGCAAGCCATCCGGCAAGCCGACCAAGCATCGCAAAGGCCCGCCGAAGTCCGGTGCGCCCCGCAAGAGCAAGAGCAAGTCATGAGTCAGCTGGAAAAGATCTACGGCGTACACGCCGTGCAGGCGTTGTTGCAGCACCACCCCAAGCGGGTCAAGCAGGTCTGGCTGTCGGAGGGGCGTAGCGAGCCCCGCCTGCAGAAGCTGCTGGAGCTGGCCGCGGAAAACCGTGTGGCGGTCGGCCAGGCCGAGCGCCGTGAGCTGGATGCCTGGGTCGAAGGCGTGCACCAGGGCGTGGTCGCCGAGGTCAGCCCGAGCCAGGTGTGGGGCGAGTTGATGCTCGAAGAGTTGCTTGAGCGCACCGAAACGCCGCCGCTGATCCTGGTGCTGGACGGTGTCACCGACCCGCACAACCTCGGCGCCTGCCTGCGCACCGCCGATGCCGCCGGTGCCACGGCGGTGGTGGTGCCCAAGGACAAGTCGGCGACCCTGACGCCGGTGGTGCGCAAGGTGGCCTGTGGCGCTGCGGAGGTGATCCCGCTGGTGGCCGTGACCAACCTCGCGCGTACCCTTGAAAAGCTCCAGCAGCGTGGCCTGTGGGTGGTCGGCACTGCCGGCGAGGCCGAGCAGGAGATTTACCAGCAGGACCTGACCGGGCCTTTGGTGATGATCATGGGGGCAGAAGGCAAGGGCATGCGCCGACTGACCCGTGAGCATTGCGATTTCCTGGTGAAGTTGCCGATGGGCGGTAGCGTCAGCAGCCTGAACGTCTCGGTCGCGACCGGCGTTTGCCTGTTCGAGGCCGTGCGCCAGCGTCAAGCCAAGCGCTGATATTCAGTCTGTGCTGGCCTCTTCGCGGGGCAAGCCCGCTCCCACAGGATTACTGCAATGGCTGAGGCTGCAGTTGGCCTGTGGGAGCGGGCTTGCCCCGCGAAGGGTTGGTGCAGGCAAAATATGTTTCCGGCTGTTCAAATAATCGCCAATCACCTTGCTTGTGCGCCACGCCTTCTCTACAATTGCGCCCCTTGCCGAGCTGGCAGGCGCTTATGTGCCTCCCCTCCATGGCAAGACATACAGTGTCATTCACTCCTTGTCTGACCAGCGTTCTGGCAGACTACTAACCCGTAAGGAGCATTCATGCGTCATTACGAAATCATCTTTCTGGTTCACCCGGACCAGAGCGAGCAAGTCGGCGGCATGGTTGAGCGTTACACCAAGCTGATCGAAGAAGATGGTGGCAAGATCCACCGCCTGGAAGACTGGGGCCGTCGTCAACTGGCCTATGCAATCAACAATGTTCACAAGGCTCACTACGTGATGCTGAACGTTGAGTGCACCGGCAAGGCCCTGGCCGAGCTGGAAGACAACTTCCGCTACAACGATGCCGTGATCCGTAACCTGGTCATCCGTCGCGACGAAGCCGTAACCGGTCAGTCCGAGATGCTCAAGGCAGAAGAGAACCGCAGCGAGCGCCGTGAGCGTCGTGAGCGTCCTGAGCATTCTGACTCCGCCGAAGGCGATGACAGCAATGACAGCGACTCCAGCGATAACGCTGACGAGTAATCCACGGACCTTTTGAGGAGCCTATTACATGGCACGTTTCTTCCGTCGTCGTAAATTCTGCCGCTTCACTGCTGAAGACGTGAAAGAGATCGACTTCAAAGATCTCAACACCCTGAAAGCTTACGTATCCGAAACCGGCAAGATCGTTCCAAGCCGTATCACCGGTACCAAAGCTCGTTATCAGCGTCAGCTGGCTACCGCTATCAAGCGCGCCCGCTTCCTGGCCCTGCTGCCCTACACCGACAGCCACGGCCGCTGAGACCGGGTCGTCGACAAGCAGTAAGGGATAAAGCATGCGAGCGTTAGCTGATTTCATCATGCGCGGTCGTGTGCAGGCCACCCTGGTGGTGGTCATCAGTGCAGTGTTACCGCTGTTGTTCTGGTTGAGTGCCGCTGCCGGGAGCCTCGTGCTTCTGCGGCGCGGGTTCAAGGATGCTTCAACGGTCATCGCGTTCGGGCTTTTGCCGGCGGTGGCCATCTGGGCCTTTGGCGACCCAAGCACCTTGCTGGTGCTGTTGGGGACGCTGGGGCTGGCCGCCTTGTTGCGTGCCGGGCATTCCTGGAGCCGGGTGTTGATGTCCAGTGTTGTGCTGGGGTTGGTCTACAGCCTCATCCTGGACACGGTACTGCGTGAAACCTTCGAGGTGTTGGCCAAGGCGCTTGTACAAGCCCTGCCACAAATCGAAGGCAAACCGGTGATCCCCGGTGAGCTGATCGGCCCTGTGCTGGTCGCTTCAACGGCGGTGATGCTGCAGCTGTTCAGTGTGCTGGCTTTGATGCTGGCGCGGTATTGGCAGGCTGCGTTGTACAACCCTGGAGGCTTCGGTCGCGAGTTTCGCGCCCTGAAGTTGCCGCGGGTCACCATGCTGACGCTGGTGGCAGTGATGGTGCTGGGTCCGTTCATCGGGCCGCAGTTTATCGTCCTGGCCTCTGCATCCAGCCTGGTGCTCGTCCTGGCCGGCATCGCCTTGATGCATGGGCTGGTGGCACAGGGCCGACTGGCTGGTTTCTGGCTGGTGGGCATGTACGTGACGCTGCCGCTGATCATGCAGCTGATTTATCCGTTGCTCGTGGTTTTGGCCATTGTCGACAGCCTGATTGATTTTCGCGGTCGCAAGTCCCCTGAGGGGAATGACTCCGCGAACGGTGAAGGTTAAAAGTTAAGAGGTTTTACCAAATGGAACTGATCCTGCTGGAAAAAGTCGCTAACCTGGGCAACCTGGGCGACAAAGTAAAAGTTAAGGCTGGTTACGGCCGTAACTTCCTGCTGCCATTCGGCAAGGCCACCGTTGCCAACGCCGCCAACCTGGCTGCGTTCGAAGAGCGTCGCGCCGAGCTGGAAAAAGCAGCTGCTGACCGTAAAACGTCGGCTGAAAGCCGCGCTGCCCAACTGGCCGAGCTGGAAGTGACCATCACTGCCACCGCTGGCGACGAAGGCAAGCTGTTCGGTTCGATCGGCACCCACGACATCGCTGACGCCCTGACCGCCTCCGGCGTTGAAGTGGCCAAAGCTGAAGTGCGTCTGCCGAACGGCACCATCCGTCAGGTTGGCGAATACGACGTAGCCGTGCACCTGCACAGCGACGTTGAAGCCACCGTACGCGTGGTTGTCGTAGCTGCCTAAGCTGCGCTGACTGGCTGGCCGTCCGCGGCCCAGCCGGTTAACATCGGGCACGGTCCTGTCTTCTACAGGCCGTGCCCTTTGTCTTTTTCGTCCCCCAGAATTCTTTCGTGGCCATGAACGAGATCACCTCCTCCGAACAGCTCGACCTGCAAACCGCAGCCCTAAAGGTGCCGCCGCATTCCATCGAGGCCGAACAGGCCGTGCTCGGTGGCCTGATGCTGGACAACAACGCCTGGGAGCGGGTACTGGATCAGGTCTCGGATGGCGATTTCTATCGGCATGACCACCGCCTGATCTTCCGCGCCATCCACAAGCTGGTCGACCTGAACCACCCGTTCGACGTGGTCACGTTGCACGAGCAGTTGGACAAGGAGGGCGTGTCGTCGCAAGTCGGTGGCCTCGCCTACCTGGCGGAGTTGGCCAAGAACACCCCGTCGGTGGCCAACATCAAGGCCTATGCCGCGATCATTCGCGAGCGGGCCACGCTGCGACAGCTGATCAGCATCAGCACCGATATCGCCGACAACGCCTTCAATCCACAAGGGCGCAACGCCGAAGAAATCCTCGACGACGCCGAGCGGCAGATCTTCCAGATCGCCGAGGCGCGGCCGAAGACCGGCGGCCCTGTGGGGGTCAACGAGCTGTTGACCAAGGCCATCGACCGTATCGACACGCTGTTCAACTCCGACAGCGACATTACCGGTATTTCCACCGGTTACACCGACCTGGATGGGAAGACCAGCGGCCTGCAGGCGGCCGACCTGATCATCGTTGCCGGCCGTCCGTCGATGGGCAAGACCACCTTCGCCATGAACCTGGTGGAAAACGCCGTGCTGCGCAGCGACAAGGCGGTGCTGGTGTTCTCCCTCGAGATGCCAGGCGAATCGCTGATCATGCGTATGCTCTCGTCGCTCGGGCGCATCGACCAGACCAAGGTGCGTTCCGGCCAACTCGACGACGACGACTGGCCACGCCTGACCTCGGCGGTCAACCTGCTCAACGACCGCAAGCTGTTCATCGACGATACCGCTGGCATCAGCCCGTCGGAAATGCGTGCGCGTACCCGCCGCCTGGCTCGGGAGCACGGTGAGATCGGCATGATCATGGTCGACTACCTGCAGTTGATGCAGATTCCGGGCTCTTCCGGTGACAACCGGACCAACGAGATTTCCGAGATCTCCCGCTCGCTCAAGGCCCTGGCCAAGGAATTCAACTGCCCGGTCATCGCCCTGTCGCAGCTCAACCGCTCCCTGGAGCAGCGGCCGAACAAGCGCCCGGTGAACTCCGACTTGCGTGAATCCGGTGCAATCGAGCAGGACGCCGACGTGATCATGTTCGTTTACCGTGACGAGGTGTATCACCCGGAGACCGAGCACAAGGGCATTGCCGAAATCATCATCGGTAAACAGCGTAACGGCCCCATCGGTTTCATCCGCCTGGCCTTCATCGGCAAGTACACCCGCTTCGAGAACCTTGCGCCTGGCATGTACAACTTCGACGACGACGAATAACAACCCTGTGGGTCGGGCTTGCCCGGCCCCACGGGGTTATTCGTGTTGCAAATGAATCCGACAACCACCGTCGGATTTGATCAAAATTTGTGCTATATTCCGCGCCCGCGATTTCCCTGAACACCAGAACCGGTCACTGACATGCAAGCAGCCAAACCACTCTACGACTATCCCAAGTACTGGGCCGAATGCTTCGGGCCAGCACCGTTCCTGCCAATGAGCAGGGAGGAGATGGATCAGCTCGGCTGGGATTCCTGCGACATCATCATCGTGACCGGGGACGCCTACGTCGACCACGCGTCGTTCGGCATGGCCATCATCGGCCGCCTGCTGGAAGCCCAGGGCTTTCGGGTTGGCATCATCGCCCAGCCGAACTGGCAGTCCAAAGAAGACTTCATGAAGCTGGGCGAGCCGAACCTGTTCTTCGGCGTCGCGGCCGGCAACATGGACTCGATGATCAACCGCTATACCGCGGACAAGAAGATCCGCTCCGACGACGCCTACACCCCTGGCGGCATGGCCGGCAAGCGCCCAGACCGCGCCAGCCTGGTGTACAGCCAGCGTTGCAAGGAGGCCTACAAGCACGTGCCGATCGTGCTCGGTGGCATCGAGGCCTCGCTGCGCCGTATCGCCCATTACGATTACTGGCAGGACAAGGTGCGCCATTCGATCCTGATCGACGCCAGTGCCGACATCCTTTTGTATGGTAACGCCGAGCGGGCGATCGTCGAAGTCGCCCAGCGCCTGTCCCAGGGCGAGAGCATCGAGCACATCACCGACGTGCGCGGTACCGCGTTCGTGCGCCGTGACACGCCCCAGGGTTGGTTCGAGATCGACTCCACCCGCATCGACCGCCCAGGCCGGGTCGACAAGATCATCAACCCCTACGTCAACACCCAGGACACCCAGGCCTGCGCCATCGAACAGGCCAAGGGCGACGTGGAAGACCCGAACGAAGCCAAAGTGGTGCAGATTCTCGACAGCCCGGGCATGACCCGTGACAAGTCGGTGATTCGCCTGCCGTCGTTCGAAAAAGTGCGTAACGACCCGGTGCTGTACGCCCACGCCAACCGCGTGCTGCACCTGGAAACCAACCCTGGCAACGCCCGCGCCCTGGTGCAGAAACATGGCGAAGTGGATGTGTGGTTCAACCCACCACCCATCCCCATGACCACCGAAGAAATGGACTACGTGTTCGGCATGCCCTACGCGCGTGTCCCGCACCCGGCCTATGGCAAGGAGCGCATCCCGGCCTACGAGATGATTCGCTTCTCGGTGAACATCATGCGCGGCTGCTTTGGTGGCTGCACCTTCTGCTCGATCACCGAGCACGAAGGGCGGATCATCCAGAACCGCTCCCACGAATCGATCCTGCACGAGATCGAGGAGATGCGTGACAAGGTGCCAGGCTTCACCGGCGTGGTCTCCGACCTCGGCGGCCCGACCGCCAACATGTACCGCATCGCCTGCAAGAGCCACGAGATCGAGAAGCACTGCCGCAAGCCGTCGTGCGTGTTCCCGGGTATCTGCGAGAACCTCAACACCGACCACAGCTCGCTGATCGAGCTGTACCGCAAGGCGCGTGCCTTGCCGGGCGTGAAGAAGATCCTGATCGCCTCGGGCCTGCGCTACGACCTGGCGGTGGAATCGCCGGAGTACGTCAAGGAGCTGGTTACCCACCACGTGGGCGGCTACCTGAAGATTGCCCCGGAGCACACCGAGCGTGGCCCGCTGGACAAGATGATGAAGCCGGGTATCGGTTCCTATGACCGCTTCAAGCGCATGTTCGAGAAGTACTCGAAAGAGGCGGGCAAGGAGCAGTACCTGATCCCGTACTTCATCGCCGCGCACCCGGGCACCACCGACGAAGACATGATGAACCTGGCCTTGTGGCTCAAGGGCAACGGCTTCCGCGCCGACCAGGTGCAGGCGTTCTACCCGTCGCCCATGGCGTCGGCCACGGCGATGTACCACTCGGGCAAGAACCCGCTGCGCAAGGTGACCTACAAGAGCGAAGGGGTCGAGATCGTCAAGAGCGATGAGCAGCGCCGTCTGCACAAGGCGTTCTTGCGCTATCACGATCCGAAGGGCTGGCCAATGCTGCGCGAGGCGCTGGAGCGCATGGGCCGCGCCGACCTTATCGGGCCGGGCAAGCACCAGCTGATCCCGTTGCACCAGCCGCAGTCCGACAGCTACCAGAGTGCCCGGCGCAAGAACTCGACCCCAGCTGGCAGCCACAAGGTGGCCAAGGAACAGAAGATCCTGACCCAGCACACCGGCCTGCCACCGCGCGGCAGCGATGGCAGCAAGCCGTGGGACAAGCGTGAGAAGGCCAAGGCCGATGCGTTTGCCCGCAACCAGCAGGCGGCCAAGGAGCGTAAAGAAGCGGCCAAGGGCGGCAAGGCTGGCAAGAAGCCGCGTCAGCCTGTCATTCCGCGCTGAGTGATTCATTGCGGGGCTGCAAAGCAGCCCCAAAATGCCAAGCTCAATCAGGCTGCTTGTCGACCCACTTCGGCACCACCGGCGCGACGAACTCGTTCATCCCGTCCAGCAGCGCATCCGGCTGCTGACCCAGCAGCAACATGGCCCGATGCTGCGGCCGCACGAAACCTTCTTCGACGATATGGTCGAGGAACCCGCCCAGCTTTTCATAGAAGCCATTGACATCGAGCAGGCCCAGCGGCTTGGCGTGATAGCCCAGTTGCCCCCAGGTCCACACCTCAAACAACTCCTCCAGCGTACCCAGGCCACCCGGCAGTGCAATGAACGCATCGCTGAGTTCGGCCATGCGTGCCTTGCGCGCATGCATGCCATCGACCACTTCCAGGCGGGTCAGGCCTTTGTGGCCGACCTCGGCGTCCAGCAGGCTTTGCGGGATGATCCCGACCACTTCGCCACCTGCGGCCATGGCAGCGTCGGCGACGATGCCCATCAAGCCGACCGCGCCACCGCCATAGACCAGGGTCAGGCCGCGCCGGGCGATGGCCTGGCCAAGGGCGACGGCCGCTTCACGGTAGGCAGGGTTGGCGCCGATGCTGGCGCCGCAGAAGACACAAACGGAACGTACAGGCATTGCTCATCTCCAGTCACTCAGGGTGACAGGGTACGGCGCCTGCCTGGCAGTTCCAAGGCCGCTTTCACTCCGGCCGGGAGAATTCGCAGACGGCGCCAGTGGCACCCTGGGCGTAGGCGGCGAGCAGGCTGTTCAGAAAGCTGGACATGGGCATTTGGTATTGCTCCTAAATGAGAGGTTGTCCCATCGCCTATTAAAAGGGCATGATGTGCCCTTAGATTGGTTGTATACAATCCATTGAACAATTCAACTGACTGGCCACTTGACACCCCCTTGACCCATATCAGCAAGGGGCTGAACGGTTTCAGGCAGTCTCGCAATTGATAAAACCCTGCCAAGGAGATTCATGATGTTTGCGAAAGCTGTAGCGGTATCCCTGCTGACCCTCGCCAGCGCCTCTGTCTTCGCCGCCGAGTGCTCGGTAACTGTCGACTCGACCGACCAGATGTCCTTCAATACCAAGGAAATCACCGTCGACAAGAGCTGCAAGGAATTCACCGTCAAACTGACCCATTCCGGCAACCTGCCGAAGAACGTCATGGGCCATAACCTGGTGATCAGCAAGACTGCCGACATGCAGGGCATTGCCACCGAAGGCATGACTCAAGGCCTGGATAAGGACTACATCAAGGCCGACAACGCCGGCATCATCGCTCACACCAAGATGATCGGCGCGCCAGAGAAAGAAACCGAAGTCAAATTCGACGCTACCAAGCTGGAAGCCGGCGGCGACTACAGCTTCTTCTGCACCTTCCCGGGCCACATCTCGATGATGAAGGGCAAGGTCGTCGTCAAGTAATGACGATGGCGTAGAGGGGAGGGCTTTGCCCTCCATTCGCGGGGCAAGTCGGATCGCCGCACCGCCGCTCCCACAGGCCTGATGCCAGTGGGGGCGGCGGTGCGGCGATCCGACTTGCCCCGCGAAGCTTTTACGGGGCGAACGGCAGTTCGCGCTTGTGCTGGGTCTTGCGGTAGGTGGCGACGATGATGTCGAACGCTTCCTGCTCGACTGGCTCACCCTGCAGGAACGCATCGATCTGCTGGTAGGTCACGCCATGTGACGCCTCGTCCGGCTTGCCCGGCGCCAGGTCTTCCAGGTCCGCTGTCGGGACCTTCTCCACCAGCGATTCCGGCGCACCGAAGCTGCGTGCAATCGCCCGCACCTGGTGCTTCACTAGCCCGCTCAGCGGCGCCAGATCGCACGCGCCATCACCAAATTTGGTAAAGAAGCCCATCACCGCTTCGGCCGCATGGTCGGTACCGATCACCAGGCCCGCGCGCGCGCCGGCGATCGTGTACTGCGCGACCATGCGCGTGCGTGCCTTGATATTGCCGACAACGAAGTCAACCAGGGTCGGCGAACCCCCTTGCAACGCCTCGGTTTCGGCCGCCAGTGCACGCACGGCGGGTGCGATGTCGACGGTGTGCACTTCATCGGCGTTGATCACCTCCAGGCAAGCCTGGGCGTCGTGCTCGTCGTGCTGCACCTGATAGGGCAGGCGCACGGCAATGAAGCGGTAGGCCGCATCGCCCGTTTCGGCACGCAGCTCGTTGATCGCGCGCTGGGCGAGCAGGGCGGCGGTCAAGGAATCGACGCCGCCGCTGATGCCCAGTACCAACGTCTTGAGCCGGGCATTGGCCAGGCAGCCCTTGATGAACGCCACGCGCCGGGCCACTTCCTGGTCGAGCGCGGCAGCATCGGCGAACGGCGGCTGCACCTTGAGCGCTTGGGCAATCTCTCGCTGAACGGCTTGCATGGGTTACTCCTTGCTGGGGATTTTGAAAACGTGGCGCATGTAGGCAACGAAGTTTTCGTCGCGGCATTGGGTCTTGGCCGCCTCGTCGGAGATTTTCGCCACCGGCGAGCCGTTGCAGTCGGTCATTTTAAGCACGATGTTCATCGGTGCCACACCCGGGATGTCGCAGGTCAGGTTGGTGCCGATGCCGAAACTGACGTTGATGCGCCCGCGCAGGGCGCGGAAGATTTCCAGCGAGCGGGTCAGGTTGAGGCCGTCGGAAAACACCAGGGTCTTGGTCATGGGGTCGATGCCCAGCTTCTGGTAATGGGCGATGGCCTTTTCCGCCCAGGCCACCGGCTCGCCCGAATCGTGGCGCAGGCCGTCGAACAGCTTGGCGAAGTACAGATCGAAGTCGTTGAGGAAGGCGTCCATGGTGATGCAGTCGGTCAGGGCGATACCCAGCAGGCCGCGGTACTCGCGCACCCAGCAGTCCAGCGCGGCGATCTGGCTGTCGATCAGCCGCGGCCCAAGCTGTTGATGGGCCATGAACCATTCATGGGCCATGGTGCCCAGGGGCTTGATATCCAGTTTCCATGCCAGGTCGACGTTGCTGGTGCCGACGAAGCGGGCCGGGAAGTCATCGCGCAGTACCCGTACCACCTCTTCCTGCACGCGGCTGGAGAAGCGCCGACGGGTGCCGAAGTCGGCCACCTGCAGATCGGCCAGCTCATCTTCGCTGGCATGCGCACGCAGCCAGTCGAACTTGCGGTAGAGCTGGTCACGGGCTTCGGCCAGGCGCATGTGCGGGTGCAGGTGGCGGTTGCGCACTTCGCTGATCATGGCCAGCAAGGGCACTTCGAAGAGGATCACATGCAGCCAGGGGCCACGCAGGCGCAGGTACAGCTGATCGTTTTCGATGCCGATGCGCACGTAGCGCAAGTTGAAGCGGAATAGCCGCAGAAAGCGCAGGAAGTCGGGCTTGAGGAAGCTGATACGTTCGAGGAAGGCCAGTTGGCCGTCATCCAGGGTCAGCTCGCTGAGCCGTTCGAGCTGGTTGCGGATCTCGCCGAGGTAAGGGCGCAGGTCTTCGCCGTTGCGGCAGCGGAATTCCCATTCCACGTCGGCGTCCGGGTAGTTGTGCAGCACGCCCTGCATCATGGTGAGTTTGTAGAAGTCAGTGTCGAGCAGGTTGAGCACGATGCGCTCGGCGAATGCGCTTTCGCTCATCAAGGGTGGCTCCAGAAGCGGCGAATGGCGGCTATTGTGCCACAGGTATCGCGATGAACTGGCTGGCAGTGGGGCGGGTTTATCCGCGAAGAGGCCAGCACCGGCAAAACAGGTGTTTTTCCGTGCACCAGCTAGCCTTCAAACGGTGCTGCCTGTAGCAGTCGCGCACCAGCGGTGTGCACTTCGGTGACGTCCGCTGTTACAGGGCGGTTGCACGTAAACACTTGCCAGGGTTGCAATGATGGCACTCGACGGTTGCTACTTGTCTGTACGTGTGGTGGCGCCTGCCGCAGGGCAGACGGTTGCACGCTCAATAAAGAAAAGGCCGTCGGTCGCCTGCTGGCGACCTTCACAGTGTGTTTTCCCGGAAGACAAAACCAATGGCACGGCCCTTGCTCAGAGCACAGGGTTGAGAAGTTGTAGTGCCAACCAAAAAAAACTCTAGGAGCACCACCTCATGTCGCAGACGTTTTACAAGAAAGGTTTCCTGGCACTGGCCGTAGCTACGGCACTGGGTGTTTCTTCGTATGTTCAGGCCGACGTAAAGATCGGCGTCGCGGGCCCGATGACCGGTGCCAACGCAGCGTTTGGCGAGCAGTACATGAAAGGTGCCCAGGCGGCAGCCGACGTGATCAACAAAGCCGGTGGCATCAACGGTGAGAAGATCGTCTTGGTGGCGGGTGATGATGCTTGCGAACCGAAGCAGGCCGTGGCCGTGGCCAACCGCCTGGCCGATCAGGACAAGGTGATCGGCGTGGTGGGCCACTTCTGCTCTTCGAACACCATCCCGGCGTCCGAGGTGTATGACGAAGCGGGCATCATCGCCATTACCCCGGGCTCGACCAACCCGCAAGTGACCGAGCGCGGCCTGAACGCCATGTTCCGCATGTGTGGCCGTGACGACCAGCAGGGCATCGTGGCCGGTGACTATATCGTCGATGTGCTCAAGGGCAAGAAGGTTGCCGTCGTGCACGACAAGGACACCTATGGTCAGGGCCTGGCCGATGCGACCAAGGCGCAGTTGGAGAAGCGCGGCGTCAAGCCTGTGCTGTACGAAGGCCTGACCCGTGGCGAGAAAGACTTCAGCGCGTTGGTGACCAAGATTCGCTCTACCGGTGCCGATGTGGTCTATTTCGGCGGCCTGCACCCGGAGGCCGGGCCACTGGTACGTCAAATGCGCGAGCAGGGCCTGAAGGACGTCAGGTTCATGTCCGATGACGGCATCGTCACCGACGAACTGGTAACCACCGCAGGCGGCGCCCCAAATGTCGACGGCGTGTACATGACCTTCGGCGCCGACCCACGTCTGCTGCCCGACAGCAAAGCCGTCGTGGAAGAGTTCCGCAAGAACGGTACCGAGCCTGAAGGTTACACCCTGTACGCCTATGCCTCGCTTCAAGCGCTGGCCGCTGCGTTCAATGGTGCCAAATCGAACAAGGGCGAAGACGCTGCCACATGGCTCAAGGCCAACACGGTCAAGACCGTCATGGGCGATAAAAAGTGGGACAGCAAGGGCGACCTGACTGTGTCCGACTACGTGGTCTACCAGTGGAACAAGGACGGCAAGTACCACCAGCTGGAAAAACAAAAATAATAACGGCAGCCAGCCCGGGCACGCGCCCGGGCCAATGCCCCTGCGGTACCTGTCTTTATTCGGAGATCTGCACAGTTCTGCGCTGCGAGGGCCGCTTCATCCGGGACCTGCCGTGGTCGGTACTTGTGCAGTCTCACTCAGGTGAGATTGCGTTATGGATGGTATTTTCCTGCAGCAACTGGTCAACGGCCTGACCCTCGGGTCGGTCTATGGCCTGATCGCCATCGGCTACACAATGGTCTATGGCATTATCGGCATGATCAACTTCGCGCACGGCGAGGTGTATATGATTTCCGCGTACCTCGCGGCAATCAGCCTGGCATTGCTGGCCTATTTCGGCGTCGAGTCGTTCCCGCTGCTCATGCTGGGCACGCTGTTGTTCACCGTCGTCGTCACGGGCGTTTATGGCTTTACCATCGAACGCATCGCTTACAAGCCCCTGCGCAACTCCACCCGCCTGGCACCGCTGATCAGTGCCATCGGTATTTCGCTGATCCTGCAGAACTACGCTCAGATCAGCCAGGGCGCTCGCCAGCAAGGCGTGCCGACCCTGCTGGAAGGCGCCATGCGCATCGAAGTCGGCACCGGCTTCGTGCAATTGACCTACACCAAGATCTTCATCCTGATTGCCGCGTTCGTAGGCATGGGCCTGCTCACCTACGTGATCAAGTTCACCAAGCTCGGCCGCATGTGCCGCGCCACGCAGCAAGACCGCAAGATGGCCTCGATCCTGGGCATCAACACCGACCGGGTGATTTCCTACGTGTTCGTCATCGGTGCGGTAATGGCCGCCCTGGCGGGCGTGCTGATCACCATGAACTACGGCACCTTCGACTTCTACGCCGGCTTCATCATCGGCATCAAGGCGTTCACGGCGGCGGTACTGGGCGGCATCGGCTCGCTCCCGGGGGCCATGCTTGGCGGCATCATCCTGGGCATTTCCGAGTCGCTGTTCTCTGGCCTGATCAACTCCGACTACAAGGACGTGTTCAGCTTCTCGCTGCTGGTGCTGATCCTCATCTTCCGTCCCCAAGGCCTGCTGGGTCGCCCGCTCGTGGCTAAGGTGTGAACATGTCCACTGCCAAAACTGCCCCTGTTTCCGAAACCAACGGTTTCGACCTCAAACGCAGCCTGCTGGAGACCTTCGTCGCCGGCCTGCTGGCGCTCATTGTCTTTGGCCCGGTCGTCGGCGTGGTGCTCGACGGCTACACCTTCAATGCCGAACCCCGCCGCGTGGCGTGGCTGGTCGGTGGTGTAATGGTCGGGCGCTTCCTGCTCAGCCTGTACCTGCAGAGCGGCGCTGGACGGCGCATGCTGCAAGGCTTCGACAGTGGTGGCTCGGGCGTGCATGTGAACGCGCCGAACTACAAGTCACGCCTGCGCTACATCATCCCGGCGCTGATCGTGATCGCCATCGTCTTCCCGATCTTTGCCAACAAGTACCTGCTGACCGTGGTCATCCTCGGCCTGATCTACGTATTGCTGGGCCTAGGGCTGAACATCGTGGTCGGCCTGGCCGGCCTGCTCGACCTGGGGTACGTGGCGTTCTATGCCATTGGCGCTTATGGCCTGGCGTTGGGCTACCAGTACCTGGGCCTGGGCTTCTGGAGCGTGCTGCCGCTGGCGGCCATCGCCGCAGCGCTGGCGGGGTGCATACTCGGCTTCCCGGTGTTGCGCATGCACGGTGACTACCTGGCGATCGTGACCCTGGGCTTTGGCGAGATCATCCGTCTGGTATTGAACAACTGGTTGTCGTTCACCGGCGGGCCGAACGGCATGCCGGCGCCGTCGCCAACCTTCTTCGGCCTGGAGTTCGGCCGTCGAGCCAAGGACGGCGGGGTGCCGATCCACGAGTTCTTCGGCTTCGATTACAACGCCAACCTCAAGTTCGTGTTCATCTACGCCGTATTGTTCCTGGTGGTGCTGGCGGTGCTGTACATCAAGCACCGGTTGACCCGTATGCCAGTCGGTCGCGCCTGGGAAGCGCTGCGTGAAGACGAGATCGCCTGCCGCTCGATGGGCCTGAATCACGTGCTGGTCAAGCTCTCGGCCTTCACCCTCGGGGCATCCACTGCGGGCCTGGCCGGCGTGTTCTTCGCCACCTACCAGGGCTTCGTCAACCCGTCGTCGTTCACCTTCTTCGAGTCGGCGCTGATCCTTGCCATCGTGGTACTGGGCGGTATGGGTTCGACGGTGGGCGTAGTGATCGCGGCGTTCGTGCTGACTGTGGCCCCGGAGTTGCTGCGCAGCTTCTCCGAGTACCGCGTGCTGCTGTTCGGCGTGCTGATGGTGCTGATGATGATCTGGCGACCGCGTGGGCTGATCCGCATCAGCCGTACCGGTGTGGTTCCGCGTAAAGGAGTGGCGCCATGAGCGACGAAATCATTCTTTCGGTCGACAACCTGATGATGCAGTTTGGCGGCATCAAGGCGCTCAGCGATGTCAGCCTCAAGGTCCGGCGCAATCAGATCTTTGCCCTGATCGGCCCCAATGGTGCCGGCAAGACCACGGTGTTCAACTGCCTCACAGGCTTCTACAAGGCCAGCGGCGGGCGCATCGAACTGAACGTGCGCGGCAGTCAAACCAACGTCATCCAGTTGCTCGGCGAGCGCTTCCAGGCGGCCGACTTCATATCGCCCGCACGCTTTGCCAACCGCCTGTACTACAAGATGTTCGGCGGCACCCACCTGGTGAACCGGGCAGGCCTTGCCCGGACTTTTCAGAACATTCGCTTGTTCAAGGAAATGTCGGTGGTGGAAAACCTGCTGGTGGCCCAGCACATGTGGGTCAACCGCAACCTGCTGGCCGGGGTGCTCAACACCAAGGCCTACCGCAAGGCCGAGAGCGATGCCCTGGACCATGCGTTCTACTGGCTGGAGGTGGTCGATCTGGTCGATTGCGCCAACCGCCTGGCCGGTGAGTTGTCGTACGGCCAGCAGCGGCGCCTGGAAATTGCCCGGGCCATGTGCACGCGGCCGAAGATCATCTGCCTGGACGAACCGGCTGCCGGCCTCAACCCGCAGGAAACCGAGGCCCTGAGTGGCATGATCCGCGTGCTGCGCGACGAGCACGACATCACCGTGGTGCTGATCGAACACGACATGGGCATGGTCATGAGCATCTCCGACCACATCGTCGTGCTCGACCATGGCAACGTGATCGCCGAAGGCGCGCCACAGGAAATCCGCAACAACCCGACGGTGATTGCCGCCTACCTGGGTGCAGACGAAGAGGAACTGGTATGAGTGCACCCATTCTCGAGCTCAAGGACCTGGATGTGTTCTACGGGCCGATCCAGGCGCTGAAGAAGGTGTCGATGCACATCAACGAGGGCGAGACGGTGAGCCTGATCGGCGCCAACGGTGCCGGCAAGTCGACCCTGCTGATGTCGATTTTCGGCCAGCCGCGCGCCGCGTCGGGGCACATCGTGTACCGCGGCACCGACATCACCCGCAAGTCGTCGCACTACATCGCCTCCAACGGCATTGCCCAGTCGCCGGAAGGGCGGCGGGTATTCCCCGACATGACCGTCGAAGAAAACCTGATGATGGGCACCATCCCGATTGGCGACAAATATGCCAAGGAGGACATGGAGCGCATGTACGAACTGTTCCCGCGGTTGAAGGAGCGGCGTACCCAGCGGGCGATGACCATGTCGGGGGGCGAGCAGCAGATGCTCGCCATCGCCCGTGCGCTGATGAGCCGGCCGAAGTTGCTGCTGCTCGATGAGCCGTCGCTGGGGCTGGCGCCGATTGTGGTCAAGCAGATCTTCGCCACCTTGCGTGAGCTGGCCAAGACCGGCATGACCATTTTCCTGGTGGAGCAGAACGCCAACCATGCGCTGAAACTGTCGGACCGGGCGTATGTGATGGTCAACGGAGAAATCCGCATGACCGGGACGGGGCAAGAGTTGTTGGTGAATGAAGAGGTGCGTAGCGCCTATCTGGGCGGGCACTGAGTTGATTCGGGGGCTGCAAAGCAGCCCCCGCTGTAAATGTGGACAACTTGCTGCACATCGCTCCCAGGCCTCCACACAACTCCAGCCTAGGCCATTGTTTCCACAGCCTTGTTTTACCCACGGATAATGTGGAGCTGCCTGTGGAAAACATGGGTGCACCTCGCTGTAGCCCTTTGCTGTCGAGGCCTGCAGGCATCTGATCGTTTTTTGATCGGTTTGCCCTTGTGGATGATTTTTCAGGGATTTTTAACCACATGCAGCTGTGTGTAATCGCTTTGAGCACCTGTGTATAACTCTGTGCAAAACCCTTGGACATACCGCTGCAAGCGGCATGGTTGAAAGCCTTGCGCCATCACTAAAAAGATATCCACCGACCCTGGAACGCTGAAAGGGTTCCGCTACCCCGACAAGTTGCCCCCAATCTGTGGGGAAAGCCTTGTGGATAACATGCGCATACATGACGCCAGGCCCTCTGCAACGGGGCTTTCGCCGATATGGTCAATATTTGATCAGTTGCTTCAATGGCTTGCTGCCTGCGTAGCACGAAGGCATGCTGCAACCCCCTGCCGAAATTAATCCACAGCGAGGAACAGAGCATGACGTCCACCGTATTCATCACTGGCGCGACTTCCGGTTTCGGTGAAGCTACCGCCCGACGTTTCGCCGAGGCCGGCTGGAAGCTGATCCTCACTGGCCGGCGTAAAGAGCGCCTGGACGCCCTGTGTGCCGAACTGTCGGCCAAGACCGACGTGCACGGGCTGGTCCTGGATGTGCGCGACCGCAACGCCATGGAACAGGCCATCGCCACGCTGCCGCCCGGTTTTGAGAAGCTGCGCGGCCTGGTCAACAACGCAGGCCTGGCGCTGGGCGTCGATGCGGCGCAGAACTGCAGCCTGGACGACTGGGAAACCATGGTCGACACCAACATCAAGGGCCTGATCTACACCACGCGCCTGCTGCTGCCTCGGTTGATCGCACATGGCCGCGGCGCGTCGATCCTCAACGTAGGTTCGGTGGCGGGCAATTACCCGTACCCGGGCAGCAACGTGTATGGCGGCACCAAGGCGTTTGTCGGGCAGTTTTCCCTGAGCCTGCGCTGCGACCTGCGCGGCACTGGCGTGCGCGTCAGCAACATCGAGCCGGGGCTGTGCGAGAGCGAGTTCTCGTTGGTGCGTTTCGGTGGCGACCAGGCCAAGTACGACGCCACCTACGCGGGTGCAGAGCCGATCCAGCCGCAGGATATTGCCGAGACCATCTTCTGGATCCTCAACCAGCCTGCGCACATCAACATCAACAGCCTGGAGCTGATGCCGGTGAGCCAGGACTGGGCAGGGTTCTCGATCGACCGGTCGCCCAAGGGCTGATCAGCATCCCCGGGCGTGCCCATGGCACGCCCATGCTGCCGCAGGCCTTCAGTTGTCTCGGAAAGTCTCGTTGGGGTTCAGAAGTTGCAGGGCTTGCAGCATATCGTTGACGACATCAGCGAGCATGGCATCTTCTCTACTCGGCTGCCCCTCGACATACCTCAAAAGGCTTGCAAGCAAACCAAGCTTTCGCTCATGCAGCAGTTTGTTCTTCTCAAGCTTGGAAGCCGCGATGTCCTTACCGGTAGCCTCAATTTCAGTTTGAAAGTGAGCCTTCAGAATTTCGTTGCCCATGACTGAACTCCTCTTTAGGGGAGCCTTTACGCTATCAACGCGTCTTGAGAACCGAAACTGGTAAAAATGTCAGGTCATTCCAAGCGCTGCAGCCCTGCCAGGCAGGTCGCCAAGTGATAAGGCGTAGTCGAAGGCATGTCATGCCGGCTGACAGCGCCTTCGCCGTCCCGGCATTCATACCAGCCGCCGTCATGCAGGAACCGCTGCGTCATCGCCTGCAACTGCTGCGCAAGCTTGGCTTCGTTGCCTGAGCGCAACGCCAGCGCCCGCAGGTACTCCGCCTGGGCCCAGATCCGCTGGGTGGCATCGATGACCTTGCCGTCCACAGCCAGCATTGCCAATACCGCCGAATCCTTTACCCCGCACTGCTCGGCATAATCGAACGCCCGGGCAATGGCGCCATGCAGCGGGGTGCCGCGTAACAGTGGCGAGGTGTCGAGCAGGTAGAACCATTCGAACTGATGCCCCGGTTCGAACCAGTTATCCACAGCATCGCGTGGTTTTTCCAGCATCAAGCCGTGCTGCGGTTCGATGAACTGTGCCAGCAGGGCATCGCACAACTGCAGCAGTCCCTGCTGCACGCTGGCATCTTCACGCACGGCAAGCACCTGCAGGAAGGCTTCGGCCAAGTGCATCTGGGGGTTCTGCAGCGGGCCACTGCCAAGGTCGGTCCAGTCTTCAGCGAGGCTGGCCTCGTACAGGCCGTCGTCGCGGGCGAACTGCGTGCTGACGATCGCCAGGGCAGCGTTCAGCGCAGACTCCACCAGGCTGTCGTGGACCTTGCCCCAGTAATGCGCGCAGGCAAACACGATGAACGCGTGGGTGTAGAGGTCCTTGCGCCGGTCCAGTGGCTTGCCTTCGGCATCGATGCTGTAGAACCAGCCGCCGTGCTCGGCATCGTGGAAATGCCGCTGCAGCGAGCGGAACAACGCCGCTGCCCGCTCTGCCGCGCCCGGCTGCTCGATGCGGCTGCTGAACAGGTACAGCTGGCGCGCGCAGGCCATCGCTCGATAGCGCTGAACCGGCAACGGCCGGTGCTGGGCATCGAGGGCCTCGAAGGGCAGGGCCATTTCGACGTTCCAGCCCGGGCCTTGCCACAGCGGCACGATAAGCTCGGCAAAGTGCTGGTTGAAGCGGGCCAGTTCGGGCGGAGTGGGGCGGGGGTCGGACATGAATGCGCTCGTCACAATCGGGCAGTGCGCCATGGTAGCAGAACTGCGCTTCAGCCCGGGTTACCCAGGCCTTGCCAGTGCCGCGCGCCGACGAAGATGAAGCGCAGCTGTTGGGTGATCTTTTCCTGCGCGGACAGCGCCTGTGGATAACCTGAATCAGGGTTGTCGATCAGCTCGGGCAGTGTGGCAAATACCGTCTTCACGACCAGGTCGGCCATCACCGCCAGTGCTGCACCGTCCAGGTGCTGCCAGCGTTTCATGCGCGCAAGGTCGGTGGCCAGGTCGTCACTGATGTCCTGGCGCAGGCGGGCAATCGCCTGGCGTACCGCCTGCGAGCCACCGTATTGCTCACGGGCCAGGAACAGGAACTGCGCCCGGTGGGCGGCGACCACGTCGAGGAAGATGCGCACCGAGGCGTCGGTGATGCCGCCAAACTCGAATTCGTTCTGGCGCACCAGACGGATGGTCTGGCGGAAGGTGGTATCGACCTCGGCCACCAGAGCCAGGCCCAGGGCGTCCATATCGGGAAAATGCCGGTAGAAACCGGTGGGTACGATACCTGCCGTTTTCGCCACTTCGCGCAGGCTGATGCTGCCGAAACCACGGCCACTCTCCATCAGCTGGCAGGCGGCATCGAGCAAGGCCTGGCGGGTCTGTAGCTTCTGTTCGGCACGCGGCAGCATGGGTCAGGGTTCTGTGTCGGTCGAGGCAGGGCACTCTAGATAATAAAACGAAGCCCGGTCAATGGACCGGGCTTGGAGGTGAGCAGGCATTGTGCCGCAGGTTGTTATTTTCGGCCATGGCGATCAGCTCACACGGCTGAGTTCAACCAGGCGATCCGAGCCACCTTCGGCCACTCGGCCGGAGCGTTCGATCAAGCGGTCCGAACCGCCTTCGGCTACCCGGCCAGTGCGTTCGATCAAGCGGTCCGAGCCACCTTCGGCGACGCGGCCAGTGCGTTCGATCAGGCGGTCCGAGCCACCTTCGGCGACGCGGCCAGTGCGTTCGATCAGGCGGTCCGAACCACCTTCGGTAACCGTTTTCAGGGGCTGGGCGATTTCAGCGGCGCTGGAGCGCGATTCGGCGGTCAGGTGCTGGTCAGCAGCTGGCAGGGCGAAGGCGTTGGCAGCAAGGATCGACAGGGTCAGGGTCAGCAGGTGGCGTTTCATGAGTAGTTGCTCCTCTGGGGGGCTGGAAAGTGGGTACGAAGCCAATGCTACGCCCGGTAACGCCAGAGAAAAGTTCATAAGGATAATGGTAACAATCGACAGCATTGATAGAGCTTTTTGGAGGCTCTAGCACGGTTGTTTCAACATGATTGGTGGCTTTTGGCCTTCATCTTTGCCAGGTAACGCAACGCCGTTGCCCAGACCAAATGCTGAGCAAGGCGCCAGGAAAAACTTCGTTATCATGGCGCCACCGATAAAACCCAGCGGGTTTTCATCAGTCCGAGTTAATGAGTGCCACCGGTGCCCGCTTTGTGCCATGCCGTCAGGAGAATCACGCAATGACGCGACCCGCCAGAATCCTTGTCTGGACCCTTGCCACCCTGTTGACCTTGTTGGCGATACTGGTGGTGGTAATCGCCACCTTCGACTGGAACCGCGTCAAGCCGTTGCTCAACGAGAAGGTTTCCGAGGCCCTGCACCGGCCTTTCGCAATCAATGGCAACCTTGCGGTGCAGTGGCGTACCGAGCCCGAAGAAGGCGGTTGGCGGGCGTGGGTGCCGTGGCCGCACTTCATTGCCGAGGACCTGACCCTGGGCAACCCAGACTGGCTCAAGGAACCGAAAATGGTCGCCCTCGAGCGTGTCGAGTTCCGCCTGGCGCCACTGCCACTGGTGTTCCAGCAGATCGTCATCCCCCGCATCAACCTGACCAAGCCCACCGCCAGCCTGACTCGACTGGCCGATGGCCGTGCCAACTGGACCTTCGACTTCGGCCCCAAGGATGAAAACGCAGAACCCTCGAAATGGCAGCTGGACATCGGTGCCATCGGTTTTGACCAAGGCAATGTCAGCCTTGATGACCAGACCCTGAAGACCAGCATGAAGGTACAGATCGACCCGCTGGGCAAGCCGATACCCTTCAGCGACATCGTCGGCAAGGCGCGGGCCGAGAAAACGGCGGGCGCCCAGGACTATGCCTTCGGCCTCAAGGCCCAGGGCCGCTACAAAGGGCAGCCGGTGTCCGGCACCGGCAAGATCGGTGGCCTGCTGGCGCTGCAGGACGCCAGCCAACCGTTCCCGTTGCAGGCTGACGTGCGCATCGCCGACACCCACGTGGTGCTCGCCGGCACCCTGACCGACCCGCGTAACCTGGGCGCCCTGGACCTGCGCCTGCGCCTGTCCGGCAAGAGCCTGGGCAACCTCTACCCGCTGACCGGCGTGACCCTGCCGGACACCCCGGCCTACGCCACTGATGGCCACCTCACTGCCAACCTGAATGCCGCGCAAGGTGCGACCTTCAATTACCAGGGGTTCAACGGCAAGATCGGCGACAGCGACATCCACGGCGACCTGGCCTTCGTGGCCAGCCAGCCGCGGCCCAAGCTCTCCGGCAAGCTGGTCTCCAACCAGCTGCTGTTCAAGGACCTCGCGCCGCTGATCGGTGCCGACTCCAACGCCGAGCAGAAGGCTCGCGGGGGCGCCAGCAAGCAGCCGACGGGCAAGGTATTGCCGGTCGAGGAGTTCCGCACCGAACGCTGGCGCGCCATGGACGCCGACGTCGAGTTTGCCGGCAAGCGCATCGTCCACAGCGAGCAGTTGCCGTTCAACGACCTGTCTGCCCACGTGATCCTCGAAGACGGCCTGCTGCGCTTGGAGCCGCTGCGCTTTGGCGTGGCCGGTGGCAACCTGGCCTCCAGGATCCGCCTCGATGGCCGCAGCGTACCGTTGCAGGGGCGGGCGCAGTTGACCGCGCGGGGCTTCAAGCTCAAGCAACTGTTCCCCACCTTCGCGCCGATGCAGACCAGCTTCGGCGAACTCAACGGCGATGCCGACATCACCGGCCGCGGCAACTCGGTGGCGGCGCTGCTGGGGACGGCCAATGGCGACCTGCGCATGCTGATCAACGATGGCGCGATCAGCCGCAGCCTGATGGAAATTGCCGGCCTCAACGTGGGCAACTACGTGGTTGGCAAGTTGTTCGGTGACGAGGATGTGCAGATCAACTGCGCGGCGGCCGACGTCGGGATCAAGGATGGGCTGGCGAGCACACGCCTGTTCATCTTCGATACCGAGAACGCGATCATCTACATCAACGGCACGGCGAATTTTGCCAGTGAGCAGCTGGACCTGAAGGTGACCCCGGAGTCGAAGGGGCTGCGGCTGTTCTCGCTGCGTTCGCCGCTGTATGTACGCGGGCCGTTTGCCAAGCCGAGTGCGGGTGTGCAGGCGGTGCCGCTGGCCTTGCGCGGGGCGGGGATGGTGGCCTTGGGGGTGGTTGCGGGCCCCGCGGCGGGGCTGCTGGCACTGATTGCGCCTAGCAGTGGGGACGAACCGAACCAGTGCACGCCGTTGTTGCAGCAGATGAAGGCGGGCAAGGCGCCGGCGGCGGTCAAAGGCAAGAAATAATGTAAGGGGCCGCTCTGCGACCCATTCGCGGCACAAGGCCGCTCCCACAACACCGAGCAATACTTGTGGGAGCGGCCTTGTGCCGCGAATGGGCTGCAGGGCAGCCCCCTTTCGATTACAAACCTTGCAACAGATCGGACATATCGTCTGCGTGCTCTTCTTCCTGCGCCAGGATGTCTTCGAAGATGCGCCGCGTGGTCGGGTCCTTGTCACCAATGTACTGAATGATCTCGCGGTAGCTGTCGATCGCAATCCGCTCGGCCACCAGGTCTTCCAGCACCATTTCTTTCAGGTTATTGCCCGCCACATATTGGGCATGGGAGTTCTTGGTCAGGTTGTCGGGGTTGAAGTCCGGTTCGCCGCCCAACTGCACGATCCGCTCGGCCAGCTTGTCGGCGTGCTCGGCTTCCTGGTTGGCATGCTCCAGAAACTCTTCGGCCGCCACGCTCGCCTTGATCCCGCTGGCCATGAAGTAGTGGCGCTTGTAGCGCAGCACGCAGACCAGCTCGGTGGCCAGCGACTCGTTGAGCAGGCGCAGGATCTCTTGGCGGTCGGCATGGTAGCCCTCGGTCACGGCGCCTTGCTCGACGTGCTGGCGGGCACGTTCGCGCAGGGTTTGCACATCGGTCAGTTCAACGTTGCTCATGGTTATCTCCAAAAAGATCAGGACGGGTGGTCAAGGTGTTGCGTAGGCTCACGCGCCGGGTACGGCTTCGCTGTCCTCTTCTCGTTGCTTGCAAGTCTTGAAGCCCTTGGCATCGACATGGCCGGTGGCGTCGAAGCGCACGTAGTACGCCTGTTGCTTGCCGTCGCGGTTGAGGATGTAGTCGTTGCAGGTGCCGCCGTGGGGCAGGTCGATCGCATTGGATGGGCTGCCACCAATGGCGATCACTTTCTGCATGGTCATGCCGTGCTCCACTTGCTTGACCAGCGGCTCGTCACGGTAGGTAACGTAGTCCACCGGGTTCTCCGGTCGGCTGCCGCAAGCGGCAAGTGTTGCGCTGGCCAGAAGGATTGCCAGGGTCTGTTTGTACATGGTCCCGCTCCTTGCTCAGGGTCTGTTTGGTTTGGAACCGCACGGCGCGCCAGGAGTTCGATTGCGATGGTCATCCAGGCCGCTGTAGTGTTGGCCGGTCGACCACGCAAAGGGGCAGGGGCTATGCCGCAGGAGTTGGCCACGCGATACCCACTGGTGCTGGTGCCGGGCATGCTCGGTTTCGTCCGGGTGCTGCTCTACCCCTACTGGTTCGGCATCGTGCCGGCCCTGCGCAAGGGCGGGGCGCAGGTGTTCCCCGTGCAAGTCTCGCCGTTGCACGCCAGTGAGGTGCGGGGTGAACAGTTGCTGGCGATCATCGAAGCCATCTGCCAGCGCACCGGTGCCGACAAGGTCAACCTGATTGGCCACAGCCAGGGCGCCTTGGACGCGCGCTATGCCGCGGCCAAACGGCCTGAGCGGGTGGCCTCGGTGACGTCCGTGGCGGGGCCCAACCATGGCTCGGAACTGGCCGACCACCTGCACCGTACGGCGCCGGGCGACTCGCCGCAGGGGCGTATCCTCAAGGGCGCGCTGCACTGCCTGGCGGTGCTGCTGGTGTGGCTGGAAACCGGCTGGCGCCGCGAGCCATTGCCCATCGACGTGCACGCCTCGCACCAGGCGCTGACCAGTGCCGGGGTGGCGCTGTTCAACCAGGCTTATCCACAGGGCCTGCCCGACACCTGGGGCGGCGAAGGGCCGGCAGAGGTCAACGGCGTACGCTACTACTCCTGGTCAGGCACCTTGCAGCCCGGCCTGACCGACCAGGGGCGCAACCGCTTTGACGGCAGCAACCGCTTCTGCCGCCTGTTCGCCCGCCGTTTCGTCAAGGAAAAGGGCCATTGCGATGGCATGGTCGGGCGCTTCAGCTCGCACCTGGGGCAGGTGATCGGCGACGACTACCCGCTCGACCACCTGGACATCGTCAACCAGTCGCTCGGCGCCGTGGGCAAGGGCGCCGAGCCGGTGCGCCTGTTCACCGAGCACGCCGCCCGGCTCAAGGCTGCGGGGCTGTAAGGCTGCGGCGTACGGGTGTGGTCCAGCGCTCGGCCAGGATCACCCCCAGCAGGGTCAACAGGCCGCCGACCAGGTGGTAGCTGGCCAGCTGTTCATCGAGCACACCAGCGGCGATCAGCGCGGTGACCAAGGGCAGCAGGTTGAAGAACAGCGTGGTGCGGCTTGGCCCCAGGCGGTGCACGGCCTGCATCCACACCAGCGGGGCGATCATCGAGGCCAGCACGCAGGCGTACAGCACCAGGCCGACGTTGTGGGCATTCAGGCCGGTCTTGTCCGACAGCAGGAACAGCGGCAGCAACACGACGATGGCCACCAGCACCTGCAGGTACAGCAACTGCAAGGGCGGCAGGCGCAATTGCCATTTTTTCAGCAGGAAGCTGTACAGCGCATAGGCCAGGGTGGCCACCAGCATCAGCAGGTCGCCGCTGTTCAGGCCCTGTTCCAGCAAGGCCCCGGGTTGGCCTGCGCTGACCACTTCAAGCACGCCGAAAAACGACACCAGGGCCCCGACCAGGGCGCCGAAGGTCAGGCGCTGGCCGAGCCAGGCAATCGACAGCGCCAGCGACATCAATGGCATCAGCGAGAGGATGATGCCCATGTTGGTGGCGCTGGTGATGCTGGCGGCGAAGTACGCCAGGCTCTGGTACAACGCCATGCCCAGCACGCCGAGGACGAACACCTTGCCCAGGTGCGGGCGGATGGCTGCACGGTTGCGCCACACGGCGGGCAGCAGGAAGGGGGTGAACAGCAGGCCGGCCAGCAGCCAGCGGTAGAAGCCGATCTCGGCGGGGTGGATGACACCGGCCGACAGCTTGGTGACCACGGTGTTGCCGGCCCAGATAAGGATGGCGGTGAGGGGGAACAGGTAATTCATAAAGGTGCAACTCTGGGTTAGACCAGGAATTTTGGGCTGCTGCGTAGCAGGCCCAGGTTGCCCGGCATTATCCGTTGTCTGTCCGCAAGCCTATACTTGTATCCAGACAATCCGCCCTTCAAAGCAGACAGCATGCCGCGCAAATACCTCGACATCCCTGGTTTCGACCGGCTCCCGGCGCCGGTGTACTTGCGCCACGACGAGTTCGGCGCCGATACCCACAGCGCCCCCCACCGCCACGCCTGGGGCCAGCTGAACTACGCGGCCCACGGTGTCATGCACCTGGATGTCGAAGGCCAGCGCTTCCTCTCGCCGCCGCACTACGCCGTGTGGGTGCCACCGGGCATCGAGCATGGCTGTTACAACCCCCAGGCCATCGTCTACCGCTCGCTCTACCTGGACCGCAGCTTGTGCACCGGGTTGCCGCAGCAGCCGTGCAGCCTGGTCATCAGCGACATCCTCAAGGCCATCCTCGGCGACTTCGCCCGGCGTGACCTGAACGTGGCGCAGGACGAACGCGACCAGCGCCTGGTGCAGGTGCTGCTCGACCAGTTGCTGCTGGCGCCGACCCAGACCTGCTACTTGCCCTTCGCCCGCAGCGAGGGCCTGGGCCAGGTGCTCGATGGCTTGAGCCGTGCCCCGGGCGACAATCGCCCGCTGGCCGATTGGGCGCGGCAGGTGCATGTCAGCGAACGTACCCTGGCCCGCCAGTTCATCCGCGAACTGGGCATCGGTTTTGGCGAGTGGCGCCTGCGCCTGCGCTTTCTGCGTGCCATCGAGATGCTGGAGGCAGGCTTGCCGATCCAGGCCATTGCCTTCGACCTCGGCTACAGCAGCGCCTCGGCCTTCATCGCCATGTTCCAGCGCCAGGCCAATTGCACACCGGAGCAGTACCGGCGTCAGGCGCGGGCTGGCGGCTGAAATGAGTGTAAAAAATCTTGTCTACACTCAGTGGCACCACCGTGCATCGGGCGCGGAGACAAGGAGACCACTCCATGAAGCTGCTGCAAATGCCATTGCTGGTGTTGGCTGTATTGTTCAGCGCACAGGGGTTCGCCGCCACTGCGCAACAGGAAAAGATGACCTCGTGCAACGCCGACGCCAGCGCCAAGGCGCTCAAGGGCGATGAACGCAAGGCGTTCATGAGCAACTGCCTGAAGAAGAGCGTACCTGCAACCCAGCAGGAAAAGATGAAGACCTGCAACGCCGACGCCAGCACCAAGGCACTCAAGGGTGACGAGCGCAAGGCGTACATGAGCGACTGCCTGAAGAAGAAATGACCTGCGCCTATGCCTGTAGGGCGAAGGCTGGCAGACTGCGGGTCTTTTCCGTTGTCTGCCCCTGAGGCTGTATGACCTTCACCCCCCGCCAGATCACCCTGGCCAGTTGGATCATCGTGTTTGCCGGCCTGTTGCTGGCGCTGCCCCTGAAGTTGCTGCCGAGCCTGCTTGCCGGTTTGCTGGTGTTCGAACTGGTCAACATGCTGACGCCGCGGTTGCAGCCACTGATCGCCGGGCAGCGCGCCCGCTGGCTGGCCGTGGCCCTGCTCGGCACGTTGGTGGTCATTACTCTGACCCTGCTGATTGCCGGCGCATTCAGCTTCCTGCTGCACGAGGCGGAGAACCCCGGGGCTTCGCTGGACAAGTTCATGGCCTTGGTCGAGCGGGCCCGTGGGCAACTGCCGCCGTTCATCGAAGGCTACCTGCCGGCCAGTGCCGCCGAGTTCAAGGTGGCCATCGGCGACTGGCTCAAAAGCCACCTGGGCGAGCTGCAACTGGTAGGCAAGGGCATGGCGCACATGTTCGTCACCTTGCTGATCGGCATGATCCTCGGCGCCATCGTGGCCTTGCAGCGTATCCCCGACATTTCTCGGCGCAAACCGTTGGCCGCAGCCTTGTTCGAACGCTTGAGCCTGCTGGTGCAGGCGTTTCGCAACATTGTCTTCGCGCAGATCAAGATTTCGCTGCTCAACACCACCTTCACCGGCATCTTCCTGGCCGTGGTGCTGCCGATGTTCGGGGTGCATCTGCCGCTGACCAAGACGCTGATCGTGCTGACCTTCCTGCTTGGGCTGCTGCCGGTGATCGGCAACCTGATGTCCAACACCCTGATCACCATCGTCGGGTTGTCATTGTCGATCTGGGTGGCGATGGCGGCGTTGGGGTATCTGATCGTCATCCACAAGGTCGAGTACTTCCTCAACGCGCGGATCGTGGGTGGGCAGATCAGTGCCAAGTCGTGGGAACTGCTGCTGGCGATGCTGGTGTTCGAGGCGGCATTCGGCTTGCCGGGGGTGGTGGCGGGGCCGATCTACTATGCGTATCTGAAGAGCGAGCTGAAGCGAGTGGAACTGGTTTGAGCTGAGATCTTGGGGCCGCTTTGCGGCCCCAAGATCGTTCAGATAACGCCGTAGCGTTTGCGTGCCTCGATCGCCAACCCGCTGCCAATGCTGCCAAAGATGTTGCCTTCCACATGCCGTGCATTGGGCAACATCGCCGCCACGCTGTTACGCAGCGCCGGAATCCCGCTGGACCCCCCGGTAAAGAACACCGTATCCACTTGCCCTTCGCTCACACCGGCCTTGTTCAGCAGCTCGCTGACACTGCCGCGCACGCGCTCCAGCAGGCTATCGATCGCTTCTTCGAACACCGCACGGGTCAGCTCGGCGGTCAGCTCAGGCTCGACACGGCGCAGGTCGATGCGGCGGCTGTCCTGTTCGGTCAGCTCGATCTTGCTGGCTTCCACTTCCATCGCCAGCCAGTGGCCGGCGCGCTGTTCGATCAGCTGGAACAGGCGGTCGATACCGAGGGTGTCCTCGATGTCGTAACGCATGTTGCCCAGGGCCAGCTGCGACTTCTGCGAGTACAAGGCGTTGATGGTGTGCCAGGTGGCCAGGTTGAGGTGGTAGCTGGTCGGCATCAACGCACCGCTCTTCATCCGGCTGCCATAGCCGAACAACGGCATCACGCCCTGCAGGCTCAGCTGCTTGTCGAAATCGGTACCGCCGATGTGCACGCCACCGGTGGCGAGGATATCGCTTTGGCGTTCGGCCACCAGGTGGCGCTCGGGCGACAGGCGGATCAGGGTAAAGTCGGAGGTACCCCCGCCGATATCGACGATCAGTACCAGCTCTTCACGGCTGATGCTCGACTCGTAGTCGAAGGCTGCGGCAATCGGTTCGTACTGGAACGACACGTCCTTGAAGCCGATCTTGCGCGCCACGTCGGCCAGGGTGTCTTCGGCTTCCTGGTCGGCGGCCGGGTCTTCATCGACGAAGAACACCGGGCGGCCCAGCACGACCTGGTCGAAGCTGCGCTCGGCGGCGGTTTCGGCGCGCTTTTTCAGTTCGCCGATGAACATGCCCAGCAAGTCCTTGAACGGCAAGGCGCTGCCCAGCACGCTGGTGTCGTGCTTGATCAGCTTGGAGCCGAGCAGGCTCTTGAGCGAGCGCATCAGGCGGCCTTCGTAGCCTTCCAGGTACTCGTGCAGCGCCAGGCGGCCATACACCGGGCGACGCTCCTCGATGTTGAAGAAGACCACCGAAGGCAAGGTGATCTTGCCGTCTTCCAAGGCAATCAGCGACTCAAGGCCAGGGCGGTGCCAGCCGACCGTGGAGTTGGAGGTGCCAAAGTCGATGCCAAGGGCACGGGCCGGGGATACGTCAGACATGGGAAAAAGGTTTCCGGAGGCAAAACGGCCGCGCAGTTTATGCCAGTTGGCAACAGAATCAAGACCAGTCGTCTGCCATACAGCAATCCCAAGCGGCCCTTGAAAGGCTATGCTTGACCCCTATCTTCAGTGGCAACACGCAAATTCACATTGGTGATCCATAAATGGACTTCAAAGACTATTACAAGATACTTGGCGTAGAGCCCACGGCGGACGAAAAGGCGATCAAGGCCGCCTACCGCAAGCTGGCACGCAAGTATCACCCCGATGTCAGCAAGGAGCGCGACGCCGAGGACAAGTTCAAAGAGGCCAACGAGGCCTATGAAGTGCTCGGTGACGCGCAGAAACGTGCCGAATTCGACGAAATCCGCAAGTACGGTGGCCAACATGGCCGGCCGTTCCAGGCGCCGCCGGGCTGGGAAAACCGCGGCGGTGGTGCGGGCGGTGGTTTCGAAGGCGGTGACTTCTCCGACTTCTTCAGCTCGATTTTTGGCGCGCGGGGGGGCAACCCCTTTGGCGGCGCCCGGCAACAGCGCAGCGCAGGCAGGCGAGGGCAGGACGTGGAGTTGGAACTGGCGGTATTCCTTGAAGAGACCCTGAGCAAGGAGTCCAAGCAGATCAGCTTCCAGGTGCCGCAGACCAATGCCGCCGGGCAGCGCACCGGGTTCACCACCAAGACCCTGAACGTCAAGATCCCCGCCGGGGTGACCGACGGCGAGCGCATTCGCCTCAAGGGCCAGGGGGCGCCGGGCAGTGGCGGCGGGCCCAACGGCGACCTGTTCCTGACCATCCGCATGGCACCGCACCCGCTGTTCGATGTCGAAGGCCATGACCTGATAATCACCGTGCCACTGGCACCGTGGGAGGCGGCACTGGGCGCCAAGGTGGCGGTGCCGACCCTGGACGGCAAGATCAACCTGACCATCCGTCCCGACAGCCAGAGCGGCCAGCGCCTGCGCGTACCGGGCAAGGGCCTGGCCAACAAGCAGGGCGAGCGCGGCAACCTCTATGCGCAGCTCAAGGTGGTCATGCCGACTGCATCCGACGAGTCGACCCGTGAACTGTGGGCCAAGCTTTCCGAGAAGGCCGCGTTCAACCCGAGGGCACAATGGAGTAAGTGATCATGAGCAGCACCCTGATCGTTCAACTGGACATGCGCACCCTCTGCCAGGAAGCCGACATTACGGCGGACTACGTGATCGAAATAGTCGAGCACGGCATCGTCGAACCCTCTGGGCGAACGCCTGAGGACTGGTTGTTCGACGATCAGGCGCCGCTTTTGGCCAAGCGCGCGGCGAAGCTGCACCAGGAGTTGGAACTGGAGTGGGAAGGCGTGGCGCTGGCGCTGGAGCTGTTGCAGGAAGTGCAGCAGCTGCGCAGTGAGAACAACATGCTGAAACAGCGCTTGGGCAGGTTCACCCAACTGGGATGAGGCCAGTGCGGGCCCCTTCGCGGGGCAAGCCCGCTCCCACAGTTACAGCACAATCAAGGACTGTGAGGTCCCTGTGGGAGCGGGCTTGCCCCGCGAAGGGGCCTGCACCGGCACCCTCACGTTCAGGCCGGCTCAGCCCCCGGGTTCAGCATCAGCTGCATGAACGTCAGGTCCAGCCAGCGGCCGAACTTCACCCCCACCTGCGGCATCTGCCCGGTCACCACGAACCCCAGCCGCTCATGCAGGCGTACCGACGCCGCGTTGCCGCTTTCGATGGCCGCCACCATCACGTGCTTGCCGCAACCCCGCGCGCGTTCCACCAATGCGCCCATCAACAGCGGCCCCAGGCCCTTGCCGCGCTGGTCGCCGCGGATGTACACCGAATGCTCCACGGTATTGCGAAAGCCCTCGAACGGCCGCCAGTCGCCAAACGACGCATAACCCAGCACGCCGCTCTCATCCACCGCCACCAGAATCGGGTAGCCCTGCTGCGCACGGGCCTCGAACCAGGCCTGGCGGTTGCCCAGGTCGACGGGTGTTTCGTTCCAGATCGCCGTGGTGTTGCGCACGGCGTCGTTGTAGATGTCGAGGATGCCCGGCACATCGGCGGGCAAGGCGTCGCGGATTTCGTGGCTCATTGCAGCGTCTCACAAGGTCGATGGGCGCAGATTAAATGGTTACTAGCCCGCGTACACCTTCTGCCTGCATGTTATCCCCACGCCCACGCTGAATGATCTCGCCGCGGGCCATCACCAGGTACTGGTCGGCCAGTTCTTCGGCGAAGTCGTAGAACTGCTCCACCAGCAGGATGGCCATGTCGCCACGTTGGGCCAGGCGCCGGATGACCGCGCCGATTTCCTTGATCACCGAAGGCTGGATACCTTCGGTGGGCTCGTCGAGTATCAACAGGCGCGGGCGGCTGGCCAAGGCGCGGCCAATGGCCAACTGCTGTTGCTGGCCGCCGGACAGGTCGCCGCCGCGGCGCTGTTTCATCTGTTCCAGTACCGGGAACAGTTCGTAGATGAAGGCGGGCACTTCACGGGCCTCGCGGGCGGGGAAGCGCGACAGGCCCATCAACAGGTTCTCCTCCACGGTCAGCCGCGCGAAGATTTCGCGGCCTTGGGGCACGTAGGCGATACCGGCCTGCACCCGTTGCTGGGGCTTGAGCATGGTGATCGGCTTGCCTTCCCATTCGACGCTGCCTTCGCGGGCTGCGACCAGGCCCATCAGGCAGCGCAGCAGGGTGGTCTTGCCCACGCCGTTGCGGCCCAGCAGGCACGTGACCTCGCCGACCTTGGCCTCGAAGGACAGGCCGCGCAGGATGTGGCTGCCGCCGTAGTATTGGTGCAGTGTGTCGATTTTCAGCATGTCATGTCCTGGAAGTTTGTGCGCTGGCTGTGAGGATCATCGGCCCAGATAAACCTCGACCACCCGCTCATCCGCCTGCACCTGCGCCAGCGAGCCCTCCGCCAGCACGCTGCCTTGGTGCAGCACCGTCACATGGTCGGCAATGCTGCCGACAAACCCCATGTCGTGCTCCACCACCATCAGCGAATGCGTGCCGGCCAGCCCCTTGAACAGCTCTGCGGTGAACTCGGTTTCGGCATCGGTCATGCCCGCCACCGGCTCGTCGAGCAACAGCAATTGCGGCTCCTGTACCAGCAGCATGCCGATCTCCAGAAACTGCTTCTGGCCGTGGGACAGCAACCCTGCCTGGCGCTGCGCCAGCGGTAGCAGGCGCAGGGTGGCCAGCACGTGTTCGATGCGCTGTCGTTGCTCGCCGCTCAAGCGCGCGGCCAGGCTGGCCCACACCGACTTGTCGGCCTTCAGCGCCAGCTCCAGGTTCTCGAACACCGTCAGCGCCTCGAACACCGTGGGCTTCTGGAACTTGCGGCCGACCCCGGCCTGGGCGATCTGGTATTCGCTCATGCGGGTCAGGTCGAGGGTGTCGCCGAAAAAGGCGCTGCCGCTGTCGGGGCGGGTCTTGCCGGTGATCACGTCCATCATCGTGGTCTTGCCGGCGCCGTTGGGGCCGATGATGCAGCGCAGTTCGCCGACGCCGATGTACAGGTTCAAACCATTCAGCGCCTTGAACCCATCGAAGCTGACGCTGATGTCTTCCAGGCTCAGCACCGTGCCGTGGCGGATATCGAGGCCGGCCTTGCGGCTCTGGCCGAGGCCGATGGCGTCGCGGCTGGCGCCAAGGGTGTCGAACACCGGCTCCAGCATGAACTCGGGATGAACCGGGGGCACGCCTCTCATGGCTGGCTCCTTTTCTTCAGCAGGCCCACCACGCCTTTGGGCAGGTACAGAGTGACCAGAATGAACAGCGCACCGAGGAAGAACAGCCAGTACTCGGGGAACGCCACGGTGAACCAGCTCTTCATGCCATTGACCAGGCCTGCGCCCAGCAGCGGGCCAATCAACGTGCCACGCCCGCCAAGGGCGACCCAGACAGCGGCTTCGATGGAATTGGTCGGCGACATTTCGCTGGGGTTGATGATGCCCACCTGGGGCACATACAGCGCGCCGGCCAGGCCGCACAGCACGGCGCTCAGCACCCACACCAGCAGTTTGAAGCCGCGCGGGTCGTAACCGCAGAACATCAGGCGGTTCTCGGCGTCGCGCACGGCAGTGAGCAGCCGGCCGAACTTGCTGGTGGTCAGGCGCCAGCACAGGTACAGGCTGGCCAGAAGCAGGCCGACAGTCAGCAGAAACAGCACGGCCCGTGTGCCTTGCGCGGCAATGTCAAAGCCCAGAATGGTGCGGAAGCTGGTAAAGCCGTTGTTGCCGCCAAACCCGGTCTCGTTGCGAAAGAACAGCAGCATGCCGGCAAAGGTCAGGGCCTGGGTCATGATCGAGAAGTAAACGCCCTTGATCCGCGAGCGGAAGGCGAAAAAGCCGAACACCAGCGCCAGCAGCCCAGGCGCCAGCACCACCAGGCACAGGGCCCAGGCAAAATGCTGGGTGCCGGCCCAGTACCAGGGCAGCTCGGTCCACGACAGGAAGGTCATGAAACCCGGCAGGCCATCGCCGGCGGCCTGGCGCATCAGGTACATGCCCATGGCGTAGCCGCCGAGGGCGAAGAACAGCCCGTGGCCGAGCGACAGCAGCCCGGCATAGCCCCAGACCAGGTCCAGGGCCAGGGCGACGATGGCGTAGCAGAGTATTTTGCCGACCAGTGTCAGCGTGTAGGCCGAGACCTGCAGGGCATGGTCGGCCGGCAGCAACGACAGCAGTGGTAGTGCCAGCAGCAACAGCACGACGACAGTGCCGATGGCCAGCGACAGGCGCGGCCCGGCTTTTTGCGAAGCGGTGACAAGCAGTGGCTGGTTCATCAGTCGATTACCCGTCCCTTGAGGGCGAACAGGCCTTGCGGGCGCTTCTGGATGAACAGAATGATCAACGCAAGGATGAGGATCTTGCCAAGCACCGCGCCGATCTGCGGCTCCAGCAGCTTGTTGGCGATGCCTAGGCCGAAGGCGGCCCAGAGGCTGCCGGCCAGTTGCCCGACACCGCCGAGTACCACCACCAGGAACGAGTCGATGATATAGCTTTGGCCCAGGTCCGGGCCGACGTTGCCGACCTGGCTCAGGGCCACGCCACCGAGCCCGGCGATACCGGAGCCGAGGCCGAAGGCGAGCATGTCGACGCGCCCGGTGGACACGCCACAGCAGGCGGCCATGTTGCGGTTCTGCGTCACCGCGCGCACGTTCAGGCCGAGCCGCGTGCGGTTGAGCAGCAGCCAGGTCAGCAGCACCACGGCGAGGGCGAAGCCGATGATCACCAGGCGGTTGTACGGCAACACCAGGTTCGGCAGCAGTTGGACACCACCGGACAGCCACGCCGGGTTGCTCACTTCGACGTTCTGCGCGCCGAAGATCAGGCGGATGGCCTGGATCAGGATCAGGCTGATACCCCAGGTCGCCAGCAGGGTTTCCAGCGGGCGGCCGTACAGGTGGCGGATCACCGTGCGCTCCAGCGCCATGCCGACCCCGGCGCTGACGGCGAACGCCACCGGCAGGGCGAGCAGCGGGTAGAACTCGATGGCGCCCGGGGCGTAGCGCTGCAGCAGCACCTGGACCATGTAGGTGCTGTAGGCACCGAGCATCAGCATTTCACCGTGGGCCATGTTGATCACCCCGAGCAGGCCGAAGGTGATCGCCAGGCCCAGCGCCGCCAGCAGCAGGATCGACCCCAGCGACAGGCCGCTGAACGCCTGGCCCAGCAGCTCGCCAACCAGCAGCTTGCGTTTGACCTGGGCCAGGCTGGTTTCGGCAGCGGTACGCACGCCGGCATCGCTTTCGACGCCGGGCTGCAGCAGCGCCTCCAGGCGGGTGCGGGCGACCGGGTCGCCGGTCTCGCCGAGCAGGCGCACGGCGGCCAGGCGTACCGCAGGCTCGCTGGCGCCCAACTGCAGGTTGGCCAGGGCAAGGCCGAGGGCGGCGTGTACGGCAGGGTCCGCTTCGTTGGCGAAGCGCCGGTCGAGGAAGGCCATCTGCGCCGGTTGCGCGCTCTTCTGCAGTTGCTGGGCGGCGGCCAGGCGCGCGTCGCTGTTGTCGCTGAGCAACTGGTGGCTGGCCAGGGCGTTGTCGATCAGGCCACGCAGGCGGTTGTTCAGGCGCACCTTGCGGGTGTCGCCTTCGGCGATGCGGCCTTGGCGCAGGTTTGCCAGCAGCGCCAGGCGCGCGGCATCGGGTTGCGCCGCCCAGCCTTCGAGCAGGCGAGCCTGTTCGGCGGGCTTGGCGCTGAGGAAGAATTCGCCCTCGCTGGCCTGGGATGCCAGGGGCAGCATAAGGAGCAAGATGAGCAGGAGTCTGAGCATGCGGGCAATCCTGGAAATCAGTGTGGATGCTTCGCGGGGCAAGCCCGCTCCCACAGGCTCGAGGCTGTTCTCAAGACCTGTGGGAGCGGGCTTGTCCCGCGAATGGGCTGCACAGCAGCCCCAGTGCACTCAGTTACCTTTCACTGCGTAATCAGGGCGCTTGTCGTTACCCGGAATGAACGGGCTCCAAGGCTGTGCTCGCAGTGGCTGCTCGGTCTCCCAGACCACGCTGAACTGCCCGTCATCCTGGATCTCGCCGATCATCACCGGCTTGTGCAGGTGGTGGTTGGTCTTGTCCATGGTCAGGGTGAAGCCGGACGGTGCCTTGAAGCTCTGCCCAGCCAAGGCTTCGCGCACTTTGTCGACCTCGGTGGACTTGGCTTTTTCCGCCGCCTGCGCCCACATGTGGATGCCCACATAGGTGGCTTCCATCGGGTCGTTGGTCACCGCCTTGTCGGCGCCGGGCAGGTTCTTGGCCTTGGCGTAGGCCTTCCAGTCGGCGACGAACTTCTGGTTCACCGGGTTATCCACCGATTCGAAGTAGTTCCACGCCGCCAGGTGGCCCACCAACGGCTTGGTGTCGATGCCACGCAGTTCTTCTTCACCCACCGAGAAGGCTACCACTGGCACGTCGGTGGCCTTCAGGCCCTGGTTGGCCAGCTCTTTGTAGAACGGCACGTTGGAGTCGCCGTTGACGGTAGAGATGACAGCAGTTTTACCGCCGGCAGAGAACTTCTTGATGTTGGCGACGATGGTCTGGTAATCGGCATGGCCGAACGGGGTGTAGACCTCTTCGATGTCCTTGTCGGCCACGCCTTTGCTGTGCAGGAAGGCACGCAGGATCTTGTTGGTGGTGCGCGGGTAGACGTAGTCGGTGCCCAGCAGGAAGAAGCGCTTGGCGCTGCCGCCTTCTTCGCTCATCACGTATTCCACGGCCGGGATGGCCTGCTGGTTGGGCGCGGCGCCGGTGTAGAAGACATTCGGCGACATCTCTTCGCCTTCGTATTGCACGGGGTAGAACAGCAGGCCGTTGAGCTCTTCGAACACCGGCAGCACCGACTTGCGCGACACCGATGTCCAACAACCGAACACCACGGCAACCTTGTCCTGGGTCAGCAGCTGGCGGCTTTTCTCGGCGAACAGCGGCCAGTTGGATGCCGGGTCGACCACCACCGGTTCGAGCATCTTGCCATTCACGCCACCCTTGGCGTTGATCTCGTCGATGGTCATCAGCGCCATGTCCTTGAGCGAGGTCTCGGAAATGGCCATGGTCCCCGACAGCGAATGCAGGATGCCGACCTTGATGGTCTCGGCGGCCTGGATGCTCCAGCTAAGGCCCATCGCCGCAATCGATGCGCTGAGGGTAAAGGCCTTGATCAGACTGCGACGCTTCATGTGCTCTCTCCGCTGGTTTTTTTGGTGTTGGCCAAGCGGGAGGGGCATTGCAAGGGGTGTGCCGAATGGCGAGAGGCGCGTAATAGACGGGGTGTGCGAGGTATTGGGGCGCGGGAAGGAGCCAGGTTGGTGCTTGAAAGATTTGCGTGCACAGCATTGGGGCTGCAAAGCAGCCCCTTGCTGCATCAGTTGTTGCGTACAGCCGCGCGCGGGTGGCGCTTGCTGCGCACACCCTGGTAGGTGACGGCCAGCAGCACGAACCAGATCGGCGTTACCAGCAGCGCCGAACGGGTATCCGCCTCCAGGCTCAGCAACACCAGGATGAAGGCGAAGAAGGCCAGGCACACGTAGCACATGAAGCGCCCGCCGGGCATCTTGTACTTCGAAGACTGGTGCAGCGCTGCGCGGGTTTTGCGGTACTTCAAGTACGACAGCAGGATCAGCGTCCAGACGAACATGAACAGCACCGCCGAAACCGTAGTGATCAGGGTAAACGCCTCGACCACGTCAGGAATCAGGTAGATCAGCACCGCGCCCAGCAACAGGCAGGTACAGGAGAAGTACAGGCCGTTGGCCGGTACCGCGCGGCGCGACAGTTTCTCCAGTGCCTTCGGCGCGTCACCTTCCTGTGCCAGGCCGTAGAGCATTCGGCTGGTGGAAAACACGCCGCTGTTGGCCGACGAGGCCGCCGAGGTCAGCACCACGAAATTGATGATGCTGGCCGCTGCCGGCAGGCCGGCCAGGACGAACAATTCGACGAATGGGCTCTTGCCCGGTACCACGTCGCGCCACGGGGTCACGGCCATGATCGCGAGCAGTGCCAGCACGTAGAACACGATGATACGGATCGGGATCGAGTTGATCGCCCGGGGCAGGGTGCGCTCTGGGTTTTTCGCTTCGGCGGCAGTGGTGCCGACCAATTCGATACCGACGAAGGCGAACACGGCGATCTGGAAGCCGGCGAAAAAGCCCATCAGGCCATTGGGGAACATGCCGCCGTCGTTCCACAGGTTGGCCAGCTGCGCGGTGCGCCCGCTCGGCGACTCGAAGCCGCTGATGACCATGTACAGGCCGGTGGCAACCAGGCCGAGGATGGCGACGATCTTGATCAGGGCGAACCAGAACTCGAGTTCGCCGAACATCTTCACGGTCACCAGGTTCAACGACAGCAGCACCGCCACGCAGGTCAGCGCGGGTATCCACTGTGGCAGTTCCGGGAACCAGAATTGCGTGTAGGCGGCGATCGCCACCACATCGGCGATGCCGGTGACCACCCAGCAGAACCAGTAGGTCCAGCCGGTGAAGTAGCCGGCCCAGGGGCCCAGCAGGTCGGCGGAGAAGTCGATGAACGACTTGTAGTTGAGGTTCGACAGCAACAGTTCGCCCATGGCGCGCATGACGAAGAACAGCATGAAGCCGATGATCATGTAGACGAAGATGATCGATGGGCCGGCAAGGCTGATGGTCTTGCCCGAGCCCATGAACAGGCCAGTGCCGATCGCGCCGCCGATGGCGATGAGCTGGATGTGGCGGTTGGTCAGGTTGCGCTGCAGATGCTGCTCTTCAGCGGGAGGGGAAGAGGTCCGGGTCATTGGCTGCATTCCATTGAGGGTCAGTCTTTTTTTGTGAAAGCCAAGTAGGCTAACACGGGCGTCCCAATTCGGGGCGCGACAGATCGACACGATTCATGGGTTGCAGGGGGCCGCTTTGCGGCCCCGCAGGCCTCAAGCCTGGGCCAGTACCCGGCGGCGCACCACCAGGCTGTCGACCAGCCACATCACTACCATCGACACCCCCACCAGCGGGAACATCACCCCCAGCACGACCATCACCCCGACCGCCGTCTTCCAGCGCGGCAGGTCATGGCGCAGCGGCGGCACACCCAGCCCGCCCGTTGGCCGGCGCTTCCACCACATCACCAAGCCACTGACCGACCCCAGCAGAATCATCAGGCACACCACAAGGATGATGATCTGGTTCAACGCCCCGAACATCTTGCCTTCATGCAGCATCACGCCCAGCTCGGTAGCCCGGGCGACCGGGCTGTAGTCCTGCCAGCGCACGTCGGCCAGCACCTTGCCGGTGTACTGATCGACATGCAGGGTGGCGTCGTTGCGCGGGTCGTCGGCGAACACCGCAACGGTGAACACGCCGTCGGCCGTGGTCGGCAGGGTAATGCTGTAGCCCGGCTCGACCTGACGCGAAGTGGCGATGTCCTCGACCTGCTGCAAGCTCACTTGCGGCGCTGCCGGGGCGTTCGACATCATGTGGTGCCCGGCATGTTCGGCATGGGCGCCGGACTGCGGCATGGGGGTGTTCTCCACCGCCCAGGGCACGGTCTGGCGGTGGGCGCTGTTGAGCTCGCGGGCCTGCTGGTCGGACTTGGGCACGTCGTTCCACATCGCGGCGGGAAAACGGTTCCATAAGTCGGCGTACTGCTTGCCCCACATGCCCGTCCAGGTCATGCCACTGAGCAACATCAGCAGCAACAGGGCCGAGCCCCAGAACCCGGTCACCGCATGCAGGTCACGCCACAACAGCCGACCGCGTGCGGAAAACCGCGGCCACAGCACGCCGGCGCTGTTGCGCCCGCGTGGCCACCACAGATACAGGCCCGACACCACCAGCACGATGCCCCAGCCCGCCGCCAGCTCGACCAGGCGATCACCGACCGTGCCGACCATCAGCTCGCCGTGCAGGGCACGGGCAACCGCCTGCAGGTTCTGTTTGCCATCCTGCTCGCCGAGCAGCTTGCCACTGTAGGGGTCGACGAACACGTTCAATTCGCGCCCGCCGTCATGCACCACGAACTGCGCGCTGCGCTCGGCATCCAGCGGCGGCAGGTACTGGCCGACATGGCCTTGTGGATAAGCCTTGCGCACCTCGGCCAGCAGGGTGTCGGCAGGCTGTCGATGATGGCCGGCTTCGACCACCATCAGGTCGCGGTACAGCAGCGGGTCGAGCTGCGGTTTGAACAGGTAGATGATCCCGGTGATCGCCAGCAGGATCATGAACGGGGCGACGAACAGCCCCGCGTAAAAATGCCAACGCCAGGCCAGGTTGTAGAAAGAGATGCGTGTTCCGCGCATGGGAACCTCCTGTTTGACCAGGTGAGGGGCGCGACCGCAGCCGCGCCCATTGTTGTTGTCAGAAGCTGAAGTCGACCTTGGTCCAGAAGGTCCTGCCTGGCTCGTTCACCGGCTGTGGGTCTGTGGCCGGGTAGCCGAACCCGGCGTTCCCGGCCAGGTTCAAGTGCTCGGCGTAGGTTTTGTCGAACAGGTTGTCGACCCCTGCGCTGAGCTTGAGGTTGTTGTTCACCTTGTAGGCACCATTGAGCGAGAACACGCCGAAGCCAGCGCTCTTGTCGTAGTCCTTGCCCACCACATTGCCTTGGTTCTCGGCGATGCGGTTTTGCGCGGCCACCAGCCGCCACAGGGCGCCGACACTCCAGACGTCGCGGCTGTAGGTCAGGCCCAGGCGACTCTCCAGGGGCGGCATTTGCGGTAGCGCTTTGCCATCACTGCTGTTCTTGCCCCAAGCGTAGGCCAGGGTAGCGTCGGCTTTCCAGTTTTCGCTGAGCTTGTAGGCCGCGCCCAATTCGCCGCCCATGATGCGCGCGTCGATGTTCTGGGCCTGGGAGGTGCTCATGCCCATCATGCCGGTGCGGTAGTCGAACAGAATGTAGTCGCGGATCTGCCCGACATACCCCGAGGCCCAGGCCTCCAGGCGTTCGTCGCGGTACTGGATGCCGAAGTCGAGCTGGGTGGTCTTCTCTGGCTTGATGCCGTCGAAGGCGTTGGCAGCACCGGCCGGCGCTTGCTTGGGCGAGAACAGTTCCCAGTAGTCGGGGAAGCGCTGGGCATGGCCCAGGCCGATGTAGGTGGTAGCGGAAATGGCCGCCAGGTCGTGCTCGTAGCGCACGAAACCGCTGGGCAAGGTATCGGCGCGGGTGTCGCCTTCAGTGGCGCTGCCTTTGCGCAAGTCACGGGCCGAGGCACGGTCCAGGCGGGCGCCGCTGATCAGCCGGTCTGCGTCGCTGACGTACCAGGTCAGCTCGCTGAAGGCACCGTAGTTATGGAAGTCGGCGTCCTTGGTCCAGGCCTGGCCCTTGTGCGCATCGACGCCCATGCCGCCGCGCTGGCGATGCTCGTTGGTCTGCGCATCGATGCCGCTGACCAGTTGCACATCGGCCCAGCGCCAGGTGGCCTTGACCCGGGCGCCCATGGTGCGGCGGTCGACGTTGCTGACCATGGGCATGCCCATCATGCCGCTGCCGGAGGGGGTACGCAGGCTGTAGTTGTCCATCACGTGGTCGGCGTAGTTGTAGTAGACCTGCGCCTCGACCTTGTCGAGCACGTCGCCGAGGTTGGACTTCTCGAACCGCAGCCCCAGGCTTTCACGCTTGAACTGCGAGCCGTCCATGCCGCGCCCGGCATAGCGTGCTTCGCCGTCGCCCTTGCCGGCGGTGAGTTCCAGCAGGGTGTCCTGGTCGGGGGTCCAGCCGAGGGTGACATCGCCGTTCCATTTGTCCCAGCGCGACGGCACGGTGTCATCGTTGCCGTCATGGTAGTCGTCCGAGCGCGACTGGTTGCCGACGAAGCGGGCATAGGCCTGGCTGTTGCCGGCGGCGGCGTCCAGTACCTTGTCGAAGCGGCCATTGGAGCCGGCCAGCAGGCTGGCGTTGACGCGGCTGCCCAGGGTACCGAATTTTTCCGGTTCGCGTTCGAAGAGGATGGTACCGGCCGAGCCGCCAGGGCCCCAGATCACGCTTTGCGGGCCTTTGATCACGGTCAGGCGGTCGTAGGTTTCGGGTGATATGTACGACGTCGGTGCATCCATGCGGTTGGGGCAGGCGCCCAGCATCACGCCGCCATTGGTGAGGATGTTCAGGCGTGAACCGAACATGCCGCGCAACACGGGGTCACCGTTGGTGCCGCCGGAGCGGATTGCCGAGAAACCGGGGATGGTCTTGAGGTAATCGGCACCGTCGCTGGCCGGTACCGGCTGGCGTGGGTCCTTCGGGTTGGTGACCACGGTCAGCGGCGAGCTGGGCGCCACGGCGGTGATCACCGTCGGGCTCAGCTCGGGGGCGGCATGCGCGTGCTCGGCGTGGCCGAGGTCGCTGGCCAGGGCCATGGGCGCGATCAGCGAACCGCAGACGGCGGCGATGGCTCCGCGCAGGGACAGGGCAAAAACAGGGGTGCAGCCAGACATAATGATTCCAGTCGATCAGTCATGAGTGAGCGCGAAGCCTCCTGGCTCCGTGCGGACAATGTGTTTTCAGACGCTGATCGAGGAAGGCGGCGCGCGGCTGCGCGCACCCGGGAATACAGCCTGCCGGGCATGCCCCTGGCGCGTGGTTGCAAGAAGGTGAGTGGAGGGGACTGCTACGCCGGCACTGAGCGGGCTGAGGGTTTGCGGCAGTGCGGGGCAGTTGAACAGCAGGCTGCAGTAGCCGCACTTTTCCCACATCACATGCAGTTGGCCATCGCCGCCATGGCCATCATGGCTGTGGTGCGAGTCCACGCTCTGCGCGTGCTCGGGGGCCATCGACATGCCCGTCGGCATGTTCATGCCGGCGTGGTGGTCCATCGGCATCGACTGGGAAACCAGCGGGCCGATGAAGATCATCCACATGGCGAACAGGCTCAGCCAGCCGCCCCCAACGCGCCTGCGTTCAGGGCGGGGGGTACGGCTGATGCTGTTGCGCGGCAGGCTCATGGCGAGTGCCTGTCAGCTAATGTTCAGTGCGCGTGTTCGTGAGCCTGGGGCTGGCCCGAGGGCGCCTCTTTCTGCACGGCGACTTCGACCGTGACATCACCGGCCTTCTCGAAGTGCAGGGTCAACGGGAAACGCTTGCCGTCGCTGAGCAGGCTGCGGTCCTTGGGCTGCATCAGCATCACGTGGTAGGCGCTGGGGGCGAAGGTCACATCCTTGCCGGCGGGTACTACCACGCTGGGCACCTGTTGCATCTTCATGGTGCCGCTGGCCGTCATGGCATGCTCGTGCAACTGGGCGTCATCGCTGATGGGGCTGTCGACACTCAGCAGGCGGTCATCGGCCTGGCCATTGTTGTGCACGACGAAATACGCGGCGACGTTGGGCGCGTTGGGGGGCAGTTGCAGCGACCAGGGGTGCGCGATGTGCAGGTTGCCCACGGTGTATTCGTGGGCAGTGGCGAAGGCGCTGGGCAGCAGCAGGGCGGCCACGACGAGGGCTTGCTTGAGCATGGTGAGTCTCCGATCTGTTCAGGTTCAGGCGGACAGCGTGAGCAACTCAGACCAGAGGGGAGGCACGGGGGTTGAGCGCGGGCCATAGCTGGCGCGGCGTGGGTTGGTAGTCGGCAAGCAGCGGCAGGTGCCCGGCGTGCAGTGTCGGCGGGTTGTGCAACTGCGGCGGGTAGCCGGGCAAGGCTAGCAGCGGCGCGGCACCCGAGCAGCACCAGCAGTTCATCATGCTGGCGCTGTCGTCGCTTTGCGGGCCGAGGTCGATCTTGGCCAGGGCCTGGACGTCGACCTTGGCCTTGTTGGCCATGCTGGAACAGAAAGCCCCCCACAGCAACTGCTCGGCCGGGCCCTTGGGCGCGGCAGAAGACAGCGGCATGGCCAGCAGGTTGAACAGCACTGCTAGGCAGGCTATCCAGGCAATGTGCCGACGTGGGGGCATGGAGAGATCCGGTCAGGAATCGTGGTGGGTATTGTAAGGCGCAGTATAGGTAAAAAAGGCGGGGTGCGGTGAAGTGACGCAGGTGGGGAGGGGCTGGGGCCGCTTTGCGGCCCCTTCGCGGGGCAAGCTTGGCCCGCTAACTCAGGGCTTGTTGCGGCCCATCAGGCCGCGCACGGTCTCTTGCAGGTCTGCCGGCAACACCACGACTTTGGCATTGCTGCTGCTGGCCAGGTTCTCCATCGCGCCGATGTAGCGCTCGCCCAGCAGGTACATGGCCGGCACGGTCTCGTTGCCCACGGCCTCCTTGACCAGCGAAATCGCCCGTGCCGACGCCTCGGCCAGGTTGATCTGCGCCTCGGCGTCCAGCTTGGCGGATTGCAGGCGTGCTTCAGCTTCGAGGATCGCAGCCTGCTTGGCACCCTCGGCACGGGTGACGTCGGCTTTACGTTCACGCTCGGCAGCGGCCTGGCGTTCCATGGCCAGTTGCATGTTCTCGGACGGCTTGATGTCCTGGATCTCGACCGAGCGCACGGTCACGCCCCAGTCTTCGGTCTGCTCGGACATCGCCTCGCGCAGGCGGGCCTTGATCTGCTCACGGCTGGACAAGGCTTCGTCCAGGTCCATGGCACCGACGATGGCGCGCAGCGAGGTCATGGTCAGGCTGGTGACGGCGAAGGAGAAGTTCTGTACGCCGTACGAGGCCTTCTGCGGGTCGACTACCTTGGCGAAGCACAAGGCGTTGGCGACGATCACCGCGTTGTCCTTGGTGATGATTTCCTGCTCTTGCACATCGAGGATGATGTCTTTGGTGGGCAGGCGGTAGGCGACCACGTCCACGTACGGAATGACGATGTTCAGGCCGGGTTTGAGGGTGTTGTTGTAGCGGCCAAGGCGCTCGACGATCCACTCCTCGCCTTGGGGCACGATACGCACCCCCTTGAACACGGTGATCAGGACGAACAGGGCGAGGGCGCCCACGACGATAAGGCTGGTCATGATACGAACTTCCTTTCAGTACGGATTCAGGCCCGGATGACGCGGGCGGTATTGCCTTCGATGGCGGTGAGGCGCACACGCTCGCCGGACGGGATTTCAGTGTCGGCGACGCAGGTCCATTCTTCGTTGCCGAGGATCGGCTTCTGGAAACGCACGCGGCCTTTCTGGAACTCGGAAACGCTGGCGGTCAGCAGGCCGACTTCACCGATCACGCTATCGGCCGTCCATCGCACATCCGGTTTTTTGCGCCGGAACAACTTGAACCACAGGGCGGTGGTGGCTGAAGACAGCAGCACCCACAGCAGCATCTGCATATCCAGTTGCAGGCTGGGTGCGGAGAGCGAGATGAGCGAAACCAGCACGGCACCGATGCCGAACCAGAGAATGAAGAAGGTAGGCAGGACCAGTTCGAGCAGGATCAGCGCGATACCGAATACCAGCCAGATCCACCATTGCATTTCCATATGACTGAAGCCTTCCGGGGGAGGGGGGAAGAGTTTAGGGCAGAGGATGGGCGGAAGGCTATTCAGACAAGTTGGCGTTGGGTGTAGGAAGACGCTACAAAACTCACGCCATGCGTCTCTTCCTTACCCGCGACCCAAGTCAGCCATCAGTGCCCCTTGCGAAGCGTATTGCCGGTCTACATCGGGCAGCGCCGGCCGCTCCAGAATCAACACCGGCACCCCCAGCTCCCGGGCCACTTCAAGCTTGGGCTCGGTCGCCAGGCTGCCGCTGTTCTTGCTGATCAGCACATCAATCTGCCGCCGCGCGAACAACGCACGCTCGTCTTCAATACGAAACGGCCCACGTGCGCCAATCACTTCGCAGCGGTCGTTACCCGGGCAGGCTTCCAGGGCCCGCAATGTCCAGAACTGTTCTGGCGGTATCTCTGCCAGATGCTGCAACGGCTCGCGCCCCAGCGTGAACAGCGGCCGCCGGAAGGGCGCGAGTGCGTCGATCAGCCCCGCCCAGTCTTGTACCTCGCGCCAGTCGTCACCCGGCTGCGCCTGCCAGGCAGGCCGGCGCAACGCCCAGCACGGAACACCTGCAGCGCGTGAGGCAACAGCGGCGTTGTGGCTGATTTGCGCGGCATAGGGGTGGGTGGCATCGATCAGCAGGGTGATACCCGCCTCACGCAGGTAGCGGGCAAGGCCTTCGGCACCGCCAAAGCCGCCAACCCGCACCTGGCATTGCAGGCCCTGCGGCACGCGGCCGATGCCTGCCAGGCTGTAGACATGCTGCGGGCCAAGCTGGCGGGCGATGGCCAGGGCCTCGGTAACGCCGCCCAGCAGCAGGATGCGCGCGCTCATTGCACGCCCGCCTGGCCGACGATACCGCCTTGGCGGTCGATGGCGAACACCTCGACCTGGACCTGCGCGGGCACCACGCTGCGGGCGAATGCCAGCGCATGCGCGCAGACGGCGTCGCCCAGGGCAATGCCGGCGGCATGGGCCAGTGCCAGGGCTTGCTGGCTGGTGTTGGCGGCGATGATCGCGGCCTGAAGGTTTGCATCGGCGCCGACAGCCGCCGCCCAGCCGGCCAGTTGCGGCAGGTCGATGCTCGAATGGCGGCTGTGCAGGTCCATGTGCCCGGCGGCCAGCTTGCTGATCTTGCCGAAGCCACCGCACAGGCTCAGGCGCGCTACCGGCACCTTGCGCAAGTGCTTGAGTACGGCACCGACGAAGTCGCCCATTTCGATCAGGGCGATTTCCGGCAGGCCGTAGACCCGGCGCATGGTGTCTTCGCTGGCGTTGCCGGTACAGGCGGCAATGTGCGTGTAGCCGTTGGTGTGGGCCACGTCGATACCCTGATGGATCGAGGCGATGTAGGCCGCGCAGGAAAACGGCCGGACGATGCCGCTGGTGCCCAGGATCGACAGCCCGCCGAGGATGCCAAGGCGCGGGTTCATGGTTTTGAGCGCCAGCAATTCACCGCCCTGCACGTTGACCGTCACTTCGAAGCCGCCGTGATAGGCACACGCCTCGGCCAGGCGTTGCAGGTGTTCGCCAATCATGCGCCGGGGCACCGGGTTGATCGCCGGCTCGCCCACCGCCAGTACCAGCCCCGGGCGCGTCACGGTCCCCACACCATGGCCGGCGACAAAGCGGATGCCGGGCTCGGCCAGCAAGCGGACCTGGCTGTAGAGCAGGGCGCCATGGGTCACGTCCGGGTCGTCGCCGGCGTCCTTGAGGGTACCGGCTTCAGCGCACTGGCCTGCGCGACGGCAGAACTCCAGGCGCATCTGCACCACCTTGCCCTTGGGCAGGGTGATGCTCACTGCGTCGTCACAGACGCCTGTCAGCAGCAGGCGCGCCGCTGCGAGGCTGGTGGCGGTGGCACAGCTGCCGGTGGTCAGGCCGCTGCGCAGCGGCGCGGGTTGTTCGTGGGTTTCTTCACGCATCGAAGGGTTTCACCACGTCCAGCAAGGTGATCGGCAAGGCCTGGCGCCAGGTGTCGAACGCCCCTAGCGGCTGCACGTGGGCAACATGGATACGGGTCAGCTCGCCACCGTGCTGCTCGCGAAAATGCGCCAAGGCCAATTCGCTTTGCAGGGTGACCGCGTTGGCCACCAGCCGCCCACCCGGGCGCAGGCCCTCCCAGCACAGCTCCAGCACGCCTTCACGGGTTACTCCGCCACCGATGAAGATCGCGTCGGGCTGCTCAAGGCCTGCCAATGCCGCCGGCGCCTTGCCGCGTACCAGTTGCAGGCCGGGTACGCCCAGTGCATCGCGGTTGTGTTCGATAAACCCCTGGCGCCCTTCGTCGGCCTCGATGGCCAACGCACGGCAGGCAGGGTGGGCACGCATCCACTCGATGCCGATCGAGCCACAGCCTGCGCCCACGTCCCACAGCAGCTCGCCGGGCTGCGGGGCGAGGCGGGCCAGGGTGATGGCGCGGACATCGCGCTTGGTCAGTTGGCCGTCATGCTGGAAGGCCGTGTCTGGCAGCCCGGCAACCCGTGGCAAGCGTGGTGCATCGGGCGCGGCGAGGCACTCGATGGCCACCAGGTTCAGCGCTGCAACCTGGGTGTGAGGCCAGTCCTGGGCGCTGCCGGCCAGTTCGCGTTCATCGGCGCCGCCAAGGTGTTCGAACACGCGCAGGCGGCTTGGCCCGAAACCACGCGCGCACAGCTGGGCGGCAATCGCGGCAGGGCTGTCGCCGTCGTTGCTCAGCACCAGCAGGCGGGCACCGCTGTGCAGCTGGGCATTGAGCGCCGCCAGCGGCCGGGCGACCACCGATACCACCTGCACCTCCTGCAGCGGCCAGCCCAGGCGGGCGGCAGCCAGGGCGCAAGAGGACGGCATCGACAGGACGCGCATCTCACTGGCGGGCACCTGGCGTGCCAGGCTGGCGCCGACGCCGAAGAACATCGGGTCGCCGCTGGCCAACACGCAGACAGGGGCACCGCGCGCTGCGAGTACCGGCGCCAGGGCGAACGGGGTGGGCCAGCTCAGCCGCTCGCCGACCACGCAGCGCGGCAGCAAGGCCAGTTGGCGGGGGCTGCCGAAGATCCGCGAAGCGCCCAGCAGGGCGCGCCGGGCCTGCTTGCCCAGGCCGTTGAAGCCGTCTTCGCCGATGCCTACTACTGTCAGCCAGGGTGCCATGTGTTTCAATCCGCCATTTCTGGGGCGCGAAGCGGCCCCGGGTAAACGATAAGCTCGACCACCGGCTTTTCATGCCGCCGGACAAAGCAGGCATAATACCGCGCCTTCTACACTCAAGCGCACTTCACAGATTGCCGGACACCCCTTTGAAGCAGGCCCAAGCCCCCGATGTTTCACCTCGCCCCTCGGCCTGCCCGGGGTTGTGGCGCATCGTCAATGCGCGTGATGGTGGGATTTGCCGGGTCAAGCTGCCCGGTGGCCTGCTGCTGGCCGATCAGGCCGATGCCGTGGCCGAGGCCGCCGAGCGCTTCGCCGGCGGCGTGATCGAGGCGACCAACCGCGCCAACCTGCAGGTCCGCGGTATCGGCAGCGACCACAATGGCCTGGTCGCCAGGTTGCTGGCCGCCGGCCTGGGCCCGCGCGATGCCGCCGGTGACGATGTGCGCAACCTGATGCTCAGCCCGCTGGCCGGGCATGACCCGGCCATGTTGCTGGATGCCCGACCATTGGCGGGGCAGATCCTCGCCATGCTCGAAAGCACACCGCGTTTTCATCAATTGTCGGCCAAGTTCGCCGTGCAGCTGGACGCCGGTGAAGGCCTGGCCATGCTCGAACACCCCCATGACCTATGGCTTTCGGCTCTGCACCTTGAGCAGCGCACGTGGCTGGCGTTTGGCCTGGCGGGCTGCCCGGCCGACGGCCAGGTGCTCGGTGCCGTGCCGCTGGAGCAGGGCCTGGCCCTGGTGCGTGCGGTGCTGGCGCGTTTCCTTGACCTGGCGTCTGCGGACCAATCGCGTATGCGCCAATTGCTGGAAGGCTGTTCGGCCGCGTTTTTCGTCGAAGGGCTCGGCCTGGACATTCGTCGCGATGCTGCCGTGCTGCAATGGCGCCGTGCACGAAACCACCCCGTATGGCTGGGGGTACTGCCACAAAACCACGGCCTTGCGCTGGGCGTCGCCCCGCCCCAGGGCCGGTTGACGCCGGAGATGCTGCGCGGTGCCGCGCACATCGCCCGCCACCTGGGTGACGGCAGCCTGCGCCTGAGCCCCTGGCAAAGCCTGGTGTTGACCAATCTCGATCCGGCCCACATCGAGCAGGCCCAGGCGCAGTTGTCCGCCTTGGGCCTGCTTTGCCACCGCCATGAGCCGCTGGCGCGCATCACCGCGTGCACCGGCAGCAGTGGGTGCGCCAAGGCCCAGGGCGAGACCAAGGCCGATGCCGTTGCCCTGGCCGCGCTGCTCGGCCCAGGCGTTCCCGGCAGCGTGCACCTGTCCGGTTGCCCCCGATCCTGCGCCGTGGCCCATGTTGCCCCGGCCACTTTGCTGGCCCGTTCACCGGGCCGTTACGACTTGTATGTGCGCGATGCGCGCCTGCCGGGCTTCGGTGCCCTGCGCGCCATCGACCTCACCTTGAACGAAGCAGGCGCCATGCTCGACCTGCCGACGGAGCACCTTGATGATTGACTACATCCGCGATGGTCAGGAGATCTATCGCAATTCCTTCCGGATCATCCGCGAGGAAGCCCGACTCGAGCGGATACCCGCAGACCTCGAAAAGCTCGCCGTGCGCGTGATCCATGCCTGCGGCATGGTCGAGGCCATCGACGGCTTGCAGTTCTCCGAAGGGGCAGGCCGCGCCGGGCGCGAGGCCCTGGCCAAGGGCGCGCCGATTCTGTGCGATGCGCACATGGTTGCTGAAGGCATTACCCGCGCGCGCCTGCCGGCGAACAACCCGGTGATCTGCACCCTGCGTGACCCGAGCGTGCCTGGCCTGGCCAAAGACGCCGGCAATACCCGTTCTGCCGTGGCCCTGGAGCTGTGGCGCCCACACCTGGAAGGCAGTGTGGTGGTGATCGGCAATGCCCCGACCGCACTGTTCTACCTGCTGGAAATGCTCGACGCCGGTGCGCCCAAGCCTGCGCTGATTCTCGGCTTCCCGGTCGGTTTCGTGGGTGCGGCCGAATCCAAGGCCATGCTGGCCGCCGACAGCCGCGGCGTGCCGTTCGTGATCATGCAAGGCCGCCTGGGCGGCAGCGCGATGGCCGCTGCCGCGGTCAACGCCCTGGCCACGGAGGTGGAATGATGACCCCACGTGGACGTCTGCTCGGCCTGGGCGTAGGCCCCGGCGACCCTGAACTGATCACCGTCAAGGCCCTGCGCCTGCTGCGCGAGGCGCCGGTTGTCGGCTACTTCGTGGCCAAGGGCAAGCGCGGCAACGCGTTCGGCATCATCGAGGCGCACCTGCAGGCCGAGCAGACACTGCTGCCGCTGGTCTACCCGGTCACCACCGAAGCGCTGCCGGCGCCGCTGTCCTATGAACAGGTGATCAGCGATTTCTACGATGAAGCCAGTGTGCAGGTTGCCGAGCACCTGGATGCCGGCCGCGACGTGGCGGTGATCTGCGAGGGCGACCCGTTCTTCTACGGCTCCTACATGTACCTGCATGACCGCCTGGCGCAGCGCTATGAGGCCGAAGTGATCCCTGGCGTCTGCTCGATGCTGGGGGGGGCGTCGGTGCTGGGCGCGCCGCTGGTCTACCGCAACCAGAGCCTTTCGGTGCTGTCGGGCGTGCTGCCGGCCGAGGAACTGAAGCGGCGCCTGGCCGATGCCGATGCTGCCGTGATCATGAAGCTTGGCCGCAACTTCCCCAAGGTGCGTGAGGTGTTGGCCGAGCTGGGCCTGGACAGCCGTGCGCTGTATGTCGAACGGGCAACCATGGCCAATCAGAAGATCGTGCCGCTGGCGGAGGTCGACCCGCTGTCGTCGCCGTACTTCTCGCTGATTATCGTACCGGGTGAAAAATGGCAGGGATGAGCATGCACAAGGCACCGGCAATCGTCGTGCTTGGCCCTGGCAGCCTGGCCACGGCGCAGCGCATTCAGCTGTGTTATCCACACGCCTCGATCCATGGCCTGAGTGGCCGGGTCGAGGGCGCCGATCAGCTTTACGCATCGTTTGGCGACACCCTGCGCACGTTGTATCAGCAGGACACCCCGATCATCGCCCTGTGCGCCGCAGGCATCGTTATCCGCAGCCTGGCCAGCCTGCTCAGTGAAAAAGGCGTCGAGCCGCCGGTGCTGGCAGTGGCCGAGGATGGCAGTGCGGTAGTGCCGCTGCTCGGTGGCCTGGGTGGCGTGAATGTGATGGCGCGTGAGATCGGCGAAGCACTGGGCGTGGCCGCAGCCATCACCACCAGTGGCGAGCTGCGCTTTGGCACCTGCCTGCTGAACCCGCCACAGGGCTATGCCCTGGCGGACATCGAGCAAGGCAAGCGCTTTGTCTCTGACCTGCTGGCCGGTGAGGCGGTGCGCGTCGAAGGCGATGCACCTTGGCTTGAGCAGGCGCAGCTGCCCGCGAGCGAGAGCGCCCGGCGCATCATCCATGTCGGCCATCAGGCACGCCCGAGCAGCCGTGATGAGCTGTTGATCCACCCGCGTTCGGTCGTGGTGGGCGTCGATACCGCTGACCTGCAAGGCATCCGCGCCGCGCTGCAGGCGGCGGGTATCGCCGAGCAATCGCTGGCCTGCCTGTTAGCTGGCGAGCACGCCATGGCCGATGCCGCCCTGCACGAGGCTGCACAGGCCCTTGGCGTGGCGCTGCGTTTTGCAGCCAAGCCTGGCGACCTGCGTGACATGCTGGCCCAGGCGCTACCCGGCGCCGAGTTGATCGAGCAGGCGGGTACCGTCATCGCCGTGGCCCCGGCGCCGGTGGATGCCGCGCAGGTCGGCCGCCGCCGTGGTCGGCTGGCGGTGATCGGCCTTGGCCCAGGCGCTGCCGAGCTGATGGTGCCGGCGGTCAAGGCCGAGCTGGCCCGCGCCGAGGACATCCTCGGCTACGAAACCTACGTGCGCATGGCCGGGCCGTTCCGCGCCGATCAGGTGCAGCATTGCACCGACAACCGCGAAGAGATGCAGCGCGCTCGGCATGCCTTCGAACTGGCCGCCCAAGGGCGTTCGGTGGTGGTGGTGTCGTCGGGTGACCCGGGCGTGTTCGCCATGGCCGCAGCGGTGCTCGAAGCGTTGCACGAATCCAGTGACCCGGCCTGGCATCGGGTCGATCTCGAGATCCTGCCGGGGGTTTCGGCCTCGCTGGCCACTGCCGCTCAGGCGGGGGCACCGCTGGGGCACGACTTCTGCGTGATGTCGCTGTCGGACAACCTCAAGCCGTGGTCGATCATTGAAAAACGTCTGGACCTGGCCGCCCAGGCGGACCTGGTGCTGGCCTTCTACAACCCGATTTCCAAATCCCGACCGCATCAGCTTGGGGTGGCACTGGAGGTTGTGCGTCGGCACCGCGATGGGAGCACGCCGGTAGTCCTTGGCCGTGACATCGGTAGGCCGGGGCAGACGCTGAAGGTAGTCACTTTGGCCGAGCTGCTGCCTGAAATGGTCGACATGCGCACCATGGTCCTGCTCGGGTCGTCCACGACCTGCCAATTTCCGAGGGCCGATGGCGAACAGTGGGTGTACACCCCGCGCTGGTACCCCGCCCCGGGTTGAGGCACCGAGGGAACCTGTTCATGCCTGTTACCCGGCCCTTTGCAGCATACGGTGAAGGCCCCTCGACGATACCCGTCGGGGCCTTCAAGGACCCTGCAAATGACCGATGAAAACACTATCAATGGCGATAGCATCGCCGTTGTCGAGCAATCGCTGCTCGCGCTCAGCGCAGGCATGTCGGTGCAAAGCCGGCGCGATGCCAAGACAACGTTCCAGTTTGCCTCTCGTGTAGCGTCCAAGCTGCATGATCGCGATGGCGAATCCGAAGCCTGGTTCAACAAGTTCGTGCAGGTGATGCACACCTTGGGTTGGGCGGTGGGTAAACGCTCCTACGAGCGCGACTATGACCAAAGCCGATCGCTGACGTTGGGGCCGATTGCTTTCAAAGTCGCCAGCACCGCAGGCCAGGCATTGCTCGGCGGCCCCATGGGCGCGGCCATGGCCAAGCTGGCGGGCAAGGCCCTTTCGGCACTGGGCAACATCGAGGAAGCCCAGCAGATCTACAAGCAAAACCTCAAAGGCCACCCTGTCTCGACCACGGGGCTGGCGGCCTGCATCGAAACGCCTGAAGGCGAACTGTTCATGCTGGTGAATGCCTTCAGTGCCTCGCCGAGTGAAAACGACCTGAATACCACCGTGTTCGAATGGAAGAGTTCGAGCAAGGAGCGCTATTGCGGTTCGGTTGTGCTCAGTCTCAACGAAGTGGTCTACACCGACGAGGTGCGGGCAACGACCGAGCAGAAGCTGATCGACAAGGCGGTCAAGGCTGTCAGCGAATTTGAAATCTGACAGCGGAGCGGGGCTTTCAGGCCCCGTTTTTCTTCTCATGTGATTGAACATCGAGGTATTGCGATGAGTAAGGATGCCTATTCCTTATGGCTCGTTGGCGGCACGGCTTTGTTGGTCGCAGAAGCGGCATTGCCGTCTCGGCAATATGCACTGGACTCGTTGCTGTTTGCACAGTTGCGTTCGGACAAACTGAATGGCTCACGCTTTGCCGATTATGCACGCTGGTACAGCGGTTACCGTGAAGCGTTGGAAGCGCGTGGGTGGGTCATCCCAGGCAGTCGCAGTGATTATCAGCCCTTGCAGGGCAGCGTCCCGCTGACTCAGCGTCTTACCGATGAATTGCAGGCCCGTCATCCGGGGCTCTCGCCCTATTTGCAGGCAGCCATCGCCAGGCTGTCTCAGAAAGAGGTGCAGCAGTACCTGCGGCCTTTCACCCTGGACGAGCACGGTCAGGCAACCCATGTGGTCTACGAGCTGGGGGTGATGCTGCCAGGCCCTTCCCTGGATCTGTGTGGGTTGGCCTTGACCACTGCCACGCCTGCCACCCAGATCCTCCCTGGTGCGGTACTGGCGTCGTCACCCACCGATAAGGTCGATCTGCGCACTACCCTCGCAACCTTGGGCGAGCAACTGACCGAAGTTGACCGTGAAAGCCTGCACGCGCTGCTTGAGCGCAAGCAGTACGCAGAACGAATCAGGAACTTGGGCGTGCTGAACCCGGAGGGCAGCCATGCAAACCTATGAAGCCGCAGTCGTCGGTGCCAGCCTGGTCTCTTTCATCCCCGGTATCAGCTTAGGACAGCGCAAGGCCGTCAAGCTCGCCACACTGTGGGCTGAGACTGTGACGTTGCAGGATATGGCCAAAGAGACTGCCCAGGAACAGTATCAGTATTACCGCAAGAAGTTGATGTACCTGGGGTGGGACGCGAAGTCGGCTGAAGAAGTGCATTGGCCGGACCCTGAGCGGCCGAAAATCGTTGATCAGGCGCTGAGCAAGATCGACGCCATCGCCGGGGTTCGGCATTCCAGCCATATGGCACTGGCGCTTGAGGCACTGAAGAAGAACAGCAAGCCGTTGCTGCATTTTGAAGCGCGCAGTATGGCTAGGGCGCAGTTTCAGCTTCTGTCCTGCGCGCCGGTGAGTGGTAGCTACGTGGACATCGTGGTGTATCACGAGGCCGGCAAAACCGCAGCGTTCACGGCAGGATTTGTGTTTCATGAGCGCCGCGACATGCACGTGAACGCAGAGCTGGTGCGGTTCAATACACGTCTGTTCGACCAGGAACGCCGCAGTGCGGTTGAGCGTGCGTTGGTGAGCATCGCGCTGAAGGAAATCCATGAAATGGAGGTCTAGAGCACCAGGTAACCCTTGATCCCGGTAAAGATGATCTGCGCTGCCAGGGCACAGACGAACAGCCCCATCAGGCGGCTGACGATCTGCAGGCCCTGGTCGCCGAGCAGCCGCTCGATGCCGTGCGACAGGTACAGCACCAGGCCCACGGTAAAGCTGGCCAGCGCGATACTGACGATGGCCAGCAGCTTGTCGTCCCAGTGCGGCTGGCCCACGCCCATCACCAGCAGCGCACCGATGGTGCCGGGGCCGACGGTCAGCGGGATGGTCAGCGGCACGATGGTCACATCCTGCTGCACGTTGTCGGCTTGCACGGCGGGTTTGCCCTGGGCCATGCCCAGCGCAGAGATGAACAGCACACTGCCGGCACCGATGCGGAAGGCGTCGGCGGTGATGCCGAAAATACCGAAGATCGCCCGCCCGAACAGGTACAGCAGTATGCTGGCGACCAGTGCGGCGAAGGCCACCTTCCAGGCCAGTTGCTTGCGTTCCTTGCTGGAGTGGCCGCGGGTCAGGCTGATGAAGCAGGACAGCACGAAGAACGGGCTGTAGAGCACGAGCATCTTCAGGTAGACGCTGAACAACTCATGGAGCATGGGCGTTGATCCTCGGCTGCGGTGCAGGCCTGTTGGCACTTCATCGGCATGGGTTACGGGATAGGCGCAGGGTCCGTCTTGGCTTCCCGGTGATTCGCCCAATACTGGATCAGCTCGCGCAACTGCGACAGCTCCACCGGCTTGGCCATGTGCCCATCCATGCCCGCCAGCTTGGCGCGCTCCTTGTGCTCGGCAAGGATATGCGCAGTCAGCGCCACCACCGGCGTGCGCTGGCGCTGCTGTGCGGCTTCCCACGCGCGCAGTTGCTGGGTCGCCGAGAAACCGTCCAGCACAGGCATCTCGCAGTCCATCAGCACCAGGTCATAGCGTTGCGCTTTCATCGCTTGCAACGCCTCTTCACCGTTGCAGGCCGTGTCCGGCTCAAGGTTGAGCTTGCCGAGCATGCCACGGATGACCTTGGTGGAAATACTGTTGTCCTCGGCGACCAGCACGCGGAAGTCGCTGGGCAGGTCCAGTGCTTGCGGGGTACCGGGCAGGCTGGCGGGCACCGCTTGCTCACGGCCGCGTTGGGCCAGCTCTTCAGCCAGCGTGGTCTTGAGTGTATAGCCCGCCACCGGTTTGGCGAGAATCCGCTTGACCCCGGCATTGCGCGCGATGACCTTGCTCGGCGCATTGCTGATGCCGGTGAGCATCACCACCAGGATGTCGTGGTTGAGGCTGGGGTCTTCCTTGATCTTGGCCGCCAGTTGCATACCGGTCATGCCGGGCATGTTCTGGTCCAGCAGCACGGCATCGAAGTAATCACGCAAGTGGGCCTTGGTGCGCAGCAACGCCAGCGCCTCCTTGCCTGACGGCACCGCGCTGACATTCATGCCCCAGGCGCTGCACTGCTGTACCAGCACCTTGCGGCAGGTGTCGTTGTCGTCCACCACCAGTACCCGAGCGTCGCGCAGCGGGCCGTCGAGGTCGGCGGGTGGCTGTTCAAGGCGCGAAGGGTCCAGCGGCAGGGTCAGCCACAGAGTGTTGCCCATGCCGCTGCTGCTCTTGATGCCGAATTCGCCCTGCATCAGGCCGATCAACTGCTTGGCGATGACCAGCCCGAGGTGGCCGCCCAGCTTGTTGCTGGAGAGGAAGTGGTGGCTGTGCAGCTCGGCTTGCAGCAGCGCTTCGCGCTCGGCGGCGGGCAACGGTTCGCCGCTGTCCTGCACGGCAATGCGCAAACGCGGGGTCGCGCCGCGCTGGTCGAGCGCCACCACCAGCAGGATCTCGCCCTGGTCGGTGTTTTTAAGAGCATTTTCCAGCAGGCTCGACAGCGCCTGGCGCAGGCGTGTCGGGTCGCCACTGATCACCCGTGGCACTTGCGGCTGGGTAAAGCTGATCAGCTCGATGTTCTGCTGCTCGGCCTTGGCCCGGAAGATGTTCAGGCAGTCCTCGATCAGGGCGTTGAGGTCGAACTGCACATCGTCCAGCTCGATCTGCCGTGACTCCAGCTTGGAGATGTCGAGAATCTCGTTGATCAGCGTCAGCAACTCGTTGCCGGCGCTATGGATGGTTTGCACATAGTCGCGCTGCTTGACCGACAACGGCGTGCCGAGCAGCAGCTCGGTCATGCCCAGCACGCCGTTCATGGGCGTACGGATTTCGTGGCTGATCTTGGCCAGGAACTCGGCCTTGGCGTTGATCTCGGCATCGCTGGCGGCCAGTGCACGGCTGGCGCTGAAGCGCTCTTCGCTCATGCGCCGCAGGCGTTCGCTGACCGCCAGGTTCAGCAGCAGGCCGCTGATGACGGTCAGGCCCATGAGCACGCACAGCAGCCAGGGCGTGGAGGTGCGGGTCAGGCCCAGCAGCGCCGGCAGCAGTACCAGCCCGCCAAGGTTGTAGACCACCATGGCGAGGCTGAACAGACGGGCTGGCGCATAGCCCTTGTACCAGTGGAAGGTGCTGACCAGCAGCATGCTGACGCTGCCCAGGGCCAGCAGCGCATAGGTCATCAGGTTGAGCGGCAAGGTGTCGACGAACAGCAGCACCAGGCCACTGACTGCTGCCACCAGCATCTCGCCTTGCAGCAGGCGGTTCAGCCGCGGCGAATTGCACGGCGAGAAGAAATGCAGGGTGAAATACAGCCCGGCCAGGCCCGCGAGCACCAGGGTGAGGTAGGCAGCGGGCGTTTGCGCACTGTGCCACACATGCCACCAGGGGCCGCTGAGGTTGAGCAGGATCAACCCGCTGAGCAACATCAGCCCGTGGTACAGGGCCAGAATCAGGGTAGTGCTGGAGCGGCTATAGAGGAAGCGGATCAGGTTGTGCAGGATCAGCATCACCAGGCCGCCAAAGAGCATGCCGAACAGCAGTGGCCGGCTTTGGTCCGAGGCAGCCACGGCGGCGGGCTCCAGGCTGATCGCCGGGCGCAGTTGATGCTCTGAGACCAGGCGCAGGTAGATGTCCAGCGGCTGCTTGCTGTTGGGCAGGGGCAGTACATGGTCGCTGCCGCGCAGGGTCGGGCTGGCATTGCCGGCCTGGCGCCCGTGGTGCAGCTGACGGAGTAATTTGTCGCCCTCGAGGGCGTAGAGGTCCAGGCCAGACAGGTCTGGCGCGAAGACCCGCAGCAGTTGCTCCTGATCGCCGGGTTCCAGGCGATAGTGCAGCCACAGGGCTTGTTCTGCGGGGGCAGCGTCCAGGTCAGCGAGCAGCAGGGGGCTGAACTGGTTGCGGTAGCGGTCGGAGCGCACGTCGCTCAATTGCAGGTTGGCCTGTTCGTCGAGCAGCACAGACCAGCCTCCGCCTTCTTCGGCCGAAGCCGGGAGCAGGCAGAGCAAGGTCAGCAAGCTGACGATCAGAGCTGTGGCAATCCGAAGCCGACGCACTACGAAATCCCTTCTTAGCCGATGTGCCGGATACTAACTATGCGCGGCGCGCCAAGTCGAAGGCAAGGCCCACACAGGGCCCTGTCGACGAGCCGAAGGCCGTGGGCGCAAGGCGTCACGGCGCTTCGGTAAAGGTTACTGCTGGTGTTCACCGCGCTCGCGGGCGATGGCCCGGTAGCCGATGTCGGTGCGGTAGAAGCTGCCGTCCCATTTGACCTGCTCTGCCAGGCGGTAGGCCTGCTGCTGAGCGGCTTCGACGGTCTCGCCCAGGGCGGTCGCGCAGAGCACACGGCCGCCGGCGGTCACCACCTGGCCATCTTTGAGGGTGGTGCCAGCGTGGAACACCTTGCCTTCGAGCTTGGCAGCCGCGTCCAGGCCGCTGATTGCGTCACCCTTGGCGTAGTCGCCCGGGTAGCCGCCGGCGGCCAGTACTACGCCCAGGCTCGGCCGTGGGTTCCACTGCGCTTCGACCTTGTCCAGCGCCTTGGCGAAAGCGGCCTCGATCAGCAGCACCAGGCTCGATTCCAGGCGCAGCATGACGGGCTGGGTTTCCGGGTCGCCGAAGCGGCAGTTGAACTCGATGACCTTGGGGTTGCCCGCTTTGTCGATCATCAGGCCCGCGTAGAGGAAGCCGGTGTAGACGTTGCCTTCCTCGGCCATACCGCGCACGGTCGGCCAGATGACCTGGTCCATCACGCGCTGGTGCACGTCGGCGGTGACGACCGGGGCAGGGGAGTAAGCGCCCATGCCGCCGGTGTTCGGGCCGGTGTCGGCGTCGCCGACGCGCTTGTGGTCCTGGCTGGTGGCCATTGGCAGCACGTTGTGGCCGTCGACCATGACGATGAAGCTGGCTTCCTCGCCGTCCAGGAACTCTTCGATCACCACACGCGAGCCAGCGTCGCCAAAGGCGTTGCCAGCCAGCATGTCACGCACGGCGTCTTCGGCTTCCTGCAGGGTCATGGCGACGATCACGCCTTTGCCCGCAGCCAGGCCGTCGGCCTTGATCACGATCGGCGCACCCTTTTCCTGCAGGTAGGCCAGGGCTGGCTCGATTTCGGTGAAGTTCTGGTAGTCGGCGGTCGGGATCTTGTGACGCGCCAGGAAATCCTTGGTGAAGGCCTTGGAGCCTTCCAGCTGGGCCGCGCCCTTGGTGGGGCCGAAGCAGTCCAGGCCACGGCTGCGGAACAGGTCGACCACACCGATGACCAGTGGCGCTTCCGGGCCGACGATGGTCAGGTCGACGTTCTTCTCGGCGAAGTCGGCCAGTTGCTCCAGGGCGCACACGTCGATGGCAACGTTCTCGCACTTGGCTTCAATGGCGGTGCCAGCGTTGCCTGGGGCAACGAAGACTTTCTCGACGCGTGGGTCCTGGGCAACTTTCCAGGCCAGGGCGTGCTCACGGCCGCCGCTGCCGATGATCAAAACTTTCATGTCAAAACCTCGAATTCTTTCGGGCGTAAGGCAAAGCCTCACGCTGTACGAGGTCGCAATGAAGCAGATGCCTGCTTCAGTGCGGCCGATTGCCGTAAATCAGTGGCGGAAGTGGCGCATACCGGTGAAGACCATGGCGATACCGGCTTCATCAGCGGCAGCAATCACCTCGGCATCGCGCATCGAGCCACCCGGCTGGATCACGGCGCTGATACCCACTTTTGCTGCATTGTCGATGCCGTCACGGAACGGGAAGAACGCATCCGATGCCATGACCGCGCCTTGTACCTGCAGGCCAGCATGCTCGGCCTTGATTGCAGCAATGCGGGCGGAGTTGACGCGGCTCATCTGGCCGGCGCCGACGCCGATGGTCTGGCGCTGCTTGGCGTAGACGATGGCGTTGGACTTGACGAACTTGGCCACTTTCCAGGCGAACACCAAGTCATGGACTTCTTGCTCGGTCGGTGCGCGTTTGGTGACGATCTTCAGGTCATCGGCGGTGATCATGCCGATATCGCGGCTCTGTACCAGCAAACCACCGTTGACCCGCTTGAAGTCCCAGCCGGCAGCACGCTCGGCAGGCCACTCGCCGCACTCCAGCAGGCGCACGTTCTGCTTGGCAGCCACCACGTCGCGGGCGGCCTGGGAAATTTTCGGGGCGATGATCACTTCGACGAACTGGCGCTCGACAATGGCCTTGGCGGTTTCGCCGTCCAGCTCGCGGTTGAAGGCGATGATGCCGCCAAACGCCGACTCGGTGTCGGTGGCGTAGGCCAGGTCATAGGCCTTGCGGATGCCGCCTTCTTCTTCCGGTACCACGGCCACGCCGCACGGGTTGGCGTGCTTGACGATGACGCAGGCCGGCTTGACGAAGCTCTTCACGCACTCCAGTGCGGCGTCGGTGTCGGCCACGTTGTTGAACGACAGCTCTTTGCCTTGCAGCTGGATGGCGGAGGAGATGCTCGCCTCACCCTTGCGCGCTTCGACATAGAACGCCGCGCTCTGGTGCGGGTTCTCGCCGTAGCGCATTTCCTGGGCCTTGACGAACTGGCTGTTGAAGGTGCGCGGGAATTCGCTGCGGTCGGACGTCGACAGGGTTTCTTTGGCCTGGTCGATGGTGCCCATGTAGTTGGCGATCATGCCGTCGTAGGCAGCAGTGTGCTCGAAGGCCTTGAGCATCAGGTCGAAGCGCTGGGCGTAGGTCAGGCCACCGGCTTTCAGGCCGTCGAGGACGCTGGCGTAGTCGCTGGCGTTGACCACGATGGCGACATCCTTGTGGTTCTTGGCGGCCGAGCGGACCATGGTCGGGCCACCGATGTCGATGTTCTCGATGGCGGTCGGCAGGTCGCAGCCTGGCTTGGAGATGGTCGCTTCGAAGGGGTACAGGTTGACGGCGACCAGGTCGATCGGCTTGATGCCGTGCTCGTTCATGATGGCGTCGTCGACGCCGCGACGGCCCAGAATGCCGCCGTGGATTTTCGGGTGCAGGGTCTTGACCCGGCCATCCATCATTTCGGCGAAGCCGGTGTAGTCGGCCACTTCCACCGCGTTCACGCCGTTATCCTTGAGCAGCTTGTAGGTGCCGCCGGTGGACAGGATCTCGACACCGAGCTGCTGCAGCTCACGGGCGAATTCGAGGATACCGGTCTTGTCGGAGACGCTGATCAGGGCGCGGCGGATCGGCAGGCGGGTAGTCTGGTCGGTCATTTCGGATTCCATAACGCGGTGGAGTCAGCAAAAAAGGCGTCCCTTTGCAGGAGCCGCCTTTTCTGATTGGGATTCTGGCTTACAACAAGTCGTACTGCTTGAGCTTCTTGCGCAGGGTGCCTCGGTTGAGCCCGAGCATCTCGCTGGCCTTGGTCTGGTTGCCCTTCACGTAGTTCATCACGCTTTCAAGCAGGGGCGCCTCGACTTCGGAGAGCACCAGGTTGTACACGTCCGTGACGGTCGCGCCTTCCAGGTGGGCGAAGTAGTTGTGCAGCGCCTTCTCGACGCTGTCGCGAAGGGTCTGGCCCTCTTCGCTCGGCGTGTTGAGGTGCTGTTTCAGGTTGGCGTTGTCGCTCACGGGCGTTGTTCCACTCACAAATGTCTCGGTCATCATCGTCATGCGGCCACCCCTTGTCCGTCCTCTGTCTCAAGGCTCTGTCGACGTTCACTGAAAAACGCGCGAACGTTGGCGCACTGCGCTTGTGTGTCTTCCAAAGCATTGAACCGGGAGCGAAACTCCTTGCCGCCGGGTCGTGTCGCCAGGTACCAGCCAACGTGCTTGCGGGCAATACGTACGCCCATCACATCGCCATAGAAGGCATGCAGCGCGGCCAGGTGCTCCAGCAGGATGCGTTCCACTTCGTCCAGCTGCGGGGCTGGCAAGTGTTCGCCAGTACGCAGGTAATGCTCGATCTCGCGAAAGATCCATGGCCGCCCCTGGGCGGCGCGGCCGATCAACAGGCCATCGACGCCAGTGGCGTCCAGTACCGCCCGGGCCTTTTCTGGCGAAGTGATATCGCCGTTGGCAAATACCGGGATAGACACCGCCTGCTTGATGGCAGCGATGGTGTCGTATTCTGCTTCGCCTGTGTACAGGTCGGCGCGTGTGCGGCCATGCACCGCCAGCGCCTGGATACCGGCCTGCTCGGCGATCTTCGCCACATTCAGGCCGTTCTTGTTCGCCCGATCCCAGCCAGTGCGGATCTTCAGCGTCACCGGGACGTCCACGGCGCCTACCACGGCGTGGAGAATCTCGCTGACCAAGGCTTCATCTCTCAATAAAGCAGAGCCTGCAGCTTTGTTGCAGACTTTTTTTGCCGGGCAGCCCATGTTGATATCGATGATCTGGGCACCCGCTTGTACGTTGGCCTTTGCCGCCGCCGCCATCATCTGTGCGTCACCACCGGCGATCTGTACCGAGCGTGGCTCGGGATCACCTTCGTGGATGCGGCGCAGGCTCGACTTGCGGCTGTTCCACAGGTTCATGTCGCTGGACACCATCTCCGATACCACCATGCCTGCGCCAAGGCGCTTGCAAAGTGTTCGGAAAGGCTGGTCCGTGACCCCGGCCATGGGGGCGAGGATCAGGTTGTTGCGCAGTGTGTATGGGCCGATGCGTACCGCCGACATAGGTGATCCCTGTTGTGGGGCCGAATCTTGGAGTTCGAAAAAGGGTGGGCATGATACCCGCTCTCGGTGACCGGATAAAGATGGATTTGGATAAAATCTGAACAGTTGTCGGCTTATGACTTTGAGCTTCAAGCCGCAAGCCGCAAGCGGCAAGACAAAAGCGGGCGCGGTCTGGGCCTCTTGTCTTGTAGCTTGCGGCTAGCCGCTTGTCGCTTATTCCGGCGAGCGGAAGCTGAGGCTGTAGTTCACGGCCTTGGGGCCCGGGTCGAGGATGTCCAGGGCGATGTGGATCGGGGTCTGGCTGGGCATTTCGCCACGCCCGGCCAGTTCGCCGGAGAGGTACTCGCTCGGTTTGAAGCGCCGGCTGGCGATCAATTGGCCATTGAGGTCGGCGAAGCGCAGCTCCAGCAGCGGGAACGGCTGGGCGAAGGGCGCGCGGTTGTAGATGATCGCATCGACGATCAGCGCACCCTTGAAGTCCGGATGGCTGCGCACCACCAGGTTGCTGCTCTTGATGCGGGCGATGTCGACGCGGGTCGGCACCTTGCAGCCCAATACCGGGCACAACTGCTGGAAGATCGGCCGGTACTGGTCTTGGCGGGCCATTTCGTCGAAGTGGAACCAGACGTACTGGAACGCCAGCAGGCCGGCGGCCAGCAGCGTCAGGCAGCCCCACAGCAGGCGCTTGCCCCAGTTCGGCTGGGGTTTTTCCCAGCCCAGTTGCAGCGGGTCGTCGACCACGTCGACCAGCGGCTCCTTGCGCGGTGCACGCTCGGGTCTGCTGGACAGGCCTGGCTCCAGGCGTTCGCCGGGCAGCGGCGCGTCAGGGTCGTCGTGATGGGCCGACAGGTGCAGGTCCAGTTCGTCGTCGTCGCGGGCGCTCAGGCCCTTTTCCGGGGCGGCATCATCGCTGGCGGCGAAGTGCTCGCTGACGAACGCATGGTGCTCGTCGGCCTCGATGTCCCGGCGTACAGGCGGCTCATCGTCGATGTCCAGGTCCAGATGGCCGCCCAGGGTAGGTTCGGTGCGATCGCCCGGGGCCGGCTCCAGGTCCAGAGGTTCCTGTTCCAGCAGCACCGGTGCAGGCGCGGGCGCCTGCTGCGGCTCGAAGCGGTCGTCGGTGGCGTTGCCGAACAGGGTGTCGGCATGCGCGTCTGGCTGATGCTCGTCACGGCGGGCCTGCAAGCCGTTGTCCGGCTTGACCGGGCGAGCGGCGGCAGGGTCGCCGCGACGTTCAAGGCGGGCAAGCTCCTGGTCCAGGTCCAGTTCATCCAGGGCCTGGGCGGTGAGCGCCCAGTCTTCCTCGATGGCCGCTGGGCGCTCGCTGATGGGCGGATCGGGCGTAACCGCAGGCGCGGCAACCGGGTCGGCAGGCGCGGCCGGTGCTGGCGGCACCACGGGGGTGCTGGCGGCATCGGTACGGTTCTGCTCCAGCAGTTGCTTTGCGGCGTTGAACACCTGCAGGCAATGGCCGCAACGCACCACCCCGCGCGCCACACTCAACTGGTGATGGGTGACGCGAAAGCTGGTCTGGCAATGCGGGCACTGGGTGACGAAACTGTCGGTCATGCGGCGATCCGGGGTTGTACAAAGGTTATTCTAGGCCCGCTTAACGGCGGCGACCACTGATGCGCACCCAACCATCGCGTACGGCGATCGGGTCCAGCTCGAAGTCGGCGGCGTAGGCAGCGGCCACTTCCTCGCCTTGTTCGGCAAGGATGCCCGACAGTGCCAGCAGGCCGCCAGGGCGAACCAGGCCAGACAACTGTGGCGCCAGCGAGACCAGCGGACCGGCCAGGATGTTGGCGACCAGTACGTCGGCTTGCATGGCCGGCATGTGCTCGGGCAGGTACAGGGGGAACTGTGCGTCAGCGATGCCGTTGCGCCCGGCGTTGTCGCGCGAGGCTTCCAGCGCCTGCACGTCGATGTCGGTGCCGACCGCTTCGCGGGCGCCCAGCAGCAGCGCCGCGATGGCCAGAATCCCCGACCCGCAGCCGAAGTCCAGCACGTGGGTGCCTTCGAGTTGCTGGCCGTCGAGCCATTCCAGGCACAGGGCGGTGGTCGGGTGCGTGCCGGTGCCAAACGCCAGGCCCGGGTCGAGCAGCAGGTTGACTGCGTCCTTCTCCGGGGCTTCGTGCCAGCTTGGCACGATCCACAAGCGGCGGCCGAAGCGCATCGGCTGGAAGTTGTCCATCCAGCTGCGCTCCCAGTCCTGGTCTTCGATCACTTCGGCCTGGTGCTCGGGCAGCTCGGCGCCGGTCAGCAGGCGGACGTGGGCGAACACCTGCTCGGGTTCGGCATCGGCCTCGAACAGGGCCAGCAAATGGGTGTGCGACCACAGGGGCGTGGTGTTGAGGTCGGGTTCGAAGATCGGTTGGTCTTCTGCGTCCACGAACGTGACCGAGACGGCGCCGACTTCAAGCAGCGCGTCTTCGTAGGTTTCGGCTTGTTCCGGGCTGATGGCCAGGCGTACTTGCAGCCAGGGCATGGCGGGCACCTTTGGTAAATCGACAGGGGCAGCCCGAGGCTGCGCGAAGGCTGGCAGTTTACGCGAGTGCGCAGGGTTTGTAGAGAAGACCAGGCGCGGACCCTGTAGGAGCGGCCTTGTGTCGCGAAAGGGCCGCAGAGCGGCCCCGGCGATGGCAGAGCAAGTACAAGACAGTTGCCCCCACAGTTATCGTGGTGCCTAGACGAAACAGAGCGAAAGCGACTCAGCTATATAGGCAGGCTTGTCTTCATTCTCGATTTCCAACGTTGCAATCGCCTTAAGCAACCATTGCCCCGGCTTCTTCTCCACCACTTCAGCCAGGTCCACCTTCAGCCGCACCTTGCTGTTGACCTTGACCGGCTGGATGAACCGTACGCTGTCCAACCCATAGTTCACCACCATCTTCAGCCCTTGCGGCAGGACCAGGATGTCCTCCATCAATGTCGGGATCAGCGACAACGTCAGAAAACCATGGGCAATGGTGCCGCCAAAGGGTGTTTTCGCCGCCTTTTCCGGGTCGACATGTATGAACTGGAAATCGCCTGTGGCCTCGGCAAACAGGTTGATGCGCTGCTGGTCGATCGTCAGCCATTCGGAACGTCCGAGTTCCTTGCCAACGTACTGCGAAAGCTCTGTAACCGGTACATAAGGCATCGCGACTCTCCAGGTTGTCATTTGGTACGAAAGTGCAAGATCAGCACGGCGAACCGTTTCAGTCAAGTTATGCGTTTTTCGGCGAATATCGGCTTATAGCTGCGGCGTGCTTATAATGGCCGCCATGCCCGAGGGAGATGCTTATGCTGTTGCGTGGTTTGACCTGGCTGGTGTTGTTCCAGCTGCTGGGTACGGCGATCAATCACCTGTTTGTGCCGTTTTTACCAGGGCCGATCATCGGCTTGCTGTTGCTGCTGGCCTTTCTGATGGCCCGGGGTGAGGTGGGCAAGCCGCTCAACGAGGCTGCCGGCAGCCTGCTGCGTTACCTGCCTCTGTTGCTGGTGCCTCCGGCGGTGGGGGTGATGGTGTATGCCAAGGATATTGCTGCCGACTTTTGGGCGATTGCCGGTGCGTTGTTCATTTCGTGCCTGCTGACCTTGGTATTCGTCGGCGTGCTGATGCAAAAGCTCATCCATCGCCAGGGCAAGCGCGAGGAGCAGCCATGATGTTCGACTGGCAAGGCGCGCTCGACGCAGTCATCCACCACCCCTTGTTTGGTATCGGCATTACCCTCGGGGCTTACCAGGTGGTGCTCGCGGCGTACGAGAAGACCCGCTGGATCTTCCTGCAGCCGGTGCTGGTTTCGATGCTGCTGGTGATCGGGGTGCTGCTCGTGTGTGGCATCGACTACAGCGAGTACCGCAAAAGCACCGAGATCATGAACACGCTACTGGGGCCTGCCACCGTGGCTCTGGCTGTGCCGCTCTATCTCAACCTGCGGCGGATCCGCCAACTGTTCTGGCCGACATTTACTACGCTGGTAGTCGGGGGCCTGTTCGCCACCGTCTGCTGCCTGCTGCTGGGCTGGTGGTTCGGTGCCGAGCACATGATCCTGATGACCATGGCGCCAAAATCGGTGACTTCGCCGATCGCCATGCTGGTGGCTGAGCAGATCGGCGGCGTGGCCGCACTGGCTGCGGTGTTCGTGTTGATCACCGGTGTGATTGGCGCAATCTTCGGCCCAGCGCTGCTGACCCGGCTGGGTGTGCACAGCCCCGAAGCGCGTGGCATGTCGCTGGGCGTTACCGCGCACGCGGTGGGCACTTCGGTAGCCTTGCAGGAAAGTGACGAATGCGGCGCTTTTGCCGCGCTGGCGATGAGCCTGATGGGGGTGGCCACGGCGGTGTTCCTGCCGCTGGCGGTCAGCCTGGTGGCTTGAGGAGTTGTGATGACGCTACCGCTGTTTCCCCTCAATACCGTGCTGTTTCCCGGCTGTTTTCTCGATTTGCAGATTTTCGAGGCGCGTTACCTGGACATGATCAGCCGCTGCATGAAGCAGGGGGCGGGCTTTGGTGTGGTGTGCATCCTTGAAGGCGAGCAGGTCGGCAAGGCGCCGCCGGTGGTGGCTTCGATTGGCTGCGAAGCGATGATCCGCGACTTCGTGCAGCAGGATAACGGCCTGCTGGGGATCCGCGTCGAAGGGGTGCGGCGTTTCAGCCTGGAGCAGACCGAGGTGCAGAAGGACCAGTTGCTGGTGGGCCAGGTGCAATGGCTGCCGGAGTTGGCGGACAGCCCGGTGGGCGAGCCGGACGAAGACCTGCTGGCGTTGCTGGTTGCCTTGGGCGAACACCCGATGGTCGAGGCGCTGGACATGCCGCGACCGGTGGACGGGCGGCAGGCGTTGGCCAATCAGTTGGCGTACCTGCTGCCGTTCATGGAAGAGGACAAGCTCGATCTGCTGGCGATCGATTCGCCGCAGTTGCGCCTGGAAGAGATCCAGCGGCTGCTGGAGCGCATCCAGGGCGAGTTGTTTGCCTGATGCTGCGGTGTTTAGTCGGCCTCAGTACTGATAGCGCAGCAGCGCCTGCGGCAATGCATGCATGGCAAAGAACGCCAGCAACGCAATGCACGCCGGCAGCACCAGCCACCACACCCGCAGCGGCAGGGCGGTAAGCGGTTGGCGGTACTGCGACAAGGTCAGGCTCAACGCACAGACGCAGCACGCCAGCAGGGCGCCGGCCAGAATGTCGGTCGGCCAGTGCGCCCCCAGGTATACCCGCGACAAGGCAATCGCCAGGGCCGGGATGCACCCCAGCATCACCCAGGTCAGGCGCATCCGCGGCGGTTGGCCGCGCCCGGCGAGCACCGCCATCACCAGAAAGAACGCGAACGACGCCGAGCTGTGGCCGCTGGGCATGCTGTAGCTCGTCAGCGGGTCGGTCAGCACCTCGGGGCGCGCGCGGGCGAACAGCCATTTCAGCGTGCCGTTGGCTAGCGCCGTCCCCATCAAGGCGCCGCCGGCAAACAGGGCGTGGCGCCATTGCCGGGCGAGCAGCAGCAGGCCGGTCAGCAGCCCGCCGAGAAAGAACTGGGTGCGAAAATCGCCTAGTCGGGTCACCAGCACCACAACGCCGTCGACGGCCTGGCTGCGGTGCTCCTGCACCAGTGTCATCACGCCCTGGTCGAATTCGTGCAGGTACGGCCAGCCGAGGAATACCCCGGCCAGGGCTGCGAAGCTCATGCCGGCGATCAGTCGTGTTCCATGGCGCTGGTCACGAATGCTGGTGGTCAGGCTGAGGCCGATGATGACTGCCAGGGTGCCGGCGATGATGCCGGCATCCAGCCAGAAGCCTTCCGGTAGCGGTAGACGCATGGCCGCGCCGGTGGCCCAGCCTGGCAGCAGGTAGGCGACCGACCAACCGGCGCCGGCCACCAGGCTGACGGCGATGAAGCGCGGCAGCGGCATATCGAACATGCCGGCGACCATCGGCAGCATGGGCCGCAGCGGCCCGATGAAGCGCCCCACCAGCAGGCTGGCGATGCCATAGCGCTGGAAGTAGGCCTCGGCGCTGCCGATCCATTCCGGGTGATGGCGCAGCAGCGGCAGACGCCGGATGTTCTGATGGAAATACTTGCCCACGGTGTATGACAGCGCATCGCCCAGCAAACCGCCGAGAAAACCCAGCAGCAGGGTTTCGCCCAGGCTGAAGGTACCGCTGCCGGCCAGCACGGCGACCGCGAACAGCAGCACCGTGCCAGGCACGATGATGCCGGCAATGGCCAGGCATTCAATGCAGGCCACCAGGAAAATCGCCAGGCCAAGCCACTGTGGGTTGGCGCTTAGCCAGCCGGTCAGGCTGTCGAGCCATTGGCCCATGTGTCAGCTTCCTTGTTCGAGTATGAAGAAGTCTTGGCCTTCGACTTGGCCACGACGCAACGGGTTCCGCGTACAGACGCGGGCGTATTCGGCGTCGACGAAGCGGTACGGCAGGTGTTCGTCGCGCCCGTCTGGGATGCCCAGGCGGGCGGCCTGGATCACTCGCGGTACGGCGATGCCGCAATCGTCGACGTAGAACCGCTCGGGGTCGAACCGTTGGGCGTCCCAGTGCGGCACTTTCAAGCCCAGTGCGCGGCACAGCAGGGTCTGGCCGGCGCAAAGGCGCTCGGCCGGGCGCAGGTTGCCGCCGGCATCGGGGTTGTTCAACTGCATCTGCGCCAGGCTGTTGGGGCCTGAGGTCGCATCCTGCCAAGGGTAGGCGGATTTGATCAGCACGGCGTTGCCCGGGCCTTGGGCGCTGAAGTTCAGTGAGTCGCCACCGCGGGCGTAGTACATATAGATGTGCCCGCCGTCGAGGAACAGCGCCTTGCGTTTTTCGGTGTAGCCGAGCGAAGCATGGCTGCCTTTGTCGGTAAGGTAGTACGCCTCGGTCTCGATGATGCGTGCCGCCAGCCACAGGTCGCCTTGGCGATGGCGGATGACCTTGCCCAGCAGGGCCTTGGCCAGAGTTTGGGCGTCACGGTCGAAAAAGCTGTCGGGCAGGGCTGGCATGCTGGCAGTTCGTCGGTGGAAAGGCGGGGATAATAGCAATGAATGGCTTAATCGAGGCTGAACCAGTGCCCTGATTCATTGGTATCGATATGTTTCGCCAGGGTGATGTTTGCCTTGGGAGGGGCGGCGCTCGACCTCACAGGCACCGAAAATACCAAGCCGAGAACAGCCATTTTCTACCATCCGCCAGCCGCCGCTGGGCGTACACCTGCGCGCCAGTTATAATCAGCCGATTTCCCCTTCGCCAAGACACCGAACCCATGACTGAGTCCGTTCTTGACTACATGACCCGTTTGGGTCGCGCTGCTCGCCAGGCTTCCCGGGTGATCGGCCGTGCCAGCACCGCGCAGAAGAACCGCGCCTTGCAAGCGGCCGCCGACGCTTTGGACGCCGCACGCGCCGAGCTGACCGCCGCCAACGAGCTGGACCTGGCCGCCGGCCGCGGCAATGGCCTGGAGCCAGCGCTGCTCGACCGCCTGGCGCTGACCCCGGCGCGTATCGACGGCATGATCACCGGCCTGCGCCAGGTGGCCAGCCTGCCGGACCCGGTCGGTGCCATCCGCGATATGAGCTACCGCCCATCGGGTATTCAGGTCGGCAAGATGCGCGCTCCGCTGGGGGTGATCGGGATCATCTACGAATCACGCCCGAACGTGACCATCGACGCTGCCAGCCTGTGCCTTAAATCCGGCAACGCGACCATCCTGCGTGGCGGCTCCGAAGCGATCCACTCCAACCGTGCCATCGCCACCTGCATTCAGCGTGGCCTGGCCGAGGCCGGCCTGCCGGCAGCAGTGGTGCAGGTGGTCGAGACCACCGACCGCGAAGCCGTGGGCGCGCTGATCAGCATGCCCGAGTTCGTCGATGTCATCGTGCCGCGCGGCGGCCGTGGCCTGATCGAGCGTATCAGCCGCGATGCGCGGGTGCCGGTGATCAAGCACCTGGACGGCATCTGCCATGTCTACGTCAGCGAGCACGCCGACCTGGACAAGGCCTGGCGCGTCGCCTTCAACGCCAAGACCTACCGCTACGGCATCTGTGGCGCCATGGAAACCCTGCTGGTCGACCAGCGCGTAGCCGAACGGTTCCTGCCGGAAATGGCTCGCCGTTTCCAGGAAAAAGGCGTCGAACTGCGTGGCTGCGAGCGCACGCGTGCGTTCATCGACGCCAAGCCGGCCAGCGAAGACGACTGGCACACCGAGTACCTGGATGCGATCCTGTCGATTCGTGTGGTCGATGACCTGGACCAGGCCATCGAGCACATCAACCACTATGGCTCGCACCACACCGATTCGATCATCACCGAGCACCAGGGCCAGGCCCGCCAGTTCATGGCCGAGGTCGACTCGGCGTCGGTGATGCTCAATACCCCGACCTGCTTTGCCGACGGTTTCGAGTACGGCCTGGGTGCGGAGATCGGTATTTCCACCGACAAGCTGCATGCCCGCGGCCCGGTCGGCCTGGAAGGGCTGACCTGCGAGAAGTACGTGGTGATCGGCGACGGCCAGCTGCGCGGCCAGGAGTCCTGCTGAGTTGAGCAAGGCCCAGGCAGTCCGGCGCATCGGCATTCTAGGCGGCACCTTCGACCCCGTGCACATCGGCCACTTGCGCAGCGCGCTGGAAGTGGCCGAGCTCATGGCGTTGGACGAGTTGCGCCTGCTGCCCAACGCCCGGCCGCCGCACCGCGACACGCCGCAAGTGGCCGCGCAGGATCGCCTGGCGATGGTGCAAAGTGCCGTGCAGGGTGTCGAGCGCCTGAGTGTCGACGCCCGCGAGCTCGCGCGCGACAAGCCGTCGTACACCATCGACACACTGGAGTCGATCCGCGCCGAGCTGGGCACGCACGACCAGTTGTTCCTGGTGCTGGGCTGGGATGCCTTTTGTGGTTTGCCAGGCTGGCACCGCTGGGAAGAACTGCTGCAACACTGTCACATCCTGGTGCTGCAACGCCCGGATGCCGACGTAGAACCCCCTGACGAGCTGCGCAACCTGCTGGCTGCGCGCTCCGAGAGCGATCCCACCGCCATGTCCGGCCCGGCGGGAAATATTTCGTTCGTCTGGCAGACCCCGCTTGCGGTGTCGGCTACACAGATCCGACAGCTGCTGGCCAGCGGCAAGTCGGTGAGGTTCCTGGTGCCGGACGCCGTACTGGCCTACATCGAGGCGCACGAACTGTATCGTGTGCCTAACTGACGGTGCTCCGGCACCTCATCCAACAAGTTGAACGAGTTTTATATGAACAAGCAGAAAATTCACGGCGAAGATCTGGTCAAACTGACCATTAGCGCGCTGGAAGACGTCAAGGCCCAGGACATCCAGGTCATCGACGTGCGCGAAAAGCACAGCCTGACCGACTACATGATCATTGCCACCGGTACCTCCAACCGCCAGATCAACGCGATGCTGGAAAAGGTCCGTGAAGCGGTCAAGAAACAAGGCGCGCAGCCGCTGGGCGAAGAAGGCAAGGGCGACAGCGACTGGGTGCTGCTGGACCTGAATGACGTCATCGTGCACATGATGACCGCCGCTGCCCGTCAGTTCTACGACCTGGAGCGTTTGTGGGCCGGTGCCGAGCAGAGCCGTGCTGTTGATGCCAAGCATCACAGCCCGGAAAACGTCAGCGCCTACTTCGATGACAAGATCAAAGACCGGGAATAAGGAAGCGTCGTGCGTCTGCGCCTGATCGCGGTCGGCTCGCGCATGCCCAAGTGGGTCGAGGACGGTTGGCATGAATATGCCAAGCGCCTGCCCCCGGAGCTGTCGCTCGAGCTGGTGGAAATCCCGCTGAATACCCGTGGCAAGAATGCCGACGTCGCTCGCCTGATCCGTCAGGAGGGCGAGGCCATGCTGAGCAAGGTGCAGCCTGGGGAACGCATCGTTACCCTCGAGGTCCATGGCAAGCCCTGGAGCACCGAGCAACTGGCGACCGAGCTGGACCGCTGGCGCCTGGATGCGCGCACGGTGAATTTGATGGTTGGCGGCCCGGAAGGGCTGGCGCCTGAGGTCTGCGCGCGCGCCGAGCAACGCTGGTCGCTGTCGCCGCTGACGTTGCCGCACCCGTTGGTAAGGATACTCATCGGCGAGCAGATCTACCGCGCCTGGACCGTGTTGTCCGGGCATCCTTACCACAAATGAGCCTGTAAGCAGTCCGATGTCGCAGCCGATCCGTCTCAAGGACCACGAGAAAGACGCCCGCCTGGTGCGTAACCGCGTCGTGGTCGGCGCGGTGGCGATCATGCTGCTTATCTGCGTCTTGATCGCGCGGCTGTATTACCTGCAGATCATCCAGTACGACTACCACTCGACGCTGTCGGAGAACAACCGGGTGCATGTGCAGCCGATCCCGCCGACCCGCGGGCTGATCTTCGACCGAAACGGGGTGATCATCGCCGATAACCGGCCCAGCTTCAGCCTGTCCATGACCCGAGAACGCGCAGGGGACTGGCAGGTGGTGCTGGACAACATCGTCGAAGTGCTGGAGCTGACAGCGGACGACCGCGCCCTCTTCGAAAAACGCATGCGCCAAGGCCGCCGGCCGTTCGAGCCGGTGCCCATCCTGTTCGAGCTCAACGAAGAGCAGATTGCCCGTGTGGCAGTGAACCAGTTCCGCCTGCCGGGCGTGGAAGTGGTCGCGCAGTTGGTGCGGCACTATCCGCAGGGTGCACACTTCGCGCACTCGGTGGGGTATGTCGGGCGCATCAACGAGAAAGAGCTGAAAACCCTGGACCCGGTGAATTACAGCGGCACGCACCATATCGGCAAGACCGGTATCGAGCGCTTCTACGAAGATGCCCTGCACGGCCAGGTCGGTTACGAAGAAGTCGAGACCAACGCCCGCGGCCGGGTGCTGCGGGTGCTCAAGCGTACCGACCCGAAGCCGGGCAAGGACATCGTCCTGAGCCTGGACATCAAGCTGCAGGAAGCCGCCGAAGCGGCCCTGGGCGGCCGGCGCGGCGCGGTAGTTGCGCTCGATCCGCGCACGGGTGAGGTGCTGGCAATGGTCAGCCAGCCGAGCTTCGACCCCAACCTGTTCGTCACCGGCATCAGCTTCAAGGCCTATGCCGAACTGCGTGATTCGATCGACCGGCCGCTGTTCAACCGCGTGTTGCGCGGGCTGTACCCGCCCGGCTCGACCATCAAGCCGGCGGTGGCCATCGCCGGCCTGGACAGTGGCGTTGTCAATGCCGGCAGCCGGGTGTTCGACCCAGGCTATTACCAGTTGCCCAATTACGATCACAAGTACCGTAACTGGAACCGCTCTGGCGATGGCTGGGTCGACCTGGATACCGCGATCATGCGCTCCAACGACACCTACTTCTACGACCTTGCCCACAAGATGGGCATCGACCGCCTGTCCACCTACATGAACAAGTTCGGCATTGGCCAGAAAGTGTCCCTCGACATGTTCGAAGAGTCCTCCGGGCTCATGCCGTCGCGTGAATGGAAGCGCGCCACCCGTCGCCAGGCCTGGTTCCCCGGTGAAACCCTGATTCTCGGTATCGGCCAGGGCTACATGCAGGCCACGCCGCTGCAGCTTGCCCAGGCCACCGCGTTGATCGCCAACAAAGGCGTGTGGAACCGCCCGCACCTGGCCAAGACCATCGAAGGCCAGCCACCGGTGGACGACAACCCCATGGAAAACATCATCCTGCGGGACAAGTCCGACTGGGCCAAGGTTACCCATGGCATGGAGCAGGTGATGCATGGCGCACGGGGTACCGCGCGCAAGGCTGCGGTTGGCGCCCAGTACCGTATCGCCGGCAAGAGCGGTACCGCCCAGGTGGTGGCGATCAAGCAAGGCGAAAAATACGACCGCAACAAACTTCAGGAACGCCACCGCGACCACGCCTTGTTCGTCGCCTTTGCACCGGCCGATGACCCGAAGATCGTGATTTCGGTGATGGTCGAGAACGGCGAGTCAGGCTCTGGCGTCGCCGCACCGGTGGTGCGCCAGATCATGGACGCCTGGTTGCTCGACGAGCACGGCCGGCTCAAGACCGAGTTCGCTCCCGCCACCGTTACCCAGGAATCGGCCCTGTGATGAACAATTTCGATCGCATGCTCTCCAGCGAGGATGTGATGCGTCGGCGCGCCAGTTTTCTGCAGCGCATTCATATCGACGGACCGTTGCTGGTCATTTTGCTGGCCCTCGCGGCCGGCAGCCTGTTCGTGCTCTATTCGGCCAGTGGCAAGAACTGGGACCTGCTGCTCAAGCAGGCCACCTCGTTCGGCATCGGCCTGGTGTCGATGTTCGTCATCGCCCAGCTGGAGCCGCGTTTCATGGCGCGCTGGGTGCCGTTGGCCTACCTGACGGGGGTGCTGTTGCTGGTGGTCGTGGACGTCATGGGCCACAACGCAATGGGCGCGACGCGCTGGATCAACATCCCGGGGGTGATCCGCTTCCAGCCCTCGGAGTTCATGAAGATCATCATGCCGGCGACCATCGCCTGGTACCTGTCCAAGCGCACCTTGCCGCCGCACCTCAAGCATGTGGCGATCAGCCTGGTGCTGATCGGCGTGCCGTTCATTCTGATCGTCCGCCAGCCTGACCTGGGCACGGCGCTGCTGATTCTCGCCTCCGGTGCCTTCGTGCTGTTCATGGGGGGGCTGCGCTGGCGCTGGATCGTCAGCGTGGTGGCCGCCGCAGTGCCAGTGGCGGTGGCCATGTGGTTCTTCGTCATGCACGACTACCAGAAGCAGCGCGTGCTGACCTTCCTCGACCCGGAAAGCGACCCGCTGGGCACCGGCTGGAACATCATCCAGTCCAAGGCCGCGATCGGCTCGGGCGGCGTCTTTGGCAAGGGCTGGCTGCTGGGCACCCAGTCGCACTTGGACTTTTTGCCCGAGAGCCACACCGACTTCATCATTGCGGTGCTGGGTGAGGAGTTCGGCCTGGTCGGCATCTGCCTGCTGCTGATCGTCTACCTGCTGCTGATCGGCCGCGGGCTGATGATCACGGCCCAGGCGCAGACCCTGTTCGGCAAGCTGCTGGCGGGCAGCCTGACGATGACTTTCTTTGTATACGTGTTCGTCAATATCGGTATGGTCAGCGGCCTTCTGCCCGTGGTGGGCGTGCCGCTGCCCTTCATCAGCTATGGCGGAACTTCGTTGGTGACGCTGCTGTCAGCGTTTGGCGTTCTGATGTCGATCCATACGCACCGCAAATGGATCGCACAGGTTTGAATAAGGTGAAGAATTTAATGCAAGCAGTGCGTAACTGGGCTGCCCGTTGTACGCCGTGGATCGGTGCGGTGGGCCTGTTCGGCGCTGTCCAGCTGGCCCATGCGGGCGACTACGATGGCTCGCCCCAGGTGGCCGAGTTCGTTGGCGAAATGGCCCGTGACTATGGCTTTGCCAGTGAGCAGCTGACCGGCGTGTTCCGCGAAGTGCAGCGTAAGCAGTCGATCCTCGATGCCATCTCGCGGCCGGCCGAACGGGTCAAGCCGTGGAAGGACTACCGGCCGATGTTCATCACCGACGCGCGCATCGCCCGCGGTGTGGACTTCTGGCGCCAGCACGAAGCGGTGCTGGCCCGTGCCGAGCAGGAATACGGGGTGCCGGCGCAAGTCATCGTCTCGATCATCGGCGTAGAGACCTTCTTTGGCCGCAATACCGGCAATTACCGGGTGATCGACGCCCTGTCGACGCTGGGCTTCTACTACCCGCCGCGGGCCGAATTCTTCCGCAAGGAGTTGCGCGAGTTCCTGCTGCTGGCCCGCGAAGAGCAGCTTGACCCGCTCACGCTCAAGGGGTCCTACGCCGGTGCCATGGGCCTGCCGCAGTTCATGCCGAGCAGTTTCCGCAACTATGCCGTGGACTTCGACGGCGATGGTCACATCAATATCTGGAACAACCCGGACGATGCCATCGGCAGTGTCGCCAGCTACTTCAAGCGCCATGGCTGGGTGGCCGGCGAGGGCGTGGTCAGTCGTGCCATGGTGCAGGGCGAGCGGGCCGACGAAGGCCTGACCACCGGTATCGAGCCGGTGAAGACGGTCGGGGAGTTGCGGGCGCTGGGCTGGTCAAGTCATGATGCGCTGCGCGATGATCTGCCGGTTACCGCCTTCCGCCTGGAGGGCGAAAACGGCCCCGAGTACTGGATGGGCCTGAAGAACTTCTACGCGATCACTCGCTACAACCGCAGCGTGATGTATGCCATGGCGGTGCATCAGCTTTCGGAACAGCTGGTCCAAGCACGGGGCGTCAAGTAATGCGCGCAATCATCTCTACCAACGCTTTCAAGCTGCTGACCTGCCTCGCCGTCGGCGTGGTCCTGGCCAGCTGTTCTTCCAGCCGCCCGACCCCGCAAAGCAGCGGTAACACCGTGCGCACGCAGCCCGGGCTGGACATCAACCGTGCCCACAAGGACGGTGCGCCGTGGTGGGACGTGGATGTGAACAAGATCCCCGACGCCACGCCGACGGTGCACACCGGCAACTACAAGGCCAACCCGTACACGGTGCTGGGCAAGACCTACTACCCGATGCAGGAATCGCGCAACTACCGCGCCGAGGGTACCGCGTCGTGGTATGGCACCAAGTTCCACGGGCAGAACACCGCCAACGGCGAGCTCTATGACCTGTACGGCATGAGCGCCGCGCACAAGACCTTGCCGCTGCCGGCCTACGTGCGGGTGACCAACCTGGCCAACGGCCGCAGCGTGGTCCTGCGGGTCAACGACCGTGGCCCGTTCTATTCCGACCGCATCATCGACTTGTCGTACGCGGCGGCGAAAAAGCTCGGCTACGCCGAAATCGGCACCGCGCATGTACGCGTCGAAGGCATCGACCCGCAACAATGGTGGGCCCAGCGTGGCCAACAGCCACCGTTGGTGCTGAAGGAGCCTCAGGTCGCGCAGACCCAGTCGATCCCGGCCAGCACCGGCCGCGTCGAGCAGTGGACCCCGCCACCGCAGCAGCACGCGGCGCCTGTCGTGCCCGTGCAAGTGGGCGGCAACAATGTGCCGGCGGGCAACGGCGGCAGCTTCCTGCAGGTGGGCGCCTTCGCCAACCCGGACGCCGCCGAGTTGCTGCGTTCGAAGCTGAGCACCATGGTCAGCGCACCGGTGTTCATCAGCTCTATCGTGCGTAACCAGCAGACGCTGCACCGCGTGCGTCTGGGGCCGATCGGCAGCCAAGGTGAGATCCAGCAGGCGCAAGACAGCATTCGCCTGGCGAACTTGGGGCAGGCCAAGCTGGTCACAGCTGACTGACCGAGTCGGCTTCTTCGCGGGTAAACCCAAGCGGTTTACCCGCGAAGCGCGCTACACCAAACTGTCGGTTTTGTCATGAATTGCCGGGCGCGCGCATGTACAATGGCCGTTTTTGCCCGCAGCGACATAAAGCCGCACTTCGTGGGCACGGCCCAAGGCCTTAAAACTAGACTGACTGGCGCTGGGTACACGACGTGGCCCAGGGAACATCTCAGACCATTAGCGATTTTCGAGAGACGGATGAACATCACCAACCTTGCCAAACGACTTTGCCTGCCCGTACTGCTGATGATCACGCCTGCTGCTTTCGCGGCAGAGCAGATGATGCCGGCACCACCGCAACTGGCAGCCAAGTCCTACGTACTCATGGACGCGTCCAGCGGCAACGTGCTGGTCGAGAACAACGGTGACGAGCGCCTGCCACCGGCCAGCCTGACCAAGCTGATGACCGCCTACATCGCCACCCTGGACATTCGCCGTGGCCAGATCGGTGAAAACGATCCGGTTACCGTCAGCGAAAACGCCTGGCGTACCGGCGGTTCGCGCATGTTCATCAAGGTCGGCAGCCAGGTCACGGTCAGCGACCTGCTGCACGGCATCATCATCCAGTCGGGTAACGATGCTTCGGTCGCCCTGGCCGAGCACATCGCCGGCAGCGAAGACGCCTTCGCCGACATGATGAACAAGACAGCCGCCGACCTCGGCATGTCCAACAGCCACTTCATGAACCCGACCGGCCTGCCGAACACGGAGCACTACTCCTCGGCGCATGACATGGCCCTGCTGGCGCGTGCGATCATCGACGTCGACCCGGCCCACTATGCGATCTACTCGCAGAAAGAGTTCTTCTGGAACAACATCAAGCAGCCCAACCGCAACCTGCTGCTGTGGCGCGACAAGACCGTCGATGGCCTGAAGACCGGCCACACCGACGAAGCCGGTTACTGCATGGTGGCTTCGGCCGTACGTGACGGCCAGCGCCTGATCGCCGTGGTGTTCGGCACCAACAGCGAGCAGTCCCGTGCCGCCGAAACCCAGAAGCTGCTGACCTACGGCTTCCGCTTCTTCGAAACCCAGACCTTCTACCAGAAGGGCACCGAGCTGACCCAGGCCCCGGTCTGGAAGGGCGCCACCAGCCAAGTCAAGGCGGGCCTGGCCAACGACCTGACCATGACTATGCCTAAAGGCCAATTGAAGCGCTTGCAAGCTTCGATGACCATGAACCCGCAGCTCACCGCGCCGATCGCCAAAGGTGACGTGATCGGCAAAGTGGAAGTCAAACTGGACGAGAACGTGGTTCACAGCGCCGACCTGATCGCCCTCGATGGCGTCGAGGAAGGTGGTTTCTTCCGCCGTATGTGGGATAGCATCCGTCTATTCTTCTACGGGTTGTTCAACTGATAACGTGACCTGCCACGCTCCCGCTGTGCATGCGGGAGCGTTGTTGTTGCCACGGCTTACGAGGCCGTTTCCGCCATGAGCGAACCTGACGTCAAGTCGCACAAGATCGAATTCCCCTGCGCTGATTACCCGATCAAGGTGATCGGTGACACCGTGGTCAATTTCAAGGACACGGTCATCGAGATCTTGAAGAAATATGCTGAAGTCGACATGCAGACCTTGGCCGAGCGCCAGAGCAAGGAAGGCAAGTACACCACGGTGCAACTGCACATCGTTGCCACCAGCGAGGATCAGTTGCACGATATCAATAGCGCCCTGCGTGCTACCGGCATCGTGAAAATGGTGCTCTGATGTCCGCCTGTCTCGGTTTTCGCGATCTCGGCCTGCAGCCCTATGAACCGGTGCTGGAAGCCATGCGTCGCTTTACCGAGCAGCGTGGGCCCGACAGCCAGGACGAAATCTGGCTGGTCGAACACCCTTCGGTCTTTACCCAGGGCCAGGCTGGCAAGGCCGAGCACCTGCTGATCCCGGGCGATATCCCGGTGGTGCAGACCGACCGCGGTGGCCAGGTGACCTATCACGGCCCCGGGCAGTTGGTGGCTTACCTGCTGCTGGATGTACGGCGGCTGGGGTTTGGTGTACGTGAGCTGGTCAGCCGCATCGAGCAGGCGCTGATCGACCTGCTTGCCAGTTACGATGTCCAGGCCGCGGCCAAGCCCGACGCCCCGGGTGTCTATGTCGATGGAGCGAAGATCGCCTCCCTCGGCCTGCGAATCCGCAACGGCCGTTCTTTCCACGGCCTTGCCCTGAACGTGGACATGGACCTTGCGCCATTCCGCCGAATCAACCCCTGCGGCTATGCGGGGCTGGCCATGACCCAGCTACGCGATCAGGCAGGCCCGATCGAACTCAACGAGGTCAGGACAAGGCTGCGCGGACAGCTGGTCAAGCACCTCGACTACGCTGAGCAGACGACCCTCACGGGCGGAATCGACTGAATATGACAACTGTGCAAGAAGCCGTGCCGAACCTGATACCTACCCTGGATGCCACCCCGCGCACTGCGCCGAAGAAGGTGGAAGCTGGGGTCAAACTGCGTGGCGCCGACAAGGTGGCGCGCATCCCGGTGAAGATCATCCCCACCGATGAGCTGCCGAAGAAACCCGACTGGATCCGTGTGCGCATCCCGGTTTCGCCCGAGGTAGACCGCATCAAGCAACTGCTGCGCAAGCACAAGCTGCACAGCGTCTGCGAAGAGGCCTCCTGCCCGAACCTGGGCGAGTGCTTCTCTGGCGGTACCGCGACCTTCATGATCATGGGTGACATCTGCACCCGTCGTTGCCCATTCTGCGACGTTGGCCACGGCCGACCGAAGGCACTGGACGTCGATGAGCCGAAAAACCTCGCGGTCGCCATCGCCGACCTGCGCCTGAAGTACGTGGTGATCACCTCGGTAGACCGCGACGACCTGCGTGACGGTGGTGCCCAGCACTTCGCCGACTGCATTCGCGAGATCCGCGCCTTGTCGCCGGGCGTGCAGCTGGAAACTTTGGTCCCGGACTACCGTGGTCGTATGGATGTCGCCCTGCAGATCACCGCGCAAGAGCCGCCGGATGTGTTCAACCACAACCTGGAAACCGTACCGCGCCTTTACAAGGCAGCGCGCCCCGGTTCGGACTACGATTGGTCGCTGGACCTGCTGCAGAAGTTCAAGCAGATGGTGCCGCACGTGCCGACCAAATCGGGCCTGATGCTCGGCCTGGGTGAGACCGACGAAGAAGTCATCGAAGTGATGCAGCGCATGCGCGAGCATGAGATCGACATGCTGACCCTCGGCCAGTACCTGCAGCCGTCGCGCAGCCACTTGCCGGTGCAGCGTTTCGTGCACCCCGACACCTTCGCCTGGTTCGCCGAGGAAGGCTACAAGATGGGCTTCAAGAACGTCGCCTCCGGCCCGCTGGTGCGTTCTTCGTACCATGCCGACCAGCAGGCTCACGAAGCCAAGATCAAGCTCTGAGCCTGGTCTGAGCCACACATGCCGATGCGCGCCGAAAGGCGGCATCGGCATTTTTGTTTAGGCTTTTTTCCTACTGTGTTGGAAAGCCTTGCGTATTTAGATTTGGGCGGCCCTATACCTGCAAGGAGTTGCACGATGTACTGCACTGAACGCACCGAGTCACGCCTACCTGTTGCACTGCCAGGCAATGCCTGCTTTGCCATCGTCGCCCCGGCCGGTCCGGCACGGCTGGATGCGCAAAAGGCCAGCCAATGGTTTGCCGGGCGTGGCTACCGTTGCCGTATCTACCCGGGGGTGGAAGAGGCCCAGGGTTACCTCGCAGGTACCGATCAGCAAAGGCTGCAGGACCTTCACGATGCCTTCGCCGATCCAGCCATCGATGCGATTGTGTGCATGCGCGGGGGGTACGGCAGCATGCGTTTGCTCGATAGGCTCGATTTTGAGCTCATTCGGCGTAATCCCAAGCCGCTGATCGGCTACAGCGACATCACCGCGCTGCACACGGCCATCTACCGCAAGACCGGGTTGATTACCTTCCATGGGGCGATGCTCAATGCCGACCTGCTAGGTGCCAAGCAGCAACCGACCGAGTCGTCGCTGGTGGCCCAGTTGATGGGGCAGGTAGGGGCGGGGGATGCGATCGCTCATCCGGCAGACTTTGCCCTGAGCTGCGTAGTGCCGGGTGTTGCCAGCGGGCGTTTGTTGGGCGGCAACCTGTCGATGCTGGGTGCGACCCTGGGCACTGTGGCCCAGATCGATACGCAGGGCTGCATCTTGTTCATCGAAGACGTCAACGAGCCGCTGTTTCGCGTGGACCGTTTGCTGACCCAGTTACGCCTGGCGGGCAAGCTTGCAGGGGTGAAGGGGGTGCTGGTGGGGGATTTCGCCGGTATTACCGTGGCGGCTATGACGCCGTTGCTGCAGGACATTTTCGGGCCGCTGGGTGTGCCTGTGCTGGCCGGGTGGCGCAGTGGGCATTGTGACCCGAATGTGTGCTTGCCGCTGGGAGCCGAGGTGGTGCTGGACAGCGAGAAGATGAGCCTGGTGTTGCAGCAGGATCTGTTCAGGGCTTGATGGGGCTGCGGCGCAGCCCCAACTGCCTCAACGCTGACGCAAGCTCTCAAGCAGCTTGTGCGTCGGATACCCATCCGCCGGCCAACCCAACCCCTGCTGGGCGGTGCGAATGGCCTTGCGGGTATTGGCGCCAATGATGCCGTCGGCATTGCCCGCGTCATGCCCGCTGGCATTGAGCAGGTGCTGCAGCTCCATGCGTTCGCTGCGGCTCAGGGGCAGGTCCTCTTTCGGCCAGCTGCCGGCAATGAATCCCCAGCCTGAGAACCGATCACCCAACAGGCTCACTGCCAGGGCATAGGACGATGAGTTGTTGTACTTGAGGATCGCGCGGAAGTTGTCCAGTACCAGGAACGCCGGGCCGCGAGCGCCCGCAGGCAGCAGCAGGGCGGCGGACAGCTGATTGCTGTTGGCGGGCAGTTGGGTGCCGGCTGGCAGTGTCACGCCCAGTTGCAGCCACTCGCTCACCGGCTTGCGCAGCGAACCATCGGCCAGCCAGAAGTCGAAACCTGCCGGCACCTGCACTTCAAAGCCCCAGGGTTGGCCACGCTTCCAGCCGGAGCTTTGCAGGTAGTGCGCGGTCGAGGCCAGGGCGTCCGGGGTGCTGTTCCAGATGTCCCGGCGGCCATCGCCGTCGAAATCCACCGCATGGGTGTTGTAGGTGGTCGGAATGAACTGGGTCTGGCCCATTGCACCGGCCCACGAACCGCGCATGGCCTCCGGCTGGATGTCACCGTTCTGCAGGATCTGCAGGGCGGCAATCAGTTGGTCCTGGGCGAACTGCGGGCGGCGGCCTTCGTAGGCCAGGGTCGCCAGCGAGCGAATGACCGACTTGCTGCCCTGGAACTGGCCGAAGTTGCTTTCCATGCCCCAGACCGAAACCAGCACCTGGCGATCCACGCCATAGCGCTGTTCGAGGCGGGTCAGCAGCTCTGCATTCTGCTCCAGCAGTTTCTTGCCGTTGCGCACACGCAGTGGCGACAGGGCGCCTTCAAGGTACTCCCACACCGGCCGGCTGAACTCAGGCTGGCTGCGGTCGGCCTTGATCACGTCCAGGTCGGGGGTAACACCGAGGAATGCACGGTCGAAGGTGTTGGGCGAAATACCGGCCTGCAGCGCTTGTTGGCGGAAGCCAGCCTGCCATTGCGCGAAGGTTTGCAGGGGTTGGATCTCAGTGCTGGCGTCGGGCGTTGCACCGGGCAGGTTCACCACTGGAGCGGGCTGGGCAGGGGCCAGCGGCAAGGCATCGGCGGCGGTGGGCTTTTCCGCACAGGCGACGAGCAGGATGAAGCTGGAGGCCGCGATCAGCTGACGGGATTTCCAACGGGGGAGAAGACTGAAGAGCATGCACAGATCCAGAATTTCAGGTCAGGTGCCGACCATACCATGCCTGCGCTTTCGATGCTTTCATGCGGCCAAAAAGTAAGAAGCCTCCCAATCTCTCGATTGGAAGGCTTCGCGGCGGTAGCTGCCTTTGCCCTTGTCTGGTTGTTCCTGGCGGCAGCGGAACAGGGGCTGGGCGACGATCGACTTGGCCTTGTTGGGGCCGTGCTTTTTCGGCTTTTTGCTCATGGTGCAGGTTCCCGATGGGTGGCTTTCGGGGCGCACTGTAGGCCCCAGGGCTACTACGGGCCAATTGATTGTGTTTATGGGTGGCAGTACCCGACGCTCGTAGGGGCGGCCTTGCGTCGCGAAAGGCGCGCGCAGCGCGCCCGGCTATTGCGAAGGAAGCGCCAAGCGCTGCCCCGCCATCAACAACGAAAGCCGCGCCAGCCCGGTCCAAGGCGACCCCTCGGCCTGCCCCTTGATCTGCGCATCGATACGCTGGGCATCCTGCAACAGCTGGGCCCAACGCTGCGCGGAAAGGCGCTGCAGTGCTTTGCTGACCAGCGGGCGGCGTTTATCCCACACCGGTGGTCGTGCTTGGCTGAAGGCTTTGTCCAACGGTACGCCCTGGCTGAACTGCTGAGCCAGCCCGGCCAGTTGCCGCAGCTCGCGGGCCAGTGCCCACAGAATCACCGGTGGCTCCACGCCTTCACCGCGCAGCCCTTCGAGCATGCGCAGGGCATGCGCGGCTTCGCCATTGAGAATGGCATCGACCAGCCCGAAGACATCGAAGCGGGCGCTGTCGGCGACTGCCGACTGCACGGTCTCCACGGTGATCTGGTTACCCTCGGCCAGCAGCTTGAGCTTTTCGATTTCCTGGGCGGCGGCCAGCAGGTTGCCTTCGACGCGTGCGGCAATCAGGTCGACCGCATCACGCTGTGCCGAAAGGCCCGCCTGTGACAGCCGCTGGTTGATCCACTGGGGTAGCTGGTGGGCATCTACCGGCCAGATCTGGATGAACTGGCAGTGGGCGCCTTCGATCAGGGCCTTGCCCCATTTGGTCTTCTGCGCGCTGCCGTCGAGCTTGGGCAGGCTGATCAGCAACAGCGTGTCCTCGGCCGGGTTGGCGCAGTATTCCATCAACGCGGCAGCGCCCTTGTCCCCGGGTTTGCCAGAGGGCAGGCGCAGTTCCAGCAGGCGGCGCTGGGCGAACAGGGAAAGGCTGGCACCGGCCTGAAGCAGGGTGCCCCAGTCGAAATTGGCGTCGGCGCTGAACACCTGGCGTTCGTCGAAACCCTGCTGGCGTGCGGCGCCACGGATGGCGTCGGCGGCTTCCTGGCACAGCAACGGGTCGTCGCCACTGACCACGTAGACCGGTGCCAGGGCGCCTTGCAGGTGCTTGTTGAGTTGGGCGGGGGCGAGTTTCATCGGAAACAGGCGGGGCACCGGGGTGCCCCGCGCGGGCTCAGTTGCCCGGAACTTCCAGTGGCGACTGCTGCGGCGTTTCAGCCTGCTGGCTGCGGGCCGCTTCCAGCGCGTCGGCTTCGGCCTTGGCGCGTTCGTCGGCTTTGACCTGCAGCTCGTCCAGTTGGGCCGGGGTCAGCATTTGCAGGCGTACAACCATGGCGTTGACCAGGTCGCGGCGCATTTCTTCACGTGCCCGATTGGCTTCCTGCTCGGAACCGGTGATGTTGGAGGCGTCACGCACGTAGATCTTGCGCACTTCCAGCTTGTCGCTGAGCAGTTCCAGGTTGTTCAGGCCCTGGATGCTGTAGTTCAGCACCGTGGTCAGCTCGTACTCGGCCGAGCGGCTGCCACCGCTGTAGGTCGCGGCGCGCTGGTTTTCCTGCTCGTTGGTCAGGACCAGGCGGTACGGTGCGCCGGCGTGCACGTTGACGCCGCTGCGCTCCAGCACCTGGCGCAGTTCGGTCACGGTTTCGCCATAGGCATTACGTGCACTGACGTCCATCTCCTTGACACTCAGCTCGGTAGAGCCAGTGCCGCGCAGCTGGAAACCGCAGGCGCTGAGCAAAACGGCCAGGCCGATTACCAGCAGATTGCGTTTGATCATGTTGTTGCTCCCTCTTGGGCCTGTACCGCCCGCCCGCAGTGGCTGCGGGCCGGCGTGCCATCAATTGGCGACGATGTTGACCAGCTTGCCCGGCACCACGATGACCTTGCGGATGGTCAGGCCATCGATGAAGCGCAGGACATTCTCGTTGCTGCGGGCGGCGGCTTCGATTTCCTCGCGGCTGGCGGCGGCCGGCATTTCGACCTGGCCACGCAGCTTGCCGTTGACCTGTACCACCAGGACGATGCTGTCCTGCACCAGCGCGCTCTCGTCGACCGCTGGCCAGCCAGCATCGATGACCGCCTGGTCGTGGCCCAGCGCCTTCCACAGTTCGTGGGAGATGTGCGGGGTGATCGGTGCCAGCAGCAGCGTCACGGCTTCCAGGCCTTCCTGCAGCAGGGCGCGGTCCTGTTCGGTGGCTTGCGGGGCCTTTTCCAGCACGTTCATCACGGTCATCACCTGGGCAATGGCGGTGTTGAACTTGTGGTACTGGCCCACGTCGGTGCTGGCCTGCTTGATGGCGGCATGGATGGCGCGACGGATGGTTTTTTGCGCGTCGTCCAGCGCGGCGACATCCAGCGTGCCCGGCAGGCCCTGGTTGACGTGGCCCTGGGCCAGGCGCCAGACACGGCGCAGGAAGCGGCTTGCACCTTCGACGCCGGAGTCGGACCACTCCAGGCTCATGTCTGGTGGCGAGGCGAACATCATGAACAGGCGGCAAGTGTCGGCGCCGTAGGCTTCGATCATCGATTGCGGGTCGACGCCGTTGTTCTTCGACTTCGACATCTTCTCGGTGCCGCCGATTTCCACCGGCAGGCCGTCGGTCTTCAGCCGCGCACCAATGATCTTGGCCTTGGCGTCACGCTCGATTTCGACGTCGGCCGGGTTGAACCAGTCCTTGCCACCGTTGCTGGCGACGCGGTAGTAGGTCTCGGCGACCACCATGCCCTGGGTCAGCAGGTTCTTGAACGGCTCGTTCGACGTGACCAGGCCTTCGTCACGCATCAGCTTGTGGAAGAAGCGCGCGTACAGCAGGTGCAGGATCGCATGCTCGATGCCGCCGATGTACTGGTCGACCGGCAGCCAGTGGTTGGCCGCTTTCGGGTCGACCAGGCCCTGATCGTAGTTTGGCGAGGCGTAGCGGGCGAAGTACCAGGACGACTCGACGAAGGTGTCCATGGTATCGGTTTCGCGCTTGGCCGCGGTGCCGCATTTCGGGCAGGTGCATTCGTAGAATTCTGGCAGGCGCGCCAGTGGCGAGCCGGCGCCGTCCGGTACCACGTTCTCCGGCAGGGTGACCGGCAGTTGGTCTTCCGGTACCGGCACGTCGCCGCAGGACGGGCAGTGGATGATCGGGATCGGGCAGCCCCAGTAGCGCTGACGGCTGATGCCCCAGTCGCGCAGGCGGAACTGGGTACGCGACTTGCCGAGGTCCTTGCGGATCAGGGCGGCCTCGATGGCGTCGAAGGCGCCGGCGAAGTCCAGGCCGTCGAACTCGCCGGAGTTGATCAGCTGGCCATGCTCGCCATAGGCGGCCAGCCACTCGTTGCCGACGTCATCGCCAGCGCTGGTGCGCACCACGGCCTTGACCGGCAGGTTGTACTTGTGGGCGAACTCGAAGTCGCGCTCGTCGTGGGCCGGCACGGCCATCACCGCGCCATCGCCGTAATGCATCAATACGTAGTTGGCGACCCACACCGGCAGCTTCTCGCCGGTCAGCGGGTGGTCGACGAACAGGGAAGTGGGCATGCCCTTCTTCTCCTGGGTGGCCATGTCGGCCTCGGCGACGCTACCGCTCTTGCACGCGTCGATGAACGCCTGCAGCGCCGGGTTGCCCTGGGCGGCCTGGGTGGCCAGCGGGTGTTCGGCGGCGACTGCGACGTAGGTGGCGCCCATCAGTGTGTCGGGGCGGGTGGTGAAGACCTTGAGGGTGCCTTCGTGGCCGATGCTGGCCTGGTCGAACGGGAACTGCACTTCCATGCCGCGCGACTTGCCGATCCAGTTGCGCTGCATGGTCTTGACCTGTTCAGGCCAGCCCGGCAACTCGTCGAGGCTTTCCAGCAGCTCGTCTGCATAGTCGGTGATGCGGAAGTAGTACATCGGGATTTCGCGCTTTTCGATCAGCGCGCCCGAACGCCAGCCGCGGCCGTCGATGACCTGCTCGTTGGCGAGCACGGTCTGGTCGGCCGGGTCCCAGTTGACGGTACCGTTCTTGCGGTAGATGACGCCCTTTTCGAACAGGCGGGTGAACAGCCACTGTTCCCAGCGGTAGTAGTCCGGCTTGCAGGTGGTGACTTCACGTGCCCAGTCGATGGCCAGGCCCAGGCTCTTGAGCTGGGTCTTCATGTAGTCGATGTTTTCGTATGTCCACTTGGCCGGGGCGACGTTGTTTTTCATCGCCGCGTTTTCCGCGGGCATGCCGAAGGCGTCCCAGCCCATCGGCTGCAGGACGTTTTTGCCCAGCATGCGCTGGTAGCGGGCAATCACGTCACCGATGGTGTAGTTGCGCACGTGGCCCATGTGTAGCTTGCCGCTCGGGTACGGGAACATCGATAGGCAATAGTAAGTGTCTTTGCCTGGCTGTTCGGTAACAGCGAACGATTGTTGCTCGTCCCAGAAGTTCTGGGCGGCGGCTTCGATATCACGGGGCGTGTATTGTTCGTGCATGGCTACTTTTGGCTGAGAGAGAAGAGACCTTGTTCCAGGCAGCGGAACCTCGCTGCAACCGGTACTCCGGTGTCGTTTAGAGTGAACGCCGTAGCATACAGCAGCGCCGCGCATCGTGGGAAACCTTGATTGCTAATGGCCGCTGGTCGCGGCAAACGGCTGCTTTTTAGAGTGACGCTAAGCTCAGATGTGGGGGGAGATATTCTGACCTTCAATGAGGTGAACGGATGGGAGAGACGCAGCTACCCGCAATCAAACCGGAGCTTTACGAACGCCTGATCGACCGCCTTGGCCTGGCGCTGGAAGTTGCCAGGACATCGGTGAGATTGCGCGACGAGATGCCAGCCGAGCTGGAGTTGCGTGGCCTTAGCCACGCAGAGTTCGAAGTGATCAAGGCGTACCTGGACACCCTCCCGGAGCGCCAAAATGCCTGTGCCGGCAGTTACCCGCAAGCGGAGCCGACATCGGCCAAGATCATCTGGCTCAAGGACAAGAAACGCCCCGCCAGCACGGCGAGATCCAGGACGCTGCCACATCGTTAGCCGTTCAGGACGCCAGCCGCAGGCCATCGCGCGCCGGTTCTTCAATACACTTCTTACGATCGTCGCCGGCCGCACACTTGTTGCCCGGCGTCGATCCTCTTAGGCTGCACGCCTTCCATGGAGGTGTGGCCGATGCCGATCCGATTCTTCATCAAACAATGGCTGATGCCGCCTGGCGTCCTCTTGCTGCTGCTGTTGGCGGCGTGGTGGCTGCGCAAGCGGCGCCCACGGCTGGCCGGGCTGTGCTTCGCCGTGGGCCTTGGCAGCTTGTGGCTGATGAGCCTGCCGCTTGCCGTGCAGGAATCGGCGCGCCTGCTGGAGACCGAGCCGCCGCTGGCGGTCAGCGAATGGGCGGGCCTTGCGGGCAGGGCGGATGCCATTGTCGTGCTGGGCGCAGGGCGCGAGCGCGGTGACCCGGCCTGGGGTGGCGATGACCAGCCCACCGCAACGGCCCTTGAGCGCATGCGCTTTGCCGCACGGCTGGCCAAGGCCTCGGGTTTGCCGGTGCTGACCAGTGGTGGCTTGCACTATGGCACACCGCCCAGTGAAGCGCGGTTGATGGCCGATCGCTTGCGTGAGGATTTTGCGGTTGAGGTGAAATGGCAAGAGCAGGCCAGCCGCACCACCTGGGAAAATGCCCGGTTCACGGCAGACATTCTGCAGCCGCTGGGTATTCGCCGGGTGGTCGTGGTGACGCAGGCCTGGCATATGCAGCGTTCGCGCTGGAGCTTCGAGCAGGCAGGGTTCGACGTGGTGCCGGCACCGATGGGCTTCCTCGGGCGCGAGCATGCTCGCCCGTTTGCCGGGTTGCTGCCGGAAAGCCGGGCGATGTGGCAGAGCGGGCAGTTGCTTAATGAAGCGGTGGGGTTGGTGGGGTATCGGTTGTTCTACTGATCTCGGAGCTGCTCGGTCTTTGTAGGAGCGGCCTTGCGTCGCGAAAGGGGTGCGTAGCAGCCCCAGGTTCTGTGGCGCAAAAAAGATCGCTGGGGCCGCTACGCAGCCCTTTCGCGACGCAAGGCCGCTCCTACAAAGACTGCGCCGGTCATTAAGGAGGGCGCAGTCAAACAGTCTTGGCAATCCGCCCTGCCAGCAACGCCCACCCGAGCAACAGCACACAGACAATCGCCAGCGGCCACGAACGCCACTGCAGATAAGGCGTCAGCTGCTGCATCGGCACCACCTCGCCATACAGCACCGCCGGCTGGAACTGCGGGATCTGTGTGGTAATGCGCCCAAACGGGTCGATCAGCGCGGTCACACCGTTGTTGGTGGCGCGGATCATCCAGCGGCCGGCTTCCAGTGCGCGCATCTGTGCCATCTGCAGGTGCTGCAGCGGGCCGATCGAGGTGCCGAACCAGGTGTCGTTGCTGATCGTCAGCAGCAGGTCGCTGCGCGCTGCCAGGCTGGCGGCAAACTCGGGGTAGACCACTTCATAGCAGATGTACGGTGCGATCTGGTAACCCTTGGCCTGCAGCAACGGCTGGTCTTCCGGGCCCCGGGCGAAGTCCGACATCGGCAGGTTGAAGAACTCGATCACGCCGCGCAGCATGTCCTGCAAGGGCACGTACTCGCCGAAGGGCACCAGCTTCTGCTTGAGGTAAGTGCCGTCACCTTCACCGGTTACGGTGATGCCGTTGTAGTAGCGGCGCTGGTGGTGCACCACCTCACGCACCGGCACGCCGGTGATCAGCGCCGAATGGCGCTCGGCGGCAAAGCGCCCCATCACGTCGATGTAGCCCTGGGCCTGGTCCTTGAGCACTGGTACCGCAGTTTCGGGCCAGATCAGCAGGTCTACCGGCTTTGAGGTGAAGCTCATGTCACGGTACAGCGCCAGCTGGGCGTCGATGTGGGCCGGGTCCCACTTCAGGTCCTGCGCGACGTTGCCTTGGATGGCGGCCACCTTCAGCGGCTCGCCGACAGGCTTGGTCCAGGCGTGGCCCTTGAGTGCCATGCCCAGTAGCCAGGGGGCCAGCAGCAGCACGCCGGCGACGGCCAGGAACGAGGGCCGGGCACGCAGGCGGGGCAAGTTGCACAGCAACGCGGCGCTAAGCGCCAGGGTGAACGAGATCAGCCATACACCCCCCAGCGGCGCAAGGCCCGCCAGCGGGCCGTCGAGCTGGCTGTAGCCGGCATAAAGCCAAGGGAAGCCGGTGAGGAACCAGCCGCGGAAGGCCTCCTGCAGCAGCCACAGGGCCGCGAAGCACAAGGCATCAGCCAGTGGCGCCTCATTGCGCCGCAGCCAGCGCGCCCACAGCCACGCGGGCAGGGCGAAGAACCAGGCCAGGGCGGCGAAGAACGCCAACAGCAGCAGGATCGCCAGCAGCGGCGAGGCGCCGCCGTAGGTGGTCATGCTGACGTAGATCCACCAGGTGCCGGCGCCGTACAGGCCGAAACCGAAACACCAGCCACGGCCCATGGCCTGGCGCGGGCTGAGCTCGCGCAGGCCAAGGTAGAGCAGGGCGATGGACAAAAGGGCCAGCGGCCAGATGTCGAATGGCGCCAGGGCCAGGAGGGTGGAAGCGCCGGCCGCCATGGCCAGCAGGTTACCGGGCCAGCCGGGGCGGGTGATCCAACGCATGATTGTCCTTAGCGGGTGATCGGTGTCAGGCGCAGCAAGTGTACCCGCCGGCTGTCGGCATTGAGAATGCGGAACTTGTAGGCGCCGATCTCGGTGGTTTCGTTGCGCTTGGGCAGGTGCCCGAACGCGCTCATCACCAGGCCGCCAACGGTGTCGAATTCGTCATCGGAGAAGCTGCTGTCGAAGAACTCGTTGAAGTTCTCGATCGGCGTCAGTGCCTTGACCAGGAAGTCGCCGCTGGGCAGCGGCTTGATGTAGCTGTCTTCCTCGACGTCATGCTCGTCTTCGATGTCGCCGACGATCTGTTCCAGTACGTCTTCGATGGTCACCAGGCCCGCCACACCGCCGTATTCGTCGATGACCACGGCCATGTGGTTATGGTTGGCACGGAACTCGCGCAACAGCACGTTCAGGCGCTTGGACTCGGGCACGAAGGTAGCCGGGCGCAGCAGGTCCTTGATGTTGAAACTGTCGCCGTTCTCTTTGAGGATCAGCGGCAGCAGGTCCTTGGCGAGCAGGATGCCCAGCACATCGTCGTGGCTTTCGCCGATCACCGGGTAGCGCGAGTGCGCGGCGTCGATCACCGCCGGCAGGAACTCGCGAGGCGACTGGCTGGCCTTGATGCTGATCATTTGCGAGCGCGGCACCATGATGTCGCGCACCTGCAGGTCAGCAACCTGGATGGCGCCTTCGACGATGGTCAGCGCTTCGCTGTCGAGCAGCTTGTTCTGATGGGCTTCGCGCAGCAGCTCTAGGAGCTCCTGGCGGTTTTTCGGCTCATGGGCAAAAGCCTGGGTCAGTTTACCCAACCAGGACTTTTGCCCGTTGCTCGATCGATCTTCGCTCATGGCGGTTACTCGTGATCCTTGCAGTGTCAGTGTGTGATTGAATCGGTTTCGTCGTCGGCATAGGGGTCCGGGTGGCCCAGTTCTGCCAGCAATTCTCGTTCCAGGGCTTCCATTTCCTCGGCTTCTTCATCGTCGATATGGTCGTAACCGAGCAGATGCAGGCAGCCGTGGATTACCAGGTGCGCCCAATGCGCCTCCAGGGCCTTGCCCTGTTCGGCGGCTTCGCGCTCGACCACCGCCACGCAGATCACCAGGTCGCCCAGCAATGGGATATCGAGCAGGTCATCGGGCACGTCGGCGGGGAACGACAACACATTGGTCGCGTAGTCCTTGTGCCGGTAGGTGTGGTTCAGCTCGCGGCCTTCGGTTTCATCGACCAGGCGAATGGTCATTTCCGAGTCGGCTGTGCGCTGGCGAAGGGCCAGCTCGCACCAGCGACGGAAGGCGGCATCATCAGGAACGGCGGCGTCCGTGGCCCGTTGCAGGTCGAGTTCAAGCATCTTTGCCGGGTGCCTCTAGCTGGGCCTGACGGCCTTCGAAGCGGTCGTAGGCCTCGACGATGCGTTGCACCAGTGGGTGACGAACCACATCTTTGGGTTGGAAATGGGTAAAGCTGATACCCGGAACGTCCCTGAGCACGTCGATCACATGCGCCAGGCCCGACTTGGTGCCACGCGGCAGGTCGACCTGGGTGATGTCACCGGTGATCACCGCAGTCGAGCCGAAGCCGATGCGGGTAAGGAACATCTTCATCTGCTCAAGCGTGGTGTTCTGGCTCTCGTCGAGGATGATGAAGCTGTTGTTCAGGGTGCGGCCACGCATGTAGGCCAGCGGGGCGATCTCGATCACCTGGCGCTCGATCAGCTTGGCCACGTGCTCGAAGCCCAGCATTTCGTAGAGCGCGTCATACAGCGGGCGCAGGTACGGGTCGATCTTCTGTGCCAGGTCGCCGGGCAGGAAGCCGAGCTTCTCGCCCGCCTCGACCGCCGGGCGCACCAGCAGGATGCGGCGCACCTGTTCGCGCTCCAGGGCATCCACGGCGCAGGCCACGGCCAGGTAAGTCTTGCCAGTACCGGCCGGGCCAACGCCGAAGTTGATGTCGTTGGCCAGGATTTCCTTGACGTAGCGCTGCTGGTTGACGCCGCGCGGGCGAATATTGCCCTTGCGCGTGCGCAACGAGACGCTGACCTCGTTGACCGCCGGGTTGTCGATGTTCTCGACGGTCGACTCCTGCAGGTACAGGTGGACGGTTTCCGGCGACAGGTCAGTGGCCTTGGCCTCGCGATAGAGGCGGCGCAGCAGCTGTTCAGCAGCGGAAGTGGTCTTGGGTTCGCCGATCAGTTCGAACTGATTGCCGCGGTTGCGGATCTCGATGGCCAAGCGTTGTTCGATCAGGCGCAGGTGCTCGTCGAACTGGCCGCACAAGTTGGCGAAACGGTGGGCCTCGAAAGGTTCGAGGATGAAACGATGGGGTTCTATGGGTGCGTTCAAGGTCGTTTTTAGCCGCCCGACGGCAATGGATGTGAGCTCAAGAATAACCCTTGAATGGCAGTGGCGAAAGCACTGAAACGATCAAGGGTCTTGCGGCCTGTGCCGGCCCATCGTGGGCTTGCCTGCGAAGCGGCCGGCACTGCTATGATGCGCGCCTTTTCCTACACATGGGTTATCCCGCCAAACATGAGCAAACGCGAACCCGCCATCTATAAAGTGATCTTCCTCAACCAGGGGCAGGTCTTCGAGATGTATGCCAAGCAGATCTTCCAGAGCGACCTGTGGGGCTTTCTGGAAATCGAAGAGTTCGTCTTCGGCGAGCGCACCCAGGTGGTGGTCGACCCCAGTGAGGAAAAACTCAAGAGCCAGTTCGAAGGTGTGATCCGCAGCTTTGTGCCGATGCATTCGATCGTGCGCATCGATGAGGTCGAGCGCCTGGGCACGGCGAAGATCAGCGAAGCCAAGGGCGGCGGCAACGTGATGCCGTTCCCCATGCCGATGCCGGAGAAGTAGGGCGGTTCAGGGCAGTGGCGAGAACGGCGTGCGGCCTTCGGCGTTCTGCAGTTCGAGCAGGTACTTGCGGAAGATCTGGCCGAGCACCTGGGTGGCATGCTCCAGTTCGTCGCGGGGCATCTGTTCGGTGACTTCGTCGGCCATGTCCAGCGCATCCTCAGCACCGTTGACTGCCGCCATTTTCAGCAGAATGTAGGCCTGCACATTGTTGGCCTTGACCCCTTCGCCCCGGTAGAACATGGCGCCAAGGCGATATTGAGCCTGGGCGTGGCCTTGCAGCGAGGCCTTCTGGAACCAGTTCAGCGCCTTGTTCAGGTCTTTCGGCGTCTGGGTGTAGTAGTACTCGCCCAGTTCGAACTGCGCCTGGGCATCCCCCGTCGTCGCCGTCTGCTCGCAAGCCTTGAGGGCATTGGCGAGGTCTTCTGGCTGAACATTCAGGGTGCAGCGGCCCGTCGCTGGAATCAGCAACGAGTTACCGCCCTCCGCCAGGGCCAGCAGGGGCTGAAGAAGCAACAGGCAGCCCAGGGTCAGGGCGCGGCCGGTGCGGTTCATGGGGATCGACTTACCTCTGCAAAGCTGCGGCCAATGTCTCTGGTGGCACATTATGGGATAAGCAACGCCAACCTTACAAAGTTTTACTCGAATTTCTGCATGGGTGGGGGAGTTGGCTGATTGTCTCGGTTTTTTTTGCGCCTGCACCCGCCGCCTGGTGGGTGCAGGCAACGCCACTTACTTGAGTTTCGCGAACGCTCGCTCAGCCGCATCCAGGGTGATCTGCAGCTCTTTGTCACCGTGGGCGATGGAGGTGAAACCGGCCTCGAACGCACTCGGCGCCAGGTACACGCCACCTTCGAGCATCAGGTGGAAGAAGCGCTTGAAGCGGTCTGCATCGCTGGCCATCACGTCGTCGAAGGTGACGATGTCGTCGGCGCCACTGAAGTACAGGCCGAACATGGCACCCGCCTGCGTGGTGACGAACGGCACGCCAGCGGCATCGGCGCGTTGCTGCAGGCCGTCGAGCATGCGGCTGGTGAAGTCGGTCAGCTCGGCGTGGAACCCAGGGCGGCTGATCAGCTTCAGCGTGGTCAGGCCGGCGGCCATGGCCAGCGGGTTGCCCGACAGGGTGCCGGCCTGGTAGACCGGGCCGAGCGGGGCGATGCAGCCCATGATCTCGCGCTTGCCGCCGAAGCAGCCGACGGGCATGCCGCCGCCGACGATCTTGCCGAAGGTCGACAGGTCAGGGGTGATGCCATAGTGACCTTGGGCGCCGCCCAGCGAGACGCGGAAGCCGGTCATCACTTCGTCGAAGATCAACACTACACCGTGCTTGTCGCACTGCTCACGCAGGCCTTCGAGGAAGCCTGGCGCGGGCGGTACGCAGTTCATGTTGCCGGCGACCGGCTCGACGATGATGCAGGCCACGGTCTGGCCGACGTCGGCCAGGGTCTTCTCGACCGCGGCAATGTCGTTGAACGGCAGGGTCAGGGTGTGTTTGGCGAAGTCCGCCGGTACGCCCGCCGAGCTTGGCACGCCTTGGGTCAGCAGGCCCGAGCCTGCCTTGACCAGCAGGCTGTCGGAGTGGCCGTGGTAGCAGCCTTCGAACTTGATGATGGCGTCGCGGCCGGTGTAGCCACGGGCCAGGCGGATGGCGCTCATGGTGGCTTCGGTGCCGGAGCTGACCATGCGCACCATCTCCATCGATGGCACGAGCGAGCAGACCAGGTCGGCCATCTCGGTCTCCATGGCCGTCGGTGCGCCATAGGACAGGCCGTGCTGCAGCTGGTTACGCACCGCGTCGAGTACTTCAGGGTGGCCGTGGCCGAGGATCATCGGGCCCCAGGAGCCGACGTAGTCGACGTAGCGCTTGTCATCTTCGTCAACGACATAAGCGCCTTCGGCATGCTTGAAGAACAGGGGCGTGCCGCCAACGCTCTTGAACGCGCGGACCGGCGAGTTGACGCCGCCCGGGATGTGCTTCTGGGCTTGGGCGAACAGGGATTCGGAACGGGACATGGGATCTTCTCTCGAAATCAGGAAGCGAACAGGGCATTGAAGGCACGGGCGCGGCGGGTGACTTCCTGCGCGCTATCGGTACCAAACAAGCCGTGGATCACTGCCAGCAGGTCGGCGCCATGGGCGACCAACGGGGCAGCGTTGTCGAGGGTGACGCCGCCGATCACGGCGATCGGCAGCTTGACCTGGGCGCGGGCCTGCTCCAGCAGGTCAAGGCTGGCGGCCGGCGCGCCCGGCTTGGTCACGGAGTTGAAAAACCGCCCGAAGGCCACGTAGCTGGCGCCTTCGCTGGCGGCCTGCCGGGCCAGGTCGAGCTGGGCGTGGCAGGTCGAGCCGATGATGGCGTTGCGACCGAGCAGGGCGCGGGCCGGGGTGAGTGGGCCGTCGGTCTGGCCCAGGTGTACACCCACGCCCAGGCGGGCGGCCAGTTCGGCATCATCGTTGATGATCAGTTGGGTATCGTAGCGCTCGCACAGGCGCATCAGTGCTTCGGCTTCACGCAGGCGGCGGGCCGCGTCGTCACTCTTGTCGCGGTACTGCAGCAGGCACACGCCGCCCTCCAGCGCCGCTTCGACATGAGACAGGAAACGGCCGGCGAGCAGCTGGCTGTCGGTGATTGCATACATACCGCGTAGATTCATCTGAAAGCCTCGTATCAGGAGCAGAAGTCCAGGGGCAGACGGCGTGGTACGAACTGGCCGCGGCCCAGTTGCTCGGCGTCACGCAGGGTCCGCCAGGTGTAGTCCAGGGCGCTGCGTACAGCGCTTTGCAGCTGTTCGCCGAGGGCCAGTCGGCCAGCCAGGGCACTGGCCAGGGTGCAGCCCGAGCCATGATAGCTGCCAGGCAGGCGCTGGCAGGTCCAGGTATGGGGCTGGCCGTCGCGGCTGTACAGGCGGTTGTGGATTTCGTCTTCGTCGCCGTGACCGCCGGTAATCAGCAGGTGTCTACAGAACGGCAACAGTTTCTCGGCACACTCGTCAGCCGTGCCTTCCGGCAGTTCGGCCAGAATGCGCGCTTCCGGCAGGTTGGGCGTGGCGATGGTCGCCAGCGGCAGCAGGCGCTCGCGCACGGCATAGCCGACCTCGTCCTTGCCCAGGCGGCCACCGCCGCCGGCACGCAGCACCGGGTCGCAGACCAACGGCAGGTGCGGGTGGGCAGCCAGCAGTTCGGCGACGGTATCGACCATGTCGATCGAACCCAGCATGCCCAGCTTGACGGCGGCCACCGTGGAGTCGGCCAGCACGGCGTTGGCCTGGGCCAGCACCCACTCGCGGTCGAGTACGCGGAAGTCGGAAACGTTGACGGTATCCTGGACGGTCAGGGCGGTCACCGCAGGTGCGGCGTGACAGCCTTGGGCGATCAGGGCTTCGATATCTGCCTGCAAGCCGGCGCCGCCACTGGGGTCGTGGCCGGAGAGACAGAGGACAACGGGGCGGGAGCTGTAGGTATTCATGGGCGGCGAGCTTACCACCAAACCTATTTGTGGGGATCGTCCTACAAACGGGTTTTGTTGATCGAGTGGTCAGATTTAGTTGTGTGAATCTTCTGAAAGTATTGATTTAGAGCTGTTTTATCGTGATTGCAGGTGGTCGATTGCCAGGTGGGAAAGCTATGCTAGAGTGCTCGGATAACTCGACAAACGGGTTCTGCCGGATTACGTCGTCTCAAACGGATGGGAGGCAACCGCGACGCGACCGGACAGGCCATGCTGGGGCTGTATGCGCTATTTGCTGATTGTGCTTCTGGGCTTGTTGCCTGTGCTGGCCGGGGCGGTCGAATTCGACGATGCCACCCGCCACCTTCCGTTGGGCCAGGCCATGCAGGTCTTCGAGGACCATGATGGCAGCGCCAGCATCGCCGAGGTCAGTGCGCCTGCGTTCGCCAAGCGGTTTCGCGCCCACCACGAGCCGGTGTTGAACGCCGGTTACTCCACATCGGTGTTCTGGCTGAAGATCGACTTGCACTACCTGGCATCGGCCACTGCCTCGCCCCGTGAATGGCTGCTGGAACTGGCCTACCCCCCCCTGGACCACCTTGAGCTGTACCTGCCCGACAGTGCCGGCGCCTACCGCCTGGCCCAGCGCACGGGCGACGCCTTGCCCTACGCCAGCCGGCAGATCCGGCAGAACAACTACCTGTTCGAGTTGCCGCTGCGCCCTGGCCAGGCGCTTACCGTCTACCTGCGCCTGCACAGCCAGGGGTCGGTGCAGGCACCGCTGGCGTTATGGTCCGCCGAAGCCTATATGGAGGACCAGCCGACTCGCCTGTACGTGTTGGGCATGATCTACGGCGTGCTGCTGGTGATGCTGGTGTACAACCTGTTCATCTACCTCAGCGTGCGGGATGTCAGCTACCTCTATTACATCCTCTATATTGCGTCGTTCGGCCTTTACCAGGTCTCGGTGAACGGTGCGGGGGTCGCCTACTTCTGGCCGGACAGCCCCTGGTGGGCGAATGCTTCGACACCGCTGTTCATTGGCGCCGCCGGCTTGTTTGGCTGCCAGTTTGCGCGGCATTTTCTGCAACTGGGCACGATCAGCCGAGGCTTCGACCGGTTGCTGCAACTGTTGATGCTCGGTGGCGCGGTGGTGATGGTGCTGGCCGTGAGCATGCCGTATGGCATCGCCCTGCGCATGGCCACGGTGCTGGCGCTGCTGTTTACGGTCAGCATCTTTACTGCCGGTGTGTATGCCTGGTCGCGCGGCTTGCGGGTAGCGCGCTGGTTCATCATCGCCTGGTCGGCGTTTTTGCTGGGCGGGCTGGTCAACACCTTGATGGTGCTGGGTTACCTGCCGAACCTGTTCATCACCATGTATGCCAGCCAGTTGGGTTCGGCCCTGGAAGTGGCGCTGCTGTCACTGGCGCTGGCCGACCGTATCAACAGCCTGCGCGAGCAGCAGGCGCAAACCTTGCGTGAAACCGGGCGAACGCTGGAGCAACTGAACCTTGAACTGGCCCGGAGCAACCGCATGAAGGACGAGTTCCTGGCCAGCGTGACCCATGAGCTGCGCACACCGATGAATGGTGTGATCGGTTCGCTGGAGCTGATGCACACGCTGCCGATGGACGCCGAGATGGCCCAGTACCATCGCACGGCGGCAGGTTCGGCGCAGGGCATGATGGACATGGTCGACGACATCCTCACCCTTTCCGAATTGCAAGGTGGTCGCCTGCGTGCGCAGCCTGCGCCGTTCAGTTTGCGCAACCTGCTGCAGGGCCTGCGTGCCGCGCATGCCGGCCAGGCGCTGGGCAAAGGGTTGTACCTGAGCCTGGACATCCCCGCCGAGCTGCCGGATGCGCTGCTGGGTGATGCGCAAAAACTCAGCCGCTGCCTGGGTTGCCTGCTCGACAACGGCCTGAAGTTCACCCATCAGGGCGGGGTCATGCTGCAAGTGCGCGGTCGACACCTGGGGCCGGACAACCTGGCGCTCACCTTCACGGTCAGCGACAGTGGTATCGGCTTTGATGATCTTGACCAGGCGGCCCTTTATCAGCGTTTTTATCAGCTCGATGGTTCCATGACCCGGCGTTATGGCGGGCTGGGGATTGGCTTGTCGATTTGCCGGCAGATGGGCGAGTTGTTGGGGGCGACGTTGTCGCATGACTCGACACGGGGGTTGGGGAGCCGGTTCGAGCTGACGATGAAAGTCGCGATATCGCAGGTGCAGTTGCCTGCGCACTCGCTGCAGACGCGTCGCTCGTTCTAGGTATATCGATAGCGGGGACGACGCGTTTGGGGCTGACAGTTCAGCGATCGGGGGACTTGTCGATGACCGGCTTGATGGATGGTGATCGGCAGATGCTCTGGGCTTCGCACTACTTCACAGCCATGGCCAAGGCGTTGCTGGATGATGCCGAGTTGGGCTTGATGCGCTGATTTTTGTATCGGTTGTACCGCCCCTTGCGCGGGTGAACCCGCTCCCACAGGAGTTGTGCTTAGCCTGGAAGATGCGCGCTCCGTGTGGGTGTGGGTTTATCCGCAAAGTAGCTGTACGATCAGCTAATCTGGTGGGGATCGACCAGTAAGTAGCTTAGCTATATAGTTGGCGTCTTTGGGCACGTGGGCTTGTGATTTGGTGTTGTGCTTTTTACGTTTCGTCTCTTATTTTATCAGCTTTATTAGGTAATATCCCGCTACCCAGGCAACGCCAAGGGTGTTTAATGAAGATGCAATGAGTATTTTTCTTCTCAAATGTCTGGGGAATTGTAAGTGGTCTTGCTCATCCAGTAGCCCTCTACGAATGCTTGAGGCGGGGGATCCAATGGCGCCAGCGATTACAGAAATAACTAGAATTCTGGAACCTATTTTTTTCTCTCCCCACATGCCGGTCGCAAATGGAAGGCACGCGCTCCGTTGGAGTGCTGAGGTCATTTCTTTATACTGGCGAGAGCAAGCGATGTGAAGGTCAGATACAATCCCGATCAAGGCGAGGCAGATAGGAGTACCTAACAAAAAAAGCCTTAGTTTTACGTCAAGGTGATCAATCATCCCCAAAGACCTCGAAGACTAATTCGCCGAACTCCTCACCCGCTTCCATACCACCGATGCTGCCGGCCAAAGCGCCTCCACCCGTGATCACTATTCCGCATGCTACGGCGTAGGGTCCGAATCTCCAGCAAACCTTCGCAGAGATTCTGCCCGCAAATTTTCCTCCCAACCAGCCACCCGTTAAGCCACCGGAGAAATTACCTGCCTCAGTAACGCTGACTTTTTTACAGGCATTTGTATTGCCCTCTTTGCATACCTCAGAAATTTTCAAAGCAGATCCGCCACCGCCAATAGCAATGCCAATATGTCCTCCGGCCTTTAAATATTTAGCCATCTTGGCAAGCTTGTCCAAATGTGTCGAGTAACCAGGTATGTGTGTCGGTCCTCCCGCTTTACTCCAGTGGTGCACCAAGCTTCTCGACGAGATCCCCAAGTCCCGGCGCAGACTTTGATAGTTTCCGAGATTGAGGCGTTTGTTCAGAACGGTGGCTTTCAAGTTCGTACTCAATTGCGTGAACAGCTTTTGACGCTCCGCAAAAAACTCAGGGTGCCTAAGATGCCCATGTTTGATGAATTGATTTTTATGCAGGTCTTCTATTTTTCGCAATATGTCGCTGAGCTCATCCAGCGACTTGCCAACCATCGCCTCGCTAACCCCCATCGCCAGGCTCACATCGCTGAGCAGCCCGGCAATTTCGGCCTGATGACGCATCATGAATTCGGCTTCCTCCGGCGTCAGATCTGCCAACGCTTCCCGTGCCTGTTTCGCCGCACTCATCGCATGCAGCTCTTCACGGGTGCAGACCGGGCGCCTCTGGCCGTCGCCAATGACAAGCGACTACTTATCGGGTTACTCGTTGGGGCCTGGGGCTGTGCATCATGGACGGTCGTAGGTGCGGGCGCTCTGCGCGGGGCCGGCCCATTGTGTGCACGCGCAACCAGACGATTGCTGCCTAGAGGGCAGCCGCACTGGACCAGTGCGCCATCCACGGCGGTCGGTATCCCGTCCTGCTTCCATCGGCTTTCGCCTTCAACGATGGTCCCCTCGTTACCGCAGAGTGGGCAGGGCGTTGTTTTGTCGCCCACCAGCAGCCAGCCTCTCCCGTGTACACGCCCACGTGCCTGGCCGGCGATACAGAGGGCACCTGTGGTGGTCTGGTCACCGTCGAGCCCCTGGCCTTTGCCAAGGATGTTAATACGCTGGCTCATGGTTCGTTTCTTCCTGAAAGGGTGGAAGCCCGAACCTAGCACTCTGGAAACAGCCCTTTTCACTGGAAGAATGGTTTAGGAAACTTCTTACGCGAAATGCAGATTTGGATGTCGTCCAGTAATCACCGCCGTAGCCAATTGCTATCCCGATTAGTCATTTTTGTCACTTTGACTGACCCTTAGGGAGTGCTTCACTGGTCCTTTCAAGCATGCCCGGCTCCAGGAGCTCCCGATGAACCTGCACCAGTACGCTGAAACCCACGAAGTCACCAACCAGGCGCCGTCGCTTGATGGCGCCAACCTGTACCGCCTCGACCTGCCATTGCAGGAATGGTCGCGGCGCTTTGGCGCCGGCTGGGCCGAGTCGCGGGTCGATGCCTACGGTGCCTTGGCCGGCGGCCCGCTGATGCGCGCGGGCTTCCTGGCCAACGCGCACAAGCCGGAGTTCAGCAGCCACGACCGCTATGGCCATCGTATCGACCTGGTCGAGTTTCACCCGGCCTATCACGAACTGATGCGCACCGCGGTCGAACATGGCCTGCCCTCATTGCCCTGGGCCGAGCCGCGCCCCGGTGCCCATGTGGCGCGGGCTTCGATGACCTACCTGCACACCCAGGCCGAAGCCGGTACCGGCTGCCCGCTGACGATGACGTTTGCCGCGGTGCCGGCGCTCAGGCTGCAGCATGAGCTGGCCGAGTACTGGCTGCCCAAAGTCCTGGCGCGTGAATACGACCCGCGCAATGTCGGGGATCGGCACAAGGCGGGGGTCACCCTTGGCATGGCCATGACCGAGAAACAGGGCGGCACCGATGTGCGGGCCAACACCACGCGCGCTTATCCTGTGGGTGCGCCTGGGCCGGGCCAGGCCTATGAACTGGTCGGCCACAAATGGTTTTGCTCGGCGCCCATGTGCGACGCCTTCCTGACCCTGGCCCAGACCGAAAAAGGCCTGAGTTGCTTCCTGTTGCCACGCCATCGCCCGGATGACAACCGCAACCAGTTCTATATCCAGCGGTTGAAAAACAAGCTGGGCAACAGCTCCAATGCCTCCAGCGAAGTGGAGTTTCGTGGCGCCCTGGCGTGGATGGTCGGCGAAGAAGGGCGCGGGGTACCGACCATCATCGAAATGGTCGCCATGACCCGTTTCGACTGCATGGTCGGCTCCAGTGCCTTGATGCGCCAGGCCTTGACCCAGGCGGCCCATCATTGCGCGTATCGCAAGGTCGGCGGCCGGGTGCTGAACGAGCAGCCACTGATGCAGAACGTGCTGGCCGACCTGGCGCTGGAAAGCGAGGCGGCGCTGGCCCTGAGCCTGCGCATGGGGCAGGCGCTGGAACAGCTCGATGACCCGCAGCAGGCGCATTTTGCCCGGCTGGTCACGGCGGTGGGCAAGTACTGGATCTGCAAGCGTGCGCCGGCCATGATCAATGAAGCCGCCGAATGCCTGGGCGGCGCCGGGTATGTCGAAGACAGCATCCTGCCACGGTTGTACCGTGAGGCGCCGGTCAACTCGACCTGGGAAGGCTCGGGCAATGTGCAGTGCCTGGATGTGCTGCGGGCCTTGTCCAAGGAACCCGGGGTGCTCGATGCGCTGTTCGCAGAACTGGGGGACGGCCATGGCGACCCTCGGCTGGCCGCGCACATCGGCAACCTCAAGGGGGCGTTCGCCGACACCGCCGACATCCAGTATCGCGCCCGTCAGTTGACCGAGGACATTGCCCTGGCACTGCAGGCCAAACTGCTGCTGGAAGCGGGCAATGCGGTGGTCAGCGATGCCTTCATCGGTAGCCGCCTGGCCGGTGGCGGCCGGGCCTATGGGGCGTTGCCGCGGGGTGTGGATGTGCACGCGCTGGTGGCCAGGGCTACGCCAGCCTGGCAACACTGATCAATGGGGGTGTATTTACCCTCGAAGGCAGGCAAGATGGTCCACATGCATGTCCAGACAGGAAGCACAGTGTGAGCCACGCTTTTGTAGTCGTTGATACCCCAGAACAGGCCGTCGACCGTCTGGCGGCCCTGCATGCTCAGGCCACCGGTGCCCTCAGCCAGGCCCTCAAGCAATACCTCAAGGACCGAACCGAACCAGACGCCGAGGAACGCGGGCTGTTCCGTTACCCGGCGCTGCGCCTGACCTACTACAGCCAAGGTGAAGTCGCGGCCACCACGCGTGCTTACGCCAAGGTGCAGGTAGCCGGTACCTATAGCGTCACCGTCACCCAGCCGGCCGCCTTCCGCGGCTATTTGCTGGAGCAGTTGCGCCCCCTCATGCACGACTACACCGTGACGGTTGAAGTCGGCGTCAGCGAGCAGAACATCCCTTACCCCTACGTGGTCGACCAGGGCGACGAACTGGCCGGCAGCGGTATCACCGCGGCGCAGCTGGCGCGGGTGTTCCCCAGCACCGACCTGTCGGCAGCCACCGACAATATCGCCGATGGCCTGTACGACTGGGACAGCACCGAAACCCTGCCGTTGGCCTTGTTCGATGCCGCGCGCGTGGACTTCTCGCTGCGCCGGCTGGTGCATTACACCGGCAGCGACTGGCGCCACGTGCAGCCGTGGATCTTGCTGACCAACTACCACCGTTATGTCGACCAGTTCATCAGCCATGGCCTGGAGCAGTTGCGTGAAGACCCGCGCTTCGTGCGCATGGTGTTGCCGGGCAATGTGGTGATCGAAAAGGGCATGGACCATGGCGAGACCCAGGCCCTGGTGGCCAGCGTGGTCTGGCACCGTTACCAGATGCCGGCCTATCACCTGATTGCGGGCGACGGCGACGGGGTCACCCTGGTCAACATCGGCGTCGGCCCTTCCAATGCCAAGAACATCACCGACCACCTGGCCGTGCTGCGCCCGCACTGCTGGCTGATGATCGGCCACTGCGGCGGCCTGCGCCAGTCGCAGACCATCGGTGACTATGTGCTAGCGCACGCCTATATGCGGCGCGACGGTATCCTCGACCGCGTGGTGCCGCCGAACATTCCCATCCCGGCCCTGGCCGAGGTGCAACTGGCCTTGCAGGAGGCGGCTGCACAGGTGACCGGTGAGCGTGGCGAAGAGCTGAAGAAACGCCTGCGCACCGGCACCGTGCTGACCTACGACGACCGTAACTGGGAACTGCGCTGGGCCCAGGAGCGGCCATTGATCAACCTGTCACGTGCGGTGGCCGTGGACATGGAGAGTGGCACCATTGCCGCCCAGGGCTACCGGCTGCGTGTGCCGTACGGCACCTTGCTGTGTGTGTCCGACAAACCTCTGCACAGTGAGATCAAGCTGCCGGGGTCGGCCAACGCGTTTTACAACCGCGCGGTCAGCCAGCACTTGAAGATCGGCATCGCCGCACTGGATCTGCTGCGTACCGAGCTCAATTCGCTGCACTCGCGTAAACTGCGTAGCTTCGATGAGCCGCCGTTCCGCTGAGGATCCATGCCCCTGCCACCCCGTTCCAAGCCGCGCCGCCCCCAGGCGCGGCCTGCCGACCAGCGTCGCCAGCCCAAGGCGCCGCCGGCCGAGCCACGCCTGATCCTGTTCAACAAGCCGTTCGACGTGCTGACCCAGTTCAGTGATGGCCAAGGGCGCGCGACCCTCAAGGACTTCATCGACATCCCCGGAGTGTACCCGGCCGGGCGGCTGGACCGTGACAGCGAAGGCTTGCTGCTGCTGACCAACGATGGTGGCCTGCAGGCGCGCATCGCCGACCCCAAGCACAAACTGGCCAAGACCTATTGGGTGCAGGTGGAAGGCGAGGCGAGCGACGAGCAACTGCAACGCCTGCGCGAAGGCGTTGAACTCAATGATGGGCCGACCTTGCCGGCTGAAGCACGGCGCCTGGATGAGCCCGAGCTGTGGCCACGCAACCCGCCGGTGCGCTTTCGCAAGAGCGTGCCGACCAGTTGGTTGGAGCTGGTGATTCGCGAGGGGCGTAACCGCCAGGTGCGGCGGATGACGGCGGCGGTAGGGTTACCGACATTGCGCCTGGTGCGGGTGCGCATTGGTGACTGGGCGCTGGATGGGCTGGAGCAGGGGTGCTGGCGGGAAGTTGCAGCGAAGCTGTCGAGGTAGGTGCAGGGGGCCGCTTTGCGGCCCATTCGCTACGCAAGGTAAAGCGTCGCGCGCCTACACGCCTTCCAGGAATGCCACCACCACGCTCTTGATGATGAAGGCCAGCACCCCCAGACCCAGCACGAAGAACAGGATCATCGTGCCAAACCGCCCGGCCTTGGACTTTTTCGCCAGGTCCCAGACGATGAAACCCATGAAACCGATCAACACGGTGACCAGGATGATCATCATCCATTCTTCGAATACGGCGGGATCCATCTGTGTTCTCCAGGCAGTCTGAGCGCTCGATCATACGCCGGGCGCCCGGGTATTCAACGCAGGTGCGTCAAGGGCAGTTCAGTGCTGGCCAGCACTTGGTTGAGCACGAAGCTCGAACGCACGCTGGTGACGCCTTCGATGCGGGTCAGGCTGCCGAGCAGCAATTTCTGGTAGTGGTCCATGTCCGGCACCACCACCTTGAGCTGGTAGTCGGCATCCATACCGGTGACCAGGCTGCATTCGAGCACCTGCGGCAAGTTGCGGATGGCGGCCTCGAAAGTTTCGAAGCGCTCCGGGGTGTGGCGGTCCATGCCGATCAGCACATAGGCGGTCAGGCTCAGGCCGAGCTTCTTGCGGTCGAGCAGGGCAACCTGACGCGAGATGTAGCCGTCGTCCTCCAGCTGCTTGACCCGACGCGAGCACGGCGAAGGCGACAAGCCGATGCGCTCGGCCAGCTCTTGGTTGGAAATGCGCGCATCGCGCTGCAATTCGGCAAGGATGCTCAGGTCGTAGCGGTCAAGTTTGCTCATGGAATATGCCTTTTCTGTTCCGATTGCGGTGAATTATCAATCCGCGATGAAAAATTGCGCAAGTGCTATTTATCTGAGCAATCTTCGCAATCATCTGTCACCACCTGTTCGGTATCTTTATCAACAGAATCACTGCCCGGACAACAGTCCACGGCGACGCGCCCTAGGCGGGCGGTCGCGGCCAGCCATCCAACAGGATCCGCCAGGCCCCCGGGCTACGCACCGTTCAGAAGACGGCGTGAGGTGAGCCGGCGCCACAAGTGCCGAGCACGGACGACAATTCCCAAAGGGAGGCCCCACGGCCTCCCTTTTTTCATGTCCGCGATTTTAAGTTACCGCTGTGGTCGGCGCGGTAGACTGGCAGCGGCTGCAGTCATTTTTTACCGAGAGGAACACCATGAAGTCGCGCATCTGGCAGTTGGCAGGTGTTGGTTTGGTTGCGTTGAGCATCAGTCTGGGCGCCTTGGCCCAAGGCCCGGATGAGGCGCACGGTGGGCATGGCGGCGACCCCAATGGCGCCCCTGCGGGCCGCTCCCCGCTCAACTCGCGCGACGAAGTGCGCCAGACGCAGCCGCCGCGCGAGGGCTATTACCAGGACATCCCTCGGCGCAATGGCGATAACCGTCACTGGCAGGCCGGTGGGCCTGGGCAGCGGCCGGGCGGTGACTGGCAGGGGCGCCCGGACGGGCATGGCAATGGCTGGGGGCCGGGGCCGCAGTATCGGCCAGGGCAAAGCATCGACCGCTTCCCTGACCGCTACTGGAAGGTGCCCTACCGCGGGCAGGACTACTTCTACTCGGGCGGCTACTGGTACCGGCCGCATGGCGGCAGTTACATCGTCGTGGCGCCGCCCTATGGGGTAAGGGTGGAATACTTGCCGTCGTATGCCCGCGAGGTATGGTTGGGCGGGGCGTTGTTCTTCCTGGTTGCCGATACCTATTACCAGTACCTGGCGGACAGCCGCGAGTACGTGGTGGTCAACCCGCCGGGGGTGGCGCCGGCGCCTGTGCCGGCTGGCAACGGTTACGACGTGGTGGCCTATCCGATGAATGGCCAGGGGCAGGAGCAGCAGGAGCAGGACCGCTACCAATGCCATCGTTGGGCGGTGAGCCAGTCTGGTTTTGATCCGGCCACGGCGGTTTATGCGCCACCGGGCAATGTCACAGACACCTACCGGCGTGCGCTGGGGGCCTGTTTCAGTGGGCGTGGTTACAGCATCAACTGAAGCTGACGCGCCTACACCGGGTCCGCGTGCACCATCACATCCGCCTGTGGATAACGCTGGCGGATCACCTTCGATGCCTCCACGCACAAGCCGTGCGCCTCATGCAGCGCCAGCTCCCCAGGCAACTCCAGGTGCAACTGCACGAACCACTGGTTGCCCGATACCCGCGTGCGCAGGTCATGCACCCCTTTCACCTCGGGGATGGCCAGCACCAGGGCGGCCATCTGCTCGCCAACCTCGCCGGGCAGCGCCTTGTCCATCAGGATGGCGGTGCTTTCCCGCGCGATTTGCAGGGCGCTCCAGAGAATGTAGAAGGCAATGCCCAGCCCGAACAGGGCGTCCAGTTGCGACCAGCCAAACTGCGTCAGCAACAGGGCAAGCAAGATGCTGCCATTGAGCAGCAGGTCGGAGCGGTAGTGCAGTGAGTCGGCGCGCACCGCCGTAGAGCCGGTCAGGCGAATGACCTTGTGCTGCAACGCCAGCAGGGCAATGGTCAGCACCAGCGAAAGCAGCATCACCGCGATGCCGACCGTGGTGTCGCCCAACGGTTGTGGCGTTTGCAGGCGTTCGACCGCCTGCACCCCGATCAACACCGCGCTGACCCCGATAAACAGCGCCTGCGCCATGCCGGCCAGGGCCTCGGCCTTGCCGTGGCCGAACCGGTGGTCGTCATCGGCCGGGCGCAAGGCGTAATGCACGGCGAGCAGATTGAGAAACGAGGCCACGGCGTCCAGTGCCGAATCGGTCAGCCCGGCCAGCAAGCTGACCGAGCCGCTCAGCCACCAGGCCAGTGCCTTGCTCAGCACCAGGATGCTGGCCACCGCCAGTGAGGCGCGGGTGGCCAGGCGCAGCAGGCGCTGGTGTTCAGCCGGGGTGATCATGCTGTGGGCGATGTCCTTGTGTGGTTCAGGCAGCCGGTACCCGCTGGTAGGCCGCCAGTTGCTCGACGCTGCCACGCTGCTGGATCAGGCGCGGGTCGTTCAGCGGCAGGCGCTGGCCCAGCTCGCTTTCGAGGATGGCCTGCAGCTTGAGGTTGTCGACCTTGCCATCGGGGCTTACCGCTTCGCGCAGTTTTTCCGGGGCGACCTGGGCGGTGCGGCCGCCGGGGTAGTAGATGGCGCCGGTGGCGAAGTCGATGCCGAAGGCGATCAGCCCGGGGATCACGTAGAACAGGATGCCGATGGCGTCCATGGCGGCTACCACGGGGTCGATCTTGCCGTCGATCTGCCCGCGACGGTCTGGGTAGAACAGCGTGCCGCAGGCCGTCAGCTGGGTCAGCAAGGTGACGATGAGGGCGCCGCCGATGACACGGGATGGGATACGCATGTAAATCTCCGAAAAGGTATTCAGCAGGGGCAAGCGAAGCGCCAGCACCTGAAGCTAAGACCATGATAGAGCAGGCTGGGTTCGCCGTTATACTCGCCCGACTGTTCGAGGACCACCATGATTTCATTACCGATCGATACCGTGTTGCCCGCCTTGCGCCAGGCATTGGAAAACCGCGACGAAGCCGTGCTCGAAGCGCCGCCCGGCGCCGGCAAGACCACCCGCGTGCCGCTGGCGTTGCTGGACGCGCCATGGCTGGCCGGGCAGACCATCGTGATGCTCGAACCGCGCCGCCTGGCGGCTCGCGCGGCCGCCGAAAGGCTGGCCAGCGAGCTGGGGGAAAAGGTCGGGGAAACCGTCGGCTACCGCATCCGCCTGGACAGCAAGGTCGGGCCCCAGACCCGTATCGAAGTGGTCACCGAGGGTATCCTCACCCGCCGGCTGCAGGCCGACCCAGGGCTGGAGGGCGTGGGGTTGCTGATCTTCGATGAATTTCACGAACGCAGCCTGGACGCCGACCTGGCGCTGGCGCTGAGCCTCAATGGCCGCGAGTTGCTGCGTGACGAGCCGCTGAAGATCTTGCTGATGTCGGCGACCCTGGAAGGCGAGCGCCTGTCGCGGCTACTCGACGACGCGCCGGTGGTCAGCAGTGAAGGGCGCATGCACCCGGTGGATATCCGCTGGGGGCGGCCCTACCAGCCTGGTGAATTCGTCGAGCCACGGGTCGTCGAGTGTGTCCTGCAGGCCCTGGCGGAGCAGCCAGGCAGCGTACTGGTGTTTCTGCCTGGCCAGGCGGAGATTCGCCGGGTGCATCAGCACCTTCAGGAAGCATTGGCTGACCGCCCGGGTATCCTGCTGTGCCCGCTGCATGGCGAACTCGACCTGAACGCGCAGCGCGCGGCCATCGACCCCGCGCCCAGCGGTATGCGCAAGGTGGTGCTGGCCACCAACATCGCGGAAACCAGCCTGACCATCGACGGCGTGCGCGTGGTGGTGGACGCAGGCCTGGCGCGAGTGCCGCGCTTCGACCCCGGCAGCGGCATGACGCGGCTCGATACCCAGCGCATCTCCCGCGCCAGTGCCACCCAACGCGCCGGCCGTGCCGGGCGCCTGGAACCGGGGGTGTGCTTCCGGCTGTGGTCCGAGGCCCAGCATGACCAGCAGGCCGCCCATGGCAGCGCAGAAATACTCCAGGCCGACCTTGCGGGGCTGGCCTTGCAACTGGCCCGCTGGGGCGTCACCCCCGATCAGTTGCGCTGGCTGGACCAGCCGCCAGCGGCGGCGTTCTCCCAGGCCCAGGACCTGCTGGCACGGCTCAACGCGTTCAAGGCCGGCAGCCGCGACAACTTGAGCGAGCACGGCCAGGCGATGGCCGAATTGCCGGCCCATCCGCGCATCGCTCACTTGCTGCTGCGCGGCCAGGACCTGGGGCTGGCCACCATGGCCTGTGATGTTGCGGCCTTGCTGGGCGAGCGTGATATCCAGCGTGGCGGCGGTGCCGACCTGCACAGCCGGCTGGCGCTGGTCAGTGGTGAAAGCAAAGCATCCCGAGGCGGGCAGGGCGGTGTGCAGCGTGCGCGGCAGCTGGCCCGCCAGTACCGTGGGCTGCTGCGCGGCAAGGTGGGTGCGGGCGTCGCCGACCCCGACCATCCACGCTGGTTGGGCGCGTTGCTGGCGCTGGCCTACCCCGACCGGGTCGCCCAGCAGCGACGCGAAGGCGGCGCCGAGTACCGCCTGGCCAATGGCCGCGCGGCATTGTTCGCCGAGGTCGATGCCTTGATGAAGTGCCCGTGGCTGGTGATTGCCGACCTGGGCAGCCGTCAGGGCCAGCGTGAGGAACGCATCTACCTGGCCGCCGAGTTCGACCCGGCGCTGCTCGACGGTGTGCTGGCCGAGCAGGTCGAGCGTGTCGACCTGCTCGACTGGGACGAGCGCGAACAGGTGCTGCGTGCCGAACGCCAGACCAAGGTCGGCGAGCTGGTGCTCAGCCGCGAACCGTTGCCTGGCCTGGACGATGAAGCCCGCGCCAAGGCGCTGCTCGGCCTGGTACGGCGCAAAGGCCTGAACCTGCTGACCTGGACGCCAGAGTTGCGCCAGTGGCAGGCGCGGGTGGCCTTGCTGCGCCAGCTGGACCTGGAGAAGAACGGGCAGAGCGAGTGGCCTGATCTGGGCGACGAAGCGCTGCTGGCCAGCCTGGAAGATTGGCTGCAACCCTACCTGGGCAAGGTCTCGCGCTTGAGCCATTTTGCCGCGCTGGACCTGTCGTCGATCCTGCGCAACCTGCTGCCATGGCCGTTGCCGCAGCGTCTGGATGAGTGGGCGCCGGCGCATCTGGCCGTGCCGTCTGGCTCGAACATCCGCCTGGACTACAGTGAATACCCGCCCATTCTCGCCGTGCGTTTGCAGGAGCTGTTCGGCCTGGCAGATACCCCACGCATTGCCCAGGGGCGTCAGCAGGTCAAGCTGCACCTGCTGTCACCGGCACGCCGGCCGGTGCAGGTGACCCAGGACCTGGCCAACTTCTGGCGCACGACCTATGCCGAGGTGAAGAAGGACCTCAAGGGCCGCTACCCCAAGCACTACTGGCCGGATGACCCGCTGGTTGCTGAAGCCACGGCGCGGGCCAAGCCTCGGGGTACCTGATGGGTTTCAGGCGGAATTACTCGGTGCCTGCACAGGGCGTCCGTTGCAAACCCGCGTGAGGAGGAAGATGGTTTCTTTGCCCTCCAAGACTCGCAGGTAAGAAAAGAAAGGATCGGCCACGGTCTGGTCGTGGTCGAGCCGCACCGTATGCCCTTGATGATCACGCCAACGGCATATCAAGCTGTCGTCGCTCCAGTACAGGGGTTCGAACTTGAAGGGGGCGGACACGCTGGCGTACTGGTATAGCCCAAGGTAGCCGTTGCGGCTGACCCCCATCTTCTTCTCGTGGTCCGCTCCGCTGCCGGTGATCATGAAATGCAGGCGATCGGGTTCTTTCGAGTGAAACAGAAAACGAAACACGCTGGCAGGCTTCTGATGGCCTGCAATCAGCCAATCACTTTGGCCGCTGATCACCTGCTGATCAGCGTCTTTGAACAGGCTGAGGTAGACGGATTTGGGCTTCTCGCGCGGAAGGCTTTCGAGAGTGGTTGCCGGATCGAGGGCCTGCAGAGTGCCGAGGAATATCTCGGCACTTTCTGCCCAATGGCTATCGCTTGCTGCCCAACGGCAATCGGCTGTGGAAGTGATCATGGCGGCTCCGTGTCTTAAGGTCGCGAGCCGCCACGTTCACTGATACGGGACCATGCTGGCAGCGTGCAGGTCTTCCACGGCGCACGCCTTGTGCAAGGTCACGGGCGTCAGGCGCCGCTATCCGCCTCCAGCAACGTGAACAGGCGGTACAGCACCACAGTACTGAACAGCTGCAAGAAGCCGCTCAGGCTGTCCATGGCCAGTTCCATGCCGGGGGCTGGCTCCGGGAAGGCCATCAGCAACAGCCCGTCGATCAGCCAGATCGGCGCCAGCACGCCCAGCACGCAGATCATGATGCGCATGAAGTGGCCGGTGGTCATCCGCGCGCTTTCGCGCATCGCCTGCACCACCGGCAGGCCACGCAGCACCAGCAGGTATTCGGCGAACACCAGGTTGATCATGATCCACACGCCCGGGAAGATGAACAGCGCCAGGCCCGCCATGATCAGCAGTGAGCTGATCAGAATCAGCAGGGCCAGTTGCGGCCACAGTTGCAGGGCGCGGGCGAACAGGTCGCGCTTGGCGATGTCCTGGCCGTTGCTGCGGGTGTCGAGATAAAGGATCAGCGCCGCGCTGTACAACGGGTAGAACAGCAGGCTGACCAGCATGCCGTAAGCCGGCGACGCCTGGTCGCCCAACTGCCGGTACAGCAGCTGGGTGATCAAGGCTTCAAGCACCACCAGCGGCAGGCACAGCTGGAGAATGTTTGGCAGGTGGCGGCGGAAGAAGTACAGGGAGTCGCGCAGAACGCTCAGCGGATTCATCGGTCAACATCGCATGGCAGTAAAAGCAGGGGCCTAACTTTAGCCCAAAGCGGGCGCGCAGCTGTCACTTGCTGAAAAAAGTTTCACCGCCGTGGTGATTGAATCCCATGCCTGCACCCCCCATCTTTGACGCTGTCCGTTGTCCCGCTTCCCCACGAGGTCGCCTCATGAACACTGAAGAACAAACCCTGATCGATAGCCTGTTCGGCCGCATCAAGCAAGCTGAAGACCCAAGCCAGCCCCGCGATGCCCAGGCCCAGGCGTGCATCGAGGAACACCTGCGTCAGCAGCCGGCGGCGCCGTATTACATGGCCCAGGCGATCCTGGTTCAGGAAGCTGCGCTCAAGCGCCTGGACGAGCAGAACAAGCAACTCGAAGCGGAGCTCAAGCAGGCCCGCGCCCAAGCCGAAGCCAGCCGTGCGGGTAGCAACGCCCCGAGCAACAGCGGCGGTGGTTTTCTGTCGAGCATCTTTGGTTCGGGCGGGCGCAGTGCGCCACCGGCGGTGCAACCGCAGCGGCCTTCGGCGCCTGTTTCTGCCGGCGGTGGCTGGCGTGAACCGTCTGCGCCGGGCTTTAACCAGCAGCCTGCGCAGCAACAGCAGCAAGGCTTCGGCGCAGCCCCGGCGCGGGGTGGCGCCAGCAGCTTCCTGGGTGGCGCGATGCAGACTGCTGCCGGTGTGGCAGGCGGGGTGTTGCTGGCGCAAGGTATCAGCAGCCTGTTCAACCACAACTCACAGCCCGAGGAAGTGGCCGAGGTGATCAAGGAAGAACCGACCCCTGCCAGCGACAGCGGTGGCTGGAATGACCAAGGGGGGCAGCAGCAAGTGGCCGACAACGGCGGCTGGGGCAATGACCAGGGCGGTTACGCCGATACCGATTATGGCAGTGATGATGGGGGCTTCTTCTCCGACGACGATTCCTACGTCTGACGGGTCTGGCATACTGCTGGCATTTTGGGGCTGCAGGGCAGCCCCGAATTCCATCAGATGAAGGGGTTCCAGGTGAAAAAGATCGCGTTGTTCGCCGACGTGCAGAACCTCTACTACACCGTGCGCCAGGCGCACGGTTGTCATTTCAACTACGCCGCGCTGTGGGCCGAGGTCAGCCGTGAAGGGCAGATCGTCGAGGCCGTGGCCTATGCCATCGACCGCGGTGACAGCAAGCAGCAGCAGTTTCAGCAAATTTTGCGCAACCTGGGTTTCGAGGTACGCCTGAAACCGTTCATCCAGCGCAGCGATGGCTCGGCCAAAGGTGACTGGGATGTGGGCATCACCCTGGATGTGATCGATGCGGCCAGCCGCGTGGACCAGGTGGTGCTGGCCTCGGGTGATGGTGACTTCGACCTGTTGCTGGAGCGGGTCATCCAGCGTCACGGTGCTGAAGCGGTGGTGTATGGCGTGCCTGGGCTTACTGCGATGTCACTGATCCGCGCTGCGAGCCGGTATGTGCCTATTGAGGGGCGGTTGTTGTTGCGTCATTGAGGGGTTCGCCATTACATCTTCAGCGCCCATAAGATCGAGCGCCGCCCGCGCGGCGCTTCGCGGGGCAAGCCCGCTCCCACATCTATTTCGGGCCAATGAAAACCAGTACCAGCGCGCGACCGCCTTGTTTGTCGACTCGATATTGAGGCGGGCACTAAAAGGGCGCGCGCCAATGCATCAGGCATCACTGGCCCGAAATAGATGTGGGAGCGGGCTTGCCCCGCGAAGCGCCGCGCGGGCGGCGCTCGATCTCACAGGCGCTGAAAACCTACCGTCAAACTCGCTCCCCCCACCAAGTGTGCCGCTCATTTATTCTGGTTTTGTAACTTATTAATGCTCGGTGGCCTTTCTAAACTAAGCCACCCGTAAACGGATTTTGAGTAACCTTGCCATGCCTGCCTCCCGTCGCTTCCCGCTGCTGCTTATCGGCGCCTTTATGGCCCTGTATCTGGTCTGGGGGTCCACTTATCTGTTCATTCGCATTGGCGTCGAGTCCTGGCCACCGATGCTCATGGCGGGGGTGCGCTTTCTGATCGCCGGGGGCTTGCTGTACGGCTTCCTGCGCTGGCGGGGTGTGCCGGCGCCGACCTGGCCGCAATGGCGGGCGGCGGGGGCAATCGGCTTTCTGCTGCTCAGCTGCGGCAATGGCGGTGTGACCGTGGCCGAGCACGCCGGTGTCGCCTCAGGCGTGGCGGCGCTGGCGGTGGCGACGGTGCCGCTGTTCACCCTGGTGTTCGGCTTGCTGTTCGGTCACCGTAATTCGCGGCTCGAGTGGGCGGGCATCGGCCTTGGGCTGGTCGGTATCGGCCTGCTCAACCTCGGCTCCAACTTGCAGGCAAGCCCGGTTGGCGCAGCACTGATTCTGTTTGCGGCGGCGTCGTGGGCATTCGGTTCGGTGTGGAGCAAGAGCTTGCCGTTGCCCCAGGGGCCTATGGCCAGTGCCGCCGAAATGCTGGTGGGCGGGGTAGTGTTGCTGCTGGGCAGCGTGGTGTCGGGCGAGCGCATGACCCAGATGCCGACCGCCGCCGGTTGGGGCGCGCTGGCCTACCTGGTGTTCTTCGGCTCGATCCTCGCGTTCAGTGCCTACATGTACCTGCTCAAGCATGTACGCCCGGCAGCCGCGACCAGCTATGCCTACGTCAACCCGGCGGTGGCGGTGCTGTTGGGTATCGTCTTCGCCGGTGAGCAGATCGGCGCCGAAGAATGCGTGGCCATGGCAGTCATCATTGGCGCAGTGGTGCTGATTGGCCTGCCGCAGTGGCGCAAGGCACCACAACCTGCGCAACCGCTGAAGGGCGAAATCTGCAAGTAAGCGGGGGTGTTGCGGTAAACTTGCCGCCTTCGCTGAACCCCCTGACGGTATTGCCATGAATTTCGCCAAACTCGGCCTGATCGAACCCTTGCTGCGTACCCTGCAGCAGCTGGACTACACCACCCCGACCCCGGTCCAGGCCCAGGCCATCCCTGCCGTGCTGGCCGGCCGCGACCTGATGGCCGCAGCCCAGACCGGCACCGGCAAGACCGCAGGCTTCGCCCTGCCGGTGCTGCAGCGCCTGGCGCTGGAAGGTGAGAAGGTTGCCAGCAACTCGATCCGCGCGCTGGTGCTGGTACCCACCCGCGAGCTGGCCGAGCAGGTGCACAACAACGTGCGCGAATATGCCGAGAACCTGCCGCTGAGCACCTATGCGGTGTACGGCGGCGTCAGTATCAACCCGCAGATGATGCGCCTGCGCCGTGGCGTCGACCTGCTGGTGGCAACCCCAGGTCGCTTGCTCGACCTGTTCCGCCAGAACGCCGTGAAGTTCAACCAGGTGCAGACCCTGGTGCTTGACGAAGCCGACCGCATGCTCGACCTGGGCTTTGCCGAAGAGCTGCAGTCGGTGTACGCCGCGCTGCCGCGCAAGCGCCAGACGTTGCTGTTTTCCGCGACCTTCTCGGACCAGATCCGGGTGCTCGCCGGCCTGGCCCTGAACGACCCGCTGAGCATCGAAGTCAGCCCGCGCAACGCCGCCGCCTCCACCGTCAAGCAGTGGCTGGTGCCTGTGGACAAGAAGCGCAAGGCCGACCTGTTCTGCCACTTGCTGCGCAAGCAGCGCTGGAGCCAGGTGCTGGTGTTCGCCAAGACCCGCAACGGTGTCGACCAGTTGGTAGAGCGCTTGCTCAGCGAAGGTATCAACGCCGATGGCATCCATGGCGACCGCCCGCAAGCGACGCGCCAGCGTGCCCTGGATACCTTCAAGGCGCGTGAGATCCAGGTATTGGTGGCAACCGATGTGGCCGCACGCGGGCTGGACATCGACGATCTGCCGCTGGTGGTCAACCTCGACCTGCCGATTGTCGCCGAGGATTACGTGCACCGTATCGGCCGCACGGGGCGTGCTGGCAACAAAGGTGAGGCGATTTCGCTGGTGTGTGCCGACGAAGTGCAGATGTTGGCGTCGATCGAGACGCTGATTCGCCAGACTTTGCCGCGGCACGAAGAGCCGGACTTCATCCCTGAGCACCGGGTGCCGATGACCGATGCCAGTGGGCAGGTGATCAAGAAGCCGAAGAAGGCCAAGAAGCCGAAAGAGAACAGCGCCAAGCGTGGCCTGGGGCGCTGGATGGACAGTGCCGAGGCGGCTAGCCCGGCGCCAGCTGTTAAAGCGGTGCGTAAGGTGCCTAGCTTCAATGGCGGACCGCGTAAGCGTAAGCCTTGAGCTAGCGGCGGCTCTGTGGGCGCGGGCTTGCCCCGCGAACACCGGCGAAGCCGGTGCCAGGCACTACGTGCCTCTATTCGTGGAACAAGCCCGCCACCCAATCCGCCGCTGCCCGCCCGGCCCGCAACCCACTGGCAAAGCACGCCGTCAGCAGATAACCCCCCGTCGGCGCCTCCCAGTCCAGCATCTCGCCGGCACAGAACACCCCCGGCAGCGCCTTGACCATCAACCCCGCATCCAGCCCCTCGAAGCGCACCCCACCGGCACTGCTGATCGCTTCATCCAGCGGCCTGGCGCGCACCAAGGTAATCGGCAACGCCTTGATCGCCCGAGCCAGCGCTTGCGGATCGGCGAAGGTCGCCTGGTCCGTCAACTCCCGCAACAAGCCTGCCTTGACCCTGTCGATACCCAGCTGGCTGTGCAGGTGCTTGGCCATCGAGCGTGAACCACGCGGCCTGGCCAACGCTTCAGCAATTTTATCCACAGGCCGGTCTGGCAACAGATCCAGCAGCAGCACCCCGCGGCCCTCGCGGTTGATGGCCTCGCGCACTAGCGCCGACCAGGCGTACACCAGGCTGCCTTCGACCCCTTGCGCAGTGAGAATGAACTCGCCCTTGCGCGGCAGGCTGCCCGGCACGCTGAGGGCAATGTTCTTCAGCGGTGCGCCGGCAAACTTGTCCTTGAGCAAGGTGCTCCAGCCTTCGACTTCAAACCCACAGTTGCTCGGCTGCAAGGGCGAGATATCCACAGCCCGCTCAGCCAGCAGTGGTTGCCACGCACCGTCTGAACCCAGGCGCGCCCAACTGCCCCCACCCAGCGCAAGCACCACGGCTGCCGCTTTCACCCGTCGTTCACCCTGTGGATAAGCGATCCGCAGGCTGCCATCGTCATGCCAGCCCAGCCAGCGATGGCGGGTGTGGATAACTACGCCGCTGTCGCGCAGGCGCTTGAGCCAGGCGCGCAGCAGCGGGGCGGCTTTCATGTCGCGAGGGAATACCCTGCCCGAGGTGCCGACGAAGGTTTCGATACCCAGGCCGTGAATCCACTGGCGCAGGGCTTGGGCATCGAAGCTGCGCAGCAGGGCGTCGATCTCGCCCTGGCGTTCGGCGTAGCGCGCGACGAAAGCGGGGTAGGGCTCGGAATGGGTGATGTTCATGCCGCCGACACCGGCCAGCAGGAACTTGCGGCCTACCGAGGGCATGGCATCGAACACCTCGACCGCCAAGCCCGCCTGGGCCAGCGCTTCGGCGGCCATCAGGCCGGCGGGGCCGCCACCGATGACGGCGACAAGGGGAGGGGATGAAGGGCGTAGATCGGGCATGGGCGGCGGCAGGCTGTGGAAAAGAGTGCGCATTCTAGCGCAGCCGGCCCTGCGGAAGCACTGGTCAAAAAATGATCAGATCTTTGCAGGGCACGCAGGCAAAGGGCTGCAGCAGCTTTCGCGCAGCTTATCCACAGGCGGTTCCACAGTCATTGTGAACAACTGATGACCTTCGCCGCGCTGTGATGGAGGATGCCATGGCGCCGCGCCAAGGCTGCGCGGTCCTTGCTGTAGCCACCGCCGATCACCCCCACCACCGGGATATCGCGGCCCAGGCAATGGCGCATGACCCTTTCGTCGCGGGCCGCCAGGCCTTCGTCGGTCAGTTGCAGGTAGCCCAGGGCGTCGTCCTTGTGCACATCCACGCCGGCGTCGTACAGCACCAGGTCGGGTTGGTACAGCGGCAGCAGGTAGTTGAGGGCATCGTCCACGACCTTGAGGTAGGCGGCGTCGCCCATGCCGCGGGGCAGGGGGATGTCCCAGTCGCTCTGCGCCTTGCGGGCCGGGAAGTTCTGTTCACAGTGCAGGGACACGGTGATCGCGTCGGGTGTGTCCTGGAGGATGCGCGCGGTGCCGTCGCCCTGGTGCACGTCGCAGTCGAAGATCAGCACCCGGTGCACCCGCCCGGCCTCCAGCAGGTAGCGGCTGATCACGGCCAGGTCGTTGAAGATGCAGAAGCCGGCGGGGTGATCGTAATGGGCGTGGTGGGTGCCGCCGGCCAGGTGGCAGGCGATGCCGTGCTCTAGGGCCAATTCGGCGCACAGCAGCGAGCCGCCCACGGCGCGCACGGTGCGCCGGGCCAGCGCCTCGCTCCAGGGCAGGCCGAGGCGGCGCTGGTCCTCGCGGGACAGGTCGCCGTTCATGTAGCGCTCGATGTAACCGCGGTCGTGGGCCAGGGCCAGGATGTCGTTGGGGCAGATCTGCGGGCGCAACAGGTCCTGGTCGCGGGTCAGGCCGCTGTCGACCAGGTGGTCGCGCAGCAGGCGAAACTTGTCCATCGGGAAGCGGTGGTCGGCGGGGAACGCCGGGCTGTAGTCATCGTGGTAGATCAGCGGCAACGGCATGGTGGGTTCGCATTCGGGGCCAGTGTTGATCTTGCCAGTTCTTGGGCGGTTGGTGCTATTGCCCGTGGGAGCGGGCTTGCCCCGCGAAGCGCCGCGCGGGCGGCGCTCGATCTCACTGGGTTAAACCTTCGCCCGCGCCTACGCTGTAAACTGCAAGACAGCAAAACCGGAGCACACCCCATGACCCCCATCCCCCAACTGGAAAGCGCACGGCTGGTGCTGCGCCAATGGCATGACGACGACCTGCGCGAGTTCGCCGCGCTGTGCGCCGACCCTCAGGTGATGCGCTACTTCCCGGCGCCGCTGACGCGCCTGGAGGCGGCTGCGCTGATCGGGCGTATCCGTGGCCACTTCAATGAGTACGGGTTCGGCCTGTGGGCGCTGGAGCGCAAGGACAGCGGCGCGTTCATCGGCATGACCGGGCTGTTGCACGTCAGCTTCGATGCCGACTTTGCGCCTGCAGTGGAAATCGGCTGGCGCCTGGCGCGGCGCCACTGGGGCCTGGGCTTTGCCAGCGAGGCCGCCTGGACGTGCCTGCGTTGTGCCTTTGCCCAATTGCGCCTGGATGAGGTGGTGTCGTTCACTAGCGAGAGCAACTTGCCCTCGCAAAAGGTCATGCAGGCCGTTGGCATGCTGCAAGACCCGAGCGGCAGTTTCGAACACCCGCGCCTGCCGGCCGGCCACCCGTTGCGCCCGCATGTGCTGTACCGCATCGACCGTGCACACTGGGAGCAGACCCTGCGTGGCTGAATGGATGGCCATGCGCGGTGCGAATGACAAACCCTGTATCATTTGCCTTCATGAAAGTGCTGTAGAGCCGTGATGCCTTGCTAGGAGAACCCCCGATGAGTCATGTGTTGGACGACCTGGTCGACCTGTTGAGCCTCGAGTCCATCGAGGAGAACCTGTTCCGTGGACGCAGCCAGGACCTGGGCTTCCGCCAGCTGTACGGCGGGCAGGTGCTGGGCCAGTCATTGTCGGCGGCCAGCCAGACGGTCGAGGACGCGCGCCACGTACATTCGTTGCACGGCTACTTCCTGCGCCCTGGCGATGCCAGCTTGCCGGTGGTCTATTCGGTAGACCGGGTACGTGACGGTGGCAGCTTCAGCACCCGGCGGGTGACCGCGATTCAGAAGGGCCACACTATCTTCACCTGCAGCGCGTCGTTCCAGTACGACGAAGAGGGCTTTGAGCACCAGGCGCAGATGCCGGATGTGGTCGGCCCGGAAAACCTGCCCAGCGAAGTCGAACTGGCCAGTGCCATGGCCGAGCACCTGCCCGAACGCATCCGCGACAAGGTGTTGTGCGCCAAGCCGATCGAAATCCGCCCGGTCACAGAACGCGACCCGTTCAACCCCAAGCCGGGTGACCCGGTGAAGTACGCCTGGTTCCGTGCCGACGGCAACCTGCCGGACGTGCCAGCGCTGCACAAGTACCTGCTGGCCTATGCCTCTGACTTCGGCCTGCTGACCACCGCGCTGCTGCCCCATGGCAAATCGGTGTGGCAGCGCGACATGCAGATCGCCAGCCTCGATCATTCGCTGTGGTTCCATGGCAACCTGCGTGCAGACGAGTGGTTGCTGTACGCCACCGACAGCCCTTGGGCCGGCAATGCCCGCGGCTTCTGCCGGGGCAGTATCTTCAACCAGGCCGGGCAGCTGGTGGCATCGTCGTGCCAGGAAGGCCTCATTCGTCATCGCAAGGACTGGGCATGAACCTGAGCGAAGTGCGTAACTGGGTGTTCGACATGGACGGCACCCTGACCGTGGCGGTGCACGATTTTGCGGCAATCCGCGAAGCGCTGGAGATCCCGTCCGAGCACGACATCCTGACCCACCTGGCGGCGTTGCCGGCGGCGCAAGCGGCGGCCAAGCACGCCTGGCTGCTGGAGCATGAACGCGACCTGGCGCTGGCCTCGACGGCAGCGACGGGCGCGGTGGAGCTGGTGCGCGAGCTGGCCGAGCGCGGCTGTCGGCTGGCGATCCTGACCCGCAATGCCCGCGAGCTTGCGCATGTCACACTAGAGGCCATCGGCCTGGCTGACTGCTTCGCGGTGGAGCATATTCTTGGCCGTGACGAGGCCGCGCCCAAGCCTAGCCCGGACGGCCTTTTGAAAATTGCCGGGGCATGGGGCGTGGCGCCCCGCGAGCTGGTAATGGTCGGTGACTACCGCTTCGACCTGGATTGCGGGCGCGCGGCCGGGGCACGGACCATACTGGTCAACCTGCCGGACAACCCGTGGCCGCAATTGACCGATTGGCATGCGGCGGATTGCCGGGCGTTGCGGGTGATGCTCGGCTGATCGTTGGTGTTGGCAAGCTGCCTGCGCGGGCTATGCTGAACCGAAATTTTTCCCTTGATGGAGACCCAGCCATGAGCAGCAAGGCCATCTACGTCCAACCTGGCGGCGGCTACGCCAACGTCCAGGTCGGCACCTGCGAGGCGCTTGCGCCACAGGCCGGCGAAATCACCGTGCGTTTGCACGCCAGTTCCCTCAACTACCACGACTTCGCCGTGGTCAGCGGCATGTGGGGGCCGAGCGAGCGGCGCATCCCCATGGCCGACGGTGCCGGTGAAGTGACGGCGGTGGGGGCCGGCGTCAGCGAATTCCAGGTGGGTGACAATGTTGTCAGCACCTTCTTCCCCGACTGGCTCGACGGCCAGGCCAATGTCGAAGGGTTTGCCCGGGTGCCCGGTGATGGCCTGGATGGCTACGCCCGTGCGCAGGTCACCGCGCGTGCCACGTCCTTCACCCTGGCGCCCAAGGGTTACAGCCACGCCGAAGCGGCCACGCTGACCACCGCAGGCCTTACCGCCTGGCGTGCCTTGATGAGCGACGACCACCTCAAGCCCGGCGATACCGTGCTGGTGCAGGGCACGGGCGGGGTGTCGATATTCGCCTTGCAGTTCGCCAAGCTGGCGGGTGCGACGGTGATCGCCACGTCGTCCAGCGATGCCAAGCTCGAGCGCCTCAAGGCCCTGGGCGCCGACCACCTGATCAACTACAAGAGCACCCCGGCCTGGGGCGAGAAGGTGCGTGAGCTTACCGGCAATCGCGGTGTCGACCATGTGATCGAAGTCGGCGGCCCGGCGACCCTGGAGCAATCGATGATTGCCGCGCGTATCGGCGGGCATGTGTCGTTGATCGGTATCCTTACCGGGGTGGCAGGGCAGTTGCCGCTGGTGCAGGCGCTGGTGCGGCAGATCCGCTTGCAGGGCGTGCTGGTCGGCAGCCGGGCTCAGCAGCAGGCAATGGTGCGGGCGATCGATGCCAATGGCTTGCGGCCGGTGGTGGACAAACACTTCGAGCTGGAGCAGATCGTCGATGCCTTCCGCTACCAGGAGAGCAACAAGCATTTCGGCAAGATCTGCCTGACCTGGTAGTTGCTGCGCCGACAAGGCGTTTGTAACGAGCGACCTACAACCCGATACATTCCCGCACATGGGTAGCACCAGGCGGCTGGCTAGAATGCCCCGCTTCTGATGCGACTGATTCTCTTGAAGAGGATGCCCCCCATGTGCGTACTTCCCCGCCTCTGGCAGCGCTTGCTGCCTTTTCTGTTGTCGATGGCGTTCATCCAGACCGCCAGTGCCGTGCAAGCCACCGATGTGCTGGGGCGCAAGGTCGAGCTCGACCATGCGCCCCAGCGCATCGTGCTCGGCGAGGGCCGGTTGTTCTTCGCCCTGGCACTGCTCGACCGCGACAACCCCTTCCAACGCGTGGTGGGTTGGCAGAACGACATGCGCCTGCTCGACCCCCACACCTATGCGGTGTATGCGCAAAAGTACCCGCATATCACCCAGTTGCCGCTGATCGGCCAGGCCACCGAGCAAAGCGTCAGCGCTGAACAGATTCTCGCGCTCAAGCCCGACCTGGCGATCTTCAGCATTGCCGGCGAGGGCCCGACCCAGCACAGCCCGGTGGCAGACCTGCTGGCCAAAGCCGGCGTACCGGTGCTGTTCATCGACTTTCGTGTACACCCCATCCGCAATACCCGGGTCAGCATGCAAGCGCTGGGCACGCTGCTCGGTCGCGAGGCCAGGGCCCAGCAATACCTGAGCCTGTATGACCGCCACCTGAAGCGGGTGACCGAGGGCGTGGCCGGCCTGCCGGACAACGCGCGGCCCAAGGTCTTCCTCGAACTGTTGGCCGGGGTCTGGCAGGCGCCTGGGCACACCACCGGCAAGAGCGGCCTGGGCAGCGTGGTCGAGGCCGTGGGCGGGCATAATATTGGTGCCGATGTGGTGCCGGGCGCGCTCGGCGATGTGAGCGTCGAATACGTGCTGCAGGCCGACCCTGATGTGTATATCGCCACCGGCAACCGCGCACCCGGCGTGCTGCTGGGGGCTGGGGTGTCGCTCGATACCGCGCGCCAGAGCCTGGCCAAGATCACCGCACGGCCGGAATTCGCGCCACTGCGGCCAATCCAGGCGGGCCAGGCGCATGGCCTGTGGCATGACTTCTACAATTCGCCGTTCAACATCCTCGCCATCGAAGCCATGGCCCGCTGGGTACACCCCGAGCGCTTCGAGGGCCTCGACCCGCAGGCGACCCTGGCCGAGATCAACCAACTGCTCAAGGTCGGCCTGGACGGCCAGTACTGGGTCGACGCCAAGTGACTGCACTGGCTCAGGATGGCGCCGCACTGGCCGCCTGGCACTATCGCCGGCTGCTGTGGCGGCGCGGGTTGCTGGTAGCGGGGCTGGCGCTGTTGCTGCTGGTGACGGTGCTGGGCGACCTGGCCAGTGGCGCCTCGGGCATGAGCCTGGGGCGTTTGCTGCAGGGCATTTTCGAGCCGACCACGCTCAGTGCCACCGAGCGGGTGATCATCTGGAACGTGCGCCTGCCGTACGCGTTGATGGCGGTACTGGTGGGGGCGGCGCTGTCGCTGGCCGGTGCCGAGATGCAGGCGATCCTCGACAACCCGCTGGCCAGCCCCTTCACCCTGGGGGTGTCGTCGTCTGCTGCGCTGGGCGCTTCGCTGGCGATTGCCTACCCGCTCGGGGTTGCCTGGCTGGCGCCGAGCGCCCAGGTGACAGTGATGGCGTTTGCCTTCGCCTGCCTGTCGGTGGTGCTGCTGCAGATGATGTCGCGCCTGCGCGGTGCCGGTGTGCAGAGCCTGGTGCTGTTTGGCATCGCCTTGGTGTTCAGTTGCAACGCGCTGGTGTCGCTGCTGCAATTGCTGGCCACCGAAGACGTGCTGCAGCAACTGGTGTTCTGGACCTTGGGCAGCCTGGCGCGGGCCGACTGGCACAAGCTTGGCCTGCTGGCTCTGGTGCTGGCGGTGCTGCTGCCGTTTTCGCTGCGCGCCGCGCCAGCGATGACCTTGCTGCGTATGGGCGAGGACCGCGCGCGCAGCTTTGGTGTGGACACCCGGCGCCTGCGCCTGGCCTCGTTGCTGCGCATCAGCCTGTTGTCGGCCACTGCGGTGGCGTTTGTCGGCACCATTGGCTTCGTCGGCCTGGTCGGGCCGCACATCGCGCGTTTGCTGGTGGGTGAGGACCAGCGGTTTCTGTTTCCGGCCAGTGCGCTGGTGGGCGCACTGATGCTGTCGTTGTCGTCGCTCGCCAGCAAGTTGCTGCTCCCTGGCGTGATCGTGCCGGTGGGCATCGTCACGGCCTTGGTGGGTGTGCCGGTGTTCGTGGTGCTGGTGTTTCGACGGGGGAGAAGCCTGTGAGCCTGTCGATCGATCATCTTTGCGTTGCCTACGGCGCACGGCAGATTCTGCATGGGGTGACGCTGCCTGCGTTGCCGGCGGGTAGCCTGGTGGCGCTGGTCGGCCCCAACGGCGCGGGCAAGTCCACACTGCTGCGGGCCTTGGCCGGGCTGGAGCGAATGCAGGGCACACTGCGCCTGGATGGCCAGGATGTGACGCGGCTGGGCTTTGCCGAGCGCGCCCGGCGTCTGGCCTACATGCCGCAACAGCTGCCGCCGGGGCTTGCCTTGGGCGTGCTGGAAAGCATCGTTGCGGCGTTGCGTGTCGGCGGCAGTGACGACCTCCTCAGCCATGCCTTTGAGGCGTTGCGGCAGTTGGGCATCGAGGGCCTGGCCGAGCGCTCGCTCGACAGCCTGTCGGGTGGCCAGCGGCAGTTGGTGGCGCTGGCGCAGTTGCTGGCGCGCAATCCGCAGGTACTGCTGCTGGATGAGCCGACCAGTGCGCTGGACCTGCACTACCAGTTGCGGGTGATGGGCGCGGTGCGTGAGCGGGTAGTGGCGCATCGGCTGCTGGCGGTGGCGGTGCTGCATGACATCAACCTGGCGGCCAGCCAGGCCGATTGCCTGGTGGTGTTGCGCGAGGGCAGGGTGGTCGCCTGTGGGGCGCCTGCGGATGTGCTGAAACCGGCGATGCTGGCCGAGGTGTATGGGGTCGAGGCGAGGGTCGAGCAGTGCTCGCAGGGGCGCTTGCAGGTGTTGGTGGATCGGGCGCTGGCCTGACGCCCGGCCTGCGGTTTGTAGGAGCGGCCTTGCGTCGCGAAAGGGGTGCGCAGCAGCCCCAGGTTCTATGTCACAGCAGAGATTGCCGGGGGCGCTGCGCACCCCTTTCGCGACGCAAGGCCGCTCCTACAAAGGCCCGCAAGGTGGTTTCCACAAGGTCAATCGGGCAGCAATCTGTCGCGGCTGTTGGACAGGTGCAGGCACATCGCCGCCCGCGCGGCATCCGGGTCCTGGCGGCGGATGGCATTGAGAATCGCCTCATGCTCCAGGTTGGCCAGGTACGCATGCCGGGCCAACCTGGCCCCGGCACGTTCGGCCAGGGCCATGCGGTTACGTGGGATCAGGCCGCTGCCAAGCTGCACCATCATTTCGCTGAAATACAGGTTGCCGGTGGCCTCGGCGATCAACAGGTGGAAGCGCCGGTCAGCCTCGATGCAACTGTCGCCGGCGGCCGCCAGGTCTTGATAGTCGTCCAGCGCCTGGCGCATGCGTGCCACGTGCCCGTCGTTGCGACGCACCGCGGCGAGGGCGGCGGCCTGGCCTTCGAGGCCGATGCGCAGCTCCAGCAGGTCGCGCACGCTGGCGGCGTTTTCTGCGCCAACGCGCAGGCCTGCCTGGGGCTGGCGCTCGATCACGAATGTACCGATACCGTGGCGGGGCTCCACCAGCCCTGAGGCCTGCAACTTCGACAAGGCTTCGCGCACCACAGTGCGGCTGACCCCATGCTCGCGCACCAGGGTGTTTTCCGAGGGCAACTTGTCGCCGGGTTTGAACGTGCCCAGCAAAATCTGCTGGGTCAGGCTGGAAACCAGGTCGTGGGCGCGGCTGTGGCCGCGAACACGGGTGGGTGCTGTGTCCATGGTGGGCTCGGTGTTATCGGTTGGCTTGTACGACAAGTTAATTCATAAAAATAATTTCTGCTGGTTTTTAGTCTGCTGAAGCCAGCGCTGTGCGCAGTTGTTTTTGAAAGATCGCAGCATTTTCGCATTATGGCAGCTTGTATTTTGCCTTTTTGGCGACTTTATCGATCTTGTCGTACAACTTCGCGAAGCCTATGCTCCCCCCACTGTCATGTCAGACAACCCGCATAAAAACAACTAGTGGGAGACCCGCAAAGTGAACGACACCCTCGCTCCGCCTGCCTGCAATGGCGGCGACACACTGGCCAGCGCCGTGGCCAAGGTCAAGCGCCATGTGCTGCCGCTGTTCGTCATCATGTTCATCGTCAACTACCTCGACCGCGTCAACATCGGCTTCGTCCGCCCCCACCTTGAAAGCGACCTGGGCATCAGTGCGGCGGCCTATGGGTTTGGCGCCGGGCTGTTCTTCATCGGCTATGCACTGTTCGAAGTGCCCTCCAACATGCTGCTGCAGCGTGTCGGCGCTCGGCTGTGGCTGACCCGCATCATGTTCACCTGGGGGCTGGTGGCCACGGCCATGGCCTTCGTCCAGACCGAAACTCAGTTCTATGTGCTGCGGTTTCTGCTGGGCGTTGCCGAGGCCGGCTTCTTCCCCGGGGTGATCTACTACTTCACCCGCTGGTTGCCAGGCGCCGAGCGCGGCAAGGCGATTGCCATCTTCCTCAGCGGTTCGGCGCTGGCCTCGCTGATCTCCGGCCCGCTGGCCGGCGCGTTGATGCAGATTCAGGGGCTGGGCTTGCACGGCTGGCAGTGGATGCTGTTCATCGAAGGCATGGCGTCGGTGACGCTGTGCTTCTTCGTGTTCTTCTGGCTTGACTCCAAGCCGCAGGATGCCAAGTGGTTGAGCCAGGCCGAGCAGGCGGCGCTGGTGCAGGCCATCGACAGCGAGCAACGTCAGCGTGAGGCGGTCGGCGCGGTCAAGCTTTCTGCCTGGAGCCTGCTCAAGGATCGCCAGATCGTGCTGTTCTGCCTGATCTACTTCTGCATCCAGTTGACCATCTATGCCGCGACCTTCTGGTTGCCGAGCATCATCAAGCGCATGGGCGACCTCAGCGACCTGCAAGTCGGCTTTTTCAACTCGATCCCCTGGCTGATCTCGATTCTGGCCATGTACGCCTTCGCTTCCGGTTCCAGCCGCTGGAAGTTCCAGCAGGCCTGGGTGGCCGCCGCGTTGGTGATCGCCGCCATCGGCATGTTCATGTCCACCACCGGTGGCCCAGTGTTCGCCTTCGTCGCCATCTGTTTTGCCGCCATCGGGTTCAAGTCGGCCTCGTCACTGTTCTGGCCGATCCCCCAGGGCTACCTGGACGCGCGCATCGCGGCGGCCGTGATCGCGCTGATCAACTCGGTCGGCAACCTCGGCGGCTTCGTCGCGCCCACCACCTTCGGCCTGCTCGAACAACAGACCGGCTCGATCCAGGGCGGCCTGTACGCCTTGGCGGTGACGTCGGTGCTGGCGGCGATCGCCGTGTTCTTCGTCCGCACCCGCCCCAAGGGCGCCCCTTCCGATGAGCTCAAGGCACCTTCGGCCCTGGGCCAGACCCACTGATGACTGCGAGATAAAAACCATGAACATGCAGACGACACCCGCCGTGCACTCCGCCACCCCCGTGGTCACCGACCTGCGCGTGATCCCAGTGGCCGGCCACGACAGCATGCTGCTCAACCTCAGTGGCGCCCATGGCCCGTACTTCACCCGCAACGTGGTGGTGCTGCGCGACAGCGCGGGCAACACCGGCCTGGGCGAAGTGCCGGGTGGCGAGATGATCCGCCAGACCCTGGAAGACGCCCGCAACCTGGTAGTCGGTCAGCCCATTGGCCATTACCAGCGCGTGCTCAATGCCATGCGCCAGGCGTTCGCCAACCGCGATGCCGGCGGCCGCGGGTTACAGACCTTCGACCTGCGCATCGCCGTGCATGCGGTCACCGCCGTCGAGTCGGCCTTGCTCGACTTGCTCGGCCAGCACTTGCACGTGCCCATGGCCGCACTGCTGGGTGAAGGGCAGCAACGTGAAGCGGTGAAGATGCTGGGTTACTTGTTCTACATCGGCGACCGCCAGCAGACCGACCTGGCCTACCGCGCCGAGGCCGATGCTGACAATGACTGGTTCCGCCTGCGCCATGAGCCGGCGCTGACGCCCGAAGCCGTCGTGCGCCTGGCCGAAGCCGCCCGCCAGCGCTATGGCTTCAGCGACTTCAAGCTCAAAGGTGGCGTACTGCGCGGCGAGGAAGAAATGGAGGCGGTGACCGCCCTGGCCGAGCGCTTCCCCGATGCACGCATCACCCTCGACCCGAACGGCGCCTGGTCACTCAAACAGGCCATTGCCCTGTGCCGTGACAAGCACGACGTGCTGGCCTATGCCGAAGACCCTTGCGGTGCCGAGAACGGTTACTCGGGCCGTGAGGTGATGGCCGAGTTCCGCCGCGCCACTGGGTTGCCCACCGCCACCAACATGATCGCCACCGACTGGCGGCAGATGGGCCATGCGATCCAGTTGCAATCCGTGGACATCCCCCTGGCCGACCCGCACTTCTGGACCTTGCAGGGCTCGGTACGGGTGGCGCAGATGTGCCATGACTGGGGGCTGACCTGGGGCTCGCACTCCAACAACCATTTCGATATCTCCCTGGCCATGTTCACTCAGGTGGCCGCAGCGGCGCCGGGCGAGATCACCGCCATCGATACCCACTGGATCTGGCAGGACGGCCAACGCCTGACGCGTGAGCCGCTGCGCATCGTCGATGGCCAGGTGCGCGTGCCTGCGCGGCCGGGGCTAGGGGTGGAGATCGATGAGGACCAGTTGGCCAAGGCGCATGAGTGCTACTGCAACATGGGGCTCGGCGCGCGCGATGACAGCGTGGCGATGCAGTTTCTGATACCGGGCTGGCGCTTCGACAACAAGCGGCCTTGCCTGGTGCGCTGAGTCACGGCGGTTCGTTACCCCGATAAACCCGCTCCCGCTTGGGAGCGGGTTTTTTCATGCATGGCCGATACACACCCAAATGAAAAACGATAGCTCCAGACGGCCGGATGGCGCGTTTGGACATGCCAATCGCGACATCTGACGGGAATGGAAAAGCGTTGTCGTGATCGCACACCTGCGGGACGTTCTCGTGTAATTTTCCTACGCCTTACGGGGCTTAAATGAACCCCGAATTCCACTGATGTGTTGCTCAGAAAGCGTGCAAAAGGTCAACAACAGCGCGTGAGCGACGTGTCATTTCGATGGCCTCTCAAGGAGATATTGTTCGCCTACGCCTGCCCCCGTCCTTCCTTGTGTCAGCAAAAAGAGAACAAGATCAATGAACACCGTGGGATCTGATGGCAACCTTGCACAAGGTTTCAAGCCACGTCATGTAACGATGTTGTCCATCGCGGGCATCATCGGTGCGGGACTTTTCGTAGGCTCCGGGCACGCGATCGCTGCGGCCGGGCCAGCCACCATAATTTCTTACTTCGTGGCCGGTACCTTGGTGGTACTGGTCATGCGCATGCTCGGCGAGATGGCCGTAGCGCACCCTGACACCGGATCGTTCTCCACCTACGCTGACCAGGCCATCGGCCGCTGGGCTGGCTACACCATCGGCTGGTTGTACTGGTGGTTCTGGGTGTTGGTGATCCCCATCGAGGCACTGGCGGCGGGGCATGTGCTGAACGCCTGGTTCCCGCAGGTGGACAGCTGGATCTTCGCCCTGGCCTCGGTGCTGCTGCTGGCGGGCACCAATTTGTTCAGCGTGGCCAAGTACGGTGAGTTCGAATTCTGGTTCGCCATTCTCAAGGTCACGGCGATCCTTGGCTTCATCGGCCTGGGCTTCGCGGCGCTGATGGGCTGGTTGCCAAACCGTGAAGTCAGCGGGTTGAGCGGGTTGATCGCCGAGCACGGTGGTTTCGCGCCCAACGGCTGGTCGGCGGTCATCGGCGCCTTCATTACCGTGATGTTCAGCTTCATTGGTACCGAGGCTGTGACCATCGCCGCCTCCGAGTCCAGCGACCCTTCACGCAACATCGCCAAGGCCACGCGTTCGGTGATCTGGCGGATCAGTACCTTCTACATCCTGTCGATCTTCGTGATCATCTCGGTGGTGCCGTGGAACGATCCACAGCTGGCGGTGGTGGGCTCCTACCAGCGTGCGCTGGAGATCATGAACATCCCCAACGCTGCCTTCATGGTCGACCTGGTGGTGCTGGTGGCGGTGACCAGCTGCATGAACTCGTCGATCTACATTGCTTCGCGGATGATGTATTCGCTGGCCAAGCGCGGTGATGCACCGGCCTTCCTGAACAAAACCTCGAAAGTCGGCGTGCCGCGCTCTGCGGTGTTCGGCAGTACCTTGATCGGCGCGGCCATTGCTGTGCTCAATTACTTCGCGCCCAAGGGCGTGTTCGAGTTCCTGCTGGCCAGCTCCGGCGCCATCGCCTTGCTGGTGTACCTGGTCATCGCCATCTCCCAGTTGCGCATGCGCCGCCGGCTGGAGCGCGAGAACACCGAGCTGAAGTTCCGCATGTGGCTGTTCCCGTGGTTGACCTGGGCCGTGATCATCTTCATCGCGGCGGCGCTGGCGGTGATGATGTACACGCCTGAGCACCGGGTGGAAGTGAGCTCGACACTGGGCCTGGCGATTGTGATTTCCTTCTTGGGGATCGTCACTTCGCGGGGGCATGCGCAGGTGGTGGCGGCGCGGTCGGTGGGGTGACGGGGACGAATGCCTGGCTGGGGTTTTGTAGTGGTGCATAGATCGAGCGCCGCCCGCGCGGCGCTTCGCGGGGCCAGCCCGCTCCCACATCTGTTTCGGGCCAGTCTCGCCTATTAGAGAGGCGCGCGACCCCTTGTTTGTACGACGCGATATCGAGGTGGGCACCAAGGGGCCGCGCGCTAATGCCTCAGGAATAACTGGCCCGAAACAGATGTGGGAGCGGGCTGGCTCCGCGAAGCGCCGCGCGGGCGGCGCTCGATCTCACAGGCGCTGAAAATGCCGAGGCGAACACTGACGCCCCACCACCCTTCAAACAGCCAATCAGCGGCGCACCCTTTCGATATACCTGACCACCGCCGGCGCCTTCTCGAAACGCCGATGAATCAGGCTCAGCCACGAACTGGCCTGGCAATCGGCAATGCGTCGGTAATTCACCTGCGCCAAGCTGATGCGCTGCACCACCGACTCCGGCACCACGGCAATGCCCTGGCCCAACGACACCAACGTGATCACCGCCACCAGGCTACCGGGTTGCGGGCCCAGTCGCGGGACAAACCCCCCTTGTGCCGCCACTTCCAGCGTGCCGGAGATCTGCTCGGGCAGGATGAAGGTTTCACCGGCCAGGCGCGCCGCCGGGATCTGTGGCAGCTCGTTGATCCGTGAGCTGGCGGGCAGGGCGAGGACAAAACCTTCCTGGTGCAGGCCGATGGCTTGCAGCGTGTCAGGCAGTTCCATGGGCGAGCGCACGTAGGCGAGGTCGAGCAGGCCGTCGCTGACCCTGTCGGGCAGCTCGGCCATGGGCAGTTCGCGGATGTTCAGGCGCACGCCGGGGTGGCTTTCGCTGAAGCCGATCACTTGCCGCTGCAGCATGCCCGAATAGGCAGCAGAGGCCACATAGCCCAACTCGATGCTGCCACTTTCGCCTCGGCCCGCACGCTGCGCACTCAGTTGCGCCGCGTCGAACTGGCGTACGGCCTGTTCGGCTTCGATCAGCAAGGCTTGGCCGGCGGCGGTGAGGTTGACCTCGCGCTGGCTGCGTTCGAACAAGCGTACGCCCAGCTCGCGTTCCATGTCCTGGATCTGCCGGCTGAGGGTGGGCGGAGCGATGCCCAGCTGTTCCGCAGCCCGGGTGAAATGGCCGTGTTGGGCGACGCAGAGGAAGTAGCGGAAATGGCGGATTTCCATGCGGTGTTACCTGCAAGCTAATGACGCGGGCCTTGGGGGCTAACAAGCCTCGGGGCTGACGGCGTTAAGGTGAAGACAACACTACAAGGCTGGTGGCGTGGCGGCAAAGGTATCGGCAGTTGCCGGTGACACAGCAAGGGGCCCCATGACAACCAGCCCGCTTCTGGAGCCTTGCCATGCCCATCACCGCTTCCCCGCGCTTCACCTTGCTCACCGCCTCGCTGGTCTGTGCGCTGATCATCCTCGACACCAACATCGTTGCCGTCAGCCTGCCCAGTATCGCCCGTGACTTGTCCGGCTCGTTTGCCGACATCGAATGGGTGGTCAGCGCGTATCTGCTGGCCTTCGCCGCGTGCCTGCTGCCAGCAGGCAGCCTGGCCGACCGCTTCGGTCGGCGGCGCATGCTGCTTATCGGCCTGGCCGTGTTTGGCGCCGCGTCGCTGGCCTGTGGCGCCGCCCCCACCCTGATGTTCCTTGACCTGGCCAGGGCCGCCAAGGGCATCGGCGCGGCCATGCTGCTGACAGCGGCCCTCGCGGCCATCGGCCATCGCTTCCATGAACCCCAGCAACGCCTGAGCGCCTGGGCCTTCTGGGGCGCCTGCATGGGCGCCACCATCACCTTCGCACCCCTGCTCGGCGGGGTGATTGCCAGCACCCTGGGCTGGCGCTGGATCTTCTACATCAACCTGCCGCTGGTGGTAGTGCTGGCAGTGATGGTGCTGCGCAGCGTCGAGCCCTCGCGCGACAGCGCCGCAGCGCGCCTCGACCCGTGGGGTAGCCTGACGTTCGCCGGCAGCCTGGGTTACCTGATCTGGGCAATGATCGACGCCAACCAGGTCGGCTGGGGCAGCGCCCAGACCCTGGGGCGGATGCTGATCAGCGCGTTCCTGTTCGGCCTGTTCATCATGGTCGAGCGCAGCCAGGCGCGGCCGATGATCGACTTGCGGCTGATGCGCAGCGGGCGCTTCGTCGGTGCCTTGCTGGGCATGTTCGCCTACGCCGCCTGCGCCCAGGTGATGATGACCCTGTTGCCGCTGTACCTGCAGAACGGCCTGCAACTGTCGGCCCTGGCTGCCGGTGCGGGCATGCTGCCATTTGCCGTGGCCATGTTGCTGACCCCGCGGCTGGGCATGCGCCTGGCTGCGCACTTGAGCCCGGCGCAGGTGTTCACCCTTGGCCTGGTGCTGGTGGGGGTGGGCGACCTGCTGTGTGCTTGGGCCGCAGGCTACGGCGGCTACACCGCCTTTGCCCTGGCCAGCCTGGTGCTGGGCGCGGGCGCAGGCCTGCTCAATGGCGATACGCAGAAGAACATCATGGCCTGCGTGCCGCGTGAGCGCACCGGCATGGCCTCGGGGTTGAGTACCACCACGCGGTTCGGCGCGATTGTGCTGGCCATCGGTGTGCTTGGGGGTGTACTGGCTACCCGTAGCGGGCAATTGCTCTACGACTCGATGGCCGCCGTGGCGCCCGCGCAGCTGGGCCAGGTTGCCGCGATGGCCACGCGGGTTGCGGCGGGCGACCTGCAGGCGGCGTTGGCCGTGCTTGAGCCCGGCTTGCGGGAGGCAGTGGCCCCCTTGGCCCGCCAGGCGTTCATGGGTGGGTTCGAGGCAGTGTTGCAGGCCGCAGGTGTGGCGGCGCTGCTGTTCGCGGTATTGGTCGGCACGTTGCTGAGCCGGCCACTGCCCTCCCTGCAGGATGCGCTTATGGCGGACGGGCAGTTATAGGGCCGGCGGCTTTTGCACAATGTTGTGAAAATAAATGAGGTGTTTTCTCATTCTCGTTCGGCTTGTAGGGAAGGCCGGAATACAGGCCAGTCCGCCAGCACTCCACGGAGCGAGAAAATGAGTTCGACCCCGGTTCCCCAGCGCCACCCCTTGAATCGAGCCTTGCACGGCGCCTTCCTGGGGTTGGTTGTCAGCAGCTATGCATTGCCGTCGCTTGCGCAACCGTCGCCCGCTGATCACAACAGCCAGCTGCAGCAGTGGAGCATCCCTGCCGGCCCGCTGGCGCCGGCGCTTGACCGCTTTGCGCGGCAGGCAGGTGTCAGCCTTTCCTACGATGCGCAGAGCATCGCCGACCGCACGTCCCAAGGCGTACAAGGCCCGCTTGAAACACCGGCAGCCCTGTCGTCGTTGTTGCAGGGCACCGAGCTACAGGCGCAGCAGCAAGGCCCGAACGCCTACCTGGTGATCCCGCAAGTAAAGCCTGCCGGCCCGCTCGAACTGGGTGCGACCGAGGACTATCGCCTTGCGCCGGTCATCATCAATGCCAAGGTCAAGGCCAGTGCTGACGACGACACCGACTCGGTGGTTGCCAAGGAGCTTTGGGTGGGAGGCAAGGTCGCCACTAGCATCCTCAACACACCTGCGTCCGTGTCTGTGGTTACCCGCAAGGAAATGGAGCAGCGCAGTGTCAGCACCACGGAAGAGGCGCTGCTCTACACCCCCGGCGTCATCAGCGACTTTTATGGCTCGGACGACCGCAACGACTACTTCCAGATCCGCGGCTTCCAGGCCACGACCTACCGCGATGGCCTGACCTTGAGCTCGATGCGCGGCGTGCGTGAAGACCCGTTCGCCTACGAGCGCATCGAGATTCTGCGCGGCGCCAACTCCACCCTGTTTGGCCCGGCAGACCCAGGCGGCTCGGTAAACTTCGTGACCAAACAGCCGCGCTTCGAGCAGTTTGGCCAAGGCTATGTGACCTACGGCTCCTATGACCATGCCGAAACAGGCATCGACGTAGGCGATGCCCTGAACGACGAAAAAACCCTGGCCGGCCGCTTCACCGCCAAGATGCAGAACAGCGACCGCGAGTACGACCATTCCCAGGACGACAACCGCTTCGTGATGGGTGGCCTGACCTGGGCGCCCACCGACTACACCTCGGCCACCGTGATTCTGGACTACCTGAAGACCGACAGTTCGCCGAACAGCGGTGGTTACCCGCTGGACAAGGAATACGACCGCAGCGATTTTTACGGTGAGCCCAGCTACAACTTCCACAACGTCGAGCGCACCAGCCTCAGCGGCAACATCACCCACGACTTCGACAACGGCTTCGTGCTGCGCAGCAACCTGCGTTACAGCGAGTTGAGCGATGACTTTGGCTACGCCTACCTCAGCGATAGCCCGACGCGCGTTGGCACCACCATTCCACGCTACGTGTTTGGTACCGACAGCGACGCCGACCAGCTCAACGGCAACCTGATGCTGCAGTACGATGCCCAGTTCGAGCACGTCGACAGCAGCACCCTGGTGGGTGTGGAATATCTGGACTCGACCACCAAGCAAAGCTCCGTCTATGGCCTGGCGCCTTCGATCGACATCGCCAACCCGGTATTCACCGGTGTGCCAGGCGGCATCACGCCCTATACCCGCAAAAAGAATGACGCCACGACCAAGGCGGTGTTCCTGCAGCAGAACCTGTCGTTCTACGACCGCGTCATCGCCACTGCGGGCGTGCGTAATGACTCCATGGAGCTGTCCAGCAAGGAGTACATCGGCGCGGTGGGGAGTGAAAGCGACAACTTCTCCGAAACCTCTTACCGCGGTGCGCTGACCTACATCGTCAACGATGAGGTTTCGACCTATGTGAGCATGGTCGAATCGGTCTCGCCGCCCCAGGTCGGCGTCACCCCGCAGACCGGCCGGCAGTACGAAGTGGGTATCAAGTATTCGCCCATGGGCATGGACGCGTTGTTCTCAGCTGCCATTTATGACCTGACCCAGGAAAACGTCACCATCGCCGTGGTGCTACCGAGCGGCATCATCGAGCAGCAGACGGTGGGTGAGTCCCGCGTGCGCGGCCTTGATCTGGAAGCCAAGGCGCAAGTGACGCAGAACATCAGCGTGATCGGGGCTTATTCGTATATGGAGTCCGAAGTGCTGCGCGGGGCGTTGTATGACGGCTCGTCGCTCAAGGGTAAGGAATTTACCACCGCGCCGAAGCATTCGGCGTCGTTGTGGAGCTACTACAGCATTCCTGACACGGACGTGAGCGTCGGCCTGGGCGCGCGGTATGTTGGCGCGTATTACATGGATGCTGCCAATACCAAGAAGAGCGATGGGACCACGTTGTTTGATGCGGCTTTGAACTACCGGATTGCCAAGGGCACCGACCTTGCCCTGAATGTCAGCAACCTGTTTGATGAGCAGCATGTGGTGGGTTCCGGCACGGCGAACTACTACAACCCGGGGCGCGAGTTCACGGCCAAGTTGAGTTACAACTGGTAAGGCGGGCTTTTGTGAGGCCCGCCTCGCGGCGGGCCAGCAAGCGGCCTGATGCGCTAGCCAGGCTGCCCAGAGGTGGCGTAATGCAATTATTTTTACCCGCTCGTTCAACAATTTAAGCCAGAAAATTTGGGCTGCGACGCAACGTTCGCGGTGGCTAGGGGTCAATCAAGCAAGTTGATGGCAAAAGGCCCCTATCGCATAAAGGTGAATGGATAGTGGAAAATCGCCGTCCGACCCTCGGCAGGGTCCATCGTAGCGGCCCCAGGCGCGCTTGAAAGCAGGATGGACAGACCGGGTCGAGGGCGAACTTCAAGCCTTGAACGATCACACTCTAAACGCGAAATACCCTGTGTCCGTACAGGGTTTATGGAGAGGTCTGGACCACGATCCAGGCCTGTCATGGAGGATATGTTGCGAAATCTGCTGTTCACCCTGCCCGCCATCCTGTCGGCCTGGCCCTTGCGCCAGCGCTGCTCGGTCGCCTGCCCGGCATTCTGAACGCTCATGAATGACTAGGCTGTATAGATCGAAAGATTAGTCCTTCCACGCATTTTTCAAAGTGGTGTTCTGATGGTGCGCCCCCTCGCCTAAGGGGTGCGGCACCTTATGGTCTTGCCGATGAATAAAACCCTTTGAAATCAGGTATTTATTGCCTTTTAGCGGCAGTGCGCAGCTATGAATAACCCTGTCTTTCCCATGGTCAAGGCGTCATGACGGGTGGTCCAGAAATGGCATGAGGGTTTATGAAGGGGTAACAGAGGCGTGCAAAAATACGTCGCGGATTGCAAGGATTGTCCCTATCTGTCAAAATTTCGGTGTTGCACCTTTCTAAGTTTTGGCTGAAAATGCTGCTCACGGAGCGAGATATGGATGAACTCGAGTCAACGACAACATCATGGGGCAGCAGGTCCAGCGAAGACGTGGATGTACGCGCGCTGCGCCGCTACAACCGAATGCTCTGCGTGCTGCTGGATGTCGGTGAGTGGGCCTGCATGGCCTTGCTCCCCTGTGTAGCGGTCGCCGCCATCTGGCTCGTGACACAAACGAATTTTGAAAACGTCGTGTTCTATGACGGAACCGACTCGATTTGCATTTACGACGGAACGACAGGGGAAATCCGGAATGTCGAGTAAGGAAACCCAGCACGGAACCCCGAGTGGCGATGGGCCGGAAGCTCGTCGGGGCACCGATGAAGAGAAGCTGCTGGAGCTGGCGCTGGACGAAACGCCCGGGGAGGCAGCGGCTACCGTCCGGGAAGTCAAGCGTCTGCAGCTGGAGTGCCTCGACCTCAAGCGCCGTAACAAGCGCGTCTGGGGCCAACTGTTGGCACTCACATGCGTATTCGGCTTGACCATCGGCGCCGTCGTTTTCTGGTACCCGAAGTACCGCTGGATCCCGACCACGGATAACCACGCCATCTGTGAAGTCTCGACTGAAAGCAACCCACGGGTCACCCCTGCGACCTTGGCCGAGTACGCCAAAGACGCCGTCGTCAATTCGTATTCCTACGACTATGTGAATTACCGCTCCAACCTCAATGCCGCCGGTGCCCGCTGGTACACGGATGACGGGCGCAAGGCCTTCCTGAAGACGCTGGACGACTCGGGGAACCTGGAGCGCGTGCTCAAGGGCCGGATGATATTGCGTGCCATGGCGACTCAAGTTGCCCAGGTCGAAGAAAGCGGTGTGCTCGCAACAGGTCAGAACTACTGGCTGGTACAGGTGCCTGTCGCCATCGAATTCTATGTCGGTGGTGACCAGCAGGCGCGCTCGCGCCAGGACTTCCTGGCGGCTGTCACCATCGTTCAGATCCCGGCTTCGGCCACTAACACCAAAGGGATCGCCGTCGATTCTGTTCAGCTGTCGCCGTATATCTCAAGGAAGTGACCATGAAGAAGCATCTGATCGCATCGTTGATTGCGAGCGCTATTGTCATGCCTGCGTTTGCCAACGAGCCGCAAATCGCGCCCGTTACCGCCGATGGCGCCGGGCAAGTCGATGCCGCGCAGGCCAATGAAGCGCCACCCCTGCCGCCCATGAACGGCCTCGGTCGGCAAGTAGCCAGCGCTGCTCAAGTGGTCTACCCACGTCCGGAAGATGTCGTCAACGAAACCATTCAGGATGTGCAGGACTCGCAACTGACCCCTGCGCAACTGGAGCTGGTCAAAAAGCTCTGGCTCGATCGTGAAAAACAGAAAGCCACGCCCTACGTCAGCCCGGCCAAGCCTGTGACTCGCACCCTGGCACTGAACCTGGATCCGGGCGTGTCGCCGCCCATCGTCCGCCTGAGCAAAGGCCAGCAATCATCGATCGTGTTCTCTGACTATGCCGGGCAACCGTGGATGATCCAGAACGTCTCGATCAACCGTGAGTTGTTCAGCGATGGGCGCGAGCGCGGTGCGCAAGGCGGTCAGGGGCAGGGCGGCGGCGTCACGCCTACCAACATCCTGACCCTGGACCCAGCCACTGCTGCTGCCTACGGCAACGTGACCGTCACCCTGCGTGGCCTGTCCACCCCGATCATTCTGATTCTGGCCGCAGGCCAGGAGGAAGTGGACATGCGGGTGGATGCCAAGGTGCCAGGGCGCAACCCTGACGCTGCGGCCTCGGTTGCCCTGCAGAACATGCCAAGCATCGACAATGCGCTGACCTACTTCCTCGATGGCGTGCCGCCGAAGGAAGCGCTGCGCCTGAGGGTGACCGGGTTGGATGGCGTGGAGGCCTGGAGCTATCGCCAGAACATGTATGTGAAAGCGAAGGCTGACGCTCAGTACCCGGCGTACACCAACGCTGCGCGCAGCACGACTGGGGTGGCCGTGTATCGCTACGCCGGCTTGCAGAACAGCGTCACGTTCACGACCGGTGGGCAAGCCGTTACCGTCTTCATCGAGCAAGGGAATCTGCAATGAGTGAGAACAATACACCGCCCAGTGACGCAGGCTTTGATGAAGAGCACGATCACCTGGTGGCCGATCGCGACGAAGCCTCTGCCGGGAAGTCGGAAAAGGCGCGCAAGTCGAACGAGATGCAGCGCAATCTGCAAGCCGTGTTCGGCTCGGGTGTTGGCAAGGTCTCGCTGATTGCTGCCGGCATAGTGGTGGTTGCGTTGGGGGCGCTGGCCTACAACGGCATGACCGCCAAGGACGAGCCGGTCGGCCAGACAGCCAAGGTCGATGTGCCTCGTGCGCCACAGCCCGAAGTGTCGGTCGATCCGATTTCGGCTGCCGAAGCCGAACGTCGCAACCAGCGAAGCTCACTGGAAGCTCAGCAGGCCGCCGAGCGCGGCATGTCGTATCAGCCGGGCTTCGACCCCAACATCGTGGCCTCCACCAGCAAGGACTACGCCCGCGATCAGGCGGTGCAGTTCAATGTACCTGGGCAACCCTACAACGATACCAGTGCTCCGCCGCCGATCTATGTCGGGGCCGGCCAACCGCCCCGCGAAGAGGCGGCGAACGCTGCGCTGGCGGCTCGCCAGCAAGGTGGTGCGGGCAACGCCCAGGTAGAGGAGCAGGAGCGTCGGCGCCTGGAGGAAGAGCTGAAAAAGGCCCGCCAAGAGCGCGATGCCTACGTCAGCGAGCTGAAAAGCGAAACGCTCAAGTCGATCAAGCAGCTCATGGGTGAGTCGGAAAGCGCCAAAGGGTTTGCTGAAAAAAGCAGCTTCAGCACGGTCAGCTACTACCCGGCCGAGCGCGCTGTGGCCGACGACGGGGGCGCTATGGCGCGTACCGCCAAGGACAAGAAAGACCCCAGCGCCATCGAGGCCGTGGGCGATACCGATCGCGAATTGCTGATCAAGACCGGCACGATCATGTATGCCACGCTCGATGCCGAGGTCAACACCGATGACGGCGGCGATGTCTTGGCAACCATTCGTGGCGGCAAGTGGAACGGCTCCAAACTGATCGGCAAGATCGAGCAGGCGCCGGACAACATCCGCGTCAAGTTCACCATTCTTGCGCCGCCGGTAAACGACACACGCCCCACCATGCGCATCAGTGCAGTGGCGCTTCGCGAAGACGATGCCAAGCAAGGTATTGCCGAGACGAAGGACCACCACACCATGGAGCGCTACTTCGCACTGGGCGCTGCCTCGCTGCTGTCCGGTTACGGCCGGGCCTACCAGCAGACGGCGGGCACCACGGTCATCAGCCCGAGCGGCGTAGTGGCCCAGACCACCACCGAGCCTTCCTCCAAGCAGGTCATCGGTATGTCGGTTGGCGAACTGGGTACCTCCATCGCCTCGGAAGTGCGCCGTGGGTTCAACCGGCCTGCTACTTACGCGACGCCTGCGAACAAGGGCTTTGGCCTGTTCTTCCTGCAAGACGTTCACGATCAATCTCGATAAGGAGTTCGACATGAAGAACTGGTCGTTCGGAAAACTTTTAGGCGTTTTTGCCGGCAGCTTCGTGGCCCTCATCCTCATCGCCGTGATGGTGATGAAGGTGTCGTCGTCGCCCGCCAAAGCCAAGCGCATGACGCCAGCCCAGGCGCAGGCTGCGCAACAGCCGCGGATGGATGTGCTGAGCATTGAGTTGGCCAAGTCCAAGGAGCAGGCGCAAGCCGCCCTCGAGGCCCAGCAGAACAGTGAGAAACAGCTGAAGATCGTGCGTCAGGAATCCCAGCACAATACTCAGCTGCTGCTCAATCAGATCAAGCAGCTGGATAGCACCCTCTCTGGGCTGAACCAGCGCATGGACTATTTCGAGGCGAGCCGTCAGCGGGTAGACATCGTCAAGCCGCCGCGCAAGGCCCCGGTAGCCACCCCGGCACAAGGGCTTGCCAAAGGCGGCCATGCAATCCCGCAGTCCAGTGGCTACAAGGTGCAGGCGATTGTCGGGCACCGCGCCTGGGTCAAGAGCGGCGAGCGTGAAGACAGCGTAAAAGCCGGCGAAAGATTGCCGCCTGTACAGCGTGAACTGAATGTACTCGCGGTGGATGGCAACAGTGGCATCGTGGTCACCGCGCCCGCGCTTTAAATAGGGAAATACACATGGCAGCCGGATATGCCGATCTCGTAGATGTGATGGTCAACATCGGTAAAGTCATACCGACGGCGATCATGATGTGCCAGGGTATTGCCGCGCTTATCGGGCTTTACCTGACCTCTGCTGCGTTGGTGGAAATTTGGGGCGTTACCCACGACAACGCATTGAAGTATGTTGCCGGGCGCCAGCGGTTTTCCGTCGGTTCAGCGTGTGTGCAATTGGTCATTGGCTCGATTTTACTGGCCATCGGCACACTGGAGTGGATGGGTATCATGTCGCGCACGTTGACAGGCGATTATGCCAACTCGCGCATGCTGTCTTATTCCTCTTCCGGGAGCACGTTGCAAGCGCAAGCACAGCTGGCAACGCTGGCCCTGTTGGGCATCATGCAAGTGGTCGGTTTCATTGCCATGGTGAAAGGCTGGTTGACGGTTAACGGTTATTACAATAATCAAACGCAAGCCGGCTTGGGTACTGCCAGTGGGTGGATTATTGGCGGTATCTTGGCGTGGAACTTCAAATGGTTCAGCGATGTACTCAACAACACAATCGGATTCAATCTGGTTGGACTTTTCACGCCGTGGTCGTAACGGCTTCACGCACTATGAAACCCAAGGAGCGTCACTCATGAAAGCACTCAAAACCCTTAAAGCTGCTTACGATTCGGCCAAAGTTCGCGCAATTACCGCTGCTGTCGGCGCCCTGACCGCGCCATCGGCATTCGCCATCACCAAGACCGACCTGACCCAGGATACCTCTGGCGGCAAGACGGCCAGCGATGTCATGACCAACATCGACGACACCGCCCAGGGCGGTGCCACGCTGCTGATCTCCCTGGTGTCGATTGGTGGCTTCGTGGTCGTGGCCATGTCGCTTTACACCCTGTGGAAAGCTTCCAAGGACGAGCGTGAAAAGCCACTGTCCGCCATCGTCGGCCTGTTCATCGGCGGCTTGATGGCGGGTGTCGGTACCGTGATGTGGATCATGCGCAACACCACCGTCGGCTAAGGCTGCGCGCCGCCTACCGTAGCGCGGGGCGCAATGCCCCGCATTCTCAATAACCGTTTCGGGGATTTCAGACGTGAGCGAACAACCCTCTCCTGAGAACAAGGCCGTCAATGTCCCCACCCTGGCAAGTGGCTATCTCAGCCGTACTGCCAACCAGCCGGTATTTGGTGTGCGTCGACCGCTTTGGCGCTCCGACGATGACCAACGCACGTTGCTGAGTGAAGCGAACGCCAAACTTCGCACGGCCGTGTGGCAGCGCGACAATTACACCTGCCGCTTCTGTGGTTTCAAGTCTGCCAAGTTTCAGGAACTTCACGCGCTGGATGGCAATGCCGAAAATTGCAGCAAAGAGAATCTCGTCACTGCGTGCAACTTGTGCCGTCAGGTGCATCACCTGGGCGCGTGTGCCATGAACAACACGGGCTTTTTCGTGGCCGTTCAGGAGTTGACGCAGACCGAAATCAACCTTATTGCCCGTTGTATTTACGTGAACGAATTGCTGGGCGATGTGGCCGTCAACGAGAAACTGGCCAGCCTGCTGGCGGCGTTCAAGTTTCGTGGCAGCGACACCCTCAAGGAAGTGTATGGCGGTGAACTGATCACCGTGCTTGGCGTGGCAGAAACACTCGCCAGCAAGCACCTGGTCAGTGATGAGGAATACGCCAGGCGTGGTGAGTGGCTGGCCCCGCTGCGCCTGTTTCCCACCAAGCGCGCATTCAAGGACGGGCAACTTGAATACTACGCAACGCATAACCGCGCGCTGTTTTTGCCCGACAGTTGGTCTGCATTGACCGGCCAACTATTCAAGCATTTTGCTTAATGCACCCGAACGCAGAGCTGATCAGCCTCGCCGTTGAGAACGTTATCAAGGGAGAACAAGGACATGTTTAACAAACTCGAGGCGGTGATCCTGACGGTTCTGAGCCAGCTCAAAGCAGACGTGCAGGACTACTGCGATCTGGAGACGGTCGATGGTGGGCAGTCCATCGTCGCCAACGACGGTTCGCTGGCTTCCATCGTGCGCTTCAACGGCACCAAGAGCGTGCTGGGTCGCGAACAGTTCGAACGGCTCGTGAGCTTGCTGGAAGCATCGCTTGCCGTGTACTTCAAGGTGCGCGGCCATCACCTGCAGATTGTCTTCAGCCGTGACCTGGATGCCACCGCGCCGCTGGAGCAGAACGCCTTGCAGCAGGCGGCTACCGCCGAGCGGCTGAACCTGAACGTACGCCACCTGATCAATGAAGGGGTAAAAAAGTACGCGCAGTATGTGTATGACGAAGAATGCTACCTGGTGTTCTGGTCGCGGCCCGCGCTGCTTGACCAGACTGAAAAGACGATGGCCCGCGAAGCCACCAACGAGTTCAGAAAAGCCTCGGACTGGCCCGCTACCGCCGAGGCGCAGAACCTGCTGCGCCCCATCTCCTACCTCAAGGATCGCCACCTTTCCTTCGTCGCCAAGATTACCGAAGACCTGACGTCCCCCGAGTTCGGCTGCTCGGCCGATGTGCTCGACGTCAGCGAAGCGATTCGCGCAATCCGTGCCAAGGTGAACCCCGACATTACTCCGCGTAGCTGGAAGCCTTACATTCCTGGCAGCGCAATCCCGATGCGCTGGAAGGCCAACAACCGCAGCAATGACAAGTCGGAGTTCATGTACCCCACGCTGCCCAGTCAGATCATGGTCACCTCTGGCGAAATTGGCAGTGGCCAGCGCACAAGCCTGCTGCCAGACCCCACCAGCGTTAGGGTCGGCTCGCGGGTGTATGCGCCTTTGCTGATGTCGATTCCGCCGGCAGAGCCGCAGTACTTCAATACCCTGTTCAACAGCCTCAACCGTGCAGAAACCCAGGAAAACGGCGTGTCCAGGGCCTTGCCGTACTCCATGTCGATCATGCTGTCTTCCGATGGCATGAGTGTGCTGGCCTGGAAAAGCCTGTTTGCCCAACTGCTTTCGGTCACCTCCGAACAGAACCGCAACATCAACCTGGCCACCAAAGAACTGCGCGAGCGTGTGCGCGACGGCGAGTGCATGGTAAAGCTGCAAATTGCCGCGATGACCTGGTCCAGCCCCGACGAGAAAGGCGTGAAGGAACTTGCGCTGCGCAAATCGAAGCTGTGGCGCACCCTGGAGGCATGGGGGCAACCGGTATTCATCGAGCGTACCGGCAACCCGATGCAGGCGTTCCAGTCCAACTGCCTGGCCTTGACCACCAAGCACCTCGGCGACCCTGCGGCCGCGCCGCTGGGCGATGCGGTGGCCATGCTGCCGCTGACCCGGCCCGCGTCGCCGTTCCAGGAGGGGTCGACCATCTACCGTAGCCTGGATGGCAAGATCCTCAAGTATCAGCGCTTCTCGTCCCAGCAGACCACATGGATCACCTTGATCGCCGGCAAGCCGGGTTCGGGCAAATCGGTGTTGATGAACAACAACCATTTCGAGTCCTGCCTGATGCCGGGCCTGACGGGCCTGCCCTACATCGGCATTACCGATATCGGGATTTCCTCGTCCGGCTTCTGCGATCTTGTTCGCGACAACCTGCCACCCAGGCTTCATCACCTGGTGGTGTACAAACGTTTGCAGAACGCCAGAAAAGACTGCATCAACCCGCTTGATACGCCGCTGGGCCAGCGTTATCCACTGCCAAAGGACCGTGAGTTCAACAAGAACTTCCTGACCATCCTGGTGACGCCGCCCGAGCGCGAAAAGCCTTACGAAGGGATGAGCAACTTTGTGGGGCGCATGGTCGACCTGGCCTACCGACGCAAGGACGACAAGATCGAGCGGGCCAGCCCGGAGACCTACAAGCCCGGGCACAACGACGTGGTGGACACGGCGGTGGCGCAGCTGGGCTTCCGCATTCTTCCTGCCACCACCTACTGGGAACTGGTCGATGCGATGTTCGACGCCGGCATGGTGTACGAAGCCGAGGTGACCCAGCGCTATGCGGTGCCGACCCTCAATGATCTGGTAGCGGTGGCATCGACCGAAGAGGTTCGCGCCGAATACGAAGGCTCTGGTGAGGTGGGGCGCAGCCTGGTCGATGCCTTCATCCTTGGCATTCGCGAATCGGTCGGCGACTTCCCGGTGTTCTCCGACCACACCCGCTTCGACGTCGGCAGTGCCCGCATCGTTGCCCTCGACCTGCAGGACGTGGCGCTGCAGGGCTCTGCTTCGGCCAAGAAGCAGACTGCACTGATGTACATGATCGCTCGCCAGTGCTTCATGAAAAAGGTGGCCTTCTCGAAAGAGGACTTCCCCTTCTTCACCGAGAAGTACCTGCCGTTCTACGAGCGTCTGGTCGCCGACCTGGTAGACGAATACAAGGTCATGTGCATGGACGAGTTCCACAAGACGGGCGGCCACTCCGGGCTTCAGGAACAGATGCAGACCGACGGCCGTGAGGCGCGAAAGTGGAACATGGAAATCATCCTCGCTTCCCAGTTGATGGAGGACTTCGGCCCGCTCACCAAGATCGCCACGGCCACGTTCATCCTCGACTCGGGCACCAAGGAAACCCGCGACTGGCTCCGCAAGAACATTGGCCTTTCCGATACCGAAGAACATGCGCTGGTCAATTTCGTCCACGGTGCGAACAAGCACGGCTGTACGTTCCTGGCGCGTTTCGAGACCAAGAATGCCAGCTACAGCCAGCTGTTCACCATGTCTGCCGGGCCGATGCGGCTCTGGGCACTGACCACCACCGCCGAAGACCGCAAGCTGCGCACCATGCTCTATGAGCATATGCCGCGCCCGGATGCGTTGGCGCTGCTTGCCCGACGCTTCCCGTCAGGGGGCTGCAAGGACATGGTCGAGCGGCTCAAGCGCGAAACGTTCAAGGACGTCGAGTTTGTCGATGACGACATGGAGCAGTCCGTGATTGCGCGGATCGCCAAGGATTTGGTCGCTGACTACATCAGCGCCAGTGCATTCGAAGACGTGGTTTAAGGGGGCGACAGATGGCTCAGTACAAGGGCGCATCCCGTCAGCATGAAGTCAGCAGCAGCCGGCGGCGCAAAGATACTCGCCTGGCCGGGCAGCGCTTCAGTGACTTCTTTCAATCTGCCGAAGGTGCGGTGTTCGGTACGTTCGCGTTGCCGATCCTGGCCCTGGTACTGATCAAGGTGCCTTTTTCGGGTGAGCTGCTGTTGCTGCTGGCCTGGGCCTTCAAGCGCAAGTTCGTGGCGGTGGATAACCGGGCGTTCGATTTCCCGTACCGGGTGCCAAAGCTGGCGGATGTCAACGATGGTTCCTACAAGGGCAAGAAGAAGGGCGAGGGTGTCACCCTCTTCGGCAACGACCTGGAAACCAAAGAGCAGATCTACGCCGGCGACAGTGACCTGAGGACGCACCAGCTGGTACTGGGCACCACCGGTTCTGGCAAGCCTCAGCCCAAGCATGCCAAGGTACTCACGCCGAAGGGCTGGGTTGCGATGGGCCAGGTCAAGGTGGGCGATAGCGTGTGCACACCCGATGGCAAGCACGCCGCTGTGTTGCGGGTGATCGAGCAGGGCATCCAGCCGATCTGGACCATCGCCACGCGCGACGGCCGCCGTGCCCAGGCGACCGGCGACCACCTGTGGCGCGTCCTCAGCCGCGAACCGGACGGCACTGAACAAGCCCATACCGTGACCACCGATGCCATTCGGGCGCTGATGGCCCGTGGCGTCGTGGTGATGCTGCCGAAGGTGCGCAAGAAGCGCGGTACGGCCAAGTTCGACGGTTGGGCAGAGGTCTGGAAAGTCACCGCTGCCGGCCAGGCGCAGTGCCAGTGCATCGAGATCGATCACCCACACCACCTGTACATCACCGACGACAGCCTGGTCACCCATAATACCGAGCTGTTGCTGGGCATCGTGTTCAACGCACTGGTACAGAACACGGGCTTCATCTATGTCGATGGCAAGGGCGACCCCAAGCTGCAGAAGGAAATATTCCGCCTGTCGCGCTACCTGGGGCGTGAAGATGACCTGTTGATCATCAACTTCATCACCTCTGGCCGCGACTTCGTGGAGAAGCAGGTCGACAAGGTCACCAACAACATGAACATGATGGGGAACACCTCGTCCGGCATGTTGATCGAGCTGATCGTCTCGCTGATGGATGACTCGGGCGGTGGCGGCGACATGTGGAAAGGCCGCGCAATCATGTTCGTGGCGGCGTTGACCCGGCCACTGACCTACCTGCGTGACAAGGGGCACATCAACCTGTCGCCAGAGAAGTACCTGGAATACTTCGAGCTGAACATCATCGAAGAACTGGTGTGGGAGCACGGTGGCAAATACGGCGACATGTTTGATGTCATCGTCGCACCGTTGCGCTCGTACCTGCTGACGCTGCCGGGCTATCAGAAAGCCAAGTTGAAGAAGCAGGAAACCAAGACCCTCGAACAACACGGTTACATCGTGATGCAGCTGGGGCGGATCTTCAACGACCTGACGTTCAACTATGGGCACATCTTCAAGACCCGGGTCGGCGATGTCGATTTCTACGATGTGGTGATCAACCGACGGCTGCTGGTGGTGCTGCTGCCTGCACTGGAGCGGGCACCGGACAGCATGCGCATGCTCGGCAAGATGATCGTCGGCAGCATCAAGCAGATGATGGCCGGCTGCCTGGGTAACCGGGTTGAAGGGGTGGTGCGCGAAATCATCGACAGCCGCCCCACGGGCTCGGAGTTCCCGTTCTATACCATCCTCGATGAATACGGCTATTACGCCGTGGTCGGCTTCGCGGTGGCCCCGGCCCAGGCGCGCAGCCTGGGCTTCAGCGTGACGTTTGCCGCGCAGGACTTCTCTTCGCTTAAAAAATCCAGTGCCGAAGAAGCCGATGCCACCTGGGAAAACACCAATATCCGGGCCGTCGGCCGACTGACTTCGGGTACCGAGTCCGAGACCTGGCGGCGCGTGCAGGGTGCGGCGGCGGAGTCTTCGCAGGCCATGGTAGGTAATTTCGAGCGCTCGCCGGGGGGCGCCAATGAAAAACTGCGCCAGTCCGACAATGTTGCGATCGAACAGCGTAGCCGGTTGAACTACGACGACGTCGCCATGCAGGAAAACGGCGAATTCACATTCCTGATCGGCAAGAAATCGCAGAATGGCAAAACCGGTGGCGTGGCGCTTATCCGTGGCCTTGGCTTCTACACCGCTGGCCCTGCACCCAAAGAAATGCGGATCAACGACTTCATCCCTGTCGAGCCGCCAGAGCCTTCGGACCTGCCTCAGAGCAGGGCGTCGCGCAAGGCGTTTGTCGACAGCCTGAAAGACGGCTCTTTCGCCAAGCGGGTGCGCTCGGTGGTGAAGGGCGACCCGACCTTTGCTCGCATGCACAGCGCCTTCGAGCATAACTATGCAGATGCCGACCGGCCTGTGCTTGGCCGCCTGGACACCTCGTTCGCTGTACTTGGGGCATATCTGTCGGGCAGTTTGCAAAAGCCACCGGCCGCTGCGCCGTTGCCGGTAACGCCAGCGCCTGAGGCCGTGGCGCAAGTTGCTGTTGCGCCTGCACCCACGCCGCAACCTGACCCGCTGAGCCAGGCGTCGATCGAAGCAAGCCTGCTGGCCGTGGCGGACATGATCGCTGAGACGGCAGTGGCGCCGGTGGTTGCCGCCCCGGATGAAAAGGTATTGGACGCGGCGTGGGAGGGTGAATTGGCCATTGCCGAGCCGCAGCAGTTGCTCGACATGCAGCTGATGGCGGCCGGCGAGGGCTTTGAATCGTTGTCCGACAAATGGGCCGCGCAGGAGCGGATCCAGACTACCTGCGATGCCATCGCCCGCGAAACGGCCTATGTCATCGCGCCCGAGCCTGAAGCACTCGGCGTGGCTGGGGTACGCAAACAGTTGAGTGACCTGGATGCGCGATGCCGTGAGTTGATCAAGGGGCAGCCAGACAGCTAAGTGGCAACCCGTTGGTCGGAAGCTGTTTGATGGTTGTGTCATAAATTGACGACGATATAAATCTGACAGATAATCAGAAACTAGAATTTCTGCATGCTATGGTGAGGCGATGGGGCTGTTCAGCACAGGGAAGAAAGTAGCGAAGTACGCGTTCATCAAAATGCCGATGGCGGCGTTGGGCGTAAACCAGCTGCGCATGGGCAACCAGCACATCAAGTCGCTGTGGCAGTCGAATTTCAGCCCCGCCTGCCCGGAGTGCGAGCGGGGTGTGCTGCTCAAGGCCGAAGGCGATCACCAGGAGCTTGAACAAAGCCCGAAGGGCAAGATCCGCGTACTGCACAGCTGGGGCTGCAACAACTGCGACTTTGCGTTGTTCGAAGAGGATGACGTCAAGAAGGTCCGGGACCACGCCGCGCGCTATCGCAACGAGCGGGTCAAAGAACAGCTGACGACCATCGAGCGCGATGAGATCGACCGCATCGCTCGCAACCACCGGTTGCATTCCAGGGCGTTTTTCATCGCTAGCGTTGTCGCCATCCTCGGGTTTATCTACATGCTCGCAACCGGCGCGGGCGTGATGGTGGCCCTGAACTGGCTGTCGATCGGCTTCGCGCTGTGGGTCTTCGGCATGAAGAAGTCCTACCGCTGCTGGCAGGTTTCGACAGGGCAGTTGTTCGTCGAAGGGGCATTCTGGTTCTGGTTCCAGCACCAGAAGTGGATCATCTGAGCATGGCCGGCAAGTGGTTGTACCGCGTAGTCGTCCCGTTGACGCTGTGGCCCGCGTTGGCCCAGGCGGACGACTTTTATGCCGTGCGGCCGGCGGACATCGAATGTGTCGTTCAGGCAGCCCAGCGCCAGGGCGTACCTGCCAATGTGCTGCTGGCCATTTCCAGCAAGGAAAGTGGCAAGAACGGGCAGAGTGTCTCGAACAGCAACGGCACTTTCGACCTTGGCCACTTCCAGATCAACACCACCCATTGGGGCCCGAAAGGCGTGTTCGCCTCATACCCGGCAATCACCAAGTCCGATGTCGCCTGGCGGGGCTGTTACAACGCGGAATTGGCAGCATGGCTGCTGCGTCAGAAGCTCGACGAAAGAAACGGTCAGGATTTCTGGACCCGCGCTGCCAATTACCATTCCCGTACCAAAAAATTCAACGACATCTACAAGAAAGGCCTGATTCCGCTCGCGGTGAAATGGGGCAAGTACCTCGAACAGCAGCGCCACGCCCAGTACGTGGTGAGCTACCAGTAGAACAGGCCACCGCCAGTGCCCGAAGCGCTTGAGCGTAGGGCACGCCGGGTCGATCAGAATGACAACTTCAGGAGTTTTTACATGAAAGGAATGCTCATGGGTGCACGCGGCTGCAAGGCTGGGGGCATGCTGCTTGCGCTGTTTGTGCTGGGCGGGTGCGCAAGCTCTGCCAAACCGACCACCGATGACACCGAGGCCTTTGCCAGCCGCATCATCGCGGACAAGGTGGCCGTGGCGGTCAACTCGCAGCACAACTATGTTTCGTCGCTGACGGCCGACCGCGTCAAAGCGGCCTCCAGGCAGGCTGCGGTCGACACCGACCAGGTGGATATCGACTTCATCGGCAAGCCCCAGGAGCTGTTGCAGACGTTCGCCAGCCGCTATGGCTATGCCTATGTCGAAAGCGGCAAGCGCGTGGACCTGAAGCCGATCAACATCTGGGTGCGTAAAGCCACGCCCATTAACGTACTCAAGGATGTGGGCGTGCAGATCGACACCGGCGCCGATGTGGTACTCGACAAGAGCACCAACACGCTGCGCCTGATCTACAAGCCTGTACCGCTGGCTTTGGGGAGGGGCTGAACATGGCGATGGACATGCCCCCGATGACCCTCGAAGACGCTGAGCGCCTTTACGACAAGCCGGCTTATGTTCAGCAGCAGGGTGACGCCGGTGATGCCAGGTCGGCCGTGGAAGCCATGCGTGACGAGAAGAACCAGGCCTCGGCGGCCCGCGGCGAGGCCATTCTCGATGCGGCATTGCAGGTGGGGGTAAAGGCTGGCCTGGCGTGGCAGCTGACCAACATCAACAAGGCACTGAAGGAGCGCGAGCGTGAGTTCGATACGGTCTACGACTTCAGCAACCTGATGATCCAGGACCGTGTGGTGCCGCCGGTGATCACCGAGGCGCGCGACCTGTACAACCAGGACGGTGACTACACGCTTCGCCTTTCGGGCGCGTCCTACAAGATCGAGTCGCAGGCACGCTTTTCGTCGGTCCCGCCAAGCTGGCGCGAGTATCTGAGCTTCCCGCTGCCCGCCATGGACCGCACGTCCCTGGTGTCGGCGCTGATGCCACGCTCGGACGAAGAAGAACGCGTGTGGAAATTGGCCGTCCGTGACGGTTGGAAGCAAGGCGTCGAGCAGGCCAACCTGATGCTGACCTATGGTTTCGACCGGATGAACCGCGACATCGATGGCATGCGCCGTTTCAGCACGTTCGCCCGCCACGGCCAGATCACGATGCCGATCATTTCCGGTGCCGCGATCCCTGTCACCAAAGAGGGGCAGACCATGGCGGTGGACGAGACCCTGCTGCGCATCACCGCGTTGCCGCAGTTCAACGACAACATGAATGTATGGCGCAGTTCGATTGCAACGTCGACCGCAGCCGACCCTGTGCGCAGGCCGCCGGCACCGCGTGCACCCAGCCCGGCGCCGGCGCCTGGTGTTTCCAGCCAGCCCGGTGCGGCCAAGGCATTTGCCGTGCCCGGTGGTGGTGAGCTGCGCACCCAGCCTTCGGGCAGTGAAGGCGGGCCGCAATGAAGCAGGACTTTCACGATGACGTGATGATGCTGGAACCCGGTGCGATGATCGAGCGCCTGGAACGGCTGACCAGTTATGAAGACCCCTTTCGCTTCGACCGTGCCGAGCAGTTCAAGGCGATGATGCTGGAAACGCTGAGCCATGGCGTCAGCGACATCTTCATCCAGCCCGCATTGCCGGTCGTGGTGAAGAAGTACGGCCGTCTGTATGCGGTCACCCGCCGTGCGCTGGATGTCGGGGAGGTCAACGAGCTGCTCAAGATGGCCGCCAACCGCGACACAGCCACCACCGATATCGTGTCCGGTACTGCAGTCAACGAGCGCTACGAGTTGTTCGACCCGCAGCGCAAGGATGCCCGCGGTGCTCGGCTGCGTTATGCCTACCGGGTCAACGCCTCGCCCATTGCCTGCCATGGCGATACGTCCTGCCAGATCGTCATCCGGGCGATCCCCGACGACCCACCGCGGATTCAGGACGTAGGCCTGAGCGAAGACATCGTGAGGATGGCCACGCCGCGTGACGGCATCGTGTATATCGCGGGGGCGACCGGCCATGGCAAGACCACCACCTTTGCCGCCATCAACCGCTTCATTCTTGAAAATGACACGCCGATCAAGGGCAACCTGATCAGCCACGAAGAGCCCATCGAATTCACGTACGAAAAGATTCAGAGCAAGCATTCGATTTTCGTGCAGTCGCAGATCCCTACGCACTTCAAAGACTTCTACAGGGCCAACCGCGAGGCCATGCGGCGTGCGCCCGGCCTGTGTGTGATCGGTGAATTGCGTGACCAGGAAACCATTCGGGCGGCGGTCGAGCTGTCGCTGACAGGCCACCCGGTGTTCGGCACGGTTCACGCCAAGGATGTCGCGGCGATCATGCGCAGGATGATCTCCCGCTTCCCCGAACAGGAGCGGGCGACCGCGATTTACGACCTGGTCGATACCAGCCGGTTCATGATGGCGCAGAAGCTCGTGCCCACGGTGGATGGCAAGCGTACGGCGGCCCGTTCCTGGCTGCGGTTCACCGAGCAGGTACGCGACACCTTGATGGACTTGACCGACATGGGCCGTGTGACCCAGCGGGTCGCCGAATTCGTGCGTGAGGAAGGGCATACCTTTGCTGCTGAAGCAGATCGCCTGCTGGCAGCAGGTTTGATCAGCGAGTCGACCGCCCGCGATCTGCGGCACGGTTGAGCCGGGAGCGCCCTGTAATGGCATTGCAAACGAGATTTTGGAGGGGTTATGGCAAAGGGACGGTACCACTGGAGCAGAAGCGCGCCACCGGCACGCTTTTTCGTCATCAACGCAAGCGCCGCCTTGCCTTGGTTGATGTTGCTGCTGGTGCCAGCGTTGTGGAAGTTTCTGCTGCCGTTGGCGCTGTGCATGACGTTCGGCCTGGTCTACATCGAAGTCGTGAAAAAAATGACCGTGCGCGCGGTGTTTCGCCAGGCCGGGGTTTTCCTGGTAGGGCGGGTGCGCACCACGCACAACATTCTCAAAGAGCTGGTCAGGTAGAAAGCACGCTGCACAGGGCCGTCACATGGCTTGGCGGCGTTGCGGGTGTGAAGGCATTTTTGGCCCAGGGAGGCGTTGAATGAAACAGCAAGGCGGTGGGCAAAGAAGCTTTACCTGGGATGACCCCGCCGTGCTCATCGGCATCATTCTGGTGCTGTACCTGGGGGGCTGGGGCGCATGGTCTTTCGCCCATGACAAGATTGCGACTGTCTATGTCTACATCCGTTACGTGGAGCTCTGGCTGTTGAGCGTTGCGGGCGAATTCGCGGCGCTTCCGGGTATTGCTTCGATCAACCAATGGGTCGGGCGGATGTGTGCGCCGGACGGTATTATCGGCGCCTGCCAGCGCGATTTTTCGACGGTGGCATGGAGTGAAATCACCTCGTCTTCCCTGGTGGTGAACGGGTTCCTGCTTGTGGTGATGGTGGTGCTGTCGGTGCGCATGTTCATCCGCATCAACAAGACCCACCCCAAACTCAAATTCACCAAGACGCACAACATCAAGAGTTATGTGCAAGAGAGCAAGGCGCAGTACCCGCACCTGCGTATGTTCGCGGAACTCGACCTGATTGCTCAGCCGCTTGATCATCCGGTGTTCGGCATGTCGCAGACATCCCGCCAGTTTGCCTATGAGCACCTGCTGATCAGCGGGTGGGCAGAGCAGGCGGACCGCAGCTGGGCGCCTACCCTGGATCGTGAAAAAGCCACCGAGGTGATGCGTCGTCAGTTGGGCCAGCACTGGACTCGGGTGGGTAACCTGACCCCTGCCGAAACCCTGCTGGTGGCCATCGCGCTACCCCGCGTGGTTGCCACGGATGCTGCCCTGGACGACGCCGCCTTCAAGGCGGCCATGGCCGACAGTGATTACATGATTGCCTGGTGCTGGGACCAGTTCAAAGCGCCTTCGGGCAAGGGCAGCAAGGGGCAGGGCGCGCCCGAGCCTTATGCGTGGTTGAAACCTGAAGTGCCACTGGAAGTGCCGCGGGCGATCATTCAGAAGTACATCAAGCACCCTAACGCAAGCGCGATCCTGCACGCCCATGCGTTTGTCAGAACCATCATTTTCGCCATGTTCTTCCAGGCGCGGCGCCTGGGGGTATTGCCACCGGCCGAGATGCGCTGGTTGCGTTTCTTTGATCGGGACATGTGGTACGCCCTGCAGACCATCGGGCGCCAGGCGGGCTTCCCGGAGGCGCCGGGGATCCTGTCGCACTTTCTTTACGAGTGCAAAGCGGGTATGTCGCTGGCAGAGCCTCAGCTCGACAAGGCGGTTAACGGCCTTGAGCAAGCCATGTCGGCGTACAAGTACCTGGATGCCGACAAGAAGCGCTACGAGGCAGTGCAACAAGAAAAGCATGCTGCGGCCCAGGCGGCAGCACTTGCTGAGGGTGCGCCCTGACGGTGCGGCCTTGAGCGTATCAGTACCACTAAAGGGCCATCTTTAAAGATGGCCCTTTTTTGTTTTTTTGGTGCCAAGTTCTACTTTTTTGTTAGAATACGGTCGTATTGGATTATTAATAAGGACATCGAGCCATGAAAGGTGTGATTGCAAGACCTGTAGCCGTGTTGGCGGCGCTTGCGGCGGGGGTTTCAGCCGCCCATGCCGACCCTGCTCAAACGGCAGACCTCTCTTCCTTCATCACCGCTCAAGGTGCCGTTGCGGCAAACCCTGCGCAACAGCCACTCGATGACCTGACTGCGCAGCGGGTATCGCGCTACGGCCGCATCGTCAACGCCCGCCCTGTCGGCCTGGGCGGCTTGACTGCCTGGACCGTGGAAAAGAACGGCCACCAAGTGGTGCTGTTCAGCACACCGGATTCCTCGGTGCTGTTCACCGGGGTGGCCTGGAATGCTGAAACAGGCGCGAACATTTCCGACGCCTTCCTGCCGGGTGTGGCCCAGCTGAACAACACTCGCCCGGCAAGCCCGCCCGTAGCCGCTGCACCGGCCGCGCCGCAGATGTCGCCGGTTGAAGCCACGAACGTGCGGGAAGCTGCAGCCATGGACGGTAAATACCAGGGCGCGGTACCTGAATCGATGAAGACGGTTGACTCGCTGGCGGGCGTCAAGGAAGGCGATGGCGATATCGGCGATACCGTCTACATCATCATCGACCCACGCTGCCCGTATTGTCGCGAGGCGTACAACTTAACAAGGGCTTACGCGGCAAAGGGCCACACCATCAAGTGGATCCCGTCGGCTGCGCTGGGCAACCCGGCAGATGGCGTGCCGCTTGCTGCCACGATCCTGCAGGCCAAGGACCAGCACACGCTTGAGCGGGTGCTCGGCAAGCACGAACAGATTCGCTCCGAGCCTTCGCCGGAGACGGTGGAGCAGCTGAGCACCAACCTGGCGTTTCTGTACGCAGCATTCGAAAACAACGGCAAGGAGCAAGCGGGTGTCCCGGCTGCCTTCTTCGTCGACCACCGCACAGGGAAGCCAAGGATGATGACGGGCCTTTCGCAGGCCGTCGTGCTTGAAGACATCTTTGGAAAACTTTAAGGAGCAAAGTACATGAAAGCCAAAGCCCCGAACTTCGTATTCGACCCCAGCATCCGCCTCTTCGGCTCGGCCGAGCATTTGTTGGTGGTGTTCGACAGCCAGAGCCCACATGACGCGCTGCGGGCTACCCGCACCGTGCGCATCCCCAAGGCGTTCAAGCAGCTGTCCCTGGTGGTGGCAGGCCTGGACGCCGCTGAAGATGATGGGCACCGGCGCATGCTGACGGGAAGTGTCAGCCTGGCGATCCAGGATGATGCCGACGTGTTGTCGAGCTACGAGCTGGCTGCCCTGCAGTTGGTGTTCCATGCCGAGGCGGATCGCAAGGGCGCGCTCACCCACATCGACCCGGCACTGGTTGCCTATCAGGTGCGCCAGGCGCTTTCGGAATGTTTGAACGAGGCCCTGAACGACTACTTCCAGCGCGAAGAAGCGCAAAAGGTTAGCGTGCAGCCGGAGACCTTGCAGCCGGTTGTGGCGAGTGCGCAGTACCACGCTGCAGCGCCCCAGCCGTCACGCAAGGCGCTGCGCGAGCAGGCCGCCAGCGACGCAGAGCGCCAGGCCCGGTCACGCCGGCGCAAGGCGGTATTGGCGTGGGTCGTGCCGCCCGTTCTGGTCATTGCCGTATTGTCGACTCTGTCACATCTTGCTTCCAGTCAGTCGCCGATTGAAAATGCTGTCGCGCAGCAGATGGCGAACGATCCCGAGTCGATCAAGGCGCAGGTCGAGCTGACCAAGCAGACGCTGCAGTCCATGGGGCTTGACCCAGGGCAGGGCGGAGACCTCGGATGCCTGGCACCGCAATGATTTCAATTGCTCCCATCTTCGCTGCTATGCAGGTGCCGAAGGAGGATCTTTTCCAGGATTGGAGATAAGCAGGCGATGCTCGTGAAGCCTTCGTCTGCTGTTCTGCTTGAGCGGGGTTCTGCGCCCGCCAGCACGTGAAGACTATTTTGGATTGGAGAACCTTTAGGTACGTATATGCGACCAGCGAATGAAGTAAAAGACGGGGCTAAATTATTATCCCTTGCCCAAGGCCTGAGGTCGCTGCTGGTCCCCTCGCCGGATGTACTGGCAGATACCGTCAAAGAGTTGCACCCCTTGGTCAACTTGTCTGACAAGGTGCTGCCGTTGAAGTCGTATTTCAACATGGTCCAGGACATTCAGCGGACCAAGCATACCCACGCCGCCATGCGCGCCGCGGGTGAGGCGCTGAGCCGCGAAGCCATTCAGCAAGGCGTGTCGCGCAAGCTCTGCACCGAAGACATTTTCATGGTGGCGTGTTCTTTCCTGGAAGTGGAAATCGCCAAACAAGGCTCGGTGTACTACCTGAGCGGCGAGTCGCCCGACTTTAAAGAAACGAAGAAGAACCGAAACCCGCTTGATCTGTCCGATGAAGTCGTGCTGAAGAACCTATCGAGCGGGTTGGCCCGTCCCGACACCGATCGCGGTGCAGTAGAGCGTGGGCAGATCGACAGTGGCTTCAACCACCTGGTGCGGTTGAACCAGCTGCATAACCTGATGCTGGAAAGTGTGCGGTTGATGAAGGCGGATGAGCGGCTGACCAAGGTCGATATCCGCAAGAAGTTCAACATTTCGCACACGGATTACGAGCGCATGATGTCGATGGCGCGCCGGTCGGGGCTTATTTCCTTCCGCAATCGGAAAAAGGACCCGTCAAACTCTTACACCTTGCGCAATGACAACCATGAGCGCGTTTCCGAACATGCGAAAAACTTCGGCCACACGCCGCAGAAGATGTTGAACAAGATCCTTGATGACTTCTTCGGCATGCTGGAAAAACGCAAAAAGCACGAGGACTGATGCAGATGGGTAACCAGGGCCAAAAGGATGTGGGGCCGGCAATCAGCGCAGAAGAGCGGGCACGGGTAACGCGGGCTGCCAGGCAAGTGGTGGCCTACGCCAACTTTCTGCGTTGGACGGCGAACTTCAAGCGGGACGAAGTGCTGCGTCATCCCCGGCATGAGCGCGTGATGTTGCTTTCGCCCATGCAAAGTGGGCGTTTCAGTTTCGCGCTGGAGGGCGACACCCTGTATGTGGGTGTTCAGCCATTCGAGGCGGCCTGGGCTGCTCACATGCCTTTCCAGGCCGCTTACGTCTCCGATCGCCTGTACCTGTCGGTCGAAGGCGTCAGCTTCATGGATGCCCGTATGCCGCCCTTGTCGCTCGGCATTTTTGTTGATGAGAGCAGCAAGCGTGCGCTCATGGCGCGCGCCAAGTTCGTTCGGTTCGTGCATGTGAATGTGCGTGACGGCTACGTGATCGATGTCGGTGAGCCTTGTGGCGAGCCTGTCGAGATGCGCCCAGGCGATGTGGTGCAGCAACTGCAGCAGACCCAGCAGGCGAAAGTTCAGCAGCAAGACATGGGGCGGTTCTTCTGATCGCGCTCAAGCAGAATTCACAAGTAAGGATACGAGCATGACCAAGTGCACACTCATCCTGCCTATTCTGGCCGCTGTGGCCATGGCGGGCTGTGTAACCACCGAGAAGATGCCGGACGGGACTACCAAGATTCGCTTTTCCGATGAGGCCGCCAATTCCCTGGCCTCGTTGATGCCTACTGGCGTCGTGACCGGGATCGCAGGTGGCGCGGGCAGTGGTGGGCTGGATCTCAACTACAGCTTGAGCCCCCTCAACAGTGGCGAGTACCTGTACCTGAACGGGCAATACGACTTCGAATGTGCCGCAGCCATGCTGTACAGCGCGAAGTCGGGCCAGCCCATGGATGCAAAAATCAGCAAAACCTGCCGCGACGGCTATTTCTTGCGCCAGGAGCAACTGCGCATGGCGGGCAAGCCGTACGACAGGGGCGTGCCTGCCTATGACCCTGCCAACCCGTCCAATGCCTACTGGGAAAAAGTGGCCGGCCGAACCGTCAGCCAGCTAGCGCCGATCAACCAGTTCAAGGTCCGTTTTGCCGGGTATCCGCGCGTTGATCGCAACGGCAACATCTCCATTCGCGTGAGCTTCATGGGTGCTGCCGATGGGCAGTATGCAGACTTGGTCACCACGCCCGAGCGCACGCCGGTGGTGCTGGACGATGCTGGCTTCGCGCAGGGTATGCGCAAGCGAGTGGCAGAGCTCAACACCCAGATCGGTGAGTTGATTGCCTGTGAGGCGGTGCTTGGGTACAGCAAGGCCGTCGATAAAGGCCCTCGGCCTTCGAATATTTCAGCTGGCGACTATTCGCGCTATGAAGTGCGCTTCACGGTGGCATCGATGGGCTGCAAAGACCACTCCCGGCAGTTCTCGGCGGCTGCACGCTAGCGCTGCCAGTGGGCTTGCTGCGCAGTTGATCGCCGGCAAGCCCAGTCCCGCAGTGTGGAGGTGGTTGCCCATCATCTTCCATGCTGCGGGGTACTTGCCTGCGTTTACTGCGCCACTCAGTTGCCGAGGGCGGTCATGGCGCCATGTTCCATGTATCGTCAGCCGCCACCGCTGCCTCATTGATGCCGGGGCCGTGCCTGTCTGCGGCGTTCAGCCATTCCTGGCTGAGGTCCGCCTGTTGAGCGGCACGCTCGTGCGCAAACTCGCGCAGCAGAATGGCGTCCTCGATCGAGGTGACGACCTGCGCGGTCGCGCCGCCATACTCGCTGAGCAGTGTTCGGGTCGCTTCGGGTGGGAGCTGGTTGATGGCGCTGCGCAGCTCTCGGCCGTAATCGGCCAGAACAGGCTGCTTGTCAATGACGATCTCCGCCGCTTGAGAGGGGAATACGGAGGCTGTGAAGCTCTGGAAATCCTGTGCGCTCGGCATGGCGTGCGTCCTTACATGCTGTAGTCGTCGAGGCCCTCGCTGCGTGACAGCGATGGATTGGCGTAACGGGCAAATGTCTTGTCCAGGTCGGCGGCCAGGTACGCCTGTTCGCTGTCGCGCAGCGCGCGCTTCATGAAGTCGCCGTCGCCCGCTACCGCAACCACCTGATCGCGCAGATTGCTCAGCAGCCCTTCACGGTCGGCCCGTGAGCCGGGCGTGTTGTCGATCGCTTCGAGTACATGCAGCAGCGATTGGCGAAGTTCGGTTTCGGCGGCGCCTTTTTCGGCTTGTGGGGCCGCGTCGAAGGCCACGGTGCTGATCACGGCGCGATGGATGGCTGTGAATGCGCTGATTTCGGCGGCCCGGCTCTGCATGACCCGATCGGAGTTCAGGGTGTGAGGCGGCGTATTGCGCAGCCAGGCCGATTCCTGGTCAGCCAGCGTGTCGATGGTTTGCCGGATTTTCTGGCCGTCGGGGCCTTCGCGCAGTGCGGCTTGCGCTACGTTCTCAAAACTAATTGCCGGGTTGCCCGAGGCCTCGATGGCTTTCTGGCGCATTAACCCGGCGCCGATCACGAATCGGCTGGCATCACGTATTGATAGCTGCATCTATGTCCGTCGTTTTTCACAGGGCTTGAACGTGCCCGAATCAGTCGGCATCCAGCAACGTCAGCTTCCCTGCGCGGCTCACCGTACGCCAGTCGCATCGGCTGATGCGAAGCGTCGATTGCGGCTTTGCGACGTGCTGTGGGTGCTCCCTCGCAGACCTGGGTGCGTCTGCCATGAGTGACCATAGCATTTTTACTGTTTTATTTCTTGTGAGCGAGTCGAGTCAAACGCTTTTTTCAGTGTTTTATAGTATCCCCCACCATGGCCGGATGTACCGAGGCGGGTTGAGCACGAAAAAAACCGCCCATTTTCAAGCTAGGCGCTGAAACCCCAGTGATACGGGCGTTTTCGCCTGTTGTTGCGTTTGCGTGCCTGGTGGGGCTGCGTAAGAGCAATCTACTTTTTTAGCGGTTTTGCAGCCGTGTGAAAGCCTAATTGAAGATGAAATTTCGCCATTTCATGGATCATTCGAGAACGGGTCGAGTATGCGAATGGAGGTCGATTTAACCCCAGGGGGCGTATGTGCATTTCAAGCAGTATTCATGATTTTTCATGGATTTAAGCTTGTTTATAGCCTGTTTTGATAGGTTTTACTGTGGTGAGCTGGCAAGCTTGGGTGGCTTGCGAGATCGCCGATTTTCAGCAGCGCACACGTTCTGAAATCGTTTTGTTAGTTTTCTTTCGTAACATTTTTTTGATAATTCTGTGATGTCTGGTTTAAGATTGCCCGACCTTAGCTATCCGCAGGATTACGGCTCACAGGGTGGAACCATGGCTCAAGCTAGAACGCATGCCCGTCTAGGCCTTCGCTTACGCGGCTGCACGACAGCTCATCTCAAGGACGACGGAGCACTCCAAGGGGAATTCGTCGCGAACGATTCAGATAATCCGTCCGCAATTCGATTCAGGTAGGTATTCACAATGGCTCAGATGCCGTTCTCTCCGTGCAGCGATCCAAGCGCCTGCACCGACCAATCGGTCAAGATGCTAGGCCGGATATTCGGCCCGGTCATCGATGCATTGGTCAAAGGCACCGACCCCAATACGGTTGAGGCAAGCGCGAATATCCTTGCGACGATGTTCGGCTTCTTCAACAGCGGGATCCTGATCATCGGCTCGCTGATCGTCTCGTACGTAGCGGTGATGGGCGTGACCAACACCGCCAACGACGGTGAGGCGATGGGCAAGAGCTGGTCCTCATTGTGGACGCCGGTACGGATCGTGGCAGGTGGCGCCGTGTTGCTGCCGACAACCAGTGGCTTTTCTTTCATTCAGCTCATCGTGCTGATGTTCGCCTTGTGGGGCGTTGGTTTTGCCAACGGCACCTATAAAGCGGGCATGGCCATGGGGGTTCTGTCCCCGAACGGTGTTGTCGAAGGGGTGAACTCTCCCGGCAACTTCTATGGGCTGCGCGATTTTGCCCGCGGCTACCTGGCGGGGTCTTACTGCGCGACGGCGGCCAACTCGATCTATGCCGACAACACCGCCTCAGGTGCACTCCCTGAAGTTGGCGCGAAAAAGAACAGGACCGAAGACAAATTCACCATTGTGGATGGCCGCAAGGAATGGGTTTTCGACCTGAAAGACCGCAACAAGGTTACCAACCTGGCGGGCGGCTCCGCGTTTTGCGGCTCTGTGAAAGTGGCCGAATACCAGGCGCAGACGAAGACGGATGCCACTGCCCAAGCCTTGGAGCAGATGCGCGTGCAGGTTCAGGGCATCAAGCGCGCAGCAGCCATCAACATGATGAAAGAGCTGGATGACTGGGTGCGGCAGTGGCCAGCCACCATTAATGATACGGGCTGGGATCAAGTCGACTCCGGCCAGTTCAACGTCATTGTGAACAAGTGGGAGCAGAAGGTGGCGACCGATATCGTCGCCCAGGTCACCAACCAGGCGTCGGGTGTCAACGGGGGGCTCGACGACTTCCTGAAGACGCTTACCAATGATGGCTGGGCGGCAGCCGGGGGGTGGTTCCAGCGTGTAGGCATGGTCCGCGGGCAAATTGCAGGCGTGCTTGCCGAGCCGGTGGGTGCGGTCAGTGCGCCCTCCCTGGGCGCACTGCCTGGCGATGCCCGGTTCTTTTTGCTGGCCAACAGCGTGACAACGGTCACTGAGGCAATCGACAAGAAGGCAGAAGAAAAAACCAGCTACAAATCTTCGACCTCGGCCAAGCCCGAAGACATCGCGAGCCTGATCCCCAAGGACCCCGGCAGCGATATCAGTGTCAGCACCTTGCGCGCCGACATGGATGCGAAGATGTCGTCGTTCGTCAACGGCGTGATGCTGAACGTGGTGGAGATCGCCACGGGGGCGGGCAGCAATGGGCAGACGCCGCTCTGCGGAACGGCGGGGCAGATGGGGGGCTCGCTCAACCGCATGAAGTGCGTGGGTGATTACCTGGTCGTAGCTCGCGCCGGCATTCTGGTGGCCGATGTCGCCATCAAAAGTGCGGGAACAGCGGTGAGGGTGCTTGCGGGTACGCTTTCGTCGGTCAAAGGCTTGGGCAACGGGTTGGACCTGGACAAGGTCGTGACCCCGCTGTGGGACTGGGTGATGGAGGTGCCGGTCAAGCAACTGGCGTTGATGGCCAGCTACATCGAGCCGCTGGCGTTCTATTTTGCTGTGTTCCTCCCCAGCTTGCCCTACACGCTGTTCATGATCGTTTTTGTTGGCTGGTTGCTCGCTGTGTTGCAGTCGATCATTGCGGCGCCGCTCTGGGCTGTGATGCACATGACGCCGGACCGCACTTTCGTGGGCTCGCAGACGCAAGGCTACCTGCTGTTGCTGTCGCTGTTCGCTCGCCCGGCGCTGGCCGTGCTTGGCCTGTTCGCGGCGGTGTTGGTGTCCGACCCGGTGATCGACTACATAGCCCAGGGCTTTTTCGCCATGCGCGGTGCGGTGGTGACCTCCTCGGGCAATGTGGGCATCATTTCGGAGTTTCTGACCTTCGCGTGGTGGTTCATGGTGTTCGGGCTGACGTTGTTGCCCGTGTTGTACATGATCTTCGGCTTGCCCCAGACCCTGCCTGACCAGGTGCTCAGCTGGATCGGCGGGGGCCTTGGCAGCATGGGTGAGACCAGTGCGGTGGCTGATATGCGAGGCGGCATGAGCCGGGTTGGCTCGAGCGTTCAGGGCAGTGGTACCGGCATGCGCCTGGGTGGCGGCACCCAGGGCAGGCTGCCACCGCCTGATGGCGGTTCGCCCAATGATCCCAAGGGGGGTGGGCCTCGCGGCGGCGGCTCAGGCGGCGGCACGCCACTGCTCAGTGCAAACGGCCAAGGCGCAGGTGGGGCGGCATCGCGGGAGTCGGATGCGACCGGCGACAGTGCACCGAGTGACAGCCGTACGAACGGCCAGCGAGTCAGTGATGCAGCTGGTGTTGCCCTGGGCCGGGCAGTTGCGGGGGGTGCCGCTTCGACAGGCAGGGCCATGCGCAGCGCCGGCAGTGCCGCGCTGTCTGCCGGCCGTGCGGGCGTGGAATCGTTCCGCGGCTCGGAAGCAGGCTCTATTGGTGGGCGCATGCGTGATGGGGTGAAGGCGGGCGCGTTGACGGCCGGTGCCGGTCTGGCGTCTGCTGCGAGCGCCGCCGGGGCCGATTACAAGCAAGCGTTTGCGACTGCTGGTGCGGAAGGCAAGGCGGCGTATCACGAAGGTGCTGACGCACGTATCCAGGCGTTCAAGGAATCGCTATCGGCCGGGGCAGCACCTGTCGGAGGGGGGAGCGATCAGGAATCAGCCGCCTCATCTGCCGGCGGTGCGGATGACTCCGGGCTCAGCGACCATCAGTTCAGCAGTGCGACCCTTGCTGCCGGGGCGTCCTCGGCCAGTAACGAAGGTGGGCAAGCGGCAGCTGCCGACGGCTCCGGCCTGAATGCGCAGGATAGCGGTGCGGGCCAGTCGGCGGGTCGCTCGGCAGCGTCTGCCGGGCAGCCTTATGCGTCCAGCGGCGCTGCACCGGGCGGTGCGGCGACCGGCGCAAGTGGCGGCGATCAACAACCGGCTGCATCATCCGCCGGGCGGGCAGGCGACGCTGGGGTCAAGGACCATCAGTTCAGCGGCGCGACGCTTGCTGCTGGGGCATCCTCGGCCAGTAACGAGGGCGGGCGCGGGGCCGTTGCCGACGGTGCCAGCAGCAACGCGCAGGCTGGTGCTGCTGGCCAGTCGGCGGGTCGCTCCACGGCGTCTGCCGGGCAGCCTTATGCCGCCAGCGGCGCTGCACCAGGTGGTGCGGCGTCCGTCGCGGATGGCGGTGCTCAGCAGCCGGCTGCAGCCTCCGCTGGGCGGGCAGGCGACGCTGGGGCCAAGGACCATCAGTTCAGCGGCGCGACGCTTGCTGCCGGGGCATCCTCGGCGAGTCACCAAGGCGGGCAAGCGACAGCTACCGAACGCTCCGCCGGCACTGCGCAGGAGGGTGCCGATGGCCAGTGGACCGGTCGCGGCACATCGCGTGCCGGTGAGCCTTATGCTACCGGCCGCTCCAATGTCGGCCACGAAGAAGATCGATAAGCAGGCAGGCCGCCTTGCTCCGAGCGGGTGGCCATTTGCCCACGGATAGCCGGCAGGCGGGGAATTATTCCCGCCCTTGGCTGTCTTGGACGGTGACGCGCAATGGGTGTGCGCAACTTGATACGCGGCTGAGGCCGCGCTGAGCAGAGGCTTCGCATGGTTGATAATCCACTGGAAGACCAGCTTCGACGGCTCCTTACCGGGCTGGCTGATCAGGCCATCGTGCGTGGTGAACAGTTCTTCTACGATGGCGGGGAGTTGTATGCCGACGATGTAGCCGATATCGGCCTGGTGGCCGTGTTGTGCATTGCCCAGGCGTTATCCGAGCGTACGGGGCTGGGCGGGTTCGGCTATGAGTTCGAGCTGGCTGCGCCTGCCAACCCAATCTTTCCGCTGCACGCCAGCCCTCAAGGTGAGCTGCCTGACTTCTTTCGGGTGGCACCCTTCGTGGCGGCGGTTTTCTACGGTGAGGTGCTCGCAGCCAGGCAAGATCTGACGCTGTTGTACCGCGCTGCTGTACAAGCTTTGCAGGATGGCCCTGGGCTTGCCTTTGACAAGGTGAGGGTGGCGAGCTGATCGCTGCGTCTTTTTTTGTCAAAATAGCCTGTTAGAAAATTGATTTTCACCATATCTGTAGTTAGTATTCAGGCTACAGTGCCGCGCTAGGAGCATCCCATGCACGACGACGTAAACACGCGTCAAGCGTCTGGTCCCCACGAAGAACTACCCCCTGGGGTATTTCCGCCGATGCCAGGCTACACCACTGCTGACCTGCTCGCGGCTGCCAACGCCCCCGTCGAAGCATTGCTCGAAGAGCGCGCTATCGACCCCGGCCTGATCCGCGAAACCGTCATTGCGTTAGCCGAGCATTTGTATGCAGCATTCGAGCGAAATGACATTCAGTACCAAATTGCCACGTGGTACCAGAAGCCCTACGACCACCCAGAAATGCGCACACGCAGTATCGAAATTATTGCGGAGCAATTCGGCGTCATTGCGCTGGATGCGGCGGCAGATTCCTTGGACGGCTCACCCTTGCTCCACCTGGGTGAGGCGTTCTACGGAGATTTTATGGAGCGCGCGGGTAACGCAATAAAGGCCCACATTCTCAAGTTGAATGAAGCCTGAGCCGTCGTTGTTCATAGGGACATGAAATGAGTAAATCTGTGTACTTTAGTGTGTACCTGGATGGTACGGCTAATAGCAAAGATAATGATAAACCCACGGGTAGCCACACCAATGTAGCCCGGCTCTTCGAGCTGGATACCGCGCAAGGTACCAATCTGGCTGTCAACTCCGACCATGTGCCCTTGAAGTACGACCCGGCGCAATACGCCGGGCAGTCGGAGAAGATCTACCTCGATGGCGTGGGCAGCCAGAGGTCGAGCACGCCCAATGCGTTGCTCGAACGGGGAACCGGTTTGGGTGGCCAGAACCGTATCGAACAGGCCTACGACGCCTTCGTCGCCTTTTACAATAAAAACCAGGACCTCGATATCGATGTCAACGTGATCGGCTTCAGCCGTGGTGCGGCGCAGGCCCGCGCGTTGGCGAACGAGATCATCGACCGGGGTGTGCCAAGGCTCGACAGCAACTGGAAACCCACCCGTGAGTATCTTGTCCCGCCGGGCCAGGCCGAGGTTAACAAGCTCGGCATATTCGACACCGTTGCTTCCTATGGCATCCCCATCACCGATAGCCACCCGAACAAAAATCTGGAGATAAGCAAAAACGTCAAGTCGACCACGCATCTGGTGGCGATGCATGAATATCGCTCAACGTTCCCTTTGACCAGTGCGCTGCGTAATGACGACAACTCGCGCATTGAAGAGGTGAAGTTCGCGGGCGCGCATTCCCAGGTCGGTGGCGGCTACCGTAATGATCTGTTGGCCGCTGGCCCGCTGGCGTTCATGTACGATCGCTTGAAGTCGGCGGGCATCGAGATGGGGCCAATGCCGCCGGAAGAGTTGAAGCGTATCGAGCAGTACAATGCATTGATCAAAGACCCCGAACGGCTGCAGGAAGCGTTGATCGACTCTCGCCTGATCAAAGGCAACGAGGCGTTCAAGCGCAATGCCGATGGGTCGTTCACGCTTGTCAATAATCAAGCTTTCCCGACCGAGCGCGGTACGCTCTTGCCGTTCAGGCGGCAGGACCAGCCGTTCGGCCAGCAAGTCAATGGTCGCAAGGTCATCTTTGAAAACGATGACTCGCTGGGCGAGCCGCTTGTCCAGCGCATCGGCAGAAAGGTAGGTGAGAAATTCTTCGCGTGGGACGAGAAGGCTGAAAATAGCGCGGCCACCCCTGAAAACCCTGCCGGCAGCAACATCAAGGACAGGCTGGCGACCCGCAAGGCTGAGCACGCGTCACGATTGGCAGCTCAGTCTCAGCAGCAAGTGGCGGAACTCTCGTCGTTGCTAGCAAGCTCCAAGCCCGAAGTCGAACACCTCAAAAGGTTGGCGCTTGAAGAGGTTCCGGTACCCAAGCCGGCCTTTTCAGCCAACTATGCCGTGGTACGCATTGACCCCGAAGGCTCCTCGGCATTTGCCGATCTGGGTTTTGAATACGAGGCCAGCCGCATTGTTGCCGATGCGGCTATCGGCGCCCTTGCCAAAGCGCCCTTGGGTATCGATGATCCGTTCATGCTGCATGACACCAACGGCAATGTGGTGGGCACCCTGGAGGCTGTGCATGAAGCGCCATCGTTTGCCAGTGCGCGCGGCGTGCTGGTCGCGATCGACCTGCAGCATATAGACCCGGCGGCGCAGGCAGGGATGCTCTACGATGGCTTCAAGCAAGCTGCAACCTGGATCGCCGAGCGACCGGAAGGCACCTTGAAGGACGCCTGCGAGATACCCGGCGCGGATGGCAAGCCATTGGCGCGTGCGATGATTGCCTATTCTGCGGAGCGCGAACTGGAGCGTACCGTCACCTGGGATGCCCCCGAGCCGTGAAAGCGCTCGACGTTGCGTTGCATCAACAACAGGTGTCGGTAAGCGCATGCGGTTACGCTTTTTGCAGGCTGCTTGCTTAGAATGCACCTGTTACCGACGTGGGTCGGTCAGTCAATCCGTAAGGGCTACATGATGAAAATCCACAAATACCAGCCAGGCACCTTTATCGAGGTCGATGACATGGCCGGTGGCCGCCGTGTGGGGATGGTCTGCAAGGATGGCGTGACGTTCTGGGATTTACTTGATTCCGACCTCTGCACACCGCTGACGATTCACCCTTCCATGGCGCCGCAGGCGCTGGGCACTTTGACCCAGTTTGGCCAGGGCAACGGGTTGGTCAAGGCGACTCAGGCGCTGGTCGGCCATTTGCGTGCAGTGGGTGATCAGCGCCTCGACAGCGACCCGCTGTTTGTCATGCGCGCGTTGTGGTTCGTGTCGCAGCGGGCGAGCGGGGCGCAGGCCGTGCCTGACGCCGCGACACTGCTTTGGGCGTGCGAACAGGCTCAAGGCCAGGCGCAAGCAGCAGCACGCATCCACCAGATGGCCAAGCAGTATTGTTCAGCGTAGCGACTGCACCCAGCTGCTTGTTCGAGCCGAAACGTCCGAGCCCCGCCTTCAGTCGGGGCTCGGTGCATCTGGGGTTGCCTGGCTGTCCAGTTGCCGCTCATGAAGGGCTGCATAGCCGTCCACGGTAGCGCGCAGGGTGTTCTGGGAGTGGCGGGAGACAGCGCCTGGGCTGTGCTGGCAAAGGCCCTCGAACACGCTCTGGGCGTCGAGCCGATGCACGCCAAAGGCTTCCTCCAGCGTCGCTCGCTCCACGGTTGGCCAGTCCACCTGTGTCGCCAGTTCGTGGCGCAGGCTCGCCGCTGCATGCTTGCCGAACACGTGCGCCACGCCAGCCTTTGCTTCCAGGCCAGGCAAGGCCTCAATGCGCTTGCGCATCTCGTCCTGGCGGTCGCGACGTTGCACGGCTGCGTTCTCCGAGGCCAGCTCCACCAGTATCTCGCCGACGTTGGTAAAGCCTTCACTGGCAAAAACCTCGGCAACCTTGCGTGAGCGCGGTTCCTCTTTGGGCAGGAAGATGGCCAGGCCATTGTCATAAGGGTGTGGCAGATCGCCCCAGAAGTGCGTGGCCTTGAAGTCGCGCAGGGCATCGAGCGCGTCAGAGAAGTAGGCGTCCTTGGCAACGGCGTAGATGGCGTATTCGTCGTTCAGCTGAGCCACCGCATCGGCATCCAGGCCGTAGCGCTCAAGGCGGCCTTGCAAGGCAACGGGTTGCTGCAGGTGCCTGGCGATATGCTGGGCCGCGACGAAGTGGTGCGAACCGCCGCTGTTGACCAGGTACAAGCCATCATCCCAGTCGTGCCTGACCATGAAGTCGGAGCCGCCATGAACAATGCGCACCTCGGGCCAGCGCAGGTTTTGCGCAAGGCCCTCTTGGCTCAGGTCTTGGGTGAATGCCTGGCAGGCCTGCTCTGCCATCTGCTGCATGGAGTTGAAGCGATACAGTTCGGACTTCGACGCCGACAGGCCGGACACGTCGGTGATATCGCAGGCGAAGTCTGCTGTCGTCTCGCGCCTGCTGAGCCGGGCCAGTGCGGGGATGTGCCGGTGCTCACCCTGATAGCGGCCGTTGGCCGAGCGCCAACCTCTGACTTCGCCGCTGCTTTCGCTACCGTGGCCGAAGCCGATGCGGTGCGACCATTCATGCCAGCGAACCACGCTCGATAACGCGATGACACTTGCAGTGTCATCGACCCGCCTGCGCAGGGCGGGTTGCTCGGCAATGACTCGGCGCAGCCGGGCCGGGATGCCCAGGTCGTCCTTGACCGTTTCCAGAAACTTTGCAGCCAGTGTTCTGAAGCTCATGGCATGACTCCATTCAGCGCATGTCGGTTAGCGTGGCGTTACTGGGTGGCCCGTTTGACGGCGTCCGCGGCGTCGCGCGCTGTGCGTTTGATGGTTTTCGCCACTGTGCGCACATCGTACGCGCAACTGATGTAGGTGCTGCCTGAATCTACATACAGCCACTGGTCATGGTTGCCGACCTCTTTCTTGTAGTCGCCGATTGGGTCCCTGGGGACGCCGGCCAGCTTGGCCACCGTCTGGATGCTTTCGCCGCTGAATGCGCCGGAGTAGGAGTTGAAATCACCTTCGCCATTGGAGCCTGGGTGCAGTGCAAGCCGGGTGACGGGGCGACCGAAAACGTCCAGCGGGTTCGGCACCGTGTATTCGCCATCGGACAAGTCCGAGGCCTGCACGATGGCTTTGCCCTTGGCTGTTTTAACCAGTGCTTCGAACTCTTCTGGCGAGACGTTGCGTTGGCAGGTCAAGACCTGAGCCAGGCGTGCGTTGGCCTCGGGCTGGTCGACTTGCTCGGCGTACGCCCCAGAGCAGGCGAGCGAAACCAGCAGCGGTACGGCGAGTTGCAGTGCTTTCATGCGGCAGATCCTTCTGGATGACAAAGTGCTATCAATTTAGCCTGTTAGAAAAACGTTTTTTGCATGGCCGCAGTGTGCGCTACGCCTTGCGGCCGGTCAAGCGAACGCCTGTGCATCCTCAGGATTTCACCTTGACGGCAAATGGCCTCAAATTCATACTCGCCATCACGAGCAACATTTTTCTAACAGGCCATTTTGATAATTGACAGGACGTTGAACGCTGGCTGATCGGCATCGCCTCCGCATGCTGCGACGCTTGTCTTGAACATCACCGTTCAGCTGGCCCTTACAAGGAGTTTTCAGGCATGTCCTACCCATTACCGCCACTTGCTGTGGAGCCGGGCCTGAGGGTGGTGGGCGATCGCCGCGCGGCCTTGTGGCTTTTGCTGGTGCCGTTGCTGGGGGCACTGCTGGCCTTCGTCATTGCGGTCGCTGCGACCATGATGGGTGAAATGGCTGAAGGCTCGCCACGCTTCTACGCCGCGGCACTGTCGTTCTCGGTGCTTTTGTTTAGCGTGATTCTGCTGCCGGCCTACCTGCTCAGCGTGGGCTGGTACGCCTGGTGGACGCACGGCGCTGACCACCGTCGGCTGCGCCTGGGCCTGTGGCTTGTCCCGCTGGTGGCGCTGCTGTTTGCGTGGTTCCCCGTCACCTTGGTGCCAGGCCTGAAGCCACTTGGCCAGGACACTATCGACCCGCTGCGCATGTACTTGCTGGCAGGCGCACTGACGCTGCTATTGGGCTATGCCTGGTCGCTTATCGTTTTCGTGATCCTGCGGTTCTGGAGAGATGTATGAGCACCCTGATTGTCACCCCGCGCAAATTGCTACCGTTGGTATTGGCGGTCGTGTCTGCGGCGCTTGCCCCACACGCTTTTGCGGGGTTTGAATTGATTGAAAGCCCAGCCGCGCCGGTGTCTTATGTAACTACGGCGCCCCCCGTAGACGACACTGCGCAGATGCAGCAGACGATCAACGCGCTGCGTGTGGAAATCCAGAGCCTGCGGGTTCGTCTGGCAGCTGCAGAGGCCGATGCCAACGGCAGCCGCCAGGAATTGCTGGCCATCAGGGCGGGGCAGGAGCAGGTCCAGGCCTCGATCAACCACATGACGCTCAACTTCGCCTTTGGCCACTCAAGGTTCCGCCCCAACGCCGCCGATGAAGACGTGTTGGTGCGCTCTGCTAGTGCCGCGCGGCAGGTGAAGATCTTTGGCTACACCGACAGTGTGGGCACCCTGGAAGCGAATCGCCGCGTTGCCCAGCTTAGAGCGGAAGCGGCGAAGATGTATCTGGTTCGGCGTGGCGTGGAGGCCTCGAAGATCAGTGCCCAAGGCCGGGTGGGGGACTATATTGCGTCCAACGACACAGCCAATGGCCGCGCCGCCAATCGCCGGGTCGAATTCGAGTTCTCGACCACGGCCAATGACGCCAGGCCCTCCTATGAAGTCAGTGAGGGCCGCGCACCGGTATCAGGCCTGCAGGCGCATGTTATCCAGGAATAACCGTGCCTCGGCAGCTGCCGCGATCGTAGCGTCGGCGGGCGATTCCCAGGCCACCCCGTTGTAACGCAGGCTGTAGCTTTCGCGGCAGGGGTGAAAGCCGATATGTGCCCAGTCGATCCCTTCGCGAGCAGCCCACTCGCCGAGGATTTCCGACCGGGTTTCGCCGGCCGTACGACGTTTTTCGATTTGCCCGACCACGTCTGCAAACAGGCGCAGGTTCTCAAGGTCGATACTGACCGAGGCCGGGCCGATATTCAGTACTCCACCCGGGTTACCGGGGGCAGCTTGAAATGCGCAATGAAACTGATGGCTCATTGATACTTCCTTGAAGTTTGGGCTGCAAACATACACACACTGTTGACAGTAACTTTGACCTTGAAGCCGCTTCAAGTTCAGTCTAGTCGACCCGGTGCAGGGAAGTTGAACATGTATTCACTTGGTGAACTTGAAGCATTCGTGGCGCAGGCCATCAGTGGCAATGTGTTTGCGCAGTCAGGCGGCGGCTTTGTCAGCGTGATGGCCAAGAGCACCCCGGCCATTCAAAAAGACATCCCAGCGGCATTCGAGATGTACACGCTGCTGGAGCATTTTCTGAAGACGTTGCCCATTCGCCATGAGGCGCTGGGCTTCGGTGCACCCACCATCAACCTCGAGCCGGGTATCGTGGTGAGTCACGACGGCGGCAAAGTGATTGCCTTGTTGCCGATCCAGGCCAACCAGCTGGGCGACGTGGCATTCTGGCTGGCCGATGCGCTGCCCAGCCGAGAGGTCAAGGCCATGCCCGGAACGCTGGCACTGATGTTCACTGTCGAAACCCACGATGCGATAAATCACCTGCTGCCCGAATGGCTGGCCGCTTTCTATGTCCAAGGGGATGCACGGCATTGTGTGCCGATCCTGGCGCTGAAGTCGGTGCTGGAAGACGAACGTTTCGGGGGCGACTGGGTAGCGGTCGCCGTGCACCGGCTGACGGAGTTCGCCTTGCCCCAGGCAGCGGCGGAGCAGGCAGCCGGCGCCGAGATCAAGACCACACGTTAGGCGCTGTCAGCCCTGATCGCGGCACCCATCATCTAGAGTGTGAGGCGTGTGACGCGACGATGCGCCAATGGAAGGAGGTAACGAAATGGACCAAAACTGGGCAGCACGCAAGGGCAACATGAGCCTGGACGGCGGCTACAACGGCTCTGCGCAACAGGCCGAGGCCAACCTCCACGTTGGCCGCGACCAAGGGCGCCGGGAGGGCTTCGAGCAGGGGCGCTCCCACGGTTATTCACAAGGCTGGGATGCCGGCGCGGCCCACGCCAACCAGAAGCTGGAGCCGCTGCGTGGGCACGTGCGCCAGTACTTCGCAGAAGCGGTACAGCTCAGGGACCATGTGAAGCGTCAGAAGGCGGTAATCGACCTGATGTACGAGCAGTTGTCGCAAGTCGCCAAGGCCAACGAAGCCAACCGCAGCGCAGTGGCCGAGGAGGCCCGCCTGACCAGTGTGGTCGCCGCCCTCAACAGCGCCAATGAGTTGCAGGAACTCACCATCAAGGCGATGGAGAAGCAATTCGAGTCCACGTTTGCGCAATCTGAGCTGAAGACCGAACAGTACCAGCGCACCCTGGTCTTCACGCAGGCGGCACAAGGGCTGCTGGAGGAGCTTGCCGGCGAAGATACGCCTGAGGCCCGGCGTATCCGTGAGCGGTTCGTCGAGCGTTATCAGCAGCAGGTGGCGCTGGGCCTGCGTGAGGGGCACATCCAGCGCCCGCCGGAGCAGGATGAAACGTTCCAGAAACAGCTGCCTGAAACACACCAGTTCATCCTGAGCATGCAGGCGGCGGTTGCACCGCGCTCGCAACCGGACGACTCGGAGCCAGCGCCCTAGGCGCTGAGCCGGGCAGCCTCGGCTGGCTATTGCGCCGGGGCTTCGGCGGGCGGCAGTGGGGCAGGTGGGGGCGCGTAAGGGGTCTCATGGCCAGGGTTGCCAGGCTCAGCGCCTTGGCCGCCGGAAGGTGGGGCGTCCGGAGGCACGCACACCAACCCCGTTCGCACCTGTGCAGGGTACTGCTGCACCTGATACCCATACGCCGGCGGTTGGCGCATTTCGGGTGCCTGGCAGGTGCCTTCGACGACCCCCTGCTGAGGCGTGGCGAAGTCACAACGTTCACCTTCATAGCGACCGGAACACGACCGGTAGGCGGATACGGGGGTGATCCGCGTCGGTACTGGCACGTAGATGGTGGTGTTGCGCGGTAACTCCTGCCACTGCTCTTCAGCCGGCTCAGGGGCGTTCTGAGCCTGGGCAGCACTCACCAGGGCCAATGCGCTCAACGCCAGGGCGATCGATAGGGTGTTTTTCACAGGCGCCTCCAGGCATTACATGCCAGGTTCGTAGTCCGAACCGCTGGTGCGTGCGGGTGCCGGGTCGCTGTGATCCAGACCGGCATCCACGTCTACGCCACGTTCTTTCATCTCACTGATCATGTATTCGTAACCGACTGTGAAATGGGCCATGTCGTAGCCAGGGTCAGCCTGTTTGATCTTCGACGTCAGCGAGACGATTTCCAGTTTCACCGGGTCAGGTGTTTCGTCGGTATCCCAGTTACCCGAGTTGTTCTCCAGGTTGTTCAAGTGGAAGGCCTGGCTGAACGCCTTGCCATCCACGGTGATTTCCTGGGCCAGTTTCTGATAGAGGTTCTTGCCACCCAGGCCCTCGTCCAGGCTGGCATCGACCACCCGCAGGAAATCCAGATGGGCCTCTGGCGTGGCGGTGAGTTCTTTCCAGTTGCTGTATTCTTTCATTCCGTTCTCCTTGCTTGGATGTATATGCCTGCGCCTTCATGGCTCCATTCGGCATTGGCCTGGTGCTGAGCCTGCCGCCGGGGTGGCGGCCCCCATCACGGGGTGTAATCGTTGCCTGACGATGGGCCCGAAGGCTTGCCACGGACCATGTCGACGATCCCTTGGAGCATTTCCTTGAGCCGCTCGGCGATGCGCTGCATGACGTCTTTGAGGCGTTCCAGGTGCGATTGCGCTTCGCCGTCGAAGGCCGGTGTATTGCCGGCGTTGGCATGCATGCTCTGGCTGGACGTTTCGAGCCGGTTCTTGAGCTTGTCGTAATGCGGGCTGCCGTCGGTTTCCGGGTTCAGCAGCTCTTCCTGGGCGCGCCCGTATTGCCGCGCCCAGCCGGTGAGGGCCTTGTCCATGGCTTTTTTGTTGCTCTGGGCCTCGGGCGACTGGCCTACAGCCTCGACGAATGTTTCGTGCAGGTCGGTGAATTCGCCATCGGGCTTCATCTTCTCGATCACTTCGGGCACGGTCAGGCCGGTTTGCTCGGCGCGCGCCTCGATCTGCTGACGAACCTGGGGCATGTTGTCCGCATTCCAGAAGGCAACATGTGCCTTCTCGTAGTTGCTGGCGGCTTTCTCGACCTGATCGACCCGGTATTCGGAAAGGCGAGGCAAAACCGGCACCCGGCCAGCCGTTTCTTCCGAGAACGCAGGCTCTGCGGCTTCCTGCGCCTTTGAGCCGCCGCGCCAGGCATTGGCCAGCGCGTCCGCACCCTTGCCCAGGCCCTGCATGGCAGCACCCGTCAACGACGCGACGCCACCCACCAGCTCGGCAGTGCCACGCAACAAGGTTTCGGCACCATTGGCCTCGCGCTCCGAGCGTTTGCCAGAGGCAGCGTCATTCTCATGCAAGGAGGCGTTGATCCGCCGCACTTCCTCGGGGTCGAGCGAGTCCATTTTCTTCTTCACATCGCCCGCCACCTGCATCAGCGCATCGAGTGCCACGGGGTCGATCTCGGTGCGGGCAGTTGGCGCCTGGCTGGCGGGGGTATCCCTGCCGGCAGCCGCCCCCTGCGGCGTTGCGTTGGCGTCAGCGGCCTGCAACGATGCCGCATCGATCGAGCGTGCGCTCCAGGTGGCTTGCGCCGAATGCTCGGCGTTGCCTTGGTAATCCAGCTGCACAGCCTGGCCGCGCTGCACTGCAGCGCCGCGTATGGCTTGCTCAAGCTCGGCGCCCCACAGGGTTTGCTCGCCAGCGGGGGATTTCAAGGTGACGTAGTAGCTTTTCGGTTGTGCAGGGTCGTTGTGAGCGGGCGCCGCGCCATGATGGACCAAGATGCCTGCGTAACTGCGCCCTGGCTCGGCGTGCGGCCCGGCAGCAGAGTGAGCGACGGCCGGTTCAGGCTTCTCGAGTTCTTTGGGTTCCATCTTTGATTACCTTTTCGTGGGCGCCGCGTTATTCAATGGATCTGGACACAGCTCCTTTCTGGGCGCGCTGATGCGCCCAATCGGTCTGTGCCCGTTGACCTGCCAATTTCTGCGACGCGTAAACGGCAAGCAATGCTTCAACTTTTTCTTTCTTGCGATAAATCGCTTCCGACAGGTAATTGCTGACACCTGTCGCCCGGTTGTAGTCGACCCACAGGGCGCGGCTGGAAACGTGCGTGATGCTGTTGTTCCACTCAGCGTCGCTGAACCGCCGGGTCGCTTCAGTCATCATCATTTCCGAAACCGACATGGTGTCGTAGCCACCGATGGGGGCTGTCGGCAAGGCACCATAGCCATCGGCGTCAGACAAGTACATCTCAGGTGTTTTGCCATCTGCTTCGGCGAGTGCGGCATCGGCGTTGGCAGCGGCCACCTGCACGGGTTCGGCCGTGGAGTCGGGGGCGACGCCGCCTGAGGGCACATTGCCGAACAGGATCTGGTGTTGCGCCTTGGTATCCTTGCCCAGGATCGGGTAGTGCTCCGGGTGGCCATCCTGAATGGAATAAGTTTGGCAGAAATAGGGTGCCGGGTCAGTCTTGTAGCCAATGTCGTCCTGGCGATTGAACACGGGCGGTAACTGGGCCGGGTTAAAGGGTCCACGGTGAGCATTTTCGGCAAACGCCTTGGCCCTGGCCGCATCCTTTTGCGCGGTGCCATAGGTGAAGTGCAAATGCTTGGTCATGCTGCTGCTGGGCGTATTGCCCGACAGGCCAAGTTGCTGCCCGGGTTTTACCGTAGCGTAGCGCTTCACGCCATTAGCAAAACCGCTAAGGTGGTAATACGCGACGATATCGCCGTTGCCCCGTTTGATCAGCACTGTGTTGCCCGCCGACCCTCGGCTTCCGGCAAATGCGATGACACCTTCAGTGGTCGCGTACACCGGTTGCGACGCGCCACTGGTCGAGAAGTCGAGGCCATCGTGCATGTGCGCTTTCTTGTTGGCCGAGCCGAAGTTGCCCGAGCCGCCGCCGCGGAACTTGCCGAAACGCCCGGAAACAACTTCCTTGTCGGTCGGCGATACCATGCAAGTGTCGGCAATGGCGCTGTGGGCGTAAACCGCCAGCCCCAAGGCAGCCATGCCTCGCAAGATCGTTCTGTTCATACCTTGCGCTCCGTCACTTAACACTCTGCTTCACGTTTTGCTTGGCGGCATCCGAGGCGGCTTGGCTGGTGCGGGCTTGTGCGCCACCTGCAGTGACTTCCAGCGACACCAGCGAAGCCAGTTGGGCTTCCATGCTTTCGTATTGGCGGTACTGCTTCTCTTGGATGGCCAGGTCCAGCGCCTTGATCTTCAGCAGCTCGACCAGCGCGCCGCGCTCGTTCTGCGCAGCCATCACCCGGGCCCAGCTGTCGTATTCGGCGGTGTTGCCCGAATAGCGTTTGACCTCGTTACGGAAGTGCACCGCCAGCGGCAGGTCGGAGCCTGTCTCCTTGCCCTCTACACCCGAGTAGTCGAGCTGGATGGCCTTGAGGCTGGAGAGTGCAGGCGAGACCAGCGCGTCTTTACGGGCCTTGGACAGGGCATAGTCTTCGGCGGCAGACGATTTGCCGGCCGATGCCGGTACCGGGCCGTCAGGCAGGCCAGCGATGTTGTTGACGAACCCGACCTTGGCCTCGTACAGCGTTTCGCCTTCCATGGCGGGTTCGAACAAGGTAGCCACGGTCAGGTCGGCGCCCGGCATCGACCCGGTCGATTGGCACATGCCCGAATCGGCCTGGTCTTGCGTGCAGAACTTCTGCCGTGCCTTCACCAGTGCTGACTGGGCGCTGATCGGCTCGGCATAGGTGCCCGGTGCGGCGACGATCTCGGCTTTGACCCGTTGGCGAACCTCGGTGGTCATGTCGGCATCGCGGTTGCTCATCAGCGTTCGGGTCGAGTAGACCTTGCACGGCGAGAAGCCTTGGCCGAACTCACCGCCATAGTCGAAGCGGGCCTGCTTGACCCGCTGGGTCTGCGCCAGCACGTTCAGCGCGGTCGCCGTTTGTTGCGCCGCATTGCGCCCTGCCTCGGCAACGGTGTTGGCCGACAGGGCTTTCTGCTTGGTCATTACCGCGATGGCGGAGGTCAGGCGCTGGCTTTGGGTCTCGAGCAACGCCGAAAGGGAGGCGTCGACTGTGGACACCGCCCCGTTGAGCGTCTGGGTAGCCGCCGTGAACGCCGGCGCCACGACGGTTTCCTGATACTGCGGTGGGCAGTAGGCCCAGGCCAGCGTAGAGGTGAGGGCCAGCGATACGCCGAACGACACCTTCCATTTACGCGACTCGCGCGCTTCGTCGAAGTCCTTTTTCATACGCATCTCATTGCACCGCCTGCTTGGCGGTTTCAGACAGCACCTTCTGATAACGCGACTCCAGCGGCGCGTCGAGGCGGTCGGACGAGGCGACCACCAGTGTCGCCAGGTTGGCGATCAGCCGTTGGTTCTGCTCGTACTGCTGCTGATGGATCCATACCTCGAGGCCGCCCATCTTGGCGGCCTCCACCAATAGCCCGCGCTGGGTCTGGCGCGCCAGGTTGCCCGACCACTGCTCGGCTTCCTTGCCGCCGAAGTACTGGTTCACACGCAGCTTGAGCACTTCGTTGGGCGACTTGCCGCCGAACTGGGTGCTGCGGGTGTTGGCTGCGTTGATGGTCGACAAGCTGTAGGCCGGCACCGACAACATCGAGTCCTTGCGGTTTTTCTGGACCATGTAGGTTTCACCGGCAGGCGTCGCACCGGCCTCTTTGGCAAGCTTCTCGTCCGGCGGGCCAATCACATGCTGAATGTAGGCAGTACGCGCTTCGGTGGTCAGCGAGTTCTCTTCCGCAGGCTCGAACAGCAGGGCGGCATTGGTATCGCCGCCGGGCAAGGCGCTGAGCGTGCACAGCCCGGCATCCGCCTCTGCGGCGGTACAGAACTTGTCGCGGTGCTCTTTCAGGCGCGCTTGCATCGCCTGGGAGGTTGACGTCACCAGGCGACCCGGGGAGGCGTCGAGTACACCGACTGCCGCCTTGGCCTTGGCGGCCAGGGTGGTGAAGGCCAGGTCCATCGATTTGTTCTTGGCCACCGTACCGCAAGGGTCGAAGCCTTGGCCGGTCGCCGCGTTGAAGTCGAGGTAGGCTTTGGCGACCGCAGTGTTCTGCTGCTGCGCACGAATGGCGTTCACCAGCTGTTCAGACGTTTGCCGGTTGTTGTCCGCCACCACGTTTGCAGACAGCGCTTCCTGCTTGGTGGCAATGGCCACCGCCGAAATGATCTGCTCGAACTTGGTCGTCATCTGCGCACCGAAGCTGGTGCCAAAGGCGGCAATATTGGCGCCCACTGTCGCCGTGTGCGTCGATATCTGTGCTGCGGTCCATGCCTCTGCGGGGCCGAAACCGTACAGCGCACCGTAGGAAACACTGGAGAGCATTGTCGACCCCGCGACAATGCCCGCTAACTTGAGCCGAAAATTCATATCACTGCCCTGTGAGCATTGGCACGCGACGGTCCGTCACTTGCCCTACGAGAGAGTTGGCAGCCATCGCGCTCATCGCCGAGGTGGCGAGCTGCTGCGACTGGGCGGCGTTGCAGGCGGCTGAGGTGCAGTCGATGTGCGCCTCGGCGCGCTGATCGGTGATCATCGCGGTGTACGCATACGCTGCCGCCTCGCCTTCGGGGGCGAGGGTGTTCTCGCTGAACGGCCCGGCGTAATCCACATCCCAGCCCTGCATGCCGTTGGCGTTGAGCGTGCACATGCCCTGCCTGGCCTCGGACACGGTGCAGTAGGTATCGCGGTGCATGGCCAGGGCCGACTGATCGGCCGTAACCCTGGAGCCCACACGCTGGGAGGCGTAAGTGGCCATCAGCCTTGCCGTGTCCTTGTCACGCTGGGACACGGCCTCCACGAACAGCTTGCCCTGCTCCTGGGCCGTGCATTTGATGGTCACCGGCTGCCCAACGGCAGAATCGAACGATGTCACGGCCTTCATCACCCGGTCGGACATGTCGATGGTGCCTACCGCGTTGGCCAGCTGCTTTTTCGAGTCGCTGTCCACCTGCGAGACGACGTTGGCCGACAGCGCGGTCTGCTTGACCGTCACCGACCAGGCACTCATTTCGCTCTGCATCGTGTTGAAGAACGTCAGCACCGATGCCCAGGTCAGCGCCTGGGCCGGCAGCGCCGTGGCCCCGACCGCAAGACCCACCGCCAGAACTGCTGCGATCTTTTTCATCGACAGCCCCTTTTAGTTGAACAGGCCCGCAGCGGAGCTGGACGACCCGCTGTTCGAGTTTGGCGAGGCACTTGGCGTGCTGACGGGTGCCGGTGCTGCGCTGGCAGGCGCCGCTACGCTATTGGTGCTTGCTGGGGCCGTGGTACCCGTGCCGGCACCGGCGCCACCGCCGAAGTCGGTCTGCACGTAGTTGAACGGGTTCACATCCACGGTGTAGGTGGCTTCGTAGCCTGCCGCAGCGTTGTGGTAGCCGCTGCCCAGCTCTGGGTCGAGCGTGCTCATGCCCTGGCTGACCAGGCCGTTGGTGAGGCCGTTGAGGTCGCCCAGCGAGGTGCCGCTGCTGACCTTGCCAATCGCCTGGTTGATCGGCGTGGTAACCATCGAGGCGACCTGCTGTACCGCCGAACACACCTTTTTCTGCGCGTATTGCAGAACCGCCGCCTGGGCGGAGGCGAGGATGCTGCCCAGGCTCGGGATGGAGCCCGAGAGGTCGAACAGGCTGCTAAGGCCACCGAAGCAATCCGCCGTGGCGCTGAACAGCGACTCGACATTGGGTGTGGCCGACGCCAGCTCGGTATGGATCTTCAGCGCATCGCCGATGGAGGCGCCAATGGTGCCTTCCTTGGTGCCCTCGGCGCAGTCCTCGGCATCGGCCTTGATGGCATCGGCGACGACCGAATCCTGCTGCGAGATCAGGCTGCTCGACGTCGCGCCCAGGCTGCTGGTTGCCCCGAAAGCCGGCCCGGCCAGCACCAGCCAGGCGCCCAGCACCCCGCCCAGTACCGCGCGCTTGCCCACAGATTTGCCTATCGCCTGTGCGACAGGGTTCAAGCGTCCCTTATACATCTGCGTAACTCCCCATGATCTGTGATATCTCGCGCAGCCGCTCCCCGCAGAAAATCTCGCTGAGCAGGTGCGTCTTGCTGAAGGCATCCAGCCGACGCCGAAACGCCGCCAGGTCCATCGACTGCGCTGAGTCGCTGCCTAACAGCGCGGCCAGCGCCCCGGTGAAAGCTTCATTGCGTTGCGCGACATACCGCACCAGGTACATGCAGCGCGACGAAGTGAGGTGTGCCAGCAGCTCGGCGAATGGCTGCGGAAGCCGATGCAGCACGCGCGCATAGGCCTCCACGAAGGTTTGGATTTCTTGCATCAGCAGCTGGATTTCGAACTGTTGCCCGGGAGCGTCTTCGTCAAAGTCCACGGCCCAGCGGTCCACGCGGTCCATGGCCATCAGAAAATTCAGCAGCTGGACATTGCGCGACGACGCGGCGAAGTGGCCCAAAACGCCGTGTGCCGTGAGATCAAGCTGGTCGATGGGCGGCACGGCCGCATCTGAGGTTCTGTCTTCGTCCATTCCCTGCACTCGCTTAAAGCATACTGAAATACGCTAAAATGCATCCTGTTTCTAATTCTCTATCAAAAAGACTGGCGTATCAACTTTTTGACAAAAGGATGTAGTAGGTCTGAGTGCTGGGTCGCATTGCGCGTTCAGCTGAACGTAAGGCGTTCTGTGGGTCACGCTCTGGCTAGGAAGATGACGTAGGTATGGAGGCTTGGGATGTCAGAAAAGGAATTGCGGTGCCGGCAGCATTACCAGTCGGTTTATGAAAGGAAGCAGCCTGTACTCGGTAAGGGGAGGGCTCTCGATGAATCCCTGCAGCATTTTCTGGATCAGCGCCCTTCAGGTAAGAATCACTCGGCACTTGACCGCGCGACGGGTTTGGCTTCAGCACCGTTTTGGCGTGATGCGGATGCAGTTGCACACTCCGAACTGGCCAGCTTGGCGCTGAGCCGCCTGCTGCATTTTGATAATGCAGCCAGTGTCGACCTGCTGCTGGAGCTGGCCAGCCATGCGCCAGATACCCTCAGATGGTCAATTCGTTACGCGAAGGTGTTCGAGCGTACTGATTCACCGCTATGGCTTGCGCTTCGTACGGCACTCACGGGGGATGAGTGGCAGGAATTCTTCGGGGTCTGTGACCGTTTGCTCGATCAGCTCAAGCCCTTTGATGAGCTGATCAGCAACGCTGAAAAACAGCTTGAGCATTTGTCCCTGCTGGAATTGCTTTCCTACCTCAGTGTGCTGGCTTATCAAGCGTTCTCCGAAGATGCCCCCGCTGATCGTTCTGGTCAGCAGTGGCAGGTCTACAGCCGCATTATCTTGAACAAACTCAGGGCTTGTTCGGAAGAGGATTTTCGTCTGAACGAGGCGCGGATCGGGCAGTCACTGAAACGGCATCTGTCACCGATCATTTTCCCTGGGGCGTTTACCCCAGACTCAGTGAGATGCCGTGAAAACCTCAACTCACTGAGCGTAATGATTGCGGCAACGCACGAGCGAATCGACTACGAGGCTTCAATCGACTGGTTCTGCTTCAATCCTGAATGTCGTTACCAGTTAAAGCCGGGTGAGCCCGTTATCTACAATGAGTCGGAGGCGGAGACAGAGCGGTGGCAACGTACCGGGCGCAAGAACGACCTGCTTTGGCACTACTGGATAAATCGTGCCGTGGAGGCATTCAGTACTTCCAGCATAGCCACTGAAATTATCGGCTCGCCCGAGAACCATGAGCTGAACCAGCTGGCCTACATCAAGGCAATACGCAGTGAGCTGCAACTGCAGCAGATCTACGGCCTGGGTGACAAGCTTACGCTCGATGATGGTGCTGAAGTTCAGCTTCACTCTGTGTTGCTGGCGAGTGAGTTGACCTCGGTGTTCTTCCAGAAGCATTTTATCCAGCCCTACCAGGATTACCTTCGCGAGTCCGGCGTGCTCGCCCATGCGCTTGGTCGATTGGCTATGAGCGGCATGCGATCAGGGGAAAACAGATTCCCCCTGACATGGTCCGAAGAGGAAGCAAAAGTCCGCAGGATCAAAGGCTGGACGGTAAGCAAGGAATACCCGCAAGGCAGCGCCGATTCCGCCAAGGCAATTCTCAGGTTCTGGACTAGCGACCTCAAAGCGCTTGCACAGCAGTTGAAACAGCATCCTGGGAAGCCTGTGCCACGCCTGGCTGAGCAGCCCTTCTACAAAGTTGGCCGCTTCAGTTTTCAGTTTCCTTGGGTGGTCTCGGAGCAGAACAACGTGACCGCCGCCATCAATAATTTGCGACGCGTGAACGCCCGCAGAGCCGATGCACAGGCAGAAACCCAGCGTGTAGAGCTGGCGCTGGCCGAGAGCCTACGGCGACGAGGCTTTGCCGTAGAGGTGGGCTATCGGCCTGCCGTGACAGAAGAAGACGATGCCGGTGAAGTGGACTTGATCTGCCATCAGGATGGTGTGTTGCTGCTCATCGAGGTCAAGTCGGGTTATATCCGTTCAACCCGGCATGAGGTTTGGCTGCATCGCACCAACACCTTGCGCAAAGCCGCTTGGCAACTACAGCGTAAGCGGATTGCGGTGGCTAAGGCGTTGGTGGCTGATCTAGGTCTGCGTACCAGGCTGGGCTATGACGCGCAGCATCCCGAGGTGGATCTGCGGACCTGGATCGTTGATACGTCCATTGAACTCGATGGGCAGGCAGTCGATGGGTTCAGAGTGGTATCACGTGAGGCGCTGGAAGTCATTTTGCGCGACGAGAAGCAGCTTCTTAAACCGTTGGATCAGCTTGATGAAAGTGGTCGCGATTCATTGTTCCCTGAGGGGTTTACGGCGGATCGATTTGTGGCTGTTGTCGAGTCTGATGAGCTGTGGCGGGGTTTCTGCTAGCGCTTGGGCAGTCATGACCTTTGTACTCACTGCCCTATATAAACGCCCTGTCTACCAGACCTTCAATCGTCGTATTTCGGGCTAAAAACGCTGCATCGTTCGGCATTTGGGGAATGCCGAACAACCCCAAAACTGCTGCCCTGCCTTCGCCCCTGATTTGGCGGTCCGAACCAGCAGCGCATTGCCACATTTAGGGCATTGCCGCTCGGCTGTCGGGTCGCTGCGGCGTTTCAGGTTTTGCACATGCTCGCGGTGGGTAGCGCGGGTAGGGGCACGGCGGCCGGTTTGCAGGGTTTGCAGCATGGCGTTCACATCGGCCTCGGTGAAAACCGGCTGATTAAACGATTTGATGTAGCGAATGAACTTGCTGCCTTGGGTAACGTTTGCAGGCATCTGCGTTTTGAACGTGCTGTCACCGACGAAGGTGATCACCGAGTGCAGGTGCTCGGCATTCACGCCCAAGGTCGTTTCCAGTGCTTTGAGGTGCTTGTAGTTCTGCCGCAGCGGGTTCTGGAATTTGAACGTGCGCTTGTAGAGCTTCTGCGTCCACTGGGGCTGCTTTTCGCTGCCGAAGATCCAGCCGTTCATATTCTTCGTTTCGAGCACGAAAATACCGTACACCGAGACGAAAACGTGGTCGATCTGGGTGGTGCCGTCCGGGGTGTCCAGGGTGATGTTGTGCAGGCGGCGATAGGTTTGCTCGTTCAGGTGCAGGTAGGCGAAGTAGCGTACAAGCAGCTCGCCGAGGTAGCCCTTTACACCTGGAGACTTGAGTGCGAAAAGCAAGATGACGAGGGGGATGAACCAGCTCAGGGGGATCCAGTGCTGGGCGATGATGGGTGTGAAGTCCATTTCTTACCTTCCAAAAATATGGGTGACAGCGGCTATTCCAAACCGCTGTACGAACAGCCGTTGACCTAAAGGCTGGCTTTTACTTGAGCGATTGCTTCCCCGAGACGTTCGGTGAACCCCGACTCACCTTGATGGCTCATTACCAGGCGATCGACTGCGCGCGTCATCGCCACGTATAGCAAACGCATCTCGTCAGCTTCATCTTCGCCCTTGGCTGGCATTTCATGCAGGCGCGGGATCATCACAAAACCAAACTCCAGCCCTTTGCTGGAGTGCATGCTGACGATTTTTACCGAAGGGTGGGCGTAAAGCTTTGTGCGCTGAGAGCTCACGCGTGCGGTGGTGTAGGGGATACCTGCCGCCTTTAGCGCCTCTTCAACCCAGAAGGCCTGCTCGGTATGCCGGTAAATGACCGCCATGTCGTCCCAGGCTCTGCCGTTTTCATGTTCTGCCCTCAGCCTAGTTACCAGGCATTGCGCCTCTTGTGCAGGCCCAGCAAGGCATAGAAGCTGTGGCATCTCACCCCGGCGACCTGCACTTTGGGGTGCAAGCACAGGTACATGGTCGTCTTCGGCGTCGCGTGCGCTTAGCAACTCCTTGGAGAATGCATGGGCAACCGACAGCACTTCCAGCGTGTTGCGATAATTGATACGCAGCACCGTGGTACGGCCAGAAGCCTTGATGCCTACGCTGGCAAAACTGAACGCCAATTTTGTGCTCGACGCCTTGCCGCGATAGATCGCTTGGGCGTCGTCATACAGTACCAATAGGTCCTCGCGCTCACGGTCCACCTGATGGACGACTAAGCGGAACCACTCGGGTTTGAAGTCATGCCCTTCATCAATCAGGATGGCACCGTACTGTTCGGGCGCGAGGGCGCCGCTTTCCATTTGCCGAAGCACCTCTTCTTCCAGTGCTTGAATAAACTTCGCCCCTTTCATTTCGGGGATGGCGAGTTTTGCTTGGGTCAGCAAACTGTGGCACCAGGCGTGAAAGCCTACGACTGTTACCTTGTGCTCCTGGCGGTGCTGTTGCAGCACCTGGTTCAAACGCGCGGCAAGTGTTTTGTTGAAGCACAAGACCAGCACCGGTTTAGTGGCTGCGCGAGCCAGGTACAAGCAGCGATAGACCAGGATCATGGTTTTACCGCTACCTGCCACACCGTGAATCACCCGATGGCCATCGCCCATTGAGCGCGCCAACTGCTCTTGCTGAAGGTCCATCACTTTCAGCAGGCAGGGAAGGGGCGCGTCTTGTTCACTGAACAACCCGAACTGGGCGGGGGCAGGGCTCAAGCGGATCTCTGGAAACAAGTGATAACGCACTCGGTCGATCTGTTCTGGTACCAGATGCACGGGAAACTGATGGACCAGCATCTTGCAAACTTGCTGTTCGAACACGCTGCTGTCGGCGGTTTCGTACATCTCGTCCTTGCAGATGACCCGCGTGCCCTCCATCGCGGCACCAAGCTGTCTTGCCTCGAACTCTTTGCGAGTGATTTCGGTGAGCACCACCCCCCAGCTGTACGGCATGATCAGCTTGCCGGGCCGGTAAGCCTCAGCACCTTGGGTCAGCGCGCTGTCTTTCTCCAATGCCTGAACCGTTTCAAAGGCATTCTTGCGGGCCTGCGCCAGGGGATTGATAACGGTTTTTTCCTGACCATTATCATATTTCTTCACATCGCTGGCCGTTATCGAGATCAGCGAAGTCATTTTCCAGTCTTTGACTTCGAGCACCAATAGCCCGATTTTAGGGTGCAACAGGACAAAGTCAGGTTGCAGACCTTTTGGGCCTACTGGCACGTTGAACCAGCATAGCCAGTCGTTTGAGAGCTTTTTCTCGAGTCGCTCCGCCAGGCGTTTTTCGCCGGGAGCGTCGAAGCGACAGGCACTGAGTGCCGGGAAGAGTTGGGCCATATCCTTATCGTCCATATCCAAAAACGCCGTGCACAGTAGGATTTAATGCTGCGAGGTGCAAATCCAAAAGGAGGAGGGGGCGGTTTGGGGCAGCGGCGCTGGAGGATTCACTGACCGCGATGGTGGGCCGTGAGGGGAGGGCTGGGGGTAAGCGTTATGCCAAGGCGGCTAGCTTGGTTTTACCAAATAGCAGCTGATAGGTGAGCCGGGGTAATTTGAAACCGGTCGGTATCTATCTGTTTCTGCTGGTAAATAATTTTTTGGGCAACTTGCTTGGAATACCGGTTGGAACGCTGCGTGGTCTGGATTCCGATGGACGGGGCTTTTTGAGAACCGCCCCCAAAAACGAATCGGGGCCGAATCTATAAAGTAAATGGTCATCCTGTTGATCGTTGCCCCTGTGCTTGCCGGTACAGGGGCTCCTAGCAAACGATACCGTCAATGATTGCCGTGTTGGCTAAGCCGACTCTCGAAGTATTGCGCCGTCTCTTTGTCGGTGCAGTACAGGTAGCAACCCTTCATCCCCCGTGTCATTAGGGTTCGGTACGTATTTTTGATGATCAGGTCTGTTTCACTTTTCGCGAGGGTAGGTTGCTCTTTCATCATTTTTTTCCAGCCGCGAATCGATTTATCGTGCTTGTCGCGCTCATCCGGGGATGTCACTACCTGACCGTCACGCACGACCAGATCTGGTCCGATAATCACCCCGACGTAGTCGACTTCCAAACCTTGGCAGGTATGAATGCAGCCAACCTGCTCGATGGAGTTTTCAGCGATGATCCATAGGCTGCCATCCTGATCCAGGTTCCATTGGCGTTTGTAGTCACCAATCACGATATCAGCAGCGGTGGAGTCTTTCTTGCTCAACCAAGGCCAGCAATAGCCCGCGACCACACGAGCTTTGTTTTCGTGGTTTTTCTCGTTGATTGCGTCATGCATCGCCTGAGGTGAGTCGAACACCTTAAACTCGTACTCTTGGGTCTCAAGCGTCGGATTTGCCGTCGAGCGAATGCCTAGCGTGTCATCCAACCATGCCAGGTAACCGTCAGAACCACTGCAGCGAAACTGCGAAGACAGCACGTGTTCTTCAACCACAGCACCTTTGGCTTTCGCAAAGGCGCGAATCGCCTGCTTGCTGCCGATATCGCTCAAGGTTACACGCTGGTCCTCATCAATGAAGAAAATGGAGCATTTCGCTGAGTCAATCAGCTCCTTGATCTGGTTCTCCCCAAGGTTTCCATACAGCCCGCTTTTCTCATTCAGTCGGTGAGCTTCGTCCACGATGAGCGCATCGAATGTGTTGGGCTCAGTGTCGATGAATGCCCCAGAACCTGAAAAGAAATTCGAGAAATGGCTGCGCTTGATGGTGCCAACCAGTTTGCTTTCGTAGACCTTGCGAGGGGCAGCATTCTTGGAGACGTATTTGCTCATCAGCTTCAATTCGGTGAGCTTCACCAGTAGATTGATAGCTAGAACAGTTTTCCCGGTGCCTGGTCCACCTTCGATGATCATCACCTTGGGTGCTTGGTCCGAGGCCTCGCTTGCTGCCGCCAGCGCCGACTCAAAAATTGCTTTCTGGTCGTCAATCAACACGAACTCGGGTTTGCCTTTCATCAACCCACCGAGAGCTTCGGCTAGCGCCTTGGACGGGCGAATTTTTCCTTCGGAAAGCTCGTAAAGAACCTCTTTGTTGTCGCCATGACTTATATGCTTTTTCAGAAAGGCCCTGAGTTTACTGAGCTCTTCCGGGCCTTTCAGAAACAGCGGAGCCTTGCTGATGTGGGGCTCATAGTGGGCTGAATCTATGACCCCGTCGCTGACGTAGTTATGGAGGTAGGCACACGGACGGATTTCGATGCTTTTGTCATACACCGCCTCGTTGAAGCCTTCCAGCAGCGCTGCATAGGACCATACCTGATAGGACGGGTGAATGGTCTCAATGAGGCCGCCACCCAACGCCGTCTTGACGATGGCGTCTTTGGTTGTGGCGTTGGCCTTGCTCCATTGCTTCAGCTCGATCAGTACGGCCTTTTTTGCCTGGTTTTCGTCGCGACCGGTGAGTAGAAAGTCGATTCGCTTCGACGACTGCGGAATGTGCAATTCAATGGCCAGGCCTGCATCGCTCGGGAGGCCCTCATCTCTAAGGACCTTGGCCATGTACGTCAGGGACCCTTGCCACGATCTGATTTCCGAGGAGCCAACGTTCTTGCCGGTAGCTTCCTTGTAATGCCTGAGGATCACCTCCTCAATGTCATCGTTATCGTTGTCTTTAAGAAATTGCTGTTTGGTCGCAGCGTAAACGATCACGGGTTGTCCTTAGGTGCGTGTTGGTCAGAGTCGGTCGTACTTTTTGCTGCTGCTTCTGGCTTTATCTACGGGGTACTTCTGACCATTCGAGGCGAGTTTCTGTGTCACCGCCTCGTTGAGGTCAATGCCAAGTACGCTGCTCAGGCGAACCAGGTACATCAGTACGTCCGCCAGCTCATCCTTGATGGCTTGGCCGATTTCGGGATCTGTTGCGGCGGAGATCGAATCGGCATCGCTCATCCATTGGAAAATCTCGCACAGCTCGCCTACCTCGCCAGTGAGGGCCAGTATGAGATTCTTGGGGGAGTGGAACTGCTGCCAGTCGCGATCATCTGCGAACCGTTGGAGGGATGCGGCAAGCTTCACTACGTCAACCAGTGGCGCGGATGAGCTGTCTGAGTCACTCACGGGGTTATCTCTCGGGCTTCGGTGATGAAAATGTGTAGGAAATCTCATTTTGGATTGTAAGAGTTTTTACTCTGCTCGCAGATTTTTTTGTGTGTTTTTCTCACCTGTAGCTGCCGGTCGGATTGCTAGCCATAGTTGGCTGTCCAGATTGAGCGTGCCAGCGGTTAGTGCGTGCAAGATATGTGGCGCTCTAGTTATGTTGGTCCACAACAAACGACCCAAGCTTCTGATGATGCTCAGGTCGGTTTGGCTCTAGGATGTTCCTCAGCGTCCCAGTCGAGCCATTGCAAATACGCCTTGAGGTGCCATAGGCTGCTTTCTTAAATCTATGCTACTGACGCTGGAGAACTAAGATCGAATTACAAGGGTTGGGCGGGGCTTTCCAGTGTGGAGAGCCGACCTGTTGGATCCCTCCGACGAAATGATCTGCTCACATCGCTAGGAAGTTTCTTGAGATAGGTGGGGTTCTTAAGGGCTACATGTCATGACTCAGAAATTTCGCCCAAGGGTAGAGGGGATTGTGGACGGTATTATGGATCTAAATTCTCATGCGAATGCTGGGCTTACATGTGGCTAGTCCGTGTTGAGATAATTGACTTGCTAAGAATGTTTATGCTTATAAGAGGTTGCTGAATTTGATGAAATACATCCTACTGTTCGTCGCTGCTGGGTCGACATTGTGGCAGCTAACTTTTCACTACCATTCCTGGTGGGAGTTTTTCCTGCTGTCCGCTATTTCTGTCTCGTGGATTCTAAGTGTTATATATGCATATGATTGCATTCAAGCTTTTGCTGGTCGAAGCTCCCCCTATTACCGGGAGTTTTATGGCGAATTGAAAAAAGATTTCTGCATAGCCCTGCTTGGTGGGGGGTCTCTGACATTCATCGTAAATATGTCCACGGCTGACTATACATTTTCAAGTATTGACATAGCTTTTGCTGGCTTCCCATTTTTGTTGTTGAGTGTGTACGACAGCTTCGCATTGCTAAAGCGAAAGGTCGTCGGCGCCAGACTGCCTAAACAACTGACGTGCTCGTTGATTGGGGCCCAGTTTTTATAGTAGGTGTATTTAACTATTATTTGATAAAAATCAATTCAGGTGCATTCGTGCCCGCAGAATCTCTGTGGATTCAAGTAACGCTGTTGTTGACCGCTCTGTGCCTCTGCATAGGTTCACATCAGATGGTTTTCATCCTCACAAAGCAGAGGATGGAAGTTTTCCCTGCGATGTTAACATTGTTTGATAGCATTGAAATGAGTAAGGGGGTTTATAAGCAGGCTGGTGAATTGGCAGAGCGCTGGAATAAAATTGTATTTGACAAGAAGTTGGAGTTGCGTAAGAAGAAACATAAAAAGCGCAAGCGCTGAGTCGGCCAGATGTCGTAGGGCTGTATTACATATCTGAGGGCCCCGCTTTAAGAAAAGTAAATCAAGGGTGTGCGGATAGTCTCTATGCCGCGAAAGCCACGTTGAATCGATAGTGGCCAGTCGCACCGGACGCTGTCGACCCCTTGATATTATTCGGGGGCAACAGCTATCGGCCACAACTCGTCCTGGACATCCGAGGACGATGAACTACTGATGGCCTCTATCGTTCTTACAACACCACTCTCGATGAGCGCGGACTGCATCCAATGAAATTCCTGGAGCGCCACCAGTTGTAGCCCTGATTCTCTTTCCCGCCAAAGAGCTATATTCAGAGTTTAGAAGGCTCGATTTGAGCTCCAGGGTGAAATGGTCGCAAAGATAGATTAGGCCTTTGTCCCATAACGTATGTAGATCACTACGTAATAGCAGGCCATTGCTAATATTGTTAGTTTCTGGTCCTAGGTATGGGGTGATATGTGCTGCCTCCAATACCTGTGTAACTGTGCAGTCAGTTATAGCGCAACGTCCTTCATAAGCGGTTAGTAACCCACTTCGAAATGCTCCCTGCCCCTGGCGTTCAGTGATCTCCCTCAATATACGTTTACGGTTATCTTCTATTCCAGCCGGAGAATAGGGGGGCGAGTCATCCAGTTTTTGATTTGTTCTGATGAGGGCTTCTGTCAATGTGGTGCTCTCGAGAGTGAACACCTTATTCTCCCAGGCGACAACCTTCGCCAGACCTAGCAGCCGATACCTTGTAACATTGGGCTTCTTCGAAAGTTGTACCAGGACTGCCACCGGCACCCCATCATCCATGCACTTCTTCAGACCTTGATTAGTGAACAGGGAAGTAGCATCGCCGCGCTTGCTTTCTTCCTGAGCGTAAGAATACCGCCAACTACCGTCATATTGATATTCAGGGGCTCTATCGCTATAAGGGCTGTCTAGCCTCTGGCTAATGGAGAGAGCGTAGTCGAGCCCTTCCGGTTTGAAAATCCCTTTGGCCGAAATTGCGACGGTGCTAGGTGCTTTCTGAAGTTGATTCCAAGTTAGTTCTTGCCCTGCATATTGCTCAAACCAAGAAAGTAGCTCATAGTGGCTTGATGGTCCGCTTTTCTTTAGGATTTTATGATTCGAAGTTGTGGTGGCCGTGTTACTAAGCCGTTCAGTATCGAACGACGGGTACAGAACACTCAAGAGTCCAAGCAGGGCATTTTCAGTTTCTAAAGTTACAGGTAAGCCATAGTGGATTGGCTTGATGCCTCCATTTAAATGCTTTGGGAAGACGTTCATGTTGCTGTGATGCACATAGTCTGCCCCAGGGACTACCCCTTGAATAATACGAAGCTCTGAGATTCGATTCATCCAGGATGGCTCAATTACCAGTGCGGATTTCCCCGAGAGGTTCTTCATGTTTACGAACAAAAACTCGCCGTCATTATGACGCCAAATATATTTTTTGTTGTTATGGCTGACAAGGGAGAAACCTATGTTTTCAAGGAGCATATTGATCTGTAGGGGCTTCAGTGTCATGTCCAGTCAGCACTTAGTTGGTGGTATAATTTGTAGTTCCGCCAGCACGTCAGGGTAGGTTTACCGTTGGAGCTGGGGCGTCGCCTTAATGAATTTCGCAATCGGCTACATTGGGCGCCATGCTGTTTTACCCACTGCAAACGATGTCCATATCACACCCTATCGTTTCCTTGAGATATGCCACAGCCGCAGCCAGCACGAGGCTTTGATCAGCAGTACGACTACCAGCAGATAGACCCGGCTGAACAATCAAAATTTCGGCTTCAATGGGTTTGAAGCGTGCTGTCTTGATCAAGTCATTGAGCCTCAACCCATTTCCAGCAAGGTAGCGCGTTTGACGGTGCAGGGAGCGCAGCCGATCCTCACGTCTTTGTATGTGCTTACCGAGTTCAGAGAAGCGCCATTTCCATTTGGCCGACCTGACTGCTTGGGAGCAGACCTCCACGACATCCTTCACGCGTTCGCCAGGCGTGTCTCCTCCGGCATATTTGCAGTGGATCAGCGCAAGTCGTATGCGATTATCTTCCTCCTTGAGACAGACAAGATCCGCGGCCTCACCGGCGCCGTCGTCGTCGAAAACGATGTCAAAATCACCCTGAATGAAGTGCTGCGCGGCTTTCCACTGAATAGAGTCAGCACGTGCAATGCCGTCTTTCCAGTAGGATTCTTTTGTGATGTCGACGCCTGCCCAGTCCCAAGCCTCGAAGCGCTCTTCTCCGATTTCAAGATGCCTGGGGTCTTTAGGCTCGATCAGCATGTTGCCGTCCAGCTCACTCAGGTCGACGAACCGTAACAACGGTGGGTATGAACTCAGATATTGGCTGAGCGCCCTTGACGCTTTCCCGATGGTAAGTTCCACTGCCTCACCGCTTGTCTGTGCGACGACGAAGCCGGTCTCTCCGCCAACCGTTAAGGTGAAATCTGCGAACTGGCCGGTCTCGTCACAGTTCAGGGCAAACCTCATGCTGTTATCTCGCACATCAAGGTATTTCAGATCGACGAACGTGATAGGAAGGCCGTTTGGAAACGCCCGAGTTGTTAGCACGACCCGGTCTTCTGCAATACTCATGATTTCAGCCGGCCACTCGACAGCAAGCACATTCCTGTCGCTTGGAAACACCGTCACTTCCTTGGGAATCAGGACGTTTGCAATGATGTCATCGACAACGATACTGTCATCAAGAAGTTTGGCACCAGCCGCAGCGCACCAGTGAACGAACTCCGGTATGGAGCCTTGCTCTCGCGACCAGACCCTCCCTTTATACGAGCAGCCAACAGAAACGCGCTCTCCATTTTCCCATCCGGTACCACTGACATTGTTCTTAACGGAGCCGCTACGCTCGGCCACACCGAGTGCTACCGCAACGTCGGCGCCTGTGTACATGGCGTAGCTCAGATTACGTCGACCGTGTTTCTTGACGCCCATGTTCTGAAACACCAAGCGGTTTATATGGCCGAGTATTCGAAACATCTGTTCGCCATGGATAAGGTCTGCTTGCCCGCTGACTTCTTCCGCTAGCTCTGGGAACAAAGAACTATGATCAGTTGAAGACAGGAATAGCAGTTCAAGCTCCGGATTGTGGTGGAGGACGAAGAGTGTCCACTCACGGTCGAGAACGCCTTTGGTATTAGTCCAGCGAACCCTGCCTTCGGCGCGAGTGACGAAGTAAAGTGTACGCATTTCTCGGTTGAGCCAGACCCCCTCTATGTGAAGTTGTTGGGATAGCCCGTGGTGGAACCGCTCGGGAAAAAACTGTTGAGCTCTGTAAGCGGCAGTGCTGAAAACTGGGCGGAGTAATTGAGGTGACAGAGAAATTTTCGAGTCGCCTTCCTCATCCAGACGTTCGGACGCTTGCAGGAACTCAATCAACTCCCTGTGCTCCCGGACAGCATTAGAACTCAGCTCGCTAAGTACCTGATTCCAGTCGGCGTCTTCGCTGTATAGGCGCTCCAGTGAGTGGGCGACATCTTGATCGCCAATGTTGGCCACCACCGTCGCCTCGCCAATGCTCCTTCCTGCCACGCGTGTAAACCGCCCGATAAACTGGAGCGTGATAGCCAAACTCCGATGACTGTCATGGAGCGCAGCCACTTTCAGCTCGGGCAGATCAAACCCCTCGCCAAGCATGTCGACGCAGATCACGACCCGGGACACCCCTGAGCGCAGATCGGCCAGCTTAGCTTCAGTATCGTTGATCTTTGAATGAATCAGGATTGGTTGAAACTCAGGCGCAAGGTGTCGGTAAAGACGTTCTACGTAGGTTGCACGGACAATACTGCTGCATCGGGCTAAGAGCAGGTGATTAAGCCCCGCTTTCAAGTCACGTCGTAGCGTAGCCAGTGCTGTCACGGCGATCGCTTGATCGGCTTGGGTGCCACCACTCGGCTGGTGAACAGGCTCGAAATGTATTGGCTTGAAATATCCATCACGCTGCGCGGCGGCAAGTGAGTAGTTGAAAATCACTTTCCCGTCGACGAGTTCACCGTCTCTGCGAAAAGGCGTCGCAGTAAACTGCAAAATGGGCAGCGAGTGAAACGCTGATCTTAGCCCGCTCCAGGTTTTGGCGGGGACATGATGGGCTTCATCCAGGATCAGTGATTTGCACCGTTGAGCTATCTCAGCTGCGAGCGGGCTACCAGCTTCGAATGCCAGTGAACTAATGGTGGAAACCACCACATTGCATTGGGTGAAGATGTCCAAATCTGCCAGCGTTTTGGGTTTGGATGTGATCAGCCCGACTACTGGATTTTCCACTTCGTTTGGCAGCACCCCCAGAGCGCGCAGCAGTCCCAGGCTCTGAAACTTGTTCGCAGTCTGTTGGCGTAGAAGATCCCAAGGAACGACCACAAGTGTGGGCGAATGGCCGTACGCCGTCAGCGTAGCCAGCATCGTTTCAGTCTTGCCGGTGCCGGTGGGCATCACAATCGTTGCAGGCTGTGTATTGAGGCTCCAGTGAGCCCCGATGGCAAAGAGAGCGCCCAACTGGGGCGGTCGCAATCCCCCCTGTCCTGTTGGGACTTGCCCATTGGCGTCACGTTGTTCCGCTCGATATGACAGTTGATTTTGCCAGCTCCGCGCCGCATCGCGGGCTACGTCGGCCCACCCAGATTCGAGGAGTCGGACTTTGAGATCGATAAGGAGGCGATGAGTCCTCCAGACGACTTTGTCCTCTCGCAGATGAATGATCCCATCCACTCCGTCGGGCAAAGTGACATTGGGCCGGTTGGTGAGTAGGACGCGGCTACCACACTCAAGCAGCCACAAGCGTTCTCTGATGCGGGGCGACACGTTCACCAAGGTCTCATTGATGACTCGGGTCGTGATAGCTGGCTGTAGCTGATGTCGGATCTTTCCTACAGAGCAGCGTTGCTCGTAAACCACTGGTGGGAGCACAACCATCAGAATCCTCCTTGAATTACCCATTGCTGGGCGCTGCTTGGGAGGAGGATTATAAGCTGGATGGCCTAATGATGGCGCAGGTAGCGCGCATTCCTGCGAATGGCTCACTATTGTAGTGATTACCAATTATATGTCCGGGAATTGGTGACAACTAAAACTCCGACCTGCGCTGGCCCCAGATTTTGAGGCGCTTTCTCTGCAAGCACGAGGCTTGGCCTAGGCTGAAATCCTGACGCTAGTACTGGTACGCGAATGCTAGGATCAACGACTGAATAAAAATTGCAAAATTTGGCCTGAATGTCCCATTTCCACATACGGAAGAGGTTAAGGCTCTCTACGTTCGCTGTGATCCTGTGTTGAAAATCTGATACGCCGCTTACGGTGCCAACGTCACCCATGTGGCGCGATAGCAGCCGGTCTCACTCAGAGATCGAAAACCCATTTTTTTTGTAAACGACGAGTGAGTAACCGCATCGTCAGTAAATAGTAATACCGCGTCGCTTCACCGCGTAAATTTAAGCGATGCTCAAGAAACCAAGCCACATGCTTTTTTTGCCAAGCCCAAGGTGTTTCTCGCTGCCAGCGCGCTGCAATTTCGACCTGGATGATTTTTGCCTGTCGCACGTGGCGTTGCCGGGTTGCGTGCGAACCGGTCAGAACTCCAGCCAAGAACAGCTCCATATCGAATGGCTTACTCATGTCCGTCCGCCAATGTAGGCTGCGACCACGTCGATCCGACCGTGTCCAAGCTCGTAACTGATTCGCCTCCAGGCCTCGCCATCAAGGTTCCTATCTACCTGGCAACATTTGCCACCATTGATTGGCGCGGGGCATCGGGTGATCTGCTCGTAGCGCTCACATGCGTACGCTGCTCGTAGCTCATGGAAGCCTTTGAGGTTGTGTGCATGCAGGATATCCCGCGCCGGGCGCATAACTTGTTGCAGAAGATCTAGGTAGTTTTCGTGTGCCGCAATCAGGTTGCGGCTGCCCGCAGACGACACCTGCTGTGCAAACTCAAGTGCACTTCGAACATGGTCATCCACCGCAATCCAACGGGGCGCCGAGGCGCCGGCGCGGCCGCCTTTGGTGCCATCCTGAATGTTAATCCTACCTAGATTGTTAGCCTCACGGCTTAACCGTGGCAGGTCAGCCAAGATGGCCTCACGCAAGCGCATGCCAGTGGCTCGCGCCAACAAAACAATCGCGGCGGCCCGTAGTTGATGTTGGTTGCAAAGCGCATCGACGATCTGCTTAACCTGTTCGCGGTCTTGGCCCTGCGGCACTAAATGTCGAACCCCGGTGCGCTGCATACCCAGCGCCTTGCTCGGACTGGGCAATTTCACGCACTGATCACCTCGAAGCGCCGCCATGGCCCTGTTAACGCTGGATAGGCGGTTTTGTGCGGTGCTGACGGCGAGATCACCGCGCCTAACAGTGTCGCGCAGATACGCCGCGTAGTCGGCCAACACCTTTCGATCAATCTGCCGCGCATCATTGATACCGGGCCCCTGTTCGGAGCGGCACCATTTCACGAATGCCTGCCACCGATCACAGTGTGCCTTCACCGTGCCGTAGTGGCCGCCGCCGAACATGTCTTTCAGCGCTTGCGGACCTGCGTAGCTCAATTGTCTGCCGTAGCCGAAATTACGGCCATCTCGTTTACCCACCAATGCCATGTCGGTCACCTCATCGTCCGCTCTTCGATCCTCGCCCCACGTCATCCCGCCAAGAATGTTGAGTGTTATCAGGGATCAAGGCCCCTGCGACCTGTGGGGAATGTCCTCTTCGCGGGACTGGCGACTCCTTACGTCCGGGAGCAAGGGCATCTCATGATCTGGCCTCCTGTACACCGTTGCCGGTGGGCGGGTGGAGGCAGCACTGGCTGACGAGATCAGCGCCTGAAGATCATGAGCCATGTGCAAGCAGCAATGCGATGACCGGGGCATACCTGACTGTCAGTCAGGTGCAGTCCATTCCTTGGTCTGCGGCACCATCATCTACAGCGCTGTTGCTGGTGACATCGGCGTTTGTCACGCCGATTGTCACGAGGGGGAATGCCGCAAAGCCTTGTGCGATCAGGGCTGCAGCAGTGGTAGAAGTGCCCGTCTCTTTCCAGAAGAAAGAGACGGGCACAGGTTGGCGCAGTATTCGGCCGAGCGGATAGGTTGCTGCAGGGCAGCGAGGTAAGGTGTGTCTGGCGCACGAGCGCTATATGTGTAAGAGCATCCATCACATGGGTAGTGACCGTACGAGCTGCCGGATGCGAATCGTACTTGGGCTGAACCACCGCGGGGGCGGCGTGACCTTTAAGGCTCGGGTCACCTGGGGTGCTGTCATCGACAGCCTTTGCACGGCCAGTTCTACGCCTGTGGATAAACCCGGTCAAGGGCCGAAATTAAGCGCCCTTGAGGACGTGAAAAGCGGTTATCCATCGGTGGAATTACTTGGTAAATCCCGGACAACGTCGTGGTTTTTAGCTCTTCAAAATGAGGTCCATCCAAACAGGGCGGCTTTGCAGCCCTGTTTGGATGGACCCGCGCTGAGAAGCAGATAAGCGAGGCTGCTTGCCCCGAATCTTGGACGCTCAGTTGTTTCCGCAATTCTTGCGCCGTACAGAGCTAGCGGATCGGTACCACGTTCTTGTCTCTGACTTGACCGTATGCTGAGGCAAGCAGGCTGCCGGTGGCGGCTTTCTGGATGTACTCACTCCACCAGGCCATCATCGGTCGTCTGCGTTCAATGTAGTCGGCTCGGTTGTAGGCGCTGCGCACCTCATCCTTGTCGACATGCGCCAGTGCGACCTCAATGAGTTCGGGATCCCACCCATGTTCATTCAAGATGGTGCTGGCCATCGAGCGCATACCGTGGCTGACCAATCGATCCTGAAAGCCCATGCGTTTCAATGCCATGTTGGCGGTCTGGCTATTGGCGTGGGTGCGTGGATTTCTATCGGCCGGGAAGACGTATTCGCGATGGCCGCTGTGAGTCTTCAGTGACTCCAATAGTGCGACAGCATGATCACTCAACGGGATGCTGTGGGGACGGCGCTTCTTCATACGCTCCGGTGGGATAGTCCAGACACGCCTTTCGAAGTCGATGTCTGCCCAGCGAGTAGTCGCCGCCTCGGCGGGGCGAGTCATCGTGTGTAACTGCCATTCGATCAGGCAGCGAGTGGTGCGTTTGATGCTGGCGTTCGCGATCTCCAGCATGAGCTCCGGGAGCTCTTCGGGTGGAAGCGCAGCCATGTTCTCTTTTTTGGGCTTCTTGAAGACTGCCCTGATGCCGCTGAGCGGGTTGGCGAAGATCAGGCCGGAGTTTACGCCGTAGGTCATGATCTCGTTTAGTCGCTGGCTGAGACGCTTGACCGTCTCCAGGCTGCCTTTCGCTTCGATTGGGCGAAGCAATGCGATCACCATCGGAGCGGTGATCTTCGTCAGTGGCGTCGTCTTCAAATCGGGGAACACGTGCAGCGTGAGCGATCGCCAAATGTCCTCGGCGTAGGCCGGGGTGACCGAGTCTTTCTTGAGTTCAAACCAGGCGGTGGCCACGTTCTCGAAGGTGTGTTCGGTTTCCGCGCGTTTGGCTTCATTCAACGTATTGCGCTGCACCTTCGGATCGATGCCTTGAGCGAGCAGCTCGCGGGCTTCGACTGCCTTCTTTCGTGCGTTCGCCAGTGACAGTTCGGGGTAGGTCCCGAAGCCAATGTTGATGCGCTTCTTGGTCACCGGTTCGCGGTAGTTGAAATTCCACAGCAACGAGCCGTTGCTGCGTACGCGGAGCTGCAAACCGTCACCGTCAGTGAGGACATAATCCTTGGACGCGGGTTTGACTCCCTTGAGCTGTCGATCGGAGAGGCGGAGGTTTTGAGCAGGCATGAGATTGTCCTCAGGCACTGATTCGGTATTCCAAAGATTAGCACCGGGTGGACTGGAATACCGTCTGGAATACCCGAACGGCTGGAACTCAAAAACTCTCCAAGGACCGTAAAAACGCTGGAGGCCGCGTATTTACTGGGTCGCAGGCACAAAAAAAGACGTCCGTGGACGTCTTTTTTTGATCATTTGGTGGAGCCGGGGGGATTTGAACCCCCGTCCGCCAGTACTCCGCTGTCGGTACTACATGCTTAGCCGTGTCTACTGATTTAATCCGCAGCCGCCCGACGGGCAGGGTGCTTTGGATGAGTTGGGTAAGTTTTAGTCGCTTTGCCCCCAACGTGCTACACGACGATCCTGTTCTGTATGACAATCATTTCGGGTTTACAGGCATCCCCTGATGATTGCTGGAGCCGAAGCTACCAGGAGAGCGGGCTCAGCTGCTTACGCAGCGAGAGCGTAACCCTCGTAGTTTTCGTCATTGGCAACTATAGAAAGTTGCAACAGTGGATTTACGAGTTCTGTTACCAACTCGGCATGCACCTAGAGTTTCGCTACCGGCGTCGAATCCTAATCGGCCCCACACTCAGCTCTAGCTGACCGTACCTTTCGGCACGTGGGCTGAGTATACGCGCTAAAGCGGGCGGCGTCGACAGCAGGTTCCGCCGCCCGCTTCAGGCTCAGGCACCGCCGCCGCCGGCCGAGCCGCTGCCTTTCTCGGTTTTTTCCAGGCGTTCCAGGACTTTGCTGGTAATGGCAATGCATTCCTTGGTGTCGCCCGAGGCCTGTGCGGCTTTGGCTTTGTCGACGTGCTCGGTGAGGGCTTTGTCCAGGCCCTCGGAGGTGGCGCCGGCGGTGGCCATGCTGTCGTCGATTTTCTGCAGATTGGCGGTGCAGAGGTCCTCTGCGGCGAACACTGGCGAGGCCAGGAGGGTAGCGGCCGCGAAGAGGGCCGAAAGCGCGGTACCTTTCATGGGTGACTCCTTCTGAGGCCTCTGGAAGGTGGGCCTGTAAGGTGGACTGCGCGGGTTTGGCGAGGGTTCAATCGGGATGGTGGCGGGGCGATATGATGGGATGGCTAGGCGTGATTGCGTCGCTTTGGGCGGCGGGGCTGTAGGGGAATTCGGAACTTGAAACCAAATGCTTCAGGTGGAATTGGTTTAGGAATTATCCTACCGGCGCCGCAGCCGTTTCTCTGTTGTCGATGATGAGCGCAGGGGCTAGTTTCCCTGGGTCGCCATGGTTTGGCGATCGGGTGTGAGAGCCCGCTCCATTCAAGAGATTTACCGTCATGGTAGCTGTGCGCGGGCAGGCCTTGTGCCTGGCCGGTTTCCTCCTGTTTGGCCGGTCTCTCACCCCGCGTACAGCTGCCACCCATACCTGTGAGAGGGAATGGGCGGAGCTTCATGCACACAAACGGGAGAAAGATTTATGAAGAAGATTGTTCCTGACCCACCCAGCCAAACGTCTTCACGTTCGTTCTACACCATCGACAACAAGGTGCCTTCACCTGAGGCGCTGTTGTACGCCATTCAGCTGATGCGCGGTATTGAAGACACCTTGGACGAATACATCTGCGGTAATGCCGGTGAGCCGGGGATCGGCATGCTGGTGAATTCGGTGCATAACGTGCAGATGAGCAGGGCGTTGGCTGAGTTGGTGCTGGCTCGCGAGCCTTGAGGGCTTTGGGGGCCTAGTGCTTGTCATGGCATTTTTGGCGCCAGTGAGATCGAGCGCCGCCCGCGCGGCGCATCGCGACGCAAGGCCGCTCCTACATTTGTTTCGGGCCAGTTATTCCTGAGGCATTGGCGCGCGACCCCTTGGTGCCCGCCTCGATATCGCGTCGTACAAACAAGGCGGTCGCGCGCCAATGGCACAGGCCTCACTGGCCCGAAACAAATGTAGGAGCGGCCTTGCGTCGCGATGCGCCGCGCGGGCGGCGCTCGATCTCCTAGGCGCTGAACATGCATTGGCGAACACCTGTCAGCCATAACGCCATCTCATGCTTCAAATACTACGCGCCCGGGTCACCCGATCCACCAGGTAAACCAACCCGTGATAATCAATACCACTATGGCTGGACAACCCAATCTCACAGGTGCGGCTGGTAGAAATCCCTTCACTGCAATACTGCACCGCATCCTTCAAGCTCCGCAGCGAATGTGCATTGAGCTCCGGCGTGGTAAACCCCTTGTCCCCGGCAAACCCACAACAGTGAATCCCTTCCGGTATCACCACCTGCTTGCTGCACCGCCGCGCCAGGTCTATCAGCGCCTGGCTTTCCCCCAAATGCTGGGTGCTGCAGGTCACATGCACCGCCACCGGCTCTTCCTGCGGGGTGAACTCCAGCCTGTCCAACAGATGACTGCGAATGAAGCGCACTGGGTCGTACAGGTCCAGGCGGGTTTCCCCCAGGTCCTGAACCAGGCGCAAGGTACACGGGCTGGTGTCGCAGTAGATCGGGTCAAGCCCTCCGCGGCTGGCATGCAGCAGGGCGTTGATCAACTCCTGGCGCTTGTGCTCAGCCTGCTCCGGGTACCCCTTGGACGCAAACGGCTGCCCACAGCACAGGCTGTCGGCGTTCTCCGGAAACACCACTTGGTAACCGGCCTTCTCCAGCAGCCCGCGGGTCTTGTCCAGCAACGAGCTTTGCTCCCGGTCTGCATAGGCCGGCCCCATCACGCGTGAAACGCAAGCCGCCAGGTACACCACCCGTGGCCGGGCATCATGGCTCGCCGGGCCAAAGTCGATGCTGCGCAGGGGCTGTGGCATGGCCGGGGTCCACTGCGGCAGCCGGCCTTTGCTGGCTTTGCTCAACGCTGTGCTCAAGCGGCCCAGGCGCGGGGCGCCGAGCAGCTTGCGGGCGGTGTTGGCGGCGGTCAGGGTCAGGCGGGCACCCCTCAGTGCCGTGTGGAAGTGGTCGGCCAGCCAGTCGGCGGCCTTGTCGTGCTCGGCGGCCTGGCTGCGCAGCTTCTTCACCAGCTCGCCGGTGTTGATGCCGACCGGGCAGCGCTGGGCGCACAGGCCGGTGGCGGCGCAGGTGTCGAGGCCTTGGTATTGGTAGGTCTTGAGTAGTGCTCGGGTATCGATGCCGGCGCGTTTCTTGGCCTGGATATCACGCCACATGACGATGCGCTGGCGCGGGCTCAGGGTCAGCCCCTTGGATGGGCACACCGGTTCGCAGAAGCCACACTCGATGCACTTGTCGACGATTTCATCGGCGGCCGGCAGCGGCTTGAGGTTTTTCAGGTGGATATCGCGGTCTTCGCTCAGCACCACATCGGGGTTGAGGATGCCGTTGGGGTCGAGCAGGCGCTTCAGCGCCCACATCAACTGGTACGCGTCATGGCCCCACTCCAACTCCACGAACGGCGCCATGTTGCGGCCGGTGCCGTGCTCGGCCTTCAGCGAGCCACCGAACTCCACGGCCACCAGCTGGGCCACGTCGTCCATGAAGGCTTGGTAACGCTTCACTTCCTCGGCGCTGTTGAAGCCTTGGGTGAAGACGAAGTGCAGGTTGCCCTCCAGGGCATGGCCGAAAATGATCGCTTCGTCGTAGTGGTGCTTGTCGAACAGCTGGATCAGGCGGTTGACGCCCTCGGCCAGTTGCTCGATGGGGAAGGTCACGTCTTCGATGATCACCGTGGTGCCGGTCTGGCGCACGGCGCCGACGGCGGGGAAGGTGTCTTTGCGGATTTTCCACAGCTGGTTGTACACCGCCGGGTCTTCGCTGAACTCGACTTTCTGTTCCAGCGGGAACTCGGCAATCGACGTCATCACCTGCTGCAGTTGCTCATGCAGCAGCGTCTGGCTGGCCGCGCGGGACTCGATCAGCAGCGCGCAGGCATTGTCTGACAGGCCTTTTACCCACAGCGGCATGCCGGGCATGTTCTGCACCGAACGCAGGCTGCGCCGGTCGAGCAGCTCCACGGCAGACACCGGCTGGCGCTTGAGCAGGGTGACCGCGCGGCAGCAGCTTTCGACGCTGGGGAAGACCAGCAAGGCGCTGGCTTTGTGCGGGTGGTCGGGCACGGTGTTGTAGGTGACGGCGCTGATGAAGCCCAGCGTGCCTTCAGACCCAACCAGCAGGTGCTGCAGGATGTCGAGCGGCTGGTCGTAGTCCACCAGGGCATTGAGGGACAGCCCGGTAGTGTTCTTCAGCCGGTACTTGTGGCGGATGCGGTCGGCCAGTTCGGTGTTGGCGCGGGTTTCACGGCCCAGGCACGCCAGTGCTTCGAGCAGGTCGGCGTGGCTGTGCTCGAAGGCGCTGACGCTGGCCGGGTCTTCGCTGTCCAGGCGGGTGCCGTCGGCCAGCACCAGGCGCAGGCCGGCCAGGGTGTGGTAGGTGTTTTGCGCGGTGCCGCAGCACATGCCGCTGGCGTTGTTGGCGACGATGCCGCCGATCTTGCAGGCGTTGATCGAGGCGGGGTCCGGGCCGATCTTGCGCCCGAACGGTGCCAGCCAGGCGTTGGCCTGGGCGCCGATCACGCCGGGCTGCAGGCGGATCTGCTCGCCCTGGCCGCGGATTTCGCGGCCGTTCCAATTGTCGCCGAGCACAATCAGCACCGAGTCGCTGATGGCCTGCCCAGACAAGCTGGTGCCGGCCGCGCGGAAGGTCACCGGCACGCGCTCGCGCTGGGCCAGTTGCAGCAGGCCGACCACTTCGTCCTCGGACTCGACGCGCACCACCAGCTTGGGGATCAGCCGATAGAAGCTGGCATCGGTGCCAAAGGCCAGGGTGGAGGTGGGGTCGTCGAAACGGCGTTCGGCGGGTATCAGGCGCTCGGCATCACGCAGGAACGCGGCGGGCAGGCTCATGCAATCTCCTCGCGGGGCCGCGGCGTCTGGTGCGCCGCATGCCCCGGTCAATCAGGCGGTGTTTCGTGCAGGCGTTCAGGCGCCCAGTTCGCGGACCAGCGAGTCGCGGGTGATCTCGCTGATCGACTTGGCGCCGGTGAGCACCATGGCCACGCGCATTTCCTTCTCGAACAGTTCGAGCAGGTTCTTCACCCCGGCCTCGCCATGCACGGCCAGCGCCCAGAGGAAGGCGCGGCCAATCAGCACGGTGTCGGCGCCCATGGCGATCATGCGCACCACGTCGAGGCCGCTGCGGATGCCGGAATCGGCGAGAATCTTCAGCTCGCCCTTGACCGCATCGGCAATCGCCGGCAGGGCGCGGGCGCTGGACAGCACGCCGTCGAGCTGGCGGCCGCCATGGTTGGACACGACGATGCCGTCGGCGCCGAACTTGACCGCGTCACGGGCGTCGTCGGCATCGAGGATGCCCTTGATGATCATCGGGCCCTCCCAGAAGTCGCGGATCCACTCCAGGTCTTTCCAGGAGATCGACGGGTCGAAGTTGTTGCCCAGCCAGCCGATGTAGTCGGCAAGGCCGGTGGGGTTACCACGGTATTTGGAGATGTTGCCGAGGTCGTGCGGGCGGCCCATCACGCCGACGTCCCAGGCCCACTCGGGGTGGGTCATGGCTTGCAGTACGCGGCGCATCGGGCCGTTACGGCCGCTCATGCCGGAGTGGGCGTCGCGGTAGCGGGCGCCGGGCACGGGCATGTCGACGGTGAACACCAAGGTCTTGACCCCGGCCGCCTTGGCCCGCTCCAGCGCATTGCGCATGAAGCCGCGGTCCTTGAGCACATACAGCTGGAACCACATCGGCCGGTTGATGGCCGGGGCCACTTCTTCGATCGGGCACACCGACACGGTGGACATGGTGAACGGGATGCCATGGGCTGCTGCGGCGCGTGCCGCCTGCACTTCGCCACGGCGGGCGTACATGCCGGTCAGGCCGACCGGGGCCAGGGCCACGGGCATGCTCAGGGTTTCGTCGAACAGCTGGGTTTCCAGGCTGAGCTCGGACATGTTCTTCAACACGCGCTGGCGCAGGGCGATGCTGGCCAGGTCCGAGACGTTGTGGCGCAGCGTGTGCTCGGCGTAGGCGCCGCCGTCGGCGTAGTGGAAGAGGAAGGGGGGCAGCTTGCGTTGGGCCGCGGCGCGATAGTCGGTAGAGGCGGAAATGATCATGGATTCTCGCAGCGTTGCTTGAGGGGAATGCCGGGCGCGCCTTGGCGCCCGGCCCCTTTCACTTTAGTGATGAACCAGCATGCCGGTCAGCCAGTAAGCCTGGACCAAGGTGATCAGGCCCACGATGGTGGCGAAGAACAGGCTGTGCTTGACGGTGAAGCGGAACAGGTCGGACTCCTTGCCCACCAGGCCGGTGGCGGCGCAGGCCACGGCAATGGATTGTGGCGAGATCATCTTGCCGGTCACGCCGCCGCTGGTGTTGGCGGCCACCAGCAGGGTGTCGTTGACCCCGATCTGGTGCGCGGTGGTGGCTTGCAGCGAGCTGAACAGGGCATTGGACGAGGTGTCCGAGCCGGTCAGGAACACGCCCAGCCAGCCGAGGAACGGCGAGAAGAACGGGAACGCGGCGCCGGTGCCAGCCAATACCAGGGCCATGGTCGAGGACATGCCCGAGTAGTTGGTGACGAAGGCGAAGGCCAGCACCATACCAATCGACAGGATCGGCCAGCGCAGCTCCCAGAACGTCTCTTTGAAAGTGGTCAGACCAGTTTTGAAGTTGATCTTCAGCACCGCCATGGAGATCAGCGCCGAGAGGAAGATCGCGGTGCCGGTGGCGGAGATCGGGTCGAGCTTGAACACCGCTGGCATGGCGGTCGGCGCGGCAACGATCGGCGCGGTCTTGATCACCAGCTGGTCAAGGTGCGGGATGGCGAAGTTGAACACGAAGTTGTACATCGCACCGCCCGGCGCGAACGCGGCCTTGAACGGTTTCAAGGTCCAGATGGTGACCAGCACGGTGAGGATCAGGAACGGCGACCAGGCCTTGAAGATCTCGCCGAAGCTGTACGGGCTCGGCTGGCTGCCGCTTGATTGCACGACCGCGGCGCCGACGCTGCCCTTGGCTTGCGCGAACGAGCGCTTGGGCTGCCAGACTTTCAGGAACAGGGTCAGGCAGATCAGGCTGGCCAGGGCCGAGGTGATGTCGGGCAGCTCTGGGCCGATGAAGTTCGAGGTGAAGTACTGGGTCACGGCAAAGCTCAGGCCGGCGACCAGGGCTGCAGGCCAGGTCTCCTTCACGCCCCGCACGCCGTCCATCATGAACACCAGCCAGAACGGCACGAACAGCGACAGCAGCGGCAGCTGGCGGCCGGTCATGGCGCCGATGTGGAAGGCGTCGATGCCCGTCACCTGGCCGGCGACGATGATCGGGATGCCCAGCGCGCCGAAGGCGACCGGTGCGGTGTTGGCGATCAGGCACAGGCCGGCGGCGTACAGCGGGTTGAAGCCCAGGCCCACCAGCAAGGCGGCCGTGATGGCCACCGGTGCGCCGAAGCCGGCCGCGCCCTCCAGGAAGGCACCGAAGCAGAAGCCGATCAGCAGCACTTGCAGGCGCTGGTCGTCGGTGATCGACAGCACCGAGCTGCGGATGACTTCGAACTGGCCGCTCTTGACCGTGAGTTTGTAAAGGAACACCGCGGCAACGATGATCCAGGCAATCGGCCAGAGGCCGTAGAGGAAGCCGTAACCCGCGGCGGCCAAGGCCATGTCGACAGGCATCTGGAAGGCGAAGATCGCCACCAGTATCGACAACCCGAGGGTGATGCTGCCGGCGACGTGGCCTTTGAGGCGGAACACGGCCAGGGCAAGGAAGAAGAACACGATAGGGATGACCGCCGCCAGTGCGGACAGGCCGAGACTACCAAGCGGGCTATAGAGTTGTTGCCAGGTTTGCATATGGGGTGGCCCCTAATTGTTGTTGGTCAGCACTGGCATTGGATAATTGGTAAGACCAATTTACAATGTCTGGGCGCTAGGTTAAAAGCGCTGTCGTGGGTGTGTCAATTTGTCCGACACAAAACTTTCGTCGCGTGCCGATGAGCGGGCGTCTGATGAGCTTGGAAAAACACCGGGTGATGGGTGTGTGTGCAGCGCGGATCGGCGAGAATAGGCGCCCCCCTGATATTTGCCGGGGGTTTGTGGAGAGCATGTGATGGTTTTTGATCAGGTCCGCCAACGGCGCCTGTCCGACGACATCGTCGATCGGTTGGAAGGGATGATTCTCGAAGGCACGCTGACCTCGGGCCAGCGGCTGCCGGCCGAGCGCGTTCTGGCCGAGCAGTTCGGTGTGTCGCGCCCGTCACTGCGTGAGGCCATCCAGAAACTGGTGGCCAAGGGGCTGCTGATCAGCCGCCAGGGCGGTGGCAATTACGTCGCCGAGTCACTGGGCTCGACGTTCAGCGACCCGCTGTTGCAGTTGCTGGAGCACAGCCCCGAGGCGCAGCGCGACCTGCTTGAGTTTCGCCATACCTTGGAGGCGTCCTGCGCGTATTACGCGGCCCAGCGCGCCACCGAGCCGGACCGTGCCCGGCTCAAGGCAGCCTTCGACACGCTGCAGGACTGCTACACCCGGGTTGACCAGGTGACGCGGGCAGAGGAGGGCGCAGCGGATGCGCGCTTTCACCTGGCGATTGCCGAGGCCAGCCATAACGCGGTCTTGCTGCATACCATCCGCGGCTTGTTCGACCTGCTCAAGCGCAACGTGGTGACCAACATCGGCGGCATGTACCAACAGCGGACCGAAACCCGGGACATGCTGATCAGTCAGCACCGGGAGCTGTACCTGGCGATTGTCGAGGGCAGGGCGGAGGAGGCGCGGGAGGTTTCCAGCCGGCACATTCTGTATGTGCAGGAGGTGCTGGAAGAGGCGCACGAAGAGGCGCAGCGCGTGGCGCGGGCAGAGCGACGCAGCGGACGCTGAGGTCTGCGTTTGCAGTACCGGCCTCTTCGCGGGGCAAGCCCGCTCCCACACGTAACCCACCGAATTTGAAGGCAGTGGGTTAGCTGTGGGAGCGGGCTTGCCCCGCGAAGAGGCCCGCACAGGCTAAAGAAGAGCTAGTCTTCCTTGCCCTTGTTGCGCACGGCACGCTGCAGCTCGCGGTTGGAATCGCGTTCGCGCACGGTGTCGCGCTTGTCGAATTCCTTCTTGCCCTTGCCAAGCGCGATCTCGCACTTGATCAGGTGCTTGCTCCAGTACAGCGCCAAGGCCACACAGGTGTAGCCCTTCTGCGCCACCGCCGCTTCCACACGCTCCAGCTCGCGCTTGTTCAGCAGCAGCTTGCGCGAGCGGATGGGGTCGGCGATGACGTGGGTGCTGGCCGTGGTCAGCGGGGTGATGTGGCTGCCGAACAGCCAGGCTTCGCCATCCTTGAGCAGCACGTAGCTGTCGGTCAGGTGCGCCTTGCCGGCCCGCAGGCTCTTTACTTCCCAACCGGACAGGACCAGCCCGGCCTCGAACTTGTGTTCGATGAAGTAATCGTGTCGCGCTTTCTTGTTTTGCGCGATGGTCCCGGTCGGATGTTTCTTTTGTTTAGCCATAGGGGCGGCATTATAGGCAACTCGATGCGTCGTCGGCTATGGGATTTCGGTGTGCTTGAGCCACCGCAATGAATACCGGACAATACAGGCCCTGTCGTAGGTACAGAACCTGTTTTCGGCACGCTGCGAAGCGCCGCCACCCAGCCTTGGAAGTGACGCCTGGATGACTACCCATATTCAACGCTCCGCCCTGCTGCCGTATCCCGCCCAGGCGCTCTATGATCTGGTCAATGACGTGGCCAGCTACCCGCAGTTCCTGCCGTGGTGCTCTGCCGCTACCGTGATCGAGGCCAGCGACACGCACATGCGGGCCAAGCTCGAAGTGGCCAAGGGCGGCATGAGCCAGCATTTCGTCACGCGCAATGTGCTGGTCCCGGGCCAATCCATCGAAATGAACCTGGAGGAGGGGCCGTTCTCCCAGCTGCATGGTGTGTGGGTGTTCAAGCCGTTGGGCGAGAAGGCCTGCAAAATCAGCCTGGACCTGTCCTTCGACTATGCCGGCCCCTTGGTGCGCGCCACATTGGGGCCGCTGTTCAATCAGGCTGCCAACACCCTGGTCGATGCCTTCTGCCAGCGTGCCAAGCAGCTGAATAGCTGAGTGCTGGCCGCAAACGAAAAAGCCCGGGCCTAGGCCCGGGCTTTTTAATGCCACCCGCGTTTATTGCGGGGAGGTTTCCAGCGGTGCTGGCGTCGGGACCGGCGTGGCCTCGATGGTGTCGATTTCGCGCTGGATGGACTCTTCCACCGAACCCGGCTTGGCCGGTTTCTCTTCAGGCTGAGGCGTAGCCTGCTCTGGCTGAGCCGCAGGGCTGACAGTGGTGTCGCTGCTGCCACCGAGGATTTCCTGGTCGCGGCTCACCCCTGGCATGAAGTCGCCCGACAGGCTGACCAGTTGGTCGCCCTCGTTGAAGAAAATGCTCATGCGCTCTTGCTGGCGTTTTCCGCCACCAGGTTGCAGGCTGTACAGGTAGTCCCAACGGTTGGTGTTGAACGTATCCTGAATCAGGGGGTTGCCCATGATAAACCTTACTTGCCGTCGGGTCATTCCCGGGCGTAATTGGTCTATCATGTCCTGCGTGACGACATTGCCCTGCTGGATGTCGATTTTGTAAACCCCGGGAAACGAGCAACCGGCGAGTGCGAGCAGTCCCACTAGGGTGAGGCTGGTTAGCAAGAGCTTGGTGTTTTGCATCGGTGGGCGACTTCCACTATCTTGGCTGGACAACGTAAACCCCGATCATACCCGTATTAAGAGAAGCTGCGAAGCAGCATCGGCGAGAAAGCTGACCATGGTTGAAAATAGCGAATTACGCAAAGCCGGTCTCAAGGTTACCCTGCCTCGAGTAAAGATCCTTCAGATGCTCGACTCTACCGAGCAGCGTCACATGAGTGCCGAGGATGTGTACAAGGCCTTGATGGAAGCTGGTGAGGACGTTGGCCTGGCCACCGTCTACCGCGTGCTGACCCAGTTCGAAGCGGCGGGTCTGGTGGTTCGCCACAACTTCGACGGCGGCCACGCAGTCTTCGAGCTGGCGGATGGCGGTCACCACGACCACATGGTCAACGTGGAAACCAGCGAAGTCATCGAGTTCATGGACGCTGAAATCGAGAAGCGTCAGCGCGAGATCGTGGCCGAGCATGGCTTCGAGTTGGTGGACCACAATCTGGTCCTGTACGTGCGTAAGAAAAAGTAACGATTTCGATCGTTATAAATAGCAAAGGCGACCTTCGGGTCGCCTTTGTGCTTTGTGCTGCAGGAAAATGCTGGGGGCACGGCTCACGCCTTGCCGCTGACCACCATCTTGCGCGCATGCGCCAGGGATTCCTTGGTGAGGTCGATGCCGCCGAGCATGCGCGCCACTTCCTCGACCCGTTCGCGTTTGCCCAGGCTGGCCACCGCCGTGTGGGTGGTGTCGCTGTGGCGCACCTTGTGCACGAACAGGTGGTGGTGCCCTTGCGCCGCGACCTGCGGCAGGTGGGTCACGGTCAGTACCTGGCCGCGTTCACCCAGCCGGCGCAGCAGTTGCCCGACGATTTCGGCGGTGGGGCCGCCGATGCCGACGTCCACTTCGTCGAAGACCAGGGTAGGGATGCGTGAGGTCTGCGCGGTAATCACCTGGATGGCCAGGCTGATGCGTGACAGCTCACCGCCCGAGGCCACTTTCGCCAGGCCTTTGAGCGGTTGCCCCGGGTTGGCGCTTACCAGCAGTTCGATCTGCTCCAGGCCGTGGGGCGACAGGTCGTTGCCCTCGTTAGGGATCAGTTCGATACAGAAGCGCCCGCCCGGCATGCCCAGGCGCTGGACCTCCAGTTCCACGGCCACCGCCAGTTGCTGGGCGGCCTGCTGGCGCAAGGCGCTCAGTTCGCGCGCCCGTTCCTTGTAATGCTGGGCATAGGCCGCCAGTTCTTCGCCCAGGCGCTCGATCGACTCGTCGCAGGCGTTCAGGCCTTCCAGCTCTTCCATCAACCGTTGCTGCAGGTGGGGCAGTTCGGTGGGGTGCACGCGGTGCTTGCGGGCCAGGGTATAGATAGTGTCGAGGCGTTCTTCCAGGGCCTGCAGGCGCATTGGGTCGGCGTCGAAGTGATCGAGGAAGCGGTTGAGCTCGCCCACGGCTTCTTCGACCTGAATCTGCGCACTGGCGATCAGGTTGGCGGCCTCGCCCAAGGCCTTCGGTGAGTTGCTGGCGGCGCCCAGCCGGTTGAGGCTGGCGGTGAGGGCGCTGAGCACATTGCCCGAGTCGCTCTCGCTGCACTGGTCGATGACCTGGCGGCAGATGCCGAACAGGGCCTCGGCATTGGTCAGGTTCTTGTGTTCTTGCTCCAGCTGCTCCAGCTCGTTTTCGCCCAGGCCGAGGTTGTCCAGCTCTTCCAGCTGATAGCTGAGCAGCTGGTGGCGGGCGCGCTGCTCGTCACCTGAATTGGACAGGCGCTCCAGCTCCAGGCGGGTCTGGTTCCAGCGCTTGGCAGCCAGTTGCACCTGGCGCGCCAGGTCGATGGCGCCGGCGTACTCGTCCAGCAGGCGCCGATGGGTGTCGGTCTTGAGCAGCGACTGGTGCTCGTGCTGGCTGTGGATGTCGATCAACAGCTCGCCGAGCGACTTCAAGTCGCCCAGCGGGCAGGGCGTGCCATTGATGTAGCCGCGGCTGCGGCCTTCGGCGGTGATCACCCGGCGCAGGATGCACGGGCCGTCGTTGTCCAGGTCGCGCTCGGCAAGCCAGGTGCGCGCTTCGGGGATATCTGCCAGGTCGAAGGTGGCGAGGATGTCTGCCTTGTCTGCGCCGGGGCGCACCACGCCGCTGTCCGCACGGTCGCCGAGGGCCAGGCCGAGGGCGTCGAGCATGATCGATTTGCCTGCGCCGGTCTCGCCGGTGATGACGGACATGCCGCGGGCAAGTTCGAGGTCAAGGTGCTCGACGATGGCGTAGTTGTGAATAGACAGGTGCAGCAGCATGGGGGCGGCTCCCGAAGGGTCAGGTCTGGTTATTTATACAGTACTTTTTTCTACCCTGACAATGCCCGCTCGCACATTCTCATCCGCCCGGGAAAACCATGTTGCCCCTTGAAGCTGGTTTTTCCGGCCCCATATAGCCGACAACAAAGGCGAGCCTGGCTCGCAATCCAGAAATCTGCGCAGGAGAGACCCAATGGCTGACGAACAGCTGAATGAGAAAGACCTTAACGTCGAAGAGACTGGTGCAGCAGATGTCGGCGCCCGTGTTCTGGAGCTCGAGGAACAGCTGGCCGCCGCCAAGGATCAGTCGCTGCGCGCCGTTGCCGACTTGCAGAACGTGCGCCGTCGCGCCGAGCAGGATGTCGAGAAGGCGCACAAGTTCGCCCTGGAAAAATTCGCTGGCGACCTGTTGCCGGTGATCGACAGCCTGGAGCGCGGCCTGGAGCTGTCCAATGCCGACGACGAAAGCATCAAGCCGATGCGTGAAGGCATCGAGCTGACCCTGAAGATGTTCCACGACACCCTCAAGCGCTACAACCTCGAGGCTGTCGACCCGCACGGCGAACCGTTCAATGCCGAGCACCACCAGGCCATGGCCATGGAAGAAAGCGCCGAGGTCGAGCCTAACAGCGTGCTCAAGGTGTTCCAGAAGGGCTACCTGCTCAACGGCCGCCTGCTGCGCCCCGCCATGGTGGTGGTCAGCAAGGCGCCGAGCGCCGCTCAGCCTTCGATCAATGAAAAGGCTTGAAATCTGTCGGGGCAACCCCATCTAGGTGTCAAGCCTTCAAGTATTACCGCAGTTGGCCAAAGTAGTCGCTGCTAACCAAATTCAAGTTTCGGGAGAGTTAACATGGGTAAAATCATCGGTATCGACCTGGGGACCACCAACTCGTGCGTCTCCATCCTGGAAAACGGTAACGTCAAAGTCATCGAAAACGCCGAAGGTGCGCGTACTACCCCTTCGATCGTGGCCTATGCCAACGATGGCGAAATCCTGGTAGGCCAGTCTGCCAAGCGTCAGGCTGTCACCAACCCGCACAACACCCTGTTCGCAGTGAAGCGCCTGATTGGCCGTCGCTTCGAAGAGCAAGTGGTGCAAAAAGACATCGAGCTGGTTCCGTACAAAATCGCCAAGGCCGACAACGGTGACGCCTGGGTCGAAGTCAACGGCCAGAAAATGGCGCCGCCGCAAATCAGCGCCGAAGTCCTGAAAAAGATGAAGAAGACCGCCGAAGACTACCTCGGCGAGCCTGTCACCGAAGCGGTCATCACCGTGCCGGCCTACTTCAACGACAGCCAGCGTCAGGCCACCAAAGACGCCGGTCGCATCGCGGGCCTGGACGTAAAGCGCATCATCAACGAACCGACCGCTGCGGCACTGGCCTATGGCATGGACAAAGCCAAGGGCGACCACACTGTCATCGTTTATGACCTGGGTGGCGGTACCTTCGACGTTTCGGTCATCGAAATCGCCGAAGTCGACGGTGAGCACCAGTTTGAAGTACTGGCTACCAACGGCGACACCTTCCTGGGTGGCGAAGACTTCGACATGCTGCTGATTGACTACCTCGTCGAGGAGTTCAAGAAAGAGTCCGGCATGAACCTGAAGGGCGACCCGCTGGCCATGCAGCGCCTGAAAGAAGCCGCTGAAAAGGCCAAGATCGAGCTGTCGTCCGCGCAGCAGACCGACGTCAACCTGCCGTACATCACTGCAGATGCCACCGGTCCTAAGCACTTGAACGTGAAAATCTCCCGCGCCAAGCTGGAGTCGCTGGTTGAAGGCCTGGTGCAGCGCACCATCGAGCCTTGCCGCATCGCGCTGAAAGATGCCGGCATCGACGCCAGCAAGATCGACGACGTGATCCTGGTCGGCGGCCAGACCCGTATGCCGCTGGTACAGAAAACCGTTGCCGACTTCTTCGGCAAGGAAGCCCGCAAGGACGTCAACCCGGACGAAGCCGTCGCCATGGGCGCCGCTATCCAGGGTGCTGTATTGGCCGGTGACGTGAAAGACGTACTGCTGCTGGACGTCAGCCCGCTGACCCTGGGTATCGAAACCATGGGTGGCGTGATGACTGCGCTGATCGAGAAGAACACCACCATCCCGACCAAGAAGTCGCAGGTGTTCTCGACTGCCGACGACAACCAGAGCGCCGTGACCATTCACGTGCTGCAAGGTGAGCGTAAGCAGGCTTCGAGCAACAAGTCGCTGGGCAAGTTCGACCTGGCCGAGATCCCGCCAGCACCACGCGGTGTTCCACAGATCGAAGTGACCTTCGACATCGACGCCAACGGCATCCTGCACGTCGGCGCGAAAGACAAGGCCACCGGCAAGACCCAGTCGATCGTGATCAAGGCCAACTCCGGCCTGTCCGATGACGAAATCGAGCGCATGGTGCGTGACGCCGAGGCCAACGCCGAGGAAGACCGCAAGTTCGAAGAGCTGGCCGCTGCCCGTAACCAGGGTGATGCACTGGTTCACTCGACCCGCAAGATGGTCGCTGATGCAGGTGACAAGGTCACCGCTGAAGAGAAAACCGCCATCGAAGCGGCAGTCGTTGCCCTGGAAGCCGCTGTCAAAGGCGACGACAAGGCCGCGATCGAAGCCAAGGTCGAAGAGCTGTCCAAGGTCTCCGCGCCAGTGGCTCAGAAGATGTACGCCGAGCAGCAAGCCGAACAGCCTCAGGGCGGCGCGCAGCAGGCCGAACCGGAAGCCAAGCACGATGACGTGGTTGACGCCGAGTTCGAAGAAGTAAAAGGCGACGACAAGAAGTAATTTTTGCATGTTGTCGGCCAGCTCACCGCCGTTTGGCGGTGAGCTGGTAGGATGTCGCCGCGCGGGGGCTTGCTCCCGCGTTGGTGTGTCTGGAATACGCGAATTTTTACAGCATCTGTCAGGACGCATTCGCGCGGCAGGTGCTTACGGCACAGCGCCCATGCGCCTATGCGCAGCGCTCTGTCGAACGCCCTCAAGAGTGCAAATGACCTATGGCAAAGCGTGATTATTATGAGGTCCTGGGTGTCGAGCGTGGCGCCAACGAAGGTGATCTCAAAAAGGCCTATCGCCGCTTGGCGATGAAGTACCACCCCGACCGCAACCCGGGCGACAAGGAGTCGGAAGAGCAGTTCAAGGAGGCCAACGAGGCCTACGAAGTGCTGTCCGATGCCAGCAAGCGCGCGGCCTATGACCAGTATGGTCACGCCGGCGTCGACCCTAGCATGGGTGGCGGTGGTGCTGGCTTCGGTGGTGCCAACTTCTCCGACATCTTCGGCGATGTGTTCAGTGATTTCTTCGGTGGCGGCCGTGGCGGCTCGCGCGGTGGCGCCCAGCGCGGCAGCGACCTGCGTTACACCCTGGAGCTGAACCTGGAAGAAGCGGTGCGTGGCACCACGGTCAGTATCCGCGTTCCTACCCTGGTCAACTGCAACCCTTGTGATGGTTCCGGCGCGAAGAAGGGCTCGACCCCGTCGACTTGCCCGACCTGCGGCGGTATCGGCCAGGTGCGCATGCAGCAAGGCTTCTTCTCGGTGCAGCAGACCTGCCCGCGCTGCCATGGCCAGGGCAAGATCATCACCGACCCTTGCGGCGCGTGCCACGGCGAAGGCCGTGTCGAGGAATACAAGACGCTGTCGGTCAAGGTGCCGGCAGGTGTCGATACCGGTGACCGCATTCGCCTGTCGGGCGAGGGCGAGGCCGGTACCCATGGTGGCCCGACTGGCGACCTGTACGTGGTGATCAACGTGCGTGAGCACGAGATCTTCCAGCGCGATGGCAAGCACCTGTACTGCGAAGTGCCGATCAGCTACACCGACGCTGCCCTGGGTGGCGAGCTGGAAGTGCCGACCCTCGATGGCCGGGTGAAGCTGAAGATCCCGGAAGGCACCCAGACCGGCAAGCAGTTCCGTCTGCGCGGCAAAGGTGTGGCACCGGTTCGCGGTGGTGGGGCAGGTGACCTGCTGTGCCGCGTGGCGGTGGAAACCCCGGTCAACCTCAGTCGTCGCCAGCGCGAGCTGCTCGAAGAGCTGCGTGATTCGCTGGAAGGCGACAGCTCCCATTCGCCCAAGGCCAATGGCTGGTTCGATGGCGTGAAGCGCTTCTTCGGCGATCTCTGACAAGGAACAGGTTATGCGACGTATTGCGGTAATGGGCGCGGCAGGGCGGATGGGCAAGACCCTGGTCGAAGCTGTGCAGCACCAAGCGCCTCAGGCGGGTTTGACGGCGGCGATCGATCGCCCTGACAGCAGCCTGGTAGGGGCTGATGCAGGGGAGTTGGCGGCCTTGGGTCGTATTGGCGTGCCGATCTCCGACGACTTGATCAAGGTTGTGGACGAGTTCGACGTGCTGATCGACTTCACGCACCCTTCAGTGACCCTGAAGAACCTCGCGTTCTGCCGCAAGGCGGGCAAGGCCATGGTCATTGGCACTACTGGCTTTACGCCGGAAGAGAAAGCGTTGCTGGTCGAAGCGGGCAAGGATATCCCGATCGTCTTTGCCGCCAACTTCAGCGTTGGCGTCAACCTGTGCCTGAAGCTGCTGGACACCGCAGCGCGCGTACTGGGCGACGAGGTCGACATCGAGATCCTCGAGGCGCACCACCGGCACAAGGTCGATGCGCCGTCGGGTACTGCGCTGCGCATGGGTGAAGTGGTGGCTCAGGCGTTGGGGCGTGACCTGAAGGAAGTGGCCGTGTATGGCCGCGAAGGCCAGACCGGTGCGCGTGATCGCCAGACCATCGGCTTCGCTACCGTGCGTGCCGGTGACGTGGTGGGTGACCACACCGTGCTGTTCGCCGCCGAAGGCGAGCGGGTGGAGATCACCCACAAGGCCTCGAGCCGCATGACCTTCGCCAAGGGTGCAGTGCGTGCCGCGCTGTGGCTGGATGGGCGTGAGCCGGGGCTGTACGACATGCAGGACGTGCTGGGGCTGCACTGATCTGTGTGGGAACGGCCTGGTGTCGTGAAAGGGTCGCAGAGCGGGCCCGGGGGTGTAGCGGCGCCGCTGGAATCCCGGGACTGCTGCGCAGTCCTTTCGCGACGCAAGGCCGCTCCTACAGGTCCCCAATGCCAGCGAGGTCAGCCTGTCGCAATCATGTGTTTTAGAGACACATATACGGTAGACCGAAAACGCACTTTTCTGTAAGCTACAGCTTTAGTGTGTCCACTAAAAGCGCGCAGCGAATTGAATTCAGCACATGAAAGCGGGGTGACGTGTCCATACGTCACTCCGCTTTTTTGCAACCTGCGATCGCCCTTTCATGCTTGATTTACGGGAGGTCTTCTTGACAAAGCCAGCCATACTCGCCCTTGCCGACGGCAGTATTTTTCGCGGTGAAGCCATCGGTGCCGACGGTCAGACCGTTGGTGAGGTGGTGTTCAACACCGCTATGACCGGCTACCAGGAAATCCTTACAGACCCTTCCTACGCCCAGCAAATCGTTACCCTGACCTATCCGCACATCGGCAACACCGGTACCACCCCGGAAGACGCCGAGTCGAACCGTGTCTGGTCTGCCGGCCTGGTCATCCGTGACCTGCCGCTGCTGGCCAGCAACTGGCGTAACACCCAGTCGCTGCCTGACTACCTCAAGGCCAACAACGTCGTCGCCATCGCCGGCATCGACACCCGTCGCCTGACCCGTATCCTGCGTGAAAAGGGCGCTCAGAACGGCTGCATCCTCGCCGGTGACAACATCAGCGAAGAAGCCGCCATCGCCGCTGCCCGCGCCTTCCCGGGCCTCAAGGGCATGGACCTGGCCAAGGTCGTTTCCACCAAAGAGCGTTACGAGTGGCGCTCCAGCGTGTGGGAGCTGAAAACCGACAGCCACCCGACCCTGGAAGCTTCCGAGCTGCCTTACCACGTGGTCGCCTTCGACTACGGCGTTAAGCTGAACATCCTGCGCATGCTGGTTGCTCGTGGCTGCCGCGTGACCGTGGTGCCTGCCCAGACCCCGGCCAGCGAAGTGCTCGCACTCAACCCTGATGGCGTGTTCCTGTCCAACGGCCCTGGTGATCCGGAGCCTTGCGACTACGCCATCCAGGCCATCAAGGAAGTCCTTGAAACCGAGATCCCGGTATTCGGTATCTGCCTTGGCCACCAGCTGCTGGCCCTGGCCTCCGGCGCCAAGACCGTCAAGATGGGCCACGGCCACCACGGTGCCAACCACCCGGTCCAGGACCTGGACACCGGCGTGGTCATGATCACCAGCCAGAACCACGGTTTCGCCGTTGACGAAGCCACGCTGCCGGGCAACGTCCGCGCCATCCACAAGTCGCTGTTCGACGGTACCCTGCAGGGCATCGAGCGCACCGACAAGAGCGCGTTCAGCTTCCAGGGCCACCCTGAAGCGAGCCCAGGCCCGACTGACGTCGCGCCACTGTTCGATCGTTTCATTGATGCCATGGCCAAGCGCCGCTGAGCATCCTGCATCAAGGCCCCGGGCCGGCTCGCGCCGCGCCCGGAAGCGCCTGACCCAGATTGTTCAAGACGGCTTGCCGACTGACCCGCGGATTTGAGTGACAACCATGCCAAAACGTACAGACATCAAAAGCATCCTGATTCTCGGCGCTGGCCCGATCGTGATCGGCCAGGCCTGTGAATTCGACTACTCCGGCGCCCAGGCTTGCAAAGCCCTGCGCGAGGAAGGCTATCGCGTCATCCTGGTGAACTCCAACCCGGCCACCATCATGACCGACCCGGCCATGGCCGACGCCACCTACATCGAGCCGATCAAATGGCAGTCGGTGGCCAAGATCATCGAGCAGGAGCGCCCTGACGCCGTCCTGCCGACCATGGGCGGCCAAACCGCACTGAACTGCGCCCTGGACCTGGAGCGCCACGGCGTTCTGGAAAAGTTCGGCGTAGAGATGATCGGCGCCAACGCCGACACCATCGACAAGGCAGAAGACCGTTCGCGCTTCGACAAGGCGATGAAAGACATCGGCCTGGAATGCCCGCGCTCCGGTATCGCCCACAGCATGGAGGAGGCCAATGCGGTCCTCGAGAAGCTCGGCTTCCCATGCATCATCCGTCCGTCCTTCACCATGGGCGGCACCGGTGGTGGTATCGCCTACAACCGTGAAGAGTTCGAAGAAATCTGCGCCCGTGGTCTGGACCTGTCGCCGACCAAAGAGCTGCTGATCGACGAATCGCTGATCGGCTGGAAGGAATACGAGATGGAGGTGGTCCGCGACAAGAAGGACAACTGCATCATCGTCTGCTCGATCGAGAACTTCGACCCGATGGGCGTGCACACCGGCGACTCGATCACCGTTGCCCCAGCACAGACCCTGACCGACAAGGAATACCAGATCATGCGCAACGCCTCGCTGGCGGTGCTGCGTGAAATCGGTGTCGAAACCGGCGGTTCCAACGTGCAGTTCGGTATCTGCCCAGACACCGGCCGCATGGTCGTGATCGAGATGAACCCGCGTGTATCGCGTTCGTCGGCCCTGGCTTCCAAGGCCACCGGCTTCCCGATCGCCAAGATCGCCGCCAAGCTGGCTGTCGGCTACACCCTCGATGAGCTGCAGAACGACATCACCGGCGGCCGTACCCCGGCGTCGTTCGAACCGTCGATCGACTACGTCGTCACCAAGCTGCCACGTTTCGCCTTCGAGAAATTCCCGAAAGCCGACGCCCGCCTGACCACCCAGATGAAATCCGTGGGTGAAGTCATGGCCATCGGCCGTACCTTCCAGGAATCCCTGCAGAAAGCCCTGCGCGGCCTGGAAGTCGGTGTTTGCGGTCTGGACCCGAAAGTTGACCTGGCCAGCGCCGAAGCGGCCAGCATCCTCAAGCGCGAGCTGACCGTGCCGGGCGCCGAGCGTATCTGGTATGTGGCCGACGCCATGCGTTCGGGCATGACCTGCGAAGAGATCTTCGCCTTGACCGGCATCGACATGTGGTTCCTGGTTCAGATGGAAGACCTGATCAAGGAAGAAGAGAAGGTCAAGACCCTGGCCCTGTCGGCCATCGATAAAGGCATGATGCTGCGCCTCAAGCGCAAAGGCTTCTCGGACCAGCGCCTGGCTGTGCTGCTCGGCATTACCGACAAGAACCTGCGTCGTCACCGCCACAAGCTGGAAGTGTTCCCGGTCTACAAGCGCGTCGACACCTGCGCTGCCGAGTTCGCCACCGACACCGCCTACCTGTATTCGACCTACGAGGAAGAGTGCGAGGCCAACCCGTCGACCCGCGACAAGATCATGATCCTGGGTGGCGGCCCTAACCGTATCGGCCAAGGCATCGAGTTCGACTACTGCTGCGTGCACGCGGCCCTGGCGCTGCGTGAAGACGGTTACGAGACCATCATGGTCAACTGCAACCCGGAAACCGTCTCCACCGACTACGACACCTCCGACCGTCTGTACTTCGAGCCGCTGACCCTGGAAGACGTGCTGGAAGTCTGCCGTGTCGAGAAGCCGAAGGGCGTGATCGTTCACTACGGCGGCCAGACCCCGCTGAAACTGGCACGCGCCCTCGAAGAAGCCGGCGTACCGATCATCGGTACCAGCCCGGACGCCATCGACCGCGCCGAAGACCGCGAGCGCTTCCAGCAGATGGTTCAGCGCCTGAACCTGCTGCAGCCGCCAAACGCGACCGTGCGCAGCGAAGACGAGGCCATCCGTGCCGCTGGCGGTATCGGTTACCCACTGGTGGTGCGCCCGTCGTACGTACTGGGTGGCCGCGCCATGGAGATCGTCTACGAGCTGGACGAGCTCAAGCGCTACCTGCGTGAAGCCGTACAGGTGTCCAACGACAGCCCGGTGCTGCTCGACCACTTCCTCAACTGCGCCATCGAGATGGACGTGGATGCGGTCTGCGACGGCACCGACGTGGTGATCGGCGCGATCATGCAGCACATCGAGCAGGCCGGCGTTCACTCCGGTGACTCGGCGTGCTCGCTGCCACCGTACTCGCTGCCGGCTCACGTGCAGGACGAAGTCCGCGAACAGGTCAAGAAAATGGCCCTGGAGCTGGGTGTTGTCGGCCTGATGAACGTTCAGCTGGCCCTGCAGGGCGACAAGATCTACGTGATCGAAGTCAACCCGCGCGCTTCGCGTACCGTGCCGTTCGTCTCCAAGTGCATCGGCACCTCGCTGGCCATGATTGCCGCCCGCGTGATGGCGGGTAAAACCCTGAAAGAGATCGGTTTCACCAAAGAAATCATCCCGAACTTCTACAGCGTCAAGGAAGCCGTCTTCCCGTTCGCCAAGTTCCCAGGGGTTGACCCGATCCTCGGCCCTGAGATGAAATCGACCGGTGAAGTCATGGGCGTCGGTGACAGCTTCGGTGAAGCGTTCGCCAAGGCTCAGATGGGTGCCAGCGAAGTGCTGCCAACCGGCGGTACCGCGTTCATCAGCGTGCGTGACGACGACAAGCCACAAGTGGCTGGCGTTGCCCGCGACCTGATCGCCCTGGGCTTCGAAGTGGTTGCCACTGCCGGCACCGCCAAGGTTATCGAGGCGGCAGGCCTGAAAGTGCGCCGTGTGAACAAAGTGACCGAAGGTCGCCCGCACGTGGTCGACATGATCAAGAACGACGAAGTGTCGCTGATCATCAACACCACCGAAGGCCGTCAGTCGATCGCTGATTCCTACTCGATTCGTCGCAATGCGCTGCAGCACAAGATTTACTGCACCACCACCATTGCGGCCGGTGAAGCCATCTGCGAAGCGCTGAAGTTTGGTCCCGAGAAGACCGTTCGTCGCTTGCAGGATCTGCATGCAGGACTCAAAGCATGAGCATTACCAAATACCCGATGACCGTCCAGGGCGCTCGCGCCCTGGAAGAGGAGCACCTGTTCCTGAGCAAGACCGAGCGCCCGCGCCTGAGCCAGGCGATCGGTGAAGCACGCGAGCTGGGTGACCTCAAGGAAAACGCCGAATACCATGCCGCCCGTGAAGAGCAGGGCATGGTCGAGGCGCGTATCCGCGATATCGAAGGCCGCCTGCAGAACTCGGTGGTGATCGATGTGACTTCTATCCCGCACACCGGCAAGGTCATTTTCGGCACTACCGTCGAGCTGGCCAATACCGAAACCGACGAGCGCGTGAAGTACCAGATCGTGGGTGAAGACGAAGCCAACATCAAGCTGGGCAAGCTGTCGGCAGGCGCGCCGATTGCCCGTGCCATCATCGGCAAGGAAGAAGGTGATATCGTCGTCATCAAGACGCCAAGTGGCACGGTCGAGTACGAGATTGTCGAAGTCCAGCACATCTGACCGGCGCCTGCGGGCGCCATCCCTTGAAGGGATCCTCTGGCAGCTGGCCCAGGTTTTCTGGGTCGGCGGCTTGTGGGTGTTTCATGTGGGGCTGGTGCCCGCGCTCAAGGTCAGTGGCCTGGCGCCCCTGCTGGTGCAGGATGTTGCCGGGCAGATCGACCGCTGGTTGATTGGCGTGGCCTTGCTTGGCTTGTTGACCCAGCTGGCGGTATTGGCGAGGGTGGATGGCCTGGCGGCCTGGTGGCGACAGTTCCGTGGCCAGATGCTGTTGCTCGGCTTTGGTGCCTGCGTGGGGTATTACACCTTGCGCTACGGTATATCCGTGGGCGAGCGCTGGCAGATGTTCTGTTTTCTGGTGCTGGGTTTTTCCGGCATCGTGCTGGTGGCCCAGCCAGTACCGGTCAGGGCGCGCAAGGCGCGCCACTGATCGGAGCCGCTATTACTTGAAGCGGTGGACGTTCGACAGCTGCTTGTTCGGCTGTGGGTTCTTGCGGTAGATCAGCGCTTTCTTGCCGATGGTCTGCACCAGTTCAGCACGGCCGACCTTGCACAACTCGGCAATGGCGGCAGCGCGTTCTTCGCGATCTTCGGAGCGAATCTCGACCTTGATCAGTTCATGATCGGCGAGTGCGCGTTCCAGTTCGGCAGCAACGCCTTCGTTAACACCGTTGCCAGCAACGATCAGGACCGGCTTCAGGTCATGACCAATGGACTTGTATTGCTTCTTCTGCTCGTTATTGAGCGGCATAATCTGACCCTTTCCGTCTGATTCTGTAAAATTGACAGGCATTTTACCCGAGGGCCCCCGGCTCCGCCCAGTCAATCACGACGCATATCATCGAGGTGCCCCGTGGTACAACGTTCCAAAAGCAGCGCTAACTGGCTGCGTGAGCATTTTAACGACCCTTTCGTCAAACAAGCGCAGAAGGATGGCTACCGTTCGCGTGCAAGCTACAAACTGCTTGAGATCCAGGAAAAGGACCGGTTGATCCGCCCGGGCATGAGTGTGATCGACCTCGGCGCAGCCCCAGGAGGCTGGTCGCAGGTGACCAGTCGTCTGATTGGTGGCCAGGGCCGTCTGATTGCCTCCGATATCCTGGAAATGGACTCGATCCCGGACGTGACCTTCATTCAGGGTGACTTCACCCACGATGAAGTGCTGCAGCAGATTCTGGAAGCGGTCGGCGATTCGCATGTAGACCTTGTGATTTCCGACATGGCCCCCAATATGAGTGGTACGCCTGAAGTGGACATGCCGCGCGCCATGTTCCTTTGTGAGTTGGCGCTTGACCTGGCAACCCGCGTGCTGAAGCCTGGTGGTGACTTCCTGATCAAGATTTTCCAGGGCGAAGGCTTCGACATGTACTTGAAGGACGTTCGCACCAAGTTCGACAAGGTGCAGATGCGCAAGCCGTCGTCTTCGCGGGATCGCTCGCGTGAGCAGTACCTGCTGGGTAAAGGTTTCAAAGGCGTGTGAAAGGCGTGCTACGGGGTGGCTGATAGTTAATTCCAATCGGCAAGCCCGTCAGGATCGTCCGAACTTCGTGTAGTCTAGGTTTCACAAAGGGTTACAGACGGTGCCTGCGGATGCGTAGGTAATGTAGTAAGTTAGGGCGATGAATATCATGCGAGGCACGGCTGCGTCGTGCGCCGGCCTCAGAGGGTAGCGAATTGAACGACATGGCAAAGAATCTGATCCTGTGGTTGATCATCGCAGCTGTCCTGGTGACAGTGATGAACAACTTCTCAAGCCCTAACGAGCCGCAGACCCTCAACTACTCCGACTTCATCCAACAGGTCAAAGACGGGAAAGTCGAGCGTGTGACCGTCGACGGCTACATCATTACCGGCAAGCGCGCTGACGGCGACAGCTTCAAGACCGTGCGCCCGGCCATTACCGACAATGGCCTGATCGGCGACCTGGTCGACAACCACGTGGTCGTCGAAGGCAAGCAGCCCGAGCAGCAGAGCATCTGGACTCAGTTGCTGGTAGCCAGCTTCCCGATCCTGGTGATCATCGCGGTATTCATGTTCTTCATGCGCCAGATGCAAGGCGGCGCAGGCGGCAAGGGCGGGCCGATGAGTTTCGGCAAGAGCAAGGCGCGCCTGCTGTCCGAAGACCAGGTCAAGACCACCCTGGCAGACGTCGCGGGTTGCGACGAAGCCAAGGAAGAAGTCGGCGAGCTGGTCGAATTCCTGCGTGACCCGGGCAAGTTCCAGCGCCTCGGCGGCCGTATTCCTCGCGGCGTGTTGATGGTCGGCCCACCGGGTACCGGTAAGACCCTGCTGGCCAAGGCCATTGCCGGTGAGGCGAAAGTGCCGTTCTTCACCATTTCCGGTTCGGACTTCGTTGAAATGTTCGTCGGTGTCGGTGCCAGCCGTGTGCGCGACATGTTCGAGCAGGCCAAGAAGCACGCCCCGTGCATCATCTTCATCGACGAAATCGACGCCGTGGGTCGCCACCGTGGCGCCGGTATGGGCGGTGGTCATGATGAGCGCGAACAAACCCTCAACCAGCTGCTGGTAGAGATGGACGGCTTCGAGATGAACGATGGCATCATCGTCATCGCCGCGACCAACCGTCCGGACGTCCTCGACCCGGCACTGCTGCGTCCTGGTCGTTTCGACCGCCAGGTGGTGGTTGGCCTGCCGGACATCCGCGGCCGTGAGCAGATCCTCAAGGTGCACATGCGCAAGGTGCCGATCGGCGAGAACGTCAACCCGGCGGTCATTGCCCGTGGTACCCCAGGCTTCTCCGGTGCCGACCTGGCCAACCTGGTCAACGAAGCATCGTTGTTCGCTGCTCGCTCCAACAAGCGCCTGGTCGAAATGAAAGAGTTCGAGCTGGCCAAAGACAAGATCATGATGGGCGCCGAGCGCAAGACCATGGTCATGTCCGAGAAAGAAAAACAGAACACCGCCTACCACGAAGCCGGTCACGCCATCGTCGGTCGTCTGGTGCCTGAGCATGACCCGGTCTACAAGGTTTCGATCATCCCGCGTGGTCGTGCCCTGGGTGTGACCATGTTCCTGCCTGAAGAAGACCGTTACAGCCTGTCCAAGCGTGCGCTGATCAGCCAGATCTGCTCGCTGTACGGCGGCCGTATCGCCGAAGAAATGACCCTGGGCTTCGACGGCGTCACCACCGGTGCCTCCAACGACATCATGCGTGCCAGCCAGATTGCCCGGAACATGGTCACCAAGTGGGGCCTTTCCGAGAAGCTCGGCCCGTTGATGTATGCCGAAGAAGAGGGCGAGGTGTTCCTCGGCCGTAGCGCTGGCAGCCAGCACGCCAGCGTGTCGGGTGAAACCGCCAAGCTGATCGACTCGGAAGTGCGCAGCATCATCGACCAGTGCTACGCCACGGCCAAGCAGCTGCTCACCGACAACCGTGACAAGCTCGATGCCATGGCTGAAGCGCTGATGAAGTACGAGACCATCGATGCCGACCAGATCGACGACATCATGAATGGTCGTGCCCCGCGCGAACCTCGCGATTGGGATGGTGACTCGGCTTCGGGTACCCCGGCAGCCCAGGGTGATCGCCCGGAATCGCCGATTGGCGGCCCAGCGGCTCAACACTAAGGGCATCTATGAGCTCAGTGCAGTACCCGACCCGGTTGCCTTGCGGCAACCGGGTTCTTGATTTGTCGCGTACCCATGTCATGGGTATCCTCAATATCACCCCCGACTCCTTCTCCGACGGCGGGCGCTTCAGCCAGCGCGACGCTGCGCTGCGGCATGCCGAAGCGATGGTCGCCGCAGGCGCCACGCTGATCGACATCGGTGGCGAGTCGACGCGCCCTGGGGCGCGTGCCGTGTCCGTGACCGAAGAAATCGAGCGCGTGGCGCCGATGGTCGAGGCGATCAATAGCCGCCTGGATGTGGTCATTTCGGTTGATACCTCCACGCCAGCGGTCATCCGCGAGTCTGCGCGGCTGGGGGCTGGGCTGATCAACGACGTACGCGCGCTGGAGCGCGATGGTGCCCTGGACGCGGCGGCCGATACCGGCCTGCCGGTGTGCCTGATGCACATGCGCGGTGAGCCGGGCAATATGCAGGACGACCCGCATTACGATGATGTGACAGCGGACGTTACGCGATATCTTGAACAACGGATGGCCGCTTGCGCTGCGGCGGGCATCGATGCAAACAGAATCATTCTTGACCCAGGCTTCGGTTTCGCCAAGACACTGGCGCACAACCTGAGCCTGTTCAAGCACATGGAAGCGCTCTATCGCCTTGGGCGCCCACTGCTGGTGGGTGTTTCACGAAAGAGCATGATCGGCCTGACGCTGGATCGTCCGGTCGGCGAGCGTTTGTACGGCAGCCTGGCGCTGGCAGCGTTGGCCATGACCAAGGGGGCGAGCATCCTTCGCGTCCATGATGTGGCCGAAACTGTCGATGTGGTACGCATGATCGCTGCGGTTCAACACGCCGAATAAGAACATTGGAGTCGCTATGAGCAGAAAATACTTTGGTACCGACGGCATTCGTGGCCGCGTCGGCGAATTCCCGATCACGCCGGACTTCATGCTGAAGCTCGGCTGGGCGGCTGGCATGGCTTTCCGCAAGCAGGGCCATTGCCGTGTGCTGGTGGGCAAGGACACGCGTATTTCCGGTTACATGTTCGAATCTGCGCTCGAGGCCGGGCTTTCTGCGGCCGGTGCCGATGTGATGCTGCTCGGGCCGATGCCGACCCCGGCCATCGCCTACCTCACGCGTACCTTCCACGCTGAAGCCGGTATTGTCATCAGCGCGTCGCATAACCCGCACGACGACAACGGCATCAAGTTCTTCTCTGGCCAGGGCACCAAGCTGCCTGACGAAGTCGAGTTGATGATCGAAGAGTTGCTCGATCAGCCGATGACGGTGGTCGAGTCGGGCAAGCTGGGCAAGGTCTCGCGCATCAACGATGCGGCTGGCCGCTACATCGAGTTCTGTAAGAGCAGTGTGCCTTCGAGCACCAGCTTCGACGGCCTCAAGCTGGTGGTCGATTGCGCCCATGGCGCCACGTACAAGGTCGCGCCAAGCGTGTTCCGCGAACTGGGTGCCGACGTGACCATTCTGAATGCTCAGCCTGATGGCCTGAACATCAACGAAGGCTGTGGCTCTACCCATATCGAGTCGCTGCAGGCCGCCGTGCTGGTGGGCCATGCCGACCTCGGTATCGCCTTCGATGGCGACGGTGACCGGGTGCTGATGGTCGATCACACGGGTGCCATCGTCGACGGCGACGAATTGCTGTTCATCATCGCCCGTGACCTGCATGACCGCGGCAAGCTGCAAGGCGGGGTAGTGGGCACGCTGATGAGCAACCTGGGCCTTGAACTTGCGCTCAAGGAGCTGGATATCCCGTTCGTGCGGGCCAAGGTCGGCGACCGTTACGTGATGGCCGAACTGCTCGAGCGCGAGTGGTTGGTCGGGGGTGAAAACTCCGGGCATGTCGTGTGCTGCAACCACACCACCACCGGTGATGCGATCATCGCCGCGCTGCAGGTGCTGATGGCGCTCAAGCGTCGCGGCGAGACACTGGCCCAGGCCCGTCAGGCCCTGCGCAAGTGCCCTCAGGTACTGATCAACGTGCGCTATGGGGCAAGCAAGGTCGACCCTCTGGAGCACCCTGCGGTGCAGGAAGCCAGTGCCAAGGTCACCGAGGCGATGGCCGGTCGCGGTCGCGTGCTGCTGCGCAAGTCCGGTACCGAGCCGTTGGTGCGGGTCATGGTCGAAGGCGACGACGAAAGTCAGGTTCGCGGCCATGCCGAAGCCCTGGCGAAACTGGTCAGCGAAGTTTGTGTCTGAAGGCGCTTGCCAGCGCAGATCTGGTTGGGTAAGATCTGCGCCCACTTTGACCGACGAGGTAAAGCATGCGTCGCCCTATGGTAGCTGGTAACTGGAAGATGCACGGTACCCGCGCCAGCGTCGCTGAGCTGACCGAGGGCTTGAGCAATCTTGCCCTGCCGAGCGGAGTGGAAGTCGCGGTATTTCCACCGGCCTTGTTCATCAATCAAGTGATCGATGGCCTGGCAGGTAAAGAAATAACTGTCGGCGCACAGAATTCTGCTGTACAACCCGAACAGGGTGCGCTGACCGGGGAAGTTTGCCCGGAACAGCTGGCTGAAGTGGGCTGCAAGTTGGTGTTGGTTGGGCATTCGGAGCGTCGCCAGGTCATCGGCGAGAGTGATGAAGTGCTGAACCGCAAGTTTGCAGCCGCACAGGCCAAAGGTTTGAAGCCCGTGCTGTGTATTGGGGAAACCCTTGAAGAGCGCGAGGCGGGCAAGACACTCGAAGTTGTCGGGCGTCAACTAAGCAGTATCATCGAAGCGTTCGGTGTTAAGGCTTTTGCCAATGCAGTAATTGCTTATGAGCCTGTATGGGCCATCGGCACTGGCCTTACGGCCACGCCACAACAGGCTCAGGATGTGCATGCTGCCATCCGCGGTCAGTTGGCGGCAGAAGATGCTGAAGTGGCTGCGAAGGTGCAGCTGCTCTACGGCGGCAGCGTGAAGGCGGCCAATGCGGCCGAACTGTTCGGCATGCCGGATATCGATGGGGGGCTCATTGGTGGAGCGTCCCTGAACGCAGACGAATTCGGTGCAATTTGTCGCGCCGCAGGAAACTGAACAAATGCTGGAAACAGTCATCGTTGTTTTTCATCTGTTGGCAGCGCTGTCGCTAGTAGTGCTGGTTCTGTTGCAACAGGGTAAGGGTGCGGAAGCAGGTGCATCTTTCGGCGCAGGTGCCTCAAATACTGTGTTCGGAAGCCAAGGCTCTGCAACCTTCCTAAGTAAATTCACTGCAATACTCGCTGCCACTTTCTTTTTGACAGCACTTGGGTTAGGATACTTCGCCAAGGAACAAGCTCACAAGCTGACCCAGGCGGGCCTTCCAGATCCAGCAGTGTTGGAAGTGAAAGAGCAAAAGCCGGCAGTGAATGATGATGTACCGGTGCTCCAACAGCAGAAGAGCGAAGCCACTCCGAGTACGGGTGATGTACCTCCTCCGGCAGAAGAGCAGAAGTAACGGGTTTCAAAAGTAGTATTGCCGAGGTGGTGGAATTGGTAGACACGCAACCTTGAGGTGGTTGTGCCCATAGGGTGTAGGGGTTCGAGTCCCCTTCTCGGTACCAATTGAAGCAAGAGAGCCCGCTTTATGCGGGCTTTCTTGTAGGTGGAGGTCGGATTGACCCCGTACGGGGTTCGGTCTTATACTTTCGCCCCAGCTTTGTCGCGGGGTGGAGCAGCTTGGTAGCTCGTCGGGCTCATAACCCGAATGTCGTTGGTTCAAATCCAGCCCCCGCAACCAGCTTTAGCGGAGCCCCTTTTCAGGGGCTTTTTGCTAGCCGAACAGTTTTCGGCGTCGTTGTCCAACGGCGCTTTCAGGGATGGGCGCTTCGCCCATTTTTTATTTGCACAGCATGCACGAGGGGGTTCAGGTGTCGAGCAAGCTAGAACAGTTGCAGGCCTTGTTGGCCCCGGTGGTCACGGGGCTGGGCTTCGAATGCTGGGGGATCGAATTCGTCTCCCAGGGCAAGCATTCGGTACTACGTGTCTACATCGATAAGGAAGGCGGCATTCTGGTGGACGACTGCGCTGAAGTCAGCCGTCAGGTCAGCAGCGTCCTCGATGTGGAAGATCCGATCAGCTCTGAATATACCCTAGAGGTTTCTTCTCCTGGCATGGAACGCCCGCTGTTCACGCTTGAACAGTTTGCCTCGCATGCCGGCGAACAAGTGAAGATCAAGCTGCGCTCACCCTTCGAGGGTCGTCGTAACTTCCAGGGCCTTCTCCGCGGTGTGGAGGAGCAGGATGTGGTGGTCCAGGTGGACGACCAGGAGTTCCTGTTGCCGATCGACTCGATCGACAAGGCCAATATTATTCCCAGTTTTGACTGAGACGTGCCGGGCCCGGCGGACTATCCGGGCCCAATGGCTTGCGCAAGGCGAGGCGTACGATGAGCAAAGAAGTACTGCTGGTTGTTGAATCGGTATCCAACGAAAAAGGTGTACCGCCCGGCGTCATTTTCGAAGCGCTGGAAGTGGCCCTGGCCACTGCAACCAAAAAACGTTTTGAGGACGAAGTCGACCTGCGTGTGGAAATCAACCGCCACACCGGTAGCTACGAGACCTTCCGTCGCTGGACCGTGGTCGATGAAGCCGATCTTGATGATCCGGCAATCGAGACCTGGTTGAGCAAGATCCACGAGACCCACCCTGAAGCCAAGGTCGGTGACGTGATCGAGGAGAAGATCGAGTCTATCGAGTTCGGTCGTATCGCCGCCCAGACCGCCAAGCAGGTCATCGTGCAGAAGGTCCGTGAGGCCGAGCGCGCCCAGGTGGTCGATGCCTACCGCGAACGCGTAGGCGAGATCATCTCCGGTACCGTCAAGAAGGTTACCCGCGACAACGTCATCGTTGACCTGGGCAACAACGCCGAGGCCTTGCTGGCTCGCGAAGACATCATTCCCCGCGAGACTTTCCGGGTTGGCGTGCGCCTGCGTGCGCTGCTCAAGGAAATCCGCACTGAAAACCGTGGCCCCCAGCTGATCCTGTCGCGCACTGCGCCACAGATGCTGATCGAGCTTTTCCGCATTGAAGTGCCGGAAATTGCCGAGGGCCTCATTGAAGTCATGGCTGCCTCCCGTGATCCGGGTTCGCGAGCCAAGATCGCCGTCCGCTCCAAGGACAAGCGCATCGACCCGCAAGGTGCCTGTATCGGCATGCGCGGTTCGCGCGTCCAAGCCGTATCCGGAGAGTTGGGTGGTGAGCGTGTGGATATCGTCCTGTGGGACGATAACCCGGCGCAGTTCGTCATCAACGCCATGTCGCCGGCTGAAGTCGCGGCGATTATCGTTGACGAGGATGCCCATGCCATGGACATCGCCGTCGCCGAAGACAACCTTGCCCAGGCCATTGGCCGTGGCGGTCAGAACGTTCGTTTGGCCAGTCAGTTGACCGGCTGGACCTTGAACGTGATGACCGAAAAGGACATCCAGGCCAAGCAGCAAGCAGAAACCGGTGACATCCTGCGCAATTTCATCGATGAACTGGAAGTCGACGAGGAGCTGGCCCAAGTGCTGGTCGACGAAGGCTTTACCAGCCTCGAAGAAATTGCCTACGTACCGTTGGAAGAAATGCTCAACATCGATGGCTTTGACGAAGATATCGTCAATGAGCTCCGCGCTCGAGCCAAGGACCGTTTGTTGACCAAGGCCATCGCTACCGAAGAAAAACTGGCAGACGCCCATCCGGCCGAAGACCTGCTCTCCCTTGAGGGCATGGACAAGGACCTGGCGGCGGAACTGGCGGTGCGCGGCGTGGTTAACCGCGAAGACCTGGCCGAGCAGTCGATCGACGATCTGCTCGACATCGACGGCATCGACGAAGAGCGTGCCGGCAAGTTGATCATGGCCGCCCGAGCCCACTGGTTCGAGTAATTAGGCGCGGCCTGAGGAGAGAAGTGCATGACGCAAGTCACGGTGAAAGAACTGGCCCAAGAGGTCGAGGCACCGGTAGAGCGCCTGCTGCAGCAGATGCGTGAGGCAGGTCTGCCGCACACCGACGCCGGTCAGGTAGTGACCGACAATGAGAAGCAGACTCTGCTGACTCATTTGAAAAGCAGCCACAAGAGCAAGGCGGAAGAGCCGCGCAAGATTACCTTGCAGCGCAAAACCACCAGCACCCTGCGTGTCGCCGGTAGCAAAAGTATCAGCGTAGAAGTACGCAAGAAGAAAGTATTCGTGCAGCGCAGCCCGGAAGAAATCCAGGCTGAGCAGAAACGCGAGCAGGATGAGCGCCGTGCGGCGGAAAACGCTGCGCGCGACAAGGTTGACGCCGACGTTCGCCAGCGCAACGAAGATCAGGCCCGCCGTCAGGCTGCTGATGCCGCCCCTGCGGCCCCAGCTGCCAAGCCGGCTGCCGCTGCCGCCGCACCTGCGCCGGCACCGGTAGTCGCTGACGCGCCTGCCTCGGAAGATGCCGCTGCGCGTGCTGCCGAGCGCAAGAAGGACGAGACCCGTCGCAACGAAAGCCGCACTCGTGATGACGACCGTCGTCGTGGCGAGGCGCCTCGCGTGTCGATCAAGGTCAAGGTCAAGGAGAAGGAAAAAGCACCGACTCCACGCGCTGCTCCGCGTACCACCGAAGAAGAGAGCGATGGCGCTCGTCGTGGTCGTGGCGGCAAGGGCAAGCTGAAGAAGCGTAACCAGCACGGCTTCCAGAGCCCGACCGGCCCCGTCATCCGTGACGTGACCATCGGTGAGACCATCACGGTCTCGGAACTGGCCAACCAGATGTCCGTCAAGGGCGCTGAAGTGGTCAAGTTCATGTTCAAGATGGGCACCCCGGTTACCATCAACCAGGTGCTCGACCAGGAAACCGCTCAGCTGATCGCAGAAGAGCTGGGCCACAAGGTCACCCTGGTCAGCGATACTGCCTTGGAAGACTCCCTGGCCGAATCGCTGAAGTTCGAAGGCAAAACCGAATCGCGCGCCCCGGTCGTTACCGTCATGGGCCACGTTGACCACGGTAAGACCTCGCTGCTCGACTACATCCGTCGTGCCAAGGTTGCTGCTGGCGAAGCCGGCGGTATCACCCAGCACATCGGCGCCTACCACGTGGAAACCGACCGCGGCATGGTCACCTTCCTCGATACCCCGGGCCACGCTGCGTTCACTCAGATGCGTGCTCGTGGTGCCAAGGCGACCGACATCGTCATCCTGGTGGTGGCGGCGGACGACGGCGTGATGCCGCAAACCCGTGAAGCCGTTCAGCATGCCAAGGCAGCTGGCGTCCCACTGGTTGTTGCAGTGAACAAGATCGACAAGCCTGGTGCCGACCTCGATCGCATCCGCAACGAGCTGTCCGTCGAAGGCGTGACCTCCGAGGAATGGGGTGGTGACACGCCTTTCGTCAAGGTTTCGGCGAAGATGGGTACTGGTGTGGACGAGCTGCTCGAAGCCGTTCTGCTGCAGGCCGAGATCCTCGAACTGAGCGCTACCCCGACCGCACCTGGTCGTGGTGTCGTCGTCGAATCGCGCCTGGACAAGGGCCGTGGCCCAGTGGCGACCATCCTGGTTCAGGACGGTACCCTGCGTCAGGGCGACATGGTCCTGTGCGGCTCCAACTATGGCCGCGTACGTGCCATGCTCGACGAGAACGGCAAGCCTGTGAAGGAAGCTGGCCCGTCGATCCCGGTCGAGATCCTTGGCCTGGACGGTACCCCGGAAGCCGGTGACGAGCTGTCGGTGGTTGCTGACGAGAAGAAAGCCCGCGAAGTTGCCCTGTTCCGTCAAGGCAAGTACCGCGAGGTCAAGCTGGCCCGTGCTCACGCTGGCAAGCTGGAAAACATCTTCGAGACCATGGGTCAGGAAGAGAAGAAAACCCTCAACATCGTCCTCAAGACCGATGTACGTGGTTCCCTGGAAGCGTTGAACGGCTCGCTCGGCGGCCTGGGCAACGAGGAAGTACAGGTTCGCGTGATTGGCGGCGGTGTGGGTGGTATCACCGAGAGCGACGCCAACCTGGCGCTGGCGTCCAACGCGGTGCTGTTCGGCTTCAACGTGCGTGCCGATGCCGGTGCGCGCAAGATCGTCGAGCAGGAAGGTCTGGATATGCGTTACTACAACGTGATCTACGACATCATCGAAGACGTCAAGAAGGCCCTGACCGGCATGCTCGGCAGCGATGTTCGCGAGAACATCCTGGGTGTCGCCGAAGTGCGTGACGTGTTCCGTTCGCCGAAGTTCGGCGCCATCGCTGGCTGTATGGTCATCGAAGGTACCGTGTACCGCAACCGTCCGATCCGCGTACTGCGCGAGGACGTTGTGATCTTCGAAGGCGAGCTGGAATCGCTGCGTCGCTTCAAGGACGACGCTGCCGAAGTACGTTCGGGCATGGAGTGCGGTATTGGCGTCAAGAGCTACAACGACGTCAAGGTCGGCGACAAGATCGAAGTCTTCGAGAAAGTCCAGGTGGCTCGTACCCTCTAAGGGTGAGCTTGCCGCAAGCCCCCGCTACAGGGCGGTTGGCGGCGCCTTTACAGGTAGCGCCCGGTCAGGCATCAGCTTGACCGGGCGTTTGCCGCTTTAAGTTACAGGTAGCAAGAATGGCCAAAGAATATAGCCGTACCCAACGTATCGGTGATCAGATGCAGCGCGAGCTGGCTGAGCTGATCCGCCGCGAAGTCAAGGATCCACGTGTCGGCCTGGTGACCATCACCGCCGTGGATGTCAGCCGCGACCTGGGCCATGCCAAGGTGTTCATCACCGTCATGGGCGAGGAAACGCCAGATGCCGTGAAGCAGTCGCTCAAGGCACTGAACAGCGCCGCCAGCTTCCTGCGCCTGCACCTGGGGCGTTCGATGCAACTGCGCAGCGTGCCCCAGCTGCATTTCCACTTCGATGAAAGCGTCAGCCGCGGTGTACACCTGTCGGCGCTGATCGAGCGTGCAGTGGCTGAAGACCGCCTGCACAAGGCTACCGACGAGCTGGACACCAAGGAGTAAGCGGTGGCCCAGGTCAAACGTATCCGCCGCAACGTCAGCGGCATCATCCTGCTGGACAAGCCACTGGGCTTCACCTCCAACGCGGCACTGCAGAAAGTGCGCTGGTTGCTCAACGCGGAGAAGGCCGGCCACACTGGCAGCCTCGACCCGCTGGCAACCGGCGTGCTGCCACTGTGCTTCGGCGAAGCGACCAAGTTTTCGCAGTACCTGCTCGATTCCGACAAGGGCTACGAAACCGTCATGCAGATGGGGCAGACTACCAATACTGCCGATGCTGAAGGCGAGGTCCTGCAGACCCGTGAAGTGACCGTTGGTCGTGCCGACATCGAGGCGCTGCTGCCCCGTTTTCGTGGCCCGATCAGCCAGATACCGCCGATGTACTCGGCGCTCAAGCGTGACGGCCAGCCACTGTACAAACTGGCTCGTGCTGGAGAGGTAGTGGAGCGCGAGGCGCGTTCTGTTACTATTAACCGCTTGGAGTTGCTCGAGTGCGAAGGCACCCGTGCACGGTTGACGGTAGGATGCAGCAAAGGCACCTATATCCGCACCCTGGTGGAGGATATCGGCGAAGCACTTGGCTGTGGCGCTTATGTCGCCGAGCTGCGCAGGACCCAGGCCGGGCCCTTCGAGCTGGCACAGACGGTGACCCTCGAGGAACTCGAACAGGCCCATGCCGAAGGTGGCAACGAAGCGCTCGATCGCTTCCTGATGCCTTCCGATAGCGGGCTGCAGGACTGGCCAATGGTGAGTTTGTCCGAGCACAGTGCGTTCTACTGGCTGCATGGCCAGGCAGTACGTGCGCCGGATGCACCGCAGTTTGGCATGGTCCGCGTACAGGATCACAATGCGCGCTTCATCGGTATCGGTGAAGTGAGCGAAGACGGGCGCATTGCGCCACGTCGGCTGATTCGGTCGGAATGACCGAAACCGCAGGGTCTGGCTTCGGCCGGGCCCTACGGGATCAAGGGTGGCTGTCAGTAGGCACGGTCACACCTTTCTTATTAATACAGGGATTTGTCCCTGGCCTATTGGACCCCGCTCGCGGGATCCGTTATCAGGAGAAGCCAAATGGCCCTCAGCGTTGAAGAAAAAGCTCAAATCGTTACCGACTACCAGCAAGCTGCTGGCGACACTGGTAGCCCGGAAGTTCAGGTTGCTCTGCTGACCGCGAACATCAACAAGCTGCAAGGCCACTTCAAGGCCAACGGTAAAGACCACCACTCGCGTCGTGGCCTGATCCGTATGGTTAACCAGCGTCGTAAGCTGCTGGACTACCTGAAGGGTAAAGACACCACTCGTTACAGCGCCCTGATCGGTCGCCTGGGCCTGCGTCGCTAATAGCGGCCTGGTCAGTGGTGTGCATGGCGTCTCATGCATTGGCAACGCTGCCTGGCAGCGTTGTCTTTGGGCACGCCATGCGTATCTCCGAGGTTGGCAGCCTGGTTACGTTGAGCGGTTTTCCGCACTTCGGCCAGGCTCCCAGCCTCGTGTTGTATCTGGACGGTCAATGGGGCCGATTCCCCGTTCTGCCCAAGAATTCGCAAGAAACCAGTTCCCCCCAGAGCCACTGAAAAGGTAGGAAACCGTGAACCCGGTAATCAAGACATTCCAGTTCGGTCAATCGACCGTTACTCTCGAAACGGGCCGCATTGCCCGTCAGGCAACCGGCGCAGTGCTGGTTACCGTCGACAACGACGTCACCGTGCTGGTGACTGTGGTAGGTGCCAAGCAGGCCGATCCAGGCAAGGGTTTCTTCCCGCTGTCGGTCCACTACCAGGAAAAGACCTACGCCGCCGGCAAGATCCCGGGTGGCTTCTTCAAGCGTGAAGGCCGTCCTTCCGAGAAAGAGACCCTGACCTCGCGCCTGATCGACCGTCCGATCCGCCCGCTGTTCCCTGAAGGCTTCATGAACGAAGTCCAGGTCGTCTGCACCGTGGTTTCCACCAGCAAGAAGACCGACCCGGACATCGCTGCGATGATCGGTACCTCGGCTGCCCTGGCTATTTCCGGCATTCCGTTCGAAGGCCCGATCGGCGCAGCCCGCGTAGCCTTCCACGAAAGCACCGGCTACCTGCTGAACCCGACCTACGAGCAACTGGCTGCCTCGAGCCTGGACATGGTCGTTGCCGGTACCTCCGACGCCGTGCTGATGGTTGAATCGGAAGCCCAAGAGCTGACCGAAGACCAGATGCTGGGCGCCGTACTGTTCGCCCACGACGAATTCCAGTCCGTTATCCAGGCTGTCAAAGAGCTGGCCGCCGAAGCGGGCAAGCCGACCTGGGACTGGAAACCCGCCGTTGCCAACACCGAGCTGCTCAACGCCATCCGCGCCGAGTTCGGCGAGGCTGTTTCGCAGGGCTACACCATCACCGTCAAGGCCGACCGCTACGCGCGCCTGGGCGAGCTGCGTGATCAGGCGATCGCCAAGTTCTCCGGTGAAGAAGGCCAGCCTTCGGCTTCCGAAGTCAAAGAAATCTTCGGCGAAATCGAATACCGCACCGTTCGCGAAAACATCGTAAACGGCAAGCCACGTATCGATGGTCGTGACACCAAGACCGTTCGCCCGCTGAGCATCGAAGTCGGCGTGCTGCCGAAGACTCACGGTTCGGCACTGTTCACCCGTGGTGAAACCCAGGCCCTGGTCGTCGCGACCCTGGGTACTGCGCGTGACGCCCAGCTGCTGGACACCCTCGAAGGCGAGAAGAAAGACCCCTTCATGCTGCACTACAACTTCCCGCCGTTCTCGGTGGGCGAGTGTGGCCGCATGGGCGGTGCTGGCCGTCGTGAAATCGGCCACGGCCGTCTGGCCCGCCGTTCGGTACAGGCCATGCTGCCTGCCGCCGACGTGTTCCCGTACACCATTCGTGTGGTATCGGAAATCACCGAGTCCAACGGTTCGAGCTCCATGGCTTCGGTCTGCGGTGCTTCCCTGGCCCTGATGGACGCCGGTGTACCGATGAAGGCGCCAGTGGCCGGTATCGCCATGGGCCTGGTCAAGGAAGGCGAGAAGTTCGCCATTCTGACCGACATCCTGGGTGACGAAGACCACCTGGGCGACATGGACTTCAAGGTTGCCGGTACCGCCAAGGGCGTTACCGCACTGCAGATGGACATCAAGATCAACGGCATCACCGAAGAGATCATGGAAATCGCCCTGGGCCAAGCCCTGGAAGCGCGCCTGAACATCCTCGGCCAGATGAACCAGATCATTGGTCAATCGCGTACCGAGCTGTCGGCCAACGCCCCGACCATGATCGCGATGAAGATCGACACCGACAAGATCCGTGACGTCATCGGTAAAGGCGGCGCCACCATCCGCGCCATCTGCGAAGAGACCAAGGCTTCGATCGACATCGAAGACGATGGCTCGATCAAGATCTTCGGCGAAACCAAGGAAGCGGCTGAAGCAGCTCGTCAGCGCATCCTGGGCATCACTGCAGAGGCCGAAATCGGCAAGATCTATGTCGGCAAGGTCGAGCGCATCGTTGATTTCGGTGCCTTCGTCAACATCCTGCCTGGCAAGGATGGCCTGGTGCACATCTCCATGCTGAGCGATGCTCGCGTCGAGAAGGTCACCGACATTCTGAAAGAAGGTCAGGAAGTGGAAGTACTGGTACTGGACGTGGACAACCGCGGCCGTATCAAGCTGTCGATCAAAGACGTTGCCGCGGCCAAGGCCTCCGGCGTCTAAGCGACTGACGCGCAATGAAAAAAGAGCCCTTCGGGGCTCTTTTTTTATGCCCGCAGGGAACCTTTTGCACAGTTGCATCTTGCACGCAGGTTTACCCCGCAGGTTGCAAATTGCACGACTCATGCAAATGCCAATATGTATAAGTCATTGATTTATAAAGGTTAAATGGAAGCTGAAAAACTGGCACAGCACGTGCAACTACCTTCATACCTGCAGCCAGGAATAACGGCGCAGACCTTTCGAAAAACAGGAGTGACTCACATGAAGAAGTTCGCCATTGCTGCCGCTACTGCTACCGCTCTGACCCTGACCATGGCTAATGCGGCATTTGCCCAACAGTCCACCCAGGCCCCGATGACGCTGGCGGCTGGTGAGATGACCGAAGCCAAGGAAGCTACTTCCGACACTTGGATCACCACCAAGGTGAAGGCTGACCTGATGACCGAGAAAGGTGTACCTGGCAGCGACATCAAGGTTGAAACCAACAAAGGCGTCGTATCGCTGTCTTCCGATGTGGCAGTGACCGATTCGCAGAAAGAGATGGCCGTGGCCATCGCCAAGAAGATCAAAGGCGTTCAGGCCGTTTCGGCTGATGGCCTGAAGTCCGAATAAGGAATGTCCCATAGGCCAAACGGAATTGGCCACTTTTCAGGAAAGCCCTGGCATCACTGCCGGGGCTTTTTACTGTGCGCCTCAAAACACCGGGTTACGGGCGATGACGTCGCTCTCGAAACAGTCCTGCTCGACGATCAGCGGTTCGACCAGCGGGCGACTGTCGCGAAAGTGCGCTGTCAGGGTGTGTGCCTCATAGGCGGCATCGTCACGGTAGATCTCGTAGAGGTAGATCACGTCGGGATCGAGGCGGTCCTGAGACACGTCGAACACCAGGCAACCGGGCTCGGTTGCCACGGAAGCAGCGGCATTGGCCTTGATGGCGGTCAGAAAAGCCTCGGCGCTGCCGGGCTTCACGCGTGTCTTGATAAACAGGCTATACACATGGCGCTCCTTTTGTTTTAAATTCAGATATGAATTGTATACAAAAAAGGAGTTTCGCCAATGTCCGAGTTGCCTGCCCGCCCTGGCCGTCTGAATGGCCTGCGCCATATTGCCTTGCTGGTCCCTAACCTTGAGGAGTGCGAGCGCTTTTACGTCGACGTGCTTGGTATGGAGGTGCTCAACCGGGCCAATGAAGACTTGGTCTACCTGACCTGCGGTAACGACAATTTGTCATTGGGGCGCGGGGCGGGGGCGGCCAATGGTTTGCAGACACTCGATCACTACGGCTTCATCGTCGACAGCGTGGAAGAGCTGGAGGCCTGGTACCAGTACTTCAAGGCGCGCGGGGTGACCTTGCTCGACCGCCCGTTCAACCATGGGGATGGCGCACGCAGCTTCCACTTGCTGGACCCGGCAGGTAACAAGGTACAGCCGCTGTATCACCCGGCGGTGTCGGGCCAGCGGTTGGCCTGATTGCAGCTTTTATTGCCGGTACCGGCCGCTTCGCGGGGCAAGCCCGCGAAGCGGCCGGGGTTGATCACTCGGCATCCAGGTGCATCGGGGTGATCACCCGGCCATCCTTCTCAGCCTGACCCAGGGTGGTATCGATGAAGTACACCCGGTCGTCTTCCAGCTTGCCCTTGTCCACCAGGTAGTCCTTGATGCTGCTGGCCCGTTCCTGGCCGAGCGTACGCAGCAAGGGGGCGCTCTCGGCCCAGGACTTGATCACCGCTTCACGCAGCTTGGCGGTGCGCTCGTCGCGCCCCAGTTGTTCCCACTCAGCCGGTGGTTGCTGCTTCAGGCGATTGCGGTAGATGCCTTCGAGCATCGCCGGCTTGTCGCTGTCGTCGACCACCAGCATCGAGGCATTGGCAGGCACCTTGTCGCCACGACGCTGCAGGATCTTGTACCAGGTGGCCTGGTACTCGCGGTCCAGGCGCTGCTGGGCGATCAACGGGCCGTCGCTGGTCTGCGCGCTGGTGCCTTCGATTTCCAGGCGCAGCTCCGGGCGCTCCTTGAGGGCCGAGGCCAGTTTGTCCAGCGACGACTGGGCGTCGCCACTGAGTTCACTCGAGCCCGGGGCGAATGACACGTTGCCGAGGTCTTCCGAGCCCCCGCCAGCAATCAGCCCGCCAATGAACTTGAACGGTGCCTGGGCCGCGCGCAACACCAGGTTGCGCAGGGTTTGCCAGACGATCGGCATGACGCTGAACTGCGGGTTGTTGAGGTCACCCGTCACCGGCAACTCGATGGAGATCTTGCCTTCGGTATCCTTGAGCAGCGCCACCGCCAGGCGGATCGGCAGGTCCACGGCATCCGGGCTGTCGACCTTCTCACCCAGCTGCAATTGCTCGACCACCACCTTGTTCTCGGCCTTGAGCTGGCCGTTGGTGATCAGGTAGTGCAGGTCAAGGTTGAGCCGGCCCTTGCGGATACGGAAGCCTGCGAACTTGCCGGAGTAGGGCGTCAGCGTGGTCAGTTCGACCCGCTTGAAGCTGGTGGCGATATCCAGGCTGGCCAGCGGGTTGAACGGGTTGAGCGCACCCTTGATGGTAACCGGCGCATAGCGGTCGACCTTGCCCTTGATGTCCACCTTGGCCGGGTTCGGCTTACGGTTGTCGATCGTGCCGACCTGGCCGTTGAGCTGTTGCACGGCCGTGGCGAAGTTGGGCGTGAGGGACAGGTCAGCGAAGTTGGCCGAGCCGTCGTTGATGTCGATCTGGCCGATGTGTATGCCCAACGGCTTGTCGTTGCTGGCCGGTTTGGCAGCCTTGGACGCAGGCGCGTCGGCCGGTTGCGGGATCAGCAGGTCGTTGATGTTGGTGGTGCGGTCTTCGTTGATGATGAAGCGCGCATAAGGCTGCAGCAGGGTCACCTTGTCGATCGACAGGGCATCACCGTGCACATACGACAGGCCGTCGACGTCCACTTGCTGCCACTTCACGAAGTCGCGGCCCTTGATGGTGTCGAGCGTATGCAGCTGGTTGACCTGGGCCTTGCCGGCGACGTTGAAGGCCAGTGGCTCGGTACTTTTCAAGTCGACCTTCAGGTCGCTGGCGAGCATGCCGCTGCGAAGCTCCAGAAGGATGAACGGGTTGATGTAGGCCTGGGCCACACGCAGGTCGATGTCGCGCGTGCTGACATCCAGCTTGGCCCAGATCGGCGCCAGGTTGACCTGGCCAGCGGCCTGCAGCTTGCCTTGCTTGCCCACACCAGTATCGAGCTTGAGCGTGAAAGGCGTCTGGTTGAGGCTGTCGAAGCCTTGCAGGTCGACATTCAGCGGGCCGACGTCCAGGGCCACGGGTTCCTTCTGGCTGCGGTCTGCCAGGTGCACGCTGTAGTTGCGCAGCTGCACGTCCTTGAGCAGCACCTGCCAGGGCTTGCTTGGCGTGTTGGCGGTTTGCGCATCGGGCGCAGGCTCGGCAGCGGCGGGTTCGGCCTTTTCCTTGGGGGTGGGCTTGGCCGGTTGGCTGGCGAACAGCTTCTGCCAATCGAGTTGGCCGTCTTTTTCCAGCGCAGCCCAGGTTTCGAGTTTTTCGCTACGAATCTTGCCGACGATCACCTGTTGCTTGGCCAGGTCGATGGAGGTTTCACTCACCTCAAGGCTGGCCAGACGCGCGAGTTTGCGCCCATCTGGCGCCTTGATGGCGAAAGGCGCGATGCGTACCGAGGTGTTGTCCAGCAACAGCTCGGTCTGCTTGGACAGGTTGAGCTTGTAGTGGGTATCGAGGCTGATCACGCCGTCTTCGAGCACCAGCGGCACGGCATCACGCACATACGGCCAGAACAGTTTCATCTTGCCGTCGGTGATCTTCAGCGTGCCTTCGGAGGCGATCGGCGACAGGCCAAGGGTGCCTTTCCAGTCGATGCGCCCACCGTTGGGGCCGTTGGCCACCAGCGTCATGTCGGCATTGTCGTCCGGCAGGGTGCTGAGGTTTTTCAGCTCCAGGTTCATGTTGTCGTAGAGGAATTCGATCGGCTCGCTCGGGCGTTGATCCTCGAAGTGCAGGTAACCTTCGGTGAGCTTGATGCTGCCGATGCGAAGCGGGAACGGGTCGCTGGGCGGCTGGTCCGGCTTGGCCTCACTGGCGGGCAACTTGAACAACTGGGTGAGGTTGAGCGTCCCGTCCTTGGCAAACAGCACTTCGTTGCGCGGTTTGTCGAGCTCCACCGCGGTCAGGTGCAGGGCACCGCTCCACAGGCTGTCGAGCGAGAGGTTGGCGTACAGCTGCTCGAAACCGACTTGTTCCTTGCCAGGCTCGCCGATCTGCAAGCCCCATAGCGTCAGTTCGAGGCTGAAGGGGTTCAGCTCGATGCGCTGCAGGTGCGCCGGCACGCTGGCATAGTGCGCCAACTGCTGGTTGGCGATGCGCAGGGCCACACCGGGAAGAATGAGAAAGCCGAGCAGGCTATAGAGGGCTACGAGGGCCAGCATGGCGCCGAGGGCGCGAGTCAATCCTTTGTACATGTGTCGCTTCGTCTGTCTAAGCAGGAGTGCTTGGAGTATGGCACGTTAAATCAGTTCCGCTGAGGCGACCATTTCGCCTCATTCGATGCCCATGCGGCGTTTTGCCCGATGCGCCGAGCCGTCGCGCATGGCCCAGCGCAGTACCGGCGCCGTGCGTTGCAGGCCAAGGCGGATCATGCGGCGCTGCAAGGGGCCTTGTTGCAGGCCCAGCATGGCCTGGGCCCAATCGGGCAGCAGGTCGATGCCCGCGTTCAGCATCAGCTTGCCGACAGGTTGCGCCAGGCGGCTGGGGGCCGGTGCGGCAAGCAGGATGTCGACCACCTCGAAGCTGCGCGCATCGCTCTGCAACTGCGGGCGTATCTGCCGCAGGTAGTCTTCGACTTGCTGGCAGGAGCGCGGTACATCACGGGCGCCAAGGCGTTCGGCGATCAGGGCAATCTCGTTGTAGTAGGCATCCTGCTCGGCACGCGGCAGGTGCGGGTTGCGGTAACGCAGGTGGGCGGCGAGAAAACTGCTCACCTCGGCGACGTGCACCCAGGTCAGCAAGCCCGGGTCGCTGGCCGCATAGGGGCGGCCATCCGGCGCGGTACCGGTGACTTGCAGGTGAATGGTGCGGACCTTTTCGATCAGCCAGTCGGCGTCGCGGGTCGAGCCAAAGGTGGTGCCGGAAATGAACTGGCTGGTGCGGCGCAAACGGCCGAGCAGGTCCTGGCGAAAGTTCGAGTGGTCCCACACCCCGGCCAGGGCCAGAGGGTGCAGCAGTTGCAGCATGAGGGCACTGATGCCGCCGACCAGCATGCTCGGGAAGTCACCGTGTACCTGCCAACTGATGCTTTGCGGGCCAAACAGGCCAGGGTCGCCCTTGGGCGATTCCAGGTCGAGCTGGCCGAGGGCCAGCCCGGTGAGGCTCATGACCTGGGTTTCGATGCGGCGGCGAAGGGCTTCCATGGCGACCTGTCGTTCAGGGCGGCCATGAACATGTGCCGCCGGCTATTGGTTGAGGCGTTTGTCGATCAAGCCCTGGACCACGCTCGGGTCGGCCAGGGTCGAAGTATCGCCGAGGTTTTCCAGCTCGTTGCAGGCGATCTTGCGCAGTATACGCCGCATGATCTTGCCCGAGCGGGTTTTGGGCAGCGCCGGCGCCCATTGGATCAGTTCCGGTTTGGCGAAGCTGCCGATTTCCTTGCTGACCAAGGCCAGCAGTTCGGCCTTGAGCGCGTCGTCCGGGTCCACGCCGTTCATGGTCGTGACAAAGGCGTACACCCCCTGGCCCTTGAGGTCATGGGGGTAGCCGACCACTGCCGCTTCGGCGACGCTGTCGTGCAGGACCAGCGCGCTTTCCACCTCGGCCGTGCCGATGCGGTGGCCGGACACGTTGATAACGTCGTCGATGCGCCCGGTTATCCAGTAGTCGCCATCGGCATCGCGGCGTGCGCCGTCACCGGTGAAGTAGTAGCCGGGCAGGGGCTTGAAGTAGGTTTCGACCATGCGCTGATGGTCGCCATAGACGCTGCGAAACTGCCCGGGCCAACTGGCCTTGATGGCCAGCAGGCCGGCGCCGGGGCCTTCGATGAGTGCGCCTTTTTCGTCCAGCAGCACTGGCTGCACACCGAACATGGGCTGGCTGGCGCAGCCGGGCTTGAGCCGCTGCGTGCTGGGCAACGGGGTGAGCATGATGCCGCCGGTTTCAGTCTGCCACCAGGTATCGACGATCGGGCAGCGCTTGCGCCCGACTTCTTCGAAATACCATTCCCACGCTTCCGGGTTGATCGGCTCGCCAACACTGCCGAGCAGGCGCAGGCTCTGGCGCGAGGTGCTCTGCAGCGGGCCGGAGCCTTCGCGCATGAGGGCGCGCAAGGCCGTGGGCGCGGTGTAGAAGATGTTCACCTGGTGCTTGTCCACCACCTGCCAGAAGCGCGATGTGTCCGGGTAATTGGGCACGCCTTCGAACATCAGTGAAATCGCACCATTGGCCAGCGGGCCATAGACGATGTAGCTGTGGCCGGTGACCCAGCCCACGTCCGCCGTGCACCAGAACACCTCACCCTCGCGGTAGTCGAACACCACCTTGAAAGTGAGTGTGGCCTGCAGCAGGTAGCCTGCGGTGGTATGCAACACGCCTTTGGGTTTGCCGGTGCTGCCGGAGGTGTAGAGGATGAACAGCGGGTCTTCTGCGCCCATGGGTTCGGGCGGGCAGTCGTCACCCGCCTGCTCGGTTGCCTGCTGATACCAGAGGTCGCGGCGTTCATCCCAGGCGATGTCGCCCCCGGTGCGGCGCACGACGAATACGCTGCTGACATCGGGGCAGTTGGCCAGTGCCTTGTCGACGTTCAGCTTCAGCGGGATGCGCTTGCCCCCGCGTACGCCTTCATCGGCGGTGATCACGGTGCGGCAATCGGCATCGAGGATGCGGTCGCGCAGGGCATCGGGCGAAAAGCCCCCAAACACCACCGAGTGCACGGCGCCCAGCCGCGTGCAGGCGAGCATGGCAAAGGCCGCTTCAGGGATCATTGGCATGTAGATGCAGACCCGGTCGCCCTTTTTCACCCCACGCGCTTTCAGGGCATTGGCCAGGCGGCAGACCTGGCGGTGCAATTCGCGGTAGCTGATGGCCTTGGCGTCTTTAGGGTCGTCGCCTTCCCAGAGCAAGGCGGTCTGTTCGCCGCGCGTGGCCAGGTGGCGGTCGATGCAGTTGTAACTGACGTTCAGCTGGCCGCCGTCGAACCAACGGGCCTTGCCGGTTTTCAGGTCGCATTGCTGCACGCTCGACCAGGGCTTGACCCAGTCCAGGCGCTTGGCCTGCTCGGCCCAGAACGTATCGGGGTCGTCGACCGATTGCTGGTAGAGGCGGCGGTACTCTTCGTCAGTGAGGGCGGCCGATTGGCTGACGGCCAGGGCCTGGGGGTAGTCGCGTATATCGAACATGGCGGTTGTCCTGCTCTTGTCGGGGCGATGGACTGCAACGGCTATTCGATGGACAAGTGTAGCCAGGCTGGGTTCGCCTGGGCATGAAAGACGAAGGGCCCACCTTGGCGGTGAGCCCTTCTGTCATTTCAGCTGGCGGTTGGCCCCGCTGGCATCAACCGCGGTGACGGCCGCGGAAGTAGTTGATCAGGCCCTGGGTCGAACCGTCTTCGGCGCTGTCTTCCAGGCTGCCTACAAGGCGCTGGTAGACACCCTTGCCCAGCTCTTTGCCCAGCTCCACGCCCCACTGGTCGAAGGCATTGATGCCCCAGATCACGCTCTGCACGAAGACCTTGTGCTCATACATCGCCACCAGTGCGCCCAGGCGGCGCGGGCTGATGCGCTCGACCACCAGGGTGTTGCTCGGGCGGTTGCCCGGGATCACCTTGTGTGGTGCCAGCTTCTCGATGTCTGCTTCGTTCAGGCCTTTGCCGCGCAGTTCGGTCTCGGCTTCGTCACGGGTCTTGCCGAGCATCAGCGCCTGGCTCTGCGACAGGCAGTTGGCGTACAGCCACTGGTGGTGGTCGGCAACCGGGTTGAAGCTCACCACCGGCACGATGAAGTCGGCCGGAATCAGCTGGGTGCCCTGGTGCAGCAACTGGTGGTAGGCATGCTGGCCGTTGCAGCCAACGCCACCCCAGATCACCGGGCCGGTGTCGGTGTTCACCGGTGTGCCGTCCTGCAGCACGCTCTTGCCATTGGACTCCATGTCCAGCTGTTGCAGGTGCTTGGTGATGTTACGCAGGTAGTGGTCATACGGCAGGATCGCATGGCTGCGCGCGCCCCAGAAGTTGCCATACCACACGCCCAACAGGGCCAGCAGCACTGGCATGTTCTGTTCGAACGGCGCGGTCTGGAAGTGCTGGTCCATTGTGTAGGCGCCAGACAGCAGCTCCTTGAAGTTGGCGGTGCCGATGGCCAGGGCGATCGGCAGGCCGATGGCCGACCACAGCGAATAGCGCCCACCCACCCAGTCCCACATCGGGAAGATGTTCTCTTCACGAATGCCGAAGGCCACGGCGGCGGCCTTGTTGCTGGAAACAGCGATGAAGTGGCGATACAGCTCGGCTTCCGAACCGCCCTGGGCCAGGTACCAGGTACGCGCGGCCATGGCGTTCTTCAGTGTTTCGAGGGTGTTGAACGACTTCGACGAAACGATGAACAGGGTGGTTTCGGCGCGCAGGTTGGCCGACAGTTCGTGGAACTCGCTGCCATCGATGTTCGCCAGGTAGTGGCAGCGCACGCCACGTTGCGCGTAGGGCAGCAGTGCCTCGGAGACCAGCTCGGGGCCGAGGAACGAGCCACCGATGCCGATGTTGACCACGTCGGTGATCGGTTTTTCGCTGTAACCGCGCCACAGGCCGTCGTGGATGCGCCCCACCAGTTCAGTGATCTGGTTGAGCACCTTGTGCACTTCGGGCATCACGTTGACGCCGTTGACGCTGAGCTTGTCGCCGACCGGGCGGCGCAGGGCGGTGTGCAACACCGGGCGCCCTTCGGAGGCGTTGATGATCTCGCCGTTGAACATCGACTTGATGGCATCTTGCAGGCCGACTTCTTTGGCCAGGTTCACCAGCAGGTCACGGCTTTGTTCGTTGATCAGGTTTTTCGAGTAGTCGAGAAACAAGCCGCAGCAGCTCAGCGAGAACTGGTCAAAGCGCTTGGGGTCGGCGGCGAAGGCGTCACGCATGCTGAAGTCTTGCATGGCGTCGCGGTGTTGCTGGAGCGCCTGCCATGCGGGCAGGGCCGTCACATCATGGGGTGTACGGTAATACGCCATTGCGGAGGGTTCCTTGGTGCGTTGTGAGGCCTTGGACATTGGCCTTGGCTGTCAGTTGCAGGCAGTCATTATAGGCATTGGCGGCGCGGGGGGAATGGGGGCGTGACGGGATATCGCGGGGCATCTGCACGGTGTGTTGCGGGGGCGGCCTTGCGCCGCGAAAGGGGCGCAAAACGCCCCCGGAAAACCGCGTGATCAGGCGGTCTTGTCTTCCACGTGCAGGTACAGGTTGTCGATCAACCGGGTGTTACCCAGGTAAGCCGCCGCGATCACCACCAGGTCCCGATCATCGATCAGCGCCGGGCGCAGGCTCACGGCATGGCGAATTTCCAGGTAGTCCGGGCGCAACCCCGCAGCGGTCAGTTGCGCCAGCCCTTCTGCGGCCAGTGCCGCAAAATCACGCTGGCCACGGCCAAGCGCCGCCCCGATGTGCTGCAGGGTGCGGTACAGCGCAGGCGCGGTAACACGTTGCTCGGGCGTGAGGTAACCATTGCGCGACGACAGCGCCAGGCCGTCCTCGGCGCGCACGGTCGGCTCACCGATGATCTGGATGGGCATGTTCAGGTCGCGCACCATGGCGCGGATCACGGCCAGCTGCTGGAAGTCCTTCTCGCCGAACACGGCGAGGTCCGGCTGGACCATGTTGAACAGCTTGCTGACCACCGTCGCCACACCCTCGAAATGCCCTGGCCGGCTGGCGCCGCACAGGCCTTCGGAGAGCTGGGGCACGCTTACCCGGGTTTGCACGCTCATGCCGTCGGGGTACATCTCGTCGACAGTCGGGGCAAACAGCAGGTTGCAGCCGGCCTGGAGCAAGCGCTCCTGGTCGGCAGCCAGGGTGCGCGGGTAGGCGTCGAGGTCTTCATTGACGCCGAACTGCAGCGGGTTGACGAAGATGCTGGCAACCACGAAATCGGCTCGCTGGGCGGCCTTGGTGACCAGGGCGGCATGGCCGCTGTGCAGGTTGCCCATGGTCGGCACGAACGCGATGCGCTTGCCTTCGCCGCGGGCGCGGCCAACGGCGGCGCGCAGTTCACGGACGGTCTTGACAGTGTTCATGCGCTGAACCCATGTTCGCTGGCGGGGAAGCTGACGTCCTTGACCGCCTTCACGTAGGCGGCGAGGGCGCTGTCGATGTCCGGCTGGCCGGCCATGAAGTTCTTCACGAACTTCGGTACCCGGCCACTCAGCGACAGGCCGAGCATGTCGTGCAGTACCAGCACCTGGCCATCGGTGGCGCTGCCGGCGCCGATGCCGATCACCGGAATGCTCACCGCCTGGGTGATTTCCGCTGCCAGTTCACTTGGCACGCATTCGAGCAGCAGCATGGCCGCGCCGGCCTGTTCCAAGGCAATGGCGTCGGCACGCATCTGCCGCGCCTGGGCTTCCTGGCGGCCCTGCACCTTGTAACCGCCCAGCACGTTGACGGTCTGTGGCGTCAGGCCCATGTGCGCACACACCGGTACACCGCGCTCGGCCAGCAGGCGAACGGTCTCGGCCAGCCAGGCGGCGCCTTCGAGCTTGATCATGTGGGCGCCGGCCTGCATCAGCGTGGCGCAGTTGGCGAAGGCCTGCTCGGGGGTGGCGTGCGCCATGAACGGCAGGTCGGCCAGAATCAGCGCGCCATCGTTGCCACGCTTGACGCAGGCAGTGTGGTAGGCCATTTCCGCCGTGGTCACAGGCAGTGTGCTGTCGTGGCCTTGCAGGACCATCCCCAGCGAGTCGCCCACCAGCAACACTTCGACACCGGCCTGGCTGGCGGCCTTGGCGAAGGTCGCGTCGTAGCAGGTCAGCATGGTGATTTTTTCACCCTTGGCCTTGAGGCCATGCAGGGTGGTCAGGGTTACTTCAGGCATGTAGGAAAATCCTCGTTCAGGCGCTGTTAAAACGACTGCATACAACGCGTGTAGTCATCTTCCGGAGCGGCACATCATCGCGCGTGATGTTCGCAGGTCCGTCCGGGCCTAAATACGGGTATGCGGCACAGGGGTGCCACACGGGACGCCTATAGTCGTGAGCGAGGTGGGGGAAGTCAATCACCCTGTTACCGCATTGTTACTAACAGGGTGTTACTGGCGTTACCGTCGCCTGGAGCGCCCGAATTACAGGCGCTCGAGACCGACGAACGGGCAGGCGCGGATGAGCTCGGCGAGTTCGCGGCCATCGGGCAGGCAGAAGCCGTCTGGCACCAGTTCGGCCAGGGGGTACAGCACGAAGGCGCGGGCGTGCATGTGGTAATGCGGTACCTGCAGGCGCGGCACGTCGATCAGCTGGTCGCCGAACAGCAGGATATCCAGGTCGAGCGTGCGAGGGCCCCAACGCTCCTTGCGCACGCGGCCCTGGTCATTTTCGATGGCCTGCAGGGCGTCGAGCAGGGCCAATGGCTCGAGCGAGGTGTCGAGCGCCGCCACGGCGTTGGTGTAGCGCGGCTGGCCAGGCAGCAGCGAGTCGCTGGTGAACAGGCCCGAGGCCGCCACCAGGCGGGTGCCTTCGGCCTGGCCCAGCGCCTGGAAGGCGTTCTGCAGTTGTTCTGCAGGCGCGTCCAGGTTGCTGCCCAGGCCGATGTAGGCGCGCGTTGTCACTCGAACGCCTCGTCGCCACCGCGTTTACGCTTGCTGGGGCTGCGTTTGCGCTTGCGCGGGCCGGCGCCGGTACCTTCGTCGCGGCTGCCCAGCTCACGGATCATGTCGCGGCGCTGGCTGTCGTTGGCATCTTGGTAGTCAGTCCACCATTGGCCGAGGTCATCGGTTTCCTCGCCAGCGCTTTCACGCAGCAGCAGGAAGTCGTAACCGGCACGGAAGCGCGGGTTGTCCAGCAACTGGTCGGCGCGCTTGCCGCTGCGACGTGGCAGGCGTTCCTGCATGTCCCAGATCTCGCGGATCGGCAGGGTGAAACGCTTCGGGATAGCAATGCGTGCGCACTGTTCGGCGATCAGGTCGTGGGCCGCACCGTTCATGGCTGGGATCGGTGGCACACCCTGGTTTTGCAGGTGCAGCACACGGGCCGGCAGGGCGGGCCACAGCAGCGCGGCGAAGAGGAAGGCCGGCGTGACCGGTTTGCCCTGTTTGACGCGCAGATCGGTGTTGGTCAGCGCCTGGCTGATCAAGGTGTGGGTGTAGCTCGGGCGTTCGTCCAGGGCTTGCGCGCTGGCCGGGAACAACGGCTCGAACAGCTGCAGGTCGACCAGCATTTCGAAGGCCATCGCACCTTGGCCCGAGAGGAACAGCTTCAGGCTTTCCTCGAACAGGCGCGCAGGCGGGATCTCGCGCAGCAGCGGGGCCAACTCGCGGATCGGCTGCACCGTGTGCTTCTCGATGCCGAAGTCGAGCTTGGCGGCGAAACGCACGGCACGCAGCATGCGCACCGGGTCTTCCTGGTAGCGGTGGGTCGGGTCACCAATCAGGCGCAACAGCCGGTTGCGCACATCGTGCACGCCGTTGGCGTAATCGAGGATGCGCTCGCTGACGGGGTCGTAGTAGAGGGCATTGATGGTGAAGTCGCGGCGTTGCGCGTCTTCTTCCAGGGTGCCGTACACGTTGTCACGCAGGATGCGGCCACTGGCATTGTGCGACGAACGGTGGTTATCACCTTGGTCGTCTTCCGAGTGGTGGGCGCGGAAGGTGGCGACTTCGATGATTTCACGGCCGAAATGCACGTGGACCAGCTTGAAGCGGCGACCAATGATGCGCGCGTTACGGAACTCGGCACGGACCTGTTCGGGCGTGGCGCTGGTGGCGACGTCGAAGTCTTTGGGCGTGATGCCCAGCATCAGGTCGCGGACACAGCCACCGACCAGGTAAGCCTGGTAGCCCGCACTCTGCAGGCGCTCGACGATGTTCACCGCGTGGCGGCTGAACTGGTGGCGTTGCAGCGAGTGTTGGCTCTTGTTGATCACCTCGGGCGTGGTGCGCCTGTGGTGCTGGCCCGGTACGGGAGGGCGGAACGACTGGAACAGCTTCTTCAGCATGGGATGCACTGTTTGAAGGAATGTTCGGCCAAGAATAGGAGAATGGCCGCATGATGGGCGGGGATTCTAGCATTTACTCAAGGAATGGTGTAGGCGGGTAGCAGGATGACTGCCAGAAGGGAGAAACGACAAGGGGAGCCTAAGCTCCCCAAGAAGTCGTTGCGTGCTCTTATTATTTTTTTGCTGGGCTTCTTGTTTTTGTTGAGTGCCCTGCCCACAAATCGCAAAGCTTGTGGACGACCCCTAATCCAGGGGTAAAGAGCAAACGGATTGCTTTGGCCGCTGATGTCACGTTGATCTGTCGATCCAACCAGTTCAGGCGCTGCTTTTTAGTGCAGTTTTTGTTGTTCTCTGCCTGGTCGTGGGGCAAGCCCCAAACACGCATCCTCTCCAAAAGAATCAGTTAGCTGCGCCTCCGCCGTCTTGTTTTTATTGTGCGTGAGCCGTTTCGTCTTGTTCTTATTCTGAGTTGCAGTGCTTGTTATTGTTTTTGTACTAAGCATATAGCAGGTGCCGTGCCAACTTTTCGAAACCCAATGAAATCAAGGGTTTGCAGGTTTTCGCAGGATTCTGGTGGGCGGAAAATGGCGGGGTTTCGTTACCGTACACCTCGGTTACTGTTACGTCTGAAAGGTTGGGTAACAGATTTTTGCGGTAACTGATGTGTTACCTGGGGTGTGCCCAAGGCCAAGTGTGTTCGCCACAACCTGTTCAGCGCCTATGCGATCGAGCGCCGCCCGCGCGGCGCTTCGCGGCGCAAGGCCGCTCCCACATTTGTTTCGGGCCAGTTATGCCTGTGCCATTGGCGCGCGTACCCTTTGGTGCACGGCGCTATATCGAAGGGGGCAAACAAGGGGGCGCGCGCCAATGGCTCAGGATTGATTGGCCCGAAACAGATGTGGGAGCGGCCTTGCGCCGCGAAGCGCCGCGCGGGCGGCGCTCGATCTCCCAGGCGCCGCACTTGCTGCGGCGAACACTGGGCAGGTTGAATTACTCGCTGGTAGCGTTACTCTTGCGCCGCGGGATGCCCAGGCGCTGACGGCGTTCCCACAGGCATTTGCGGCTGACGCCAAGCTTGCGGGCAAGCTCTGTCTCGGTCATGTGGTCCTGGTGCTCCAGGACGAAGTGCTGGAAGTAGTCCTCCAGTGACAGGTCCTCGGTCGGCTCATGGCTGGCATTGCCAGCGCTGGCGCCGCCCAGGGCGTTGTCGAGCAGGTCGTCGTCTTCCAGGTCGCTCAGCTCGATGTCGATGCCCAGCAGGTCGGCCGAAATTTCTGCGCTCTCGCTGAGAATCACCGCGCGCTCGACGGCGTTTTCCAGTTCACGCACGTTACCCGGCCAGCTGTAATGACGAATGGCCTGTTCGGCGTCGGCAGAGAAGTGCAGGTCATCACGGCCGATGCGTGCGCTCTGGCGGGCCAGGAAGGCGCTGGCAATCTCGTTGACGTCGCTGCCGCGCTCGCGCAGGGCGGGCAGTTTCAGGGCGATCACGTGCAGGCGGTAATAAAGGTCTTCACGGAACTGGCCGGCCTTGGCCAGGTTTTTCAGGTCGCGGTGAGTCGCTGCAATCAGGCGCACATCGACCTTTTGCGACTGCACCGAGCCGACCCGGCGGATTTCGCCTTCCTGCAGCACGCGCAGCAGGCGAGCCTGTGCTTCCAGTGGCAATTCGCCGATCTCATCGAGGAACAAGGTGCCGCCGTCCGCCGCTTCAACCAGCCCGGCGCGCCCTGCGCTGGCGCCGGTGAAGGCGCCTTTTTCGTGGCCGAACAACTCGGACTCGATCAGGGTCTCGGGGATGGCCGCGCAGTTCACCGAGATCATCGGTGCCTTGGCCCGCCGCGACAGGTTGTGCAGGGCGCGGGCGACCAGCTCCTTGCCGGTGCCCGATTCGCCCTGGATCAGGACATTGGAATCGGTCGGCGCCACCTTGCGGATCTTGCTGTACATGTCCTGCATCGGCGGGCACGAGCCGATGATGCCAATTTCGCCGTTGGCCGAGGCATTGCTGCCCTTGTCGGCAGCGGCGGCCTTGCCGTTGCTGCGCGGCTCGGTAGCCGGTGCGGCAGCGGGCGCGCTTGGCCGGTCACGGAGGATGCGCGCCACAGCTTGTAGCATCTCGTCGTGGTCGAAGGGCTTGGCGATGTAGTCCACCGCGCCCATTTTCATCGAATCCACCGCCGAGCGCAGGCTGGCGTAACTGGTCATGATCAGCACCGGGGTGCCCTGGCCGAGCTTGATCAGCTCGGTGCCAGGTGCGCCCGGCAGGCGCAGGTCGCTGACGATCAGGTCGAAGGTGGCAATGCTGAAGCGTTCCTGGGCTTCCTGCACCGAGCCGGCTTCGCTGACTTGGTACTGGTTCCGCTCGAGCAGGCGACGCAAGGCCGAGCGGATGATGGTTTCGTCTTCGACGATCAGAATATGCGGCATTGATTCAATTCTCTCGACGGTCTCGAATTTCAGGGGACGTCGCTACGACATGCCGGGGCAGGGTCACGCGGATCCGGGTGCCACGTTGCCGTTCGATATCGGCAGGGCTGTCGATGGTGATTTGCCCATAATGCTCTTCCACGATGGAATAGACCAGAGCGAGCCCCAGTCCGGTTCCTTCGCCCGGGTCCTTGGTGGTGAAGAAGGGTTCGAACAGGCGGTCCATGATGTTCTTCGGGATGCCACTGCCCTCGTCTTCGACGATCAGGTCGACGGTGTGTTCGCTGATTTCGCTGCGCACGCGCACGGCACTGCCGGGCGGCGACGCGTCGCGGGCATTGGAGAGCAGGTTGATCAGCACCTGGGCCAGGCGCTGGGGGTCCCCTTCGGCCCAGTGTTCCGGGTCGCAGAGGTTGAAGAACTGGACTTCGAAGTTGCGCCGGTTCAACGCCAGCAGGCCGATGGCATCCTGCGCCACTTCGGCCAGGCACACCGGCTCTTCGCTGTTCTGGTGGCTGCCACCGGCATGGGCGAAGCTCATCAACGACTGGACAATGCGCGAGACCCGTTTGGTCTGCTCCAGAATCTGGCTCGACAGCTCGGTGATCTCGCCATCACCCTCGCGTTCTTCGCGCAGGTTCTGCGCCAGGCAGGCGATGCCGGTGATCGGGTTGCCGATTTCGTGGGCCACGCCCGCCGCCAGGCGGCCGATACTGGCCAGGCGCTCGGAGTGCACCAGCTTGTCTTCCAGGGCCTGGGTTTCGGTCAGGTCTTCGACCAGCAGCACCAGGCCGCTGTTACCCGGTGCCAGTGGCTCGTCGATGGCGGCCTTGTGCAGGTTCAGCCAACGGGGCTGGCCGTCGAGGGCCAGGCGTTGCTTGTGCAAGTGTTCGTCGGGCAGGTCGATGAAGCCTTGCAGCAGGCCGCGCCACGGCTCGCCGATGGTCACCAGGCGCGACCCGACCACGTGCTTGGCAGCGATGCCGGTGAGCTCTTCCATGGCCTTGTTCCACATCAGGATCTCTTGGTCCTTGGCCAGGGAGCACACGCCCATGGGCAGTTCCTGCAGGGTCTGGCGGTGGTAGCGGCGCAAGGCGTCGAGCTCGGCGGCAAGGCCGGTCAGGCGTGAGTGATAGTCTTCCAGGCGGCTTTCGATGAAGTGGATGTCTTCAGTGACGTAGTTTTCGTTGCCGGACTTGTAGGGCAGGAAGGTCTCGACCATGTCCTGGGCCACGCTCGGGCCCATCAGGCCCGAGAGGTTGGCCTCGATGCGGTCGCGCAGGCGGCGCAACGCGTAGGGGCGGCGCTCGTCGAATGGCAGGTAGAGGTCGCGCAGTGCTTGTTCCACTTCTTTCTGCGCGGCCTTGGCGCCCAATGGCTTGGCCAGTTGGGTGGCAAACTCCTGCGGCGAGGCGGCATGCAGCTCACGGCGCTGCGGGCGCCGCACGTTGTCCACCGCGCACGCTTCGGCGGCGCTGACCTCTTCGCTGCTGGCGTTGGTGAACAGCGAGATCAGGGTAAACAGCAAGACGTTGGCCGCCAGCGAGGCGATGGCCGCCATGTGCCAGCTGGTGTCGTCGAGCACATAGATCATGTCCAGCAACGGGATATAGAAGCCCTGCAGATTGCCCAGCAGCGGCAGCAGCATGGTCACCATCCACACCAGGGTGCCGGCCAGCAAGCCGGCGATGAAGCCGCGGCGGTTGGCGGTCGGCCAATACAGTACCGACAGCACGCCCGGCAGGAACTGCAAGGTGGCGACAAACGCGACGATGCCCAGGTTGGCCAGGCTCTGGTGGTTGTTCTGGGTCAGGTAGAACATGAAGCCGGCGGTGATGATGGCGACGATCAGCGCGCGGCGTGTCCATTTCAGCCAGCGGTAGATGTTGCCTTCGGCCGGCGGCTGGTACAGCGGCAGCACCAGGTGGTTGAGGGCCATGCCCGACAGCGCGAGGGTGGTGACGATGATCAACCCGCTGGCCGCTGACAGGCCGCCTATATACGCCAGCAGCGCCAGCGCCTCGTTGTTGGCAGCAATGCCAAGGCCCAGCGTGAAGTACTCGGGGTTGGTGCTGGCGCCCAGGCGCAGGCCGGCCCATAGCACCAGCGGCACGGCCAGGCTCATCAGCAACAGGAACAGCGGCAGGCCCCAGCTGGCACTGACCAGCGAGCGCGGGTTGAGGTTTTCGGTAAAGGCCATGTGGTACATGTGCGGCATGACGATGGCCGAGGCGAAGAACACCAGCAGCAGGGTGCGCCATGGCCCTTCCTGCAGCGGTGTGTGCAGTGCGGCCAGGGCGGTCTGGTTCTGCAGCAGCCACACTTCAAGCTCGTGCGGGCCGCCGAACACACCGTACAAGGCATACAGCCCGATACCGCCCAGGGCCAGCAGTTTGATCACCGACTCGAAGGCAATGGCGAACACCAGCCCTTCGTGCTTCTCGCGCGTGGCGATGTGCCGCGAGCCGAAGAAGATGGTGAACAGGGTGATCAGTGCACAAAAGGCGAAGGCCACCCTGGCCTTGACCGGCTCGCCGGTAAGGATGCTGATCGAATCGGCCACCGCCTGGATCTGCAGGGCCAGCAACGGCAATACGCCAATCAGCATGATGACGGTGGTCAGCGCGCCGGCCCAGGTGCTGCGAAAGCGAAACGCCAGCAGGTCGGCCAGGGACGATAGCTGATAGGTGCGGGTGATCTTGAGGATGGGGTAGAGCAGCACCGGCGCCAGCAGGAAGGCCCCGGAAACCCCCAGGTAGCAGGCCAGGAAGCCATAGCCGTACTGGTAGGCCAGGCCGACCGAGCCATAGAAGGCCCAGGCACTGGCATACACGCCCAGCGACAGGGTGTAGGTCAGCGGGTGGCGAATGATCGAACGGGGAATCAGCCCGCGCTCGCTGATCCAGGCCACGCCGAACAGTACCATCAGGTACGCGGCGCTGATCAGGATCATCTGGGTCAGGCTAAAGCTCATCGGCATCTCGTTGGCTCTGCAGGATGAAGGTGACGACGATCAGGATCAGCCAGAGCAGGTAGGGGCGGTACCAGGCACCGGTTGGTTCGATCCACCAGTCCATGATGGCCGGGGAGAACAGGTAGATCCCCACGACCAGAAGCAGGACCAAACGATAGATGTACATGCTGGCCTCGATGGTTGGGCGCTGCGGGCTTGGACTTATTATTGGCGCAAATGGCGGGGGGGATGCTAGCGGGAATCCATTGCGTTAGCCAAGGTTTTGAAAGTATTGGGCTTTTGTTTTTGGTGAGATGCGCGGTGTTTAGCATCACGCGATTCCTGTAGGAGCGGCCTTGTGTCGCGATGGGGCGCGTAGCGGCCCCAGGATTTCAGCTCTGCCGCACCTATTGCCGGGGCTGCTTTGCAGCCCTTCGCGACACAAGGCCGCTCCTACACTGACCGCATTGGCCGGTCAGATCCGAGGCTCAGCGCAAATCAGCTTCAGGCACTGTGGTCCGCTGCGCAATCGCCTCCGGCCGCCACTGCTGGCGGGCTATCGCCAACACTTCAGCCGGCGTAGCCAACAGCAAATCGGGGTCTGCTTCCTGCCCCAACGCCCGCAATGCCCGCAACAGCAGCGGTGTAGCATGCTCCGCCTGCAGGGGCGGCGAACGGTACGACTTGCCCAGCTTGTGCCCATCCGGCTGCACGATCAGCGGAATATGCAGGTAGCGCGGCTGTGAGAAGCCCAGCAACTCCTGCAGGTACAGCTGCCGTGGGGTGTTGTCGAGCAGGTCGGCGCCCCGCACGATGTCGGTAACACCCTGCCAAGCATCGTCCAGCACCACCGCCAGTTGGTACGCATACAACCCATCACGGCGCTGGATGACGAAGTCGCCTACCTCGCGGCCCAGATGCTGCTCGAACGTGCCCTGCACCCGGTCGCTGAACCGGTAGATCAACTCCGGCACCCGCAGGCGGATCGCCGCACCTTCGCGGGCATGCCCGGCGTTACGGCACAACCCCGGGTAAATGCCGTTGTGGCCTTCGAGCTGTTTGCGCGAACAGGTGCAGGCGTAGGCCAGGCCCATGTTGAACAGGCGGTCGACCACGGCTGCATAGGCATCGTGGCGCTGGCTCTGGAACACCACCTCGCCGTCCCACGCCAACCCGTAGCGCTCCAGAGTCTGCAGGATGGCATCGCGGGCGCCGGGCATTTCCCGGGGCGGGTCGGTGTCTTCCATGCGCAGCAGCCAGCGGCCATTGACGGCGCGGGCATCGAGCCAGGAGGCGAGGGCGGCGACCAGCGAGCCGAAGTGCAGAAAGCCGCTGGGGGTAGGGGCGAAGCGCCCGATGTAGCTGGAGTCGTTCATGGCTGTCGTGCGTCTGAAAATGAAACGGGGCGCAAGATGCGCCCCGTTCGGATGGGAAAAGGATCAGCCTTTGCCGACGGTTTTTTCCTTTTTCTCCGCGATTTCCTTGCAGTCGAAGCACAGGTCGGCGGTTGGGCGGGCTTCCAGACGGCGCAGGCCGATCTCGATGCCGCAGGATTCACACCAGCCGTATTCTTCGTCCTGGATCAACTGCAGGGTTTTATCAATCTTCTTGATCAGCTTGCGCTCGCGATCCCGGCTACGCAGTTCCAGTGCAAACTCTTCTTCTTGGCTTGCACGGTCTGCAGGGTCAGCGAAGTTGGCCGCTTCTTCCTTCATGTGGTCGACGGTTTTATCGACACCCTCCATGAGGTCTTGTTTCCAGGCGTTGAGGACTTTGGTGAAGTGATCTCGCATGGGCTTACCCATGTACTCCTCACCCTTTTTTACCTCGTAAGGATCGACGCCATGAAGAGATTGATTCGATTTTTGCTTTTCTAGGGTGGACATGAATAGACCGCCTCTTACTCATCTGATCCAATGCGCAGGCTGCTCCATCTCCGGCAACTACCGGCCCTGCGACTGCTAGCCGCCGAACTTACCAGATAGATCAGGGGTGCGCTACCCCGCCCGATCCAGATAATTGACAGCGGTGCGAGCCACACGTTCGGTAGTGCGCAGAGGTAGAATCTCCAGTTTAGACCCAATTGAGAGAAGGTCATGGCCCACCCCTACAGTGCGCGCAGCCGCGCCATCGAACCCTTCCACGTCATGGCGCTGCTGGCGCGGGCCAACGAGCTGCAGGCGGCCGGGCACGACGTGATCCACCTGGAAATCGGCGAACCGGACTTCACCACGGCTGCGCCCATCGTCGAGGCCGGCCAGGCGGCATTGGCTGCGGGCCACACCCGCTATACCGCCGCCCGTGGCCTGCCGGCGCTGCGTGAGGCGATCGCCGGTTTCTATGGGCAGCGTTACGGGGTGAGTGTCGACCCCGAGCGCATTCTGATCACCCCAGGCGGCTCTGGCGCGCTGTTGCTGGCCAGCAGCCTGTTGGTCGACCCCGGCAAGCACTGGTTGCTGGCCGACCCGGGCTACCCCTGCAACCGCCACTTCCTGCGCCTGGTTGAAGGCGGCGCACAATTGGTGCCGGTGGGGCCAGAGGTCAATTACCAACTGACAGCCGACCTGGTTGAGCGCTACTGGGACAAGGACACGGTCGGCGCCCTGGTCGCCTCGCCGGCCAACCCGACCGGAACGGTGCTGGACCGTGCCGAGCTGGCCAGCCTGTCCGCCGCCACCCGCGAACGCCATGGCCACTTGGTGGTGGACGAGATCTACCACGGGCTGACCTACGGTATGGATGCCCCCAGTGTGCTGGAAGTGGACGATGAAGCCTTTGTGCTGAATAGTTTTTCCAAGTATTTCGGCATGACCGGCTGGCGCTTGGGCTGGCTGGTGGCGCCGCCTGGCGCGGTGGCTGACCTGGAGAAACTCGCGCAAAACCTGTACATCAGTGCGCCGAGCATGGCCCAGCATGCTGCGCTGGCGTGCTTCCAGCCGCAAACCCTGGCGATTCTGGAAGCGCGCCGTGCCGAGTTCGCCCGCCGTCGCGACTACCTGCTGCCGGCGTTGCGCGAGCTGGGCTTCGGCATTGCCGTGGAGCCCCAGGGGGCCTTCTATCTGTATGCCGACATCAGCGCCTTCGGCGGCGATGCCTTCGCCTTCTGCCGGCACTTCCTCGAAACCGAGCACGTGGCGTTTACCCCTGGGCTGGACTTTGGCCGCCACCTGGCAGGGCATCACGTGCGCTTTGCCTACACCCAGAGCCTGCCGCGCCTGGAGCAGGCGGTGCAGCGTATCGCTCGCGGCCTGCGCAGTTGGCAAGGCTGATGGCATTCTTCCCTCCACTCGAGCAGGGGCGCCTGCTGCGTCGCTACAAACGGTTTCTGGCGGACATCGAACTGGCCAGTGGCGAGCAGTTGACCATTCACTGCCCCAACACCGGTTCCATGCTCAACTGCATGCGCGAAGGCGGGCAGGTGTGGTTCAGCCGCTCCAACGACCCCAAGCGCAAGCTGCCCGGCACCTGGGAAATCAGCGAAACGCCACAGGGGCGGCTGGCCTGCGTGAACACCGGGCGCGCCAACGCACTGGTTGAAGAGGCGTTGCGGGCCGGGGTGATCAGCGAGCTGGCCGGCTTCACGGCGCTCAGGCGCGAAGTGGCCTATGGCGAAGAGGGCAGCCGCATCGATTTTCGCCTGGAGTTCGACAGCGGCCCGGCCTATGTCGAGGTCAAGAGCGTGACCCTGGGCTACCCCGACACTGATGTTGCGGCATTTCCCGATGCCGTCACCCAGCGCGGCGCCAAGCACCTGCGCGAGCTGGCGACGTTGGCCCGCAATGGTGTTCGTGCCGTGCAGCTTTATTGTGTGAACCTGACCGGGGTCGGAGCGGTGCGCCCAGCCGAGGAAATCGACGCGGCCTATGCCGAGGCGTTGCGCGCCGCCGTGGCTGAAGGGGTCGAGGTGCTGGCCTACGGCACCCATCTGGATGCCGAACGCATTGTCATCAACCGCCCATTGCCCGTGTTGCTCAACCCGTGAGCCAGATGCCCTGGCTGTCTTCGTGGCAGCCCAGGGCCTGCAGCGCATCGCCCTCGCAAGGCCCAGCCACGCATTCGCCGCTCTCTATAAGAAACAAGGCGCCATGATGGGCGCAGTGAATCAGGCTGGCGCTGTCATCGAGAAACGCATCGGTTGCCCAGTTCAGGGGGATGCCCCGGTGTGGGCAGCGGTTGCGATAAAGGTACACCTGGCCCTGGCGGCGGACGCCGAGCAGGTCGACGCCGTCTACGCTGAAGGCGCGGCTGTGGCCCTCGGCCAATGAGCTGGAAGTACAAAGCAAGTGCATGGCAAGGAAGACTCGTGAAACACGTGATGGCTTGACGCTTCAATGCGAATAATTATCAAATTGCCCGCATTCGCTGCGCCCAGCCGTCTATGGTGCGCAGTTCCGCCGCCCGCCACAAGGCGCGCGGCCCGCCTTCAGAAGGAAATCCGATGATGCGCCGCCCCGTCGCCCTGATCGCCCTGTGCGCAGGTTTAGTGCTGTCTACCCAGGCCCTGGCTGCCGAACTGCCGCAGCGTTGGGTCAGCGCTGGTGGCGCGCTTAGCGAATGGGTCAGTGCGCTGGGCGGCGAAGCGCACCTGGTTGGCGTCGATACCACCAGCCAACACCCCGAGTCGCTGAAGGCGCTACCGAGTGTCGGTTATCAGCGGCAGTTGTCCGCCGAAGGCGTTCTGAGCCTGCGTCCTGATGTGTTGGTGGGTACCGAAGAGATGGGGCCGCCACCGGTGCTGGCGCAGATCCGCAAGGCGGGCGTGCGGGTTGAACTGTTCTCGAGCAAGGCCGAACTCGACGCGGTCGATGAAAACCTCAGGCACCTGGGGCAGTTGCTTGGTGCAGAGCAACAAGCCACTGCGCTGGCAACAGGCTATCGCCAGCAGCTGGATGGGCTGCAGGCCGAGGTCAAGCAAGCCCAGGTGGGCCAGAAGGCGCCCGGCGTGTTGCTGCTGGTTGGCCATGCCGGTGCCAAGCCGTTGATCGCTGGCCAAGGCACCGCGGGCGACTGGCTGCTGCGACAGGCCGGGGCGCGCAACCTGGCGGAGCACCAAGGCTACAAGAACTTCTCCAGCGAAGCGCTGGCAGCGCTGGACCCGGACGTGGTGGTGTTTTCCGACCGTGCGTTGGCCGATGAGCAGGCGCTGCAGGCGTTGCTCAAGGAGAACCCGGCGCTGGCGGCCTCCCGTGCGGTGCGTGAGCAGCGCCTGGTGTCACTCGACCCGACGCTGCTGGTGGGCGGCCTTGGGCCACGCTTGCCGGCGTCCCTGCGCACGTTGGCTGGGGCCTTCTACCCAGCAGCCAAGGCCAGCTTCGCGCAATGAAGCAGCGCGTTCAGCCACGCACACTGATCGTCTGCCTGAGCCTGTTGTGCCTGTTGGCGGTGTGGTTGTCCCTGGCCCTGGGGCCGGTCAGCCTGCCGCTGTTCGATACCTTGCGCGCGGGCCTGCGTTTGTTGGGGCTGCCCGTGGCGGGTGATGACCTGCAGCAGGCCGAGATGATCCTCGGCCAGATCCGCCTGCCGCGCACCTTGCTGGGGCTGGCGGTCGGGGCGGTGCTGGCGCTGTCCGGCGTGGCCATGCAGGGGCTGTTCCGCAACCCGCTGGCCGACCCGGGGCTGGTGGGGGTCGCTGCCGGGGCGGCGATGGGCGCTGCGGTGGCCATCGTCGGTGGCAGCTGGTTTGGCGGCATGCCCGATGTGCTCGCGCCCTATCTGTTGTCGCTGTGTGCCTTTATCGGTGGCCTGGGGGTGACCGCGCTGGTCTATCGCCTGGGGCGGCGTGACGGCCAGACCAATGTCGCCACGATGTTGCTGGCCGGCGTGGCGATGACCGCATTGGGCGGCGCAGCGGTGGGCTTGTTCTCTTACCTGGCCGATGATGCCACCTTGCGCACCTTGACCTTCTGGAACCTGGGCAGCCTCAATGGTGCCAGCTACGAGCGGTTGTGGCCGCTGCTGATGGTGGCCGGGGGCGTGGCGCTGTGGTTGCCGCGTCGGGCGCGGGCGCTGAATGCCTTGCTGCTGGGTGAATCGGAGGCGCGGCACCTGGGTATCGAGGTGGAGCGGCTCAAGCGCGAACTGGTGTTCTGTACCGCCTTGGGGGTGGGTGCGGCGGTGGCCGCCGCCGGGCTGATCGGCTTCATTGGCCTGGTGGTGCCGCACCTGGTGCGATTGCTGGCAGGGCCCGACCATCGGGTGGTGTTGCCCGCCTCGCTGCTGGCCGGCGGTGTGCTGATGCTGTTCGCCGACTTGGTGGCGCGGCTGGTGCTGGCGCCGGCCGAGCTGCCGATCGGTATCGTCACCGCCCTCATCGGTGCGCCGTTTTTCCTGGTCCTGCTGATTCGAGGGCGTAGCTGATGTTGCAAGTCGAGGGCCTGCACCTGCGGCGGGGCAGCAATGAAGTGCTGCATGACATCCACCTGCAACTGACCCCGGGGCAGGTCGTGGGTGTGCTCGGCCCCAATGGCGCGGGCAAGAGCAGCCTGCTGGGGGTGTTGTGTGGCGAGCTGGCCCCCGGCCAGGGGCGAGTGACGCTACAGGGCAGGCCATTGACTGACTGGGCCGGGCAGGCGCGGGCACAGCGCCTGGCGGTGCTGCCGCAGGTGTCCAGCCTGGGCTTTTCGTTCAGGGTCGAAGAGGTGGTGGCGATGGGGCGGATGCCCCATGGCAGCGGCCAGCTGCGCGACGCCGAGATCGTCGAAGCGGCCTTGCGTGCGGCGGATGCCTGGCACCTGCTGGGGCGCAGCTACCTGGCATTGTCGGGCGGTGAGCGGCAACGGGTACACCTGGCCCGCGTGCTGGCCCAGCTGTGGCCAGGTGAGCAGGGCACTACACTGCTGCTTGACGAACCGACCTCGATGCTCGACCCACTGCACCAGCACACGACCCTGCAAGCGGTGCGGCGTTTCGCTGATCGCGGCGCTGCGGTGCTGGTGATCCTGCATGACCTGAACCTGGCGGCACGCTACTGTGATCGTATCCTGCTGCTCGAACAGGGCCGCTGCCATGCCCTTGCATCACCCCAGGAGGTGTTGACGCCGGGGGCACTGAAGGCGGTGTTCGGCATCGATGTGCTGGTGCAGGCGCACCCCGAGCGCGGCCACCCGCTGATCATCACGCGTTAGGTTCTGTACGAAAAGTATGGTCATTCATCATTGTGGGAGCGGCGGTGCGGCGATCCGACTTGCCCCGCGATCTGCCGCAACGCGGCAGCAAAGCCTGAATTCGCGGCGTCTTTGACACTATTTAATATCGGGTACAGGAGCGCTTCGCACTCCATCGCGGGACAAGCCCGCTCCCACAAAACTTTTCGTATAGAGCCTAGTGTGGTGTTTCACAAATACCGCTGAAAATCTGAGCTAGGCTCTGTGGAAGCCAACTCTCCAAGGGCATCGACATGGGCCGACCAGCAACCGTCATTACCCTTTCCGAAACTGAAAAGTCGGAACTGCTACGCCGGATCAAACTTCGCAAAGGCGCTCAGGATGCCCGCCTGCGCGCAGAGATAA